>NZ_BAAGRF010000014.1:0-158821 GCF_054783095.1 Intrasporangium mesophilum | reverse complement strand
GCGGCAGCGGCGGCAGCGGCGGCAGCGGCGGCAGCGGCGGCAGCGGCGGCACGGAGGTGTTCATGCTCCGACGGGTCGCCGGCATGGCGTTCGCGCCCAGCACCATGGTGTTCCCGGGCGGAGGCGTCGACGCTCGCGACGGCGACGTCGACCTGCCGTGGGCGGGCCCGTCGCCGTCGGAGTGGGCCGAGCGCCTGGGCTGCAGCGCGGCCGAGGCGCAGATGTACGTCGCCGCCGCCGTCAGAGAGGTCTTCGAGGAGTGCGGCGTGCTCCTGGCCGGTCCGTCGGCGAACGGGCCGCTGGCGGCGGTCGACGACGAGCGCTGGCGCCAGGTTCGCGCCGACCTCGTCTCACGGGCCGCGTCGCTCGGGCAGGTGCTCGCCGACAACGGGCTCGTCCTGCGCTCGGATCTCATCGCCGCCAAGGCGCACTGGCTGACGCCCGTCTTCGAGCCCCGGCGGTTCGACACGTGGTTCTTCGCAGCGCTCATGCCGTCGCACCAGCTCGCCGACGGGGACACCTCGGAGGCGGACGAGGCGGGCTGGGTCGTCCCCGACGAGCTGCTCCGCGGGTATGCCGCCGGGTCGGCTCTCATGCTCCCGCCGACGGTCGTGTGCGTGGAGCAGATCGCAGCCGCGGGCAGCGCCGCGGACTTCGTCCTGCACACCGAGCACCTGCCGCTCATCATGCCGGAGGTCGTCGAGCGCTCTGCCGGCCCGGCGATGGTGGTCGAGCAGCTCGTCGAGCCCACTGAGCGACAGCCGTGAAGGGCGCTGCGGCGGACCCGGCCTGGGCCGGCGGGCTGGTCAGCGAGCGAGCCACCTGCGTGCTCTGCCACAACCCGTCGCCGATGACCCTCGACGGGACGAACACCTGGGTCCTGGCCGAGCCAGGCTCGTCGGAGGTGGTAGTCGTCGACCCGGGCCCGCTCGACGAGCGGCACCTCCAGACGGTGCTTCACCACGTCGCCGAGACCGGGGGGCGCGTCGCGCTCACGCTGCTGACCCACGGTCACGACGACCACGCCGAGAGCGCCGACCGCTTCCACCAGCTCACGGGAGCGCCGGTGCGAGCCTTCGGACGCGGCCACGACGACATCCGCGCCGGAGAGACGATCACCGTGGGCGGGCTCGAGATCCTCGCGGTCGAGACTCCCGGCCACACCAGCGACTCGTTCTGCTTCGTGCTGCCTGCCGACAACACCCTGCTCACCGGCGACACCATCCTCGGTCGCGGCACCACGGTCGTGGCGTGGCCCGACGGCAACCTCGAGGCCTACCTCGGTTCGCTCGACCGGATCGAGGACCTCACCCGCGCCGGAACGGTCGCCAGCCTGCTGCCCGGGCACGGGCCGTTCGTCGAGGACGCGGCAGCGACGGTCACGTTCTACCTCAAGCACCGTGCCGAACGGCTCGACCACGTGCGTCAGGCGGTCGCCGAGGGTGCGCAGACGGCATACGAGGTCGTCGAGCGCGTCTACTTCGACGTGCCGCGAAGCGTGTGGCCGGCTGCCGAGCTCTCGGTGCAGGCCCAGCTCGAGTACCTCCGGGAGGTCAGCGGGCGCGGCGCTTGAGCCGCTCGACGTCGAGCAGCAGCACCGCCCGCGCCTCGAGTCGCAGCCAGCCGCGCGTCGCGAAGTCGGCCAGCGCCTTGTTGACCGTCTCGCGGGAGGCGCCGACGAGCTGCGCGAGCTCCTCCTGGGTGAGGTCGTGGGAGACCATGATGCCGCCCTCGACCGGCCGGCCGAACCGCTCGGACAGGTCGAGCAGCGCCTTGGCGACGCGGCCCGGCACGTCAGTGAACACGAGGTCGGCGAGGTGGGCGTTGGTGCGGCGCAGGCGCTGCGCGAGCGCGGCGAGCAGTGCCTTGGACACCTCCGGGCGCCCGGTGAGCAGCCCGGTGAGCGAGTCGTTGCCGAGCCCGAGCAGCTGTGTCTCGGCGACTGCGGTCGCGGTCATCGTGCGCGGGCCGGGGTCGAACAGGCTCAGCTCGCCGAACATCTCGCCCGGCCCGAGGATCGCCACGAGGTTCTCCCGGCCGTCGGCGCTCGTGCGGCCGAGCTTGATCTTGCCCTCGGCGATGACATAGAGCGTGTCGCCGCGGTCGCCCTCGTGGAAGAGCACGTCGCCGCGCTCCATGCGGCTCGGGGACATCTCCGACTGCAGCGCAGCGGCCGCTTCGTCGTCGAGAGCCTTGAACAGGGGCGCGCGCCTCACCACGTCGAGATCCACGGGGTCAGTGTGCCACGTGCGGTATGCCGCCGCCCGCGCTCCGCGACGACGTCCCGGGTGCTTGTCCGTCGGGCGCCGGCGCGTGACGGCCAGGGACCGAGACCGCGCCGGAGCGGGCGTGGCCGGTGTCGTTGCCACCCAGCCCGGCGGCATACAGTGTCGTCTGTGTCTGCCCGTGCCCTCGTGACCGCCGACGAGACGCCGGTCGCGCGCGTCCGTCGAGCTCGGAAGATGTACCGCGCGCTGCACGACCGCTACCCGTACGCCCACTGCGAGCTCGACTTCACCACTCCGCTGGAGCTGCTCGTCGCGACGATCCTGTCGGCGCAGACGACCGACGTCGGGGTCAACAAGGTGACCCCGATCGTCTTCGCGAAGTACCGCACGGCGGCCGACTACGCAGGCGCCGACCGCGTCGAGCTCGAGACGATCATCCAGCCGACCGGCTTCTACCGGAACAAGGCCGACGCGCTGATCAAGCTCGGCGCCGCGCTGGTGGAGAACTTCGACGGCGAGGTGCCGGGGCGGCTCAAGGACCTGGTGACCCTGCCCGGCGTCGGCCGCAAGACGGCCAACGTCGTGCTCGGCAACGCCTTCAACGTTCCCGGCATCACCGTCGACACACACTTCGGGCGGCTCGCCGGCCGGTTCGGCTGGACCGAGGAGACCGACGCGGTCAAGGTCGAGCACGCGGTCGGGGCGCTGTTCATGCGCCGCGACTGGACGATGCTCAGCCACGTCGTGATCTTCCACGGCCGCCGCACCTGCCACGCCAAGCGGCCCGCCTGCGGCGCCTGCCCGGTCGCGCGGTGGTGTCCCTCCTACGGGATCGGTGAGACCGACCCGGACAAGGCGGCCAAGCTGCTCAAGTTCGAGCTGGCCCCGAAGTGACATGTTCGGCTGTCGCCGAGGTGACCTGTTCACCTCCTCGCCGAGGTGACCTGTTCGGCTGTCGCCGAGGTGACCTGTTCTGCTGCCGTCAAGGTGAGCAGGGTGGACCGGTGAGCTGGGTGGGACAGTGACGTCGACGCTCAGCGCGATCACGTATGCCGGCAGGTCGGGCACCATCGAGCCGTCCCCGATGCTCGGGGGCGGCGAGGCCGGCGTGGCTGGCGGGGCCGGCGTGGCCGCGCCGCGGCCCGAATGGGTCGATGACCTCGCGGTGAAGCTGGAAGATGCTGCGCCAGAATGGTTCTCGCACTTCGTGCCGCCCGAGGAAGGGGGGCGCGAGTCGGCCGTCCTCATCCTCTTCGGCCCGCCGCCGGCCGGTGCATCCTCCGCCGACGAGCACCTCGTTCTCATCGAGCGGTCACACACGATGCGCACCCAGCCGGCCCAGATCGCGTTCCCGGGCGGCTCGCGCGACCCGGGCGACGCCGACCTCGTCGAGACCGCGCTGCGCGAGGCCGCGGAGGAGACCGGGCTCGACCCGAGCGGTGTCGAGGTCGTCACGCAGCTGCCGACCCTCTACCTCGCGCCCGCTCAGTTCGTCGTCGCCCCGGTGCTCGGCTGGTGGGCGCACCCGTCGCCGCTGTCGGTGCGGGACCCGGCCGAGGTGCACGACGTGCTCGCTGTCCCGGTGTCGCACCTGGTCGACCCGGCCACGCGCTTCTCGGTGACGCATCCGTCGGGCTTCGTCGGCCCCGGCTTCGACCTCGACGAGCTGCTGCTCTGGGGGTTCACGGCAGGGCTGGTCAGCGCGGTGCTCGAGATCGCGGGGCTGAGCCGGCCGTGGGACGCCGGCGTGCACCGCCCGCTGCCGGAGCGCTACCTCGGAGGGCCGCGACGATGACCGGGAGCGTGGTGCTCGACATCGCCCTGATCGTGCTGCTCGTCGCGTACGGCTACTCCGGCTACCGGCAGGGCCTCATCCAGAGCGTCTTCTCGCTCGTGGGCTTCTTCGGGTTCGCGCTCATCGCGATCTGGCTGCTCCCGTCGGGGCTGTCGCACTGGGATGCCGTCGCCCAGGACTCGCGGAGCCGGGTGCTTGCGCTCATCATCGGCGTCGTGGCGTTCGGCTGGCTGGGACAGTGGCTCGGCAGCATGGTCGGCGCCTCGATCCGCAAGCGGATCGGGAGCAGCTCGTTCCGCCGGGTCGACCAGGTGCTCGGCGCAATCGTCGTCACGCTTGCCGCGAGTCTCATCGTCTGGTTCATCGGCGGCACGCTCCGCAGCGCCGGCAACCCGTCGCTGGCCAAGGCGATGTCCGAGTCTCGGGTCCTGCGCGTCGTCAACGCCGTCGTGCCCGAGGAGACGGGCCAGCTCTTCGCGAGCTTCCGCGGCTTCCTGTCCAGCCAAGGGTTCCCGCAGGTCTTCGGCGGCCTGTCTCCCGAGCCGATCACCCCGGTGCAGGACCCCGACCCCGGCGTCGCCCGGCTGCCCGCGGTCCGTGCGGCAGGCCGCTCGGTCGTCAAGGTGACCACCCAGGCCGCGCAGTGCCAGCGTGGCCAGGAGGGCACGGGCTGGGTGGTCTCACCGGGCAAGATCGTCACCAACGCGCATGTCGTCGCCGGGGCGGACGAGGTGCAGGTCGAGGGTGGCGACCAGGCGCTGCGGGGGCGCGTGGTCATCTTCGACCCGCAGCGCGACCTGGCCGTGGTCAGCGTGCCGGGCCTCGCTCTTCCGCCGCTGCAGCTCGGTGGCGAGCTGAAGCGCGGCGACTCGGCGGCGGTGCCCGGCTTCCCGCTGGACGGTCCCTACCGTGTGTCATCCGCACGGGTCCGGGCCATGCTCGACGCTCGTGGTCTGGACATCTACGGCCAGAACCGCGTCGTGCGCGAGATCTACTCGCTCGCCACGATGGTGCAGCCCGGCAACTCCGGAGGCCCGCTGCTCGACACCAACGGTCGCGTCTCGGGGGTCGTGTTCGCGAAGTCGCTGGAGGACGACTCGACCGGATATGCCCTGACCCTGAACGAGGCGAAACCCGTTCTGGACAAGGCCGCCTCGGCCACCAACGAGGTGAGTACCGGAGCCTGCGTCGCCGGCTGACCCTGGGGGCTGCTCACCGTTCGAGGTATTCCGGTCGAGGTGATAGGTCGCCCAATAGCCCGACTCTGCACCTCGACCCGATTACCTCGAATCGCGGGCGCTGGTCGGGCATCGCGAGGAGCGCGCCAATCCGGTTCGAGGCAGCGGGCATGGTGACAGAGTTGGACCATGCAGGTGTCGTTCGTCAGCGCCGACGGGATCACCGACCATCAGCCGTCCGAGCTCGAGGGGCTGCTCGGTCGGTCCGACGGGTTCGTCTGGGTCGACATCCCCGACTACGACGACCAGGCGGACGGGCTGCTCGCGGGCCCGCTCAAGGCGCACGCCCTGGTCCGACAGGCCTGCGCCGAACGCAACTTCGTGCCGACGATCCACGCCTACGAGCAGCACCTGTTCGTCATCCTCCACGCACCGCTCACCGGGGAGGGCGGTCACGTGCACGTCCTCGAGCTCGACGAGCTGATCGGGGACACGTACCTCGTCACCGTTCACGGCCCCCGCAACCCGGTGCTCACCCAGGAGGCTGCGACCGAGGAGACCAGAGCGATCCGCGCGCGCCTCGAGGCCGGTCGGCTCCGGCCCGAGAGTGCACACGAGCTCGCCTATGCCATCGGCTCGGCCATCGCGCGCCGCCAGAGCGCAGCGGTGCGCCAGGTCGCGGGCCAGCTGCCCGAGCTCGAGAATGCCGTCATGGCCGCCGACTTCCGGCGCCCGGAGGAGCTTCTCGAGCGTCTCTTCCTGCTGCGGCACGAGCTGAGCACCGCACGCACCATGGCCTCACAGGCGTACGACATCCAGGCGCGGATCCACTCGCTGGAGCGCTTCGTCCCCGCCGAGGCGCGACGTCACGCGCGGGACCTAGCGGAGCAGTTCGAGCGGGTGCGCAGCCTCGGCGACGGTGAGATGGGGTTCCTCGTCGGCGTCATCGACCTCTATCAGACCCGGGTCACGACGAAGATGACCGTGGCGATGGAGCGTCTGGCCGTGATCGCGGCGATCACCCTTCCGATCACCGCCATCGCGTCCATCTACGGCATGAACCTCATCGGCAATGACGGCACCGACATCGAGCACCTCGTCATCGTGCTCGCCGTCATGCTCGGCATCAGCTTGTGGCTCTTGCGATGGGCCCGCCGCCAGGGCTGGTGGTGACCGTGCACATCGACTCTCCCGGGCTGCGCACCGATCTCGACCTCCTGCTGCTCCAGGGGTCATCGGTCGTCGACGCGGGCGACCATCTCGTCGTGCGCACCGAGTCCAACCCGACCTTCTGGTGGGGGAACTTCCTACTCGTCTCGGGTGAGGCTCGTGCATCCGAGATCGACCACTGGACAAGCCGGTTCGAGCACGAGTTTCCGACCAGCGCGCATCGCGCGATCGGCTTCACCAGAGCCGGCGGCGACCTGGGCGCCTGGCGAGCGGCCGGCTGGGACGCCGAGGTCGACGTCGACCTCGCCACGCAGGCACTGCCCGTGTCCGGGGACGCCCGCGACGGCATACTGCTGGAGGGCACTGGCTCTGACAGCGGCCTCACGCTGCGGGCCCTGGAGACGCCCGAGGACTGGGAGCAGTCGGCGGTCGTCGGGGGCGGCGACACGCCCGCCGACCGGCGGGACGACCAGCTCGTGTTCGAGCGGCGGCGCGCTGCGGCGCAGCGCGCCCTCGTCGAGTCGGGACGGGCGCGGTGGTTCGGCGCGTTCGACGGCGAGCGGCTCGTCGGCAACCTCGGGATCGTCCGGCTCGCTGACCTCGCGCGCTACCAGGACGTCGTGACGCTCGCCGAGTACCGCCGGCGCGGCATCGCCGGTGCCCTCGTGCGCGCGGCGGGCGAGTGGGCATATGAAGACCCGCACGTGCGGCGGCTGGTCATCGTCGCGGAGGACGGTGGGCCGGCGATCGGCCTCTACGAGCGGGCTGGCTTCAGCGAGGTCGCTCGCCACACAGCGGTGTCCCGCACACCCCTGCCCGCCGGGTGACGCCGAGGTCAGGCCGGGGCGGCGACCCAGTAGGTGCGCTGGTTCGTGAAGGCGAGCAGGCCCGAGTCGGCGAGCTCGCGCCCGTAGCCACTGCGCCGCGTGCCGCCGAACGGCAGCCGCGGGTCCGACGCGACGACCGCGTTGACGAACGCCGCGCCGGTGGTGACCTGCCGCGCCACCCTGACCGCGCCCTCCGTCGAACGGCTCCAGACGGACAGGCCCAGGCCGTATGCCGTGTGGCCGGCCAGTGCGACCGCGTGCGCTTCGTCGCGGGCGACGGCCACGGCCGCGACGGGGCCGAAGGTCTCCTCGTCGAAGACCGGCATTCCGGGCCGCGTGTCGACGAGAACGGTCGGCTCGTAGAACCAGCCGTCCGCGTCGATCCTGCGGCCGCCCAGCGCGACCGTGGCACCGAGAGCGACCGATGCGTCCACCTGTCGCTGGAGGACGTCGCGCAGGTCGGCGCGCGCCATCGGCCCGATATCGGAGGTCGGGTCGGTCGGGTCGCCGACGCGCAGGTCACGGACGCCGGCGACGAATCGCTCGACGAACGCCTCGGCGACGGGCTCCTCGACGACGAACCGCTTGGCGCAGACGCAGCTCTGGCCGGCGTTGGTGAACCGGGCCCGGACCGCGGCGGCGGCGGCGGCCTCGACGTCGGCATCTGCGAGGACCACGAAAGCATCCGAGCCGCCGAGCTCGAGCACCGACGGCTTGGCCGCGCGGCCGGCGGCGGCACCGACGTGCTCGCCCGCCCTGTTGCTGCCGGTGAGGGTGACGCCCGCGACGCGGTCGTCGTCGACGAGACTCCCGACGACGTGGGGGACATCGGGCTCGGCGATGACGAGCGCGGTGACGAGATGCGCAGGCAGGCCTGCCTCCTCGAACAGCCCCGCGACGGCGAGCGCGGAACCGGTCACGTTGGGAGAGTGTTTGAGCAGCACGCCGTTTCCGGCCGCGACCGCGGGGATGGCGAAACGCATGACCTGCCAGATCGGGAAGTTCCACGGCATGACGGCGAGCACCAGCCCGATCGGCTCGTGCGCGACCCAGGCGGTGACGTCGGGGGAGTCGAGGTCGACCGGCCGGTCGGCCAGGACGCGGGCGCCGTGAGCGGCATAGTGGTCGGCGGTGAGTGCCGACTTGGAAACCTCGCCGCGAGCCTCGGCGAGGGGCTTGCCCATCTCGCTGGTGACGAGCGCGGCGAGGGTGTCCGTCCGGTCTCTCAGCACCGCTGCCAGCCGCGCGACGCCGGTGAGCCGCTCGGCCAGTGGCGTCGAGCCCCACGCACGGGACGCAGCTGCGCCTGCCGCGACGGCGGCCTCGATGTCTTCGGTTCCCATCGACGGAAACCGTTGCAGCACAGTGCCGTTCGCCGGGTTGACGGTCTGGATGTTCGCTGGCCCGGCTGAGATGCTGGTGACAGTCATGGGGTGCTCAGTCCTCCGCGGTCGTGCTCGGAAAGGTGCTCGAACGTCTCGCCTGTCGCCGTGATCGTCCGGGTGACGTCGCGGCCGCCGTAGACCCAGTAGATCCGCATCGTGCCGGCGCCGCGGTTGTAGAAACGGTGCGGCACCCCCGCGGGCACCCAAGTTGCTTCTCCCGCAACGAGATCGAACGACGCATCCCCGATCTCCGCGACGGCCTCGCCTTCGAGGACGAGCACCGACTCCTCGACGTTGTGGCTGTGCAGCGGCAGGCCCGTGCCTTCGGCGAACTGGGTCTGCCCGGTCGTCACCCTGTTGGTCTCGCAGTTCCACTTGCCGACATAGGGGATCGTGACGACGCCATTGCCGCGGTCGAAGGGCCTGACGGTCGACGGGCGAATGACCAGGATGCGTGCGCTCGGCTGGTCAGGCATGGTGGTCCTCTCGGGACAGGGCGGTTGTGGGCGCGCGAGTCGGCAGGGCGGCGACGACCGCGTCGGCGACCTGCGCGGTCGTGAGGGTGCCGCCGAGATCGGGGGTGCGAGTCGAGGGCTCTGCGATCACCGCACTCACCGCGTCGTCAACGGCCTGCGCCGCGGCGACGAGCTCCGCGCGTCCGGCTCGCCTGCCATGCCAGTCGAGCAGCATCGCGGCTGACCGGATGAGCGACACAGGGTTGGCGATGCCGCGGCCGGCGATATCGGGCGCAGAGCCGTGCTGGGCCTGGGCGACGCACACGCCCTCGCCGACGTTGATCGCTCCGCCGAGCCCCAGGCTGCCCGACAGCTCGGACGCCTCGTCGCTGAGGATGTCGCCGAACATGTTCGTCGTCACGATGACGTCGAAACCACTGGGGTCTCGGATGAGCCGGGCGGCCGCGGCGTCGACGATGAGCTCTCGCAGCTCCACGTCGGCATAGCCCTCGGCGACGCGGCGCACCTCCCGCAGGAAGAGCCCGTCCGACAGCTTGAGGACGTTGGCCTTGTGCACCGCGGTGACCACACCGCGACGCGTCCGGGCGAGCTCGAACGCGGCGCGTGCCACTGTGGCCGAGGCATGCGCGGTGATCTTGCGGATGGAGAACGCGGAGTCGGCGTCCGGCATGAACTCGCCGGGGCCGGCATACATGTTGCGGTCGGAGTAGAAGCCCTCGGTGTTCTCGCGGACGATGACGAGGTCCATCGGCGCTCGCAGCACGCTCAGATCCGGGACCGACCTGCACGGACGGATGTTGGCGTGAAGGGCGAACCGGGTCCGCAGCTCGGCCGACGGATTGAGGCCGCCCTCGGCGCGTGGTGGGTAGTCGTAGTGCGAGACCGGGCCGAGGATCGTCCCGTCGACCTCGGTGACGCGCTCGACGACCGCGTCGGGGAGGGTCGTGCCCTCTGCGGCCAGCGACGCGAGCCCGATCGGCGCCGACTCGACCATGAGCCCGAGCTCATGCAGCTCGTCGGCCGCTTCCAGGACACGCAGCGTGGCCGCCGTGATCTCCGAGCCGATGCCGTCGCCCGGCAGTACGAGGATCCTCATGCCGCTCCTACCTCCTTGTGCCGGACCCGCACAGCGGCAAGGGTGTTCAGCTGCGTTCCGGGCACGACGCAGCGGTCGGCGGCGCGTCGCCAGTCGGCGAAGTGCTGAGCCGCTCGGTGTGCTGCCACCGCGTCCTCGTCGACGTACCGCTCGTAGAAGACGAAGTGATGCGGGTCGGCCAGGTCTTGGGTCACCTCGAACCCGAGGCAGCCCGGCTCGTCGTTGAACGAGCGCTCGGCGTTCGTGCCGATGGCGTCGACGAACTCGTCGAGGCGCTCGGGGATGACGTCGAGCGAGACGATGAGGGCGATCACGGTGCGGTCTCCTTCGGGTCGTGGGTCGGTGAGTCGGTCTGTGGAAGGGGTATGCCGTGGGGCTGGGCCAGCTCGCGCAACGCCGCCCACGTGGCCGGCGCGAGCCGTATGCCGTCGCGTTCGTTCGCGACCCGGGCGCGGTCCTCGAGCTCGCCGGGGACGAGGATGTGGTCGGCCCACGCCGCGAGCTCGCCGGAGTGGGTCTGGTCGACGAGCTGCTCCATGCGACAGGCGAACTCGTCGGCATCGCCTGCTGCTGCGATGTCGATCACGATCAGCAGGTGCCCGGCACCGCTGCGTCGGGTCGGGTCGTAGGGGCCCGCGACCGAGTCCCCGAATGCACTGCCGGTGAGCACCCCTGCGAGGACGTCCATCATGAACGAGATGACGTAGCCCTTGGCGCCGGCCATGGGCAGGATCAGCCCGTCGATGGCCGCGGCAGGGTCGGTCGTCGGGGTGCCGTCGGCGGCGGCTGCCCATCCTTCGGGGATCTGCTCACCCCGCTCGGCGGCGAGGTAGACCTTGCCCCGGGCGACGGCAGTGTTGGCAAGGTCCATGACGACGACCCCGTGCCGGCCGGCGGGTGCTGCGATCGACCACGGGTTGGTGCCGACCGACTTGCGGCGCCCGCCCCAGGGAGCCATGGCCGGGCTGGCATTGGTCACGAGGAGGGCCACGCATCCGGCCTCGGCGACGGCGCGGGTGTAGTAGGCGGCGGTGCCGAAGTGGCCCGAGTTGCGGACCGCTATGCCGGCGATGCCGTGGGCTCGCGCGCGCTGGACACCGAGGTCGGCGGCGCGCCGGGCAACGACCTGGCCGATTCCGTCGTGCCCGTCGAGGACGACGACCGCGCCACGGTCGACGACCGGCTCCACGTCGGTGACCGCGGCCATGGCACCGGAAGCCAGCCGAGCGGCATACCACGGCAGCCGCAGCACACCGTGAGACGCATGGCCCCACAGCTCGGCGGTCACGAGCGAGTCGGCCACCAGGGCAGCGTCGGCCTCGGGCACGCCGCGGACGGTGAGCAGGTCGGTCACGAAGGCGGTGAGCGCCGAGGGCATGACCACGACCGGCTCGGCTGCCGGCGCGCCACCCGGGCCTCGGGCAGAGCTGGCAGTCCCTGCGATGGCGGAAGCGTGCGCGACGTGGGTCACCGTTGCTCCTTTGCGAATCGGGTTCGTGCAAGAATTGAGGCATGCAAGCATACTTGTATACATGTGCGCAACGAAGGGCCACGACGTGGACCGGATGAAGCGCGCCTCGGGGGGCCAGCTCGTCTACGCCGAGCTCCGGCGCCGCATCCTCGACCTCGAGCTCGCCCCCGGCCAGCGGCTCTACGAGCCCGAGCTGGCGACGGCGCTGCAGGTCAGCCGAACTCCGCTGCGTGAGGCGCTGCGCCTGCTCCTCGCCGAGGACCTCATCGACCAGCTGCCGACCGGGGGCATGGTGGTGCGGCCGCTCAGCGCTGCCGACATCGAGGAGCTCTACGGTGTTCGAGCCGTCCTCGAGGGGCTCATGTCGGCCGAGGCCGCCCGGCGGCTCACTGACGACGACGCGGCGAGCCTGACGAACCTGGTCGAGCGCAACGCCCGCCTCGTGGGGCACGCTGACGACGCGATGCGCGCCGGTCACGACTTTCACCTCGGCATCGCACAGGTCGCCGGACACGGATGGGCTCGCCGGCTCCACGAGCAGGTCGACGGCCACATGTCCCGTTACCGGCCCTTCACCAACGAGAGCCAGGAGCGGCGGACCGCTGCGCTCGAGGAGCACCGCGGCATACTCGAGGCCATCGTCGGGCGCGACCCGAAGGAGGCGCGGCGCAGGGCCGAGGCGCACGTCCTCACCGCGCGTGGCGTCGCCCTCGACGCCATCGCCGACCGTCTCGCCGCCCATCCCTGAGCGCGGGACCGCCCCCCTTTTGTCGAGTGGGCGCCCCGTCACAGGGGCCCCACCCGTCACGTGACCGGTGGGACGGGGCGCCCACTCGACTGAGGCCGATGAGGCCGATGAGGCCGATGAGGCCGATGAGGCCGATGAGGCCAGTGGGGCTGGTGGGGTTCGGTGCCCACTCGACGTGGGGTTGGGGCTGGGTGGGGGTCGTGGGACGCAGCGGCCACTCGACGCGGTGGGGCGGGGTGGGATCACCTCGAGTGGCCGCTCGGTCACAGGCATCCCGCATTCCGGGTGGAGGTCGTGGGACGCAGCGGCCACTCGACGCGGTGGGGCGGGTGGGATCACCTCGAGTGGCCGCTCGGTCTCATCCATCCCCGCATACCGGGTGGAGGTCGTGGGACGCAGCGGCCACTCGACGGGGGAGGGGCGGGGGTGTCAGTGGGAGCGGCTGCGGTACCGGCGCTCGGGGCGACCTGCCGTGCCGTACCGGGGCCGCATCTCCGCGCTCCCGGTGGCGACGAGGTGGTCGAGGTATCGCCGCGTGCTGCTGCGGGACAGGCCCGTGGCCTCGGCGCACTCCATCGCCGACAGCCCGTCGTCGCCGGCATCGTCGAGCGCTCGCGCCACGAGGCCGATCGTGTCGGGGCTGATGCTCTTGGGCAGGCGCTGGGTGCGGCGGGCCGCCTGCGTGCGGAAGGCGCGGTCGACGTCGTCCTGGCCCACCACGTCGCGGTCGTCCAGCTCGGTGAGGTCGGCGCGGTGATCGGCGTAGTCGGCCAGCCGCTGTCGGAGCGACTCGATCTCGAAGGGCTTGACGAGGTAGCTGAAGACGCCGCCGTGCAACGCGCGACGGACCGAGTCCACGTCGCGAGCGGCGCTGATGACGATGACGTCGACCGCGCCGGATGACTGCTCGCGCAGGTGGCGCAGCACGTCGAGCCCGCTCAGGTCAGGCAGGTAGATGTCGAGCAGGACGAGGTCGGGGTGGGTCGTCCGCACGGCCTCGAGCGCTGCGGCGGCCGAGTGGACCACGCCAACGACCTGGAAGCCGGCCTGGCGGGACACCACGCTCGAGTGCACGCGCGCCACCATGAAGTCGTCGTCGACGACGAGCACCCGGATCATCGAGCCGCGCTCCCGGGCAGCGTCACGGGCTCGAAGGGGAGAGTTGCGACGAACACCGCGCCGCCGTCGTGGCTGACCTGGACGTCGCCGCCCCGCTTGCGGCAGATCACGCGCACCAGGGCCAGGCCCATGCCGCGACGCCCGCCGGGCTCGACCTCCTTGGTGCTGACCCCGTGCCGGAAGACGCGCTCGCCGAGGTCGGAGTCGATGCCCGGACCGGTGTCGCGCACGGTGATCCTCACCTCACGGTCGTCCTGGACGAGCTCGACGGTGACCACCGGGTCTGCCGCGTCGGACGAGGCGTCGAAGGCGTTGTCGATGAGGTTGCCGAGGACCGTGTTGACGTCGGTCGCGAGCCGCTCGTCGAGCGTGTCGAGCTTGCTGAGGGCGGTCGACTCGTCGAGCTCGAGCTCGACACCACGCTCGTCGGCCTGGCTCGACTTGGCGATGAGCAGGGCCGCGACGGCCGGGTCCGCGACGTGCGCCGTGATGCTCCGGGTGAGCCGGGTCTGGCTGTCGGTGATGTGCCGGACGTAGGTGCGCGCCTCGTCGTACTCGCCGAGCTCGATCAGCCCGGTGACGACGTGCATCCGGTTGCTGAACTCGTGGGCCTGGGCCCGCAGCGCGTCGGTCGTGTCTCGCGTGACGTCGAGCTCACGCTGCAGCTCGAGCAGCTCGGTGCGGTCACGCAGCGTCACGACCCACCCGATGTGACGCCCACGGCTGAGCACCGGCATACGGTTGAGGGTGAGCACCCTTCCGCGGTAAGGGATTACGCGGTCCGGGGTGGCGTCCGACTCGGCGAACATGTCGGCGAGCCGGCCCGTCGGGTCGAGGTCGTCCAGGTGGCGCCCGACGGAGGTCTGCGGGATGCCGAGCAGGTGCGCGGCCTCGTCGTTGACCATCGTGACCCGGCGGTCGAGCCCGACCGCGAGCATGCCCTCCTTGATGCCGTGGAGGATGGCCTCGCGCTGTTCGACCAGACCGGTGATCTCGCGGGGCTCGAGGCCGAGCGTCTGCTTCTTGACGCGACGAGCGAGCAGGAGGGAGCCTGCCACCCCGAGGGCGGTGGCGATGCCGAGGTAGGTCAGCAGGTTGGGCAGTGCCGCCGCCAGGCTCTCCATGGCGGACGGGTGCATCCGGGTCACTACGACGACGCCGTCGGTCTGGAACGTCTTGGGGTTGATCACCGGCGCGGTCGCCATCGCGGCCCCCGACTCGGTCTCCGAGCCGACCCACGCGCGCCCGAGATAGGTCGGGTCAGGCTGCAGCCGGACCACGTTCCTCACCGGAAGGGGGTCGGTCGACACGAGCACGGTGCGGTCGGAGAGGGCCAGCATGATCTTCGTGGATCCGGAGTCCACTCGCGCGCTCTCCGCGACGTAGTGGGCACCCCTCATGACGTCCGGGTTGTGCGTGGAGGCCGCCTCTCGCATGGCGCTCGTCCCGGCGAGCCGCTCGGCCACCTGGAGTGCCTGCCGCCCGAACGTCTCGTGAGCACGTGCGTCGGACTGGGCGAGAGAGACCAGGACGACCCCGATGATCACCACGCACATGATCGCGAGCTGCATGGCTAGCATGCGACCGGCGAGGGTCCACCTCCGCGGCCGCAACCGTGATCGCCACGTCGCGCTCATGCGGACATTGTGGCGATCCGCGTCGGCAAGGCAAATGTGCGCCTGAGCAAAATGAACAAAATGGAGTTTGCGCTCCTAACCGTGACAGCCGTATGCCGCCTCGGCACGCTTGCGGACCAACCGGGCCTTTCGTGCCCGCCCTGTCAGACAAAGGAGTCTCCAGTGCGTTTTCGGACCACGACCACAGTCGGCGTCGCGATCCTTGCCGCCAGCCTCGCCCTGTCCGCCTGCGGCGTCAGCAAGGAGGAGTCGACCGACGCCAGCTCCGCCCAGGCCGCAGCCGGCCCCGTCAAGGGCCTGCGCCTGCTCGTGCCCAACTCTCCGGGCAGCGGCTACGACACCACGGCGCGCGCCGCGGCCAAGTCCATGCAGGACGCCGGGCTCGCCAGCACGATCGAGGTCTTCAACACGGCGGGCGCGGGCGGCACCGTCGGTCTGCAGCGCCTCGTCAACGAGCAGGGCAAGGACGACATCCTCATGCAGATGGGGCTCGGGGTCGTCGGCGCCGTCTACACGAACAAGTCGAAGGCAACGCTCAACGACACCGTGCCGATCGCCAAGCTCATCGAGGAGTCGGAGGCCATCGTCGTCCCGGCCGGCTCGCCCTACACCTCGCTCGACCAGCTCGTCGCGGCCTGGAAGGCCAACCCGGGCTCGGTCCCCGTGGGTGGCGCCTCCAACGCCGGCGGTCCCGACCACCTGACGCCGATGCTGCTCGCGAAGGCCGTCGGTGTCACGCCCAAGGACGTCAACTACGTCGCGTACGACGGTGGCGGCGAGCTGCTCACCGCGGTGCTCGGCAAGAAGGTCGCGTTCGCGGCGACCGGCATCAGCGAGGTCGCCGAGCAGGCCAAGAACGGCGATGTGAAGATCCTCGCCGTCACCAGCGCCAAGCCCGTCGAGGGTGTCGACGCACCGACCCTCAAGAGCATCGGCGTCGACATGGTCTTCACGAACTGGCGCGGCATCGTCGGCCCGCCCGGACTCTCGCCGGAGAAGACCAAGCAGTACGTCGACCTCCTGACGAAGATGCACGACTCGGCGCAGTGGAAGAAGACCCTGACTGACCAGGGCTGGACCGACGCGTTCCAGTCGGGCGAGGAGTTCAAGTCCTTCCTGACCGCGCAGAACGAGAGCGTGGCCGGCGTCCTGCAGGAACTCGGCCTGACGTCATGACGTCCCCACAGCAACACCCGGTGCGACCGGGGCCCGTGACCAGCGGCGCCCCGGTCCCGCCGGACCGGCTCCCGCCGGACCGGCTCCCCCCGGACCGGCTCCCGCCGGACCGGCTCCCGCCGGACGACGCGGTCGAGAAGCAGAAGCACGGGTATGCCGAGTACGGCGTCGTCGTGGTCCTGCTGGCTCTCGGGGCCTGGGCGATCGTCGATGCCCTGAGCCTCGCGGACATCGCGATGAACCGGGGCCCGGTCAGCTCGAAGACCGTCCCGATCGTCGTCGGCATCCTGCTCCTGGTGACCGGCGTCCTCCTCGCGCTCGACATCGCGCGCGGCGGCCGCGGCGAGCAGGAGGGTGGTGAGGACGTCGACCTGTCTCAGGGCAGCGACTGGCGCACCATCGGCCTGCTCACGGCGTCGTTCGCCGCCAACGCCGTGCTCATCGAGCGGGTCGGCTGGCCGATCTCAGGAGCAGTCCTGTTCTTCGGCACGTCCTACGCGCTCGGCAGCCGGCACTACCTCCGCAACGCCGTCATCTCGCTCGTCATGTCCGTGAGCACCTGGTACCTGTTCTACGCGGTGCTCGACCTCAAGCTCCCGGCCGGGCTGCTGAAGGGAATCCTGTGATGGACGGAATCAGCTCCCTCATCTCGGGCTTCGGCGATGCGCTGACCCCGATCAACCTGCTCTACGCGTTCCTCGGCGTCCTGCTCGGCACCGCGATCGGGGTGCTGCCCGGCATCGGCCCGGCGATGACCATCGCGCTGTTGCTGCCGCTCACGCTCACACTCGAGCCCACCCAGGCGTTCATCATGTTCGCCGGCATCTACTACGGCGGCATGTACGGCGGGTCGACGACCTCGATCCTGCTCAACACCCCAGGTGAGAGCGCGTCGGTGATCACCGCCATCGAGGGCAACCTCATGGCGAAGAAGGGCCGGGGGGCCGCGGCTCTCGCGACCGCCGCCATCGGCTCGTTCGTCGCCGGCACCATCGGCACCCTGGGCCTGGCCCTGCTCGCTCCGGTCATCGTCAAGATCGCCGTGCAGCTCGGCGCACCCGACTACTTCGCGGTCATGGTCCTGGCCTTCATCGCCGTGACCACCGTGCTCGGGTCCTCGAAGGTCCGCGGGTTCGCCTCGCTCGGCATCGGCCTGCTCATCGGGACGATCGGCATCGACGCGACCCTCGGTGGTCAGCAGCGGCTGACGTTCGGCATCCCAGAGCTCGCCGACGGCATCGATGTCGTCGTGGTTGCGGTGGGACTGTTCGCCGTGGGCGAGGCCCTGTGGGTCGCAGCGCACCTGCGCCGGGCACCGCTCGACATCGTCCACGTCGATGGCGCGCGGATGAACCGCGAGGACTGGCGCCGCTCGTGGAAGCCGTGGCTGCGCGGGACGGTGATCGGCTTCCCGTTCGGGGCCGTCCCTGCCGGCGGTGCCGAGATCCCGACGTTCCTGTCCTATGCGACGGAGAAGAAGCTGGCCAAGCACCCGGAGGAGTTCGGAAAGGGTGCGATCGAGGGCGTGGCCGGGCCCGAGGCGACGAACAACGCCTCGGCCGCGGGGGGCCTCGTGCCCCTGCTGACGCTGGGCATCCCGACCACGGCCACTGCGGCGGTGATGCTGGGCGCCTTCCAGAGCTACGGCATACAGCCCGGGCCTCGGCTGCTCGACGAGCAGGCGCCCCTGGTATGGGCGCTCATCGCGAGCCTCTTCATCGGCAACGCGATCCTGCTGGGGCTCAACCTCCCGCTCGCGACCGTGTGGGCACGGCTGCTGCGCATCCCGAGGCCGTACCTCTATGCCGGCATCCTCTTCTTCGCCAGCATCGGGGCCTATGCCGCGAACAGCTCCACGTTCGACCTGTGGCTGCTGCTCATCATCGGGTTCCTCGGCTTCTTCATGCGCCGCTTCGGGCTTCCCGTGGTCCCGGCGATCATCGGCATCATCCTCGGCCCGGTCGCCGAGGAGCAGCTGCGGCGGGCGCTGCAGATCAGCAACGGCGACCTGTCGGGGCTCTACGACACGTGGTTCTCGAAGGCGGTCTATCTCGTCATCGTGCTGCTGCTGGTCCTGCCCCCGGTGCTGCGGGCCGCTCGCGGTCGCCGCGGTCGGCGCGGCGGCGACTCCGCCGGCCCGGACGTTCCCCGCGACGAGCCGCTCGCCGCTCACGCTCACGCCAACGTGGAAGGACTCTGAGATGCCCATCGTCGTCGGGTACGTCCCCTCGCCAACCGGCCGGGCGGCGCTCTCGTCCGCCATCGGCGAGGCACGGCGGCGCAGCGCCCGGCTCGTCGTGCTCAACGCGAGCCGTGGCGACGCGCTCGTCGACCGGCGCCACTCGTCAGCCGACGACTGGGACGCCGTCCGAGGCGAGCTCGAGGGCTCCGGGGTCGAGTTCGAGGTGACCCAGCAGGTCGAGGCGAAGGACCCGGCCGAGCAGCTGCTCGAGGTGGCCCGGAACACCAACGCCGAGCTGATCGTCATCGGACTGCGCCGTCGCACCCCTGTCGGCAAGCTCATCATGGGCAGCCAGGCCCAGACGATCCTGCTCGAGGCCGACTGCCCGGTCCTCGCCGTCAAGGCCGAGACCGGCTGACCCGGCAACCCCCACGTCGAGTGGCCATTTCGACACACGCTGCGTGCTCGACGAGCGCCGGCGCGTGTGTATCGGAGTGGCCACTCGACCTGTGAGGAGTGTCGGAGTGGCCACTCGACGGGGTGGTTGACTCGAGTGGCCTCGTGGTCACAGCCAAACGTGGGTGAATACGGGGCCACTCGACGGGGTGGTCGACTCGAGTGGCCTCGTGGTCACAGCCAAACCCGCGTGAATATGGGGCCACTCGACGGGGTGGTTGACTCGAGTGGCCGCGTGGTCACAGCCAAACGTGGGTGAATGTGGGGCCACTCGACGGGGTGGTGGTGGCGGGCTCAGAGGTGGGCGGCGTCGATCGCAGCCTGGAGGCTCTGCTGGTACCCCTCGCTCGTGAACGTCGCCCCGCTCACCATGTCGATCTGTGCCGACTGCGCGGCGAGCGCCTCCTGCCGGAGGATCGGGGCGGCATAGGCGCTGATGGAGACCGAGTGGCGGGAGCTGTCGGTGAGCTGGACCGCGCGGACATCTGTGATGCGCGGGCCGACGTGCGTGAGGCGCACCTGGACGTTGCCGTAGGGCGTCCCGACGAGCGCGCCGTCGACCGTCGCGGGCACAGCCGACGGGGACGCCGTGTGGGAGGGCTTGGCGCCCTTGGCCGCCGAGTGTGCAGGTGAGCCGGGCGCCGGGCTCGGGGCAGCAGCCGAGGAGGTATGCCGCTGCGGCGGCCCGGCGACCACGGTGACGTTCCCGAGTGGGCCGGGTCCGGACGCGAGGCCCGCGTGCCAGGACGCCCAGATGGCACCGACGCTCGCAGCTCCGACGATGGCGGTCGTCGTCCTTCTCACCAGGCGAACCTCTCGTCGTGGATGTGCGCTGCAGGCACGCCCGCATCTCGAATCGCCTTGTGTACCAGCGTCATCCAGGGCAACGGCCCGCACAGGTAGACCTCGTGGTCAGCAAGGTCCGGCACGATCCTCGTCAGGCGCTCGCCGTCGGAGCCCCGCCCGCCGGCGCGGCTGGGCAGGGCCGAGCCGCTCGCCGGTGGGCCCACGAGGGACAGGACCTGGTGGCCCGCGAGCGAGGCGAGCCGTTCGAGCTCGGAGTGCAGCGGCAGCTGGTTGACATCGTTGGCGCGGTAGACCACCGTGACGTCGCCAGGTGCGGCATGGCCCTCGAGGACGAGCTCCTCGAGCAGCGCGCGGACCGGAGTCACCCCGATCCCGGCCGCGATGAGGAGAACCTTCGGGCGGGTCCGGGCCTGGGTCGTGAAGGCGCCGTAGGGGCCTTCGACGAGCACGAACGTGCCCGGTCGAAGGTCGGCGATGCGTGCGGAGTGGTCGCCGAGGGCTCGGACGGTGATGCGTAGCGTCCGCCCGTCGGGCGCCGCGGACAGCGACCAGGGATGGGCGGCGAAGAAGAGGCTGGGCGTGACGAAGCGCCAGTTGAAGAACTGCCCGGCGCGCACGTCGAGGCGGTCGAGGTGGCGCCCTCGCACGACGACCGACCAGACGCCGGGGCCTTCCGGCCTGACCTCCGTGACGCGCAGCCCGTGGCGGGCGCTCCGGGCCACCGGGAGCAGCACTCGCCACCAGGCGACGCTCGCCGCGACGACGACCCAGAGGGTCCACCAGTAGGCACGCGACAACAGGGAGGCGTTGAAGTCGGTCCCGAGCGAGATCTGGTGGGGGACCGCGAGGATGACGGCGGCATACGCCATGAGATGCACAGCGTGCCACCACTCGTACGACAGGCGGCGGCGAGCGATCCGCACGGACGTGACCGCGATCGCGACGAGCGCAGCGGTCGCCAGCAGGGCGAGGAGCAGGTCGTCACCGCCCGTGACGAGGATGAGCAGCTCGCGGAGCCAGCCGAACGGCCCGGTCAGCCCGTCCGCGGAGGCGTACCCGAGCACGATCGCCCCGACGTGGATGAGGACGAGGGGCACGGTGATGCGTCCGAGGATGCGGTGAGCCGCGAGCGCGCGGTCCATCCCGTAGACCCGGTCGACCCAGGGCACGCGGGCGGCCAGGAGCACCTGGAGCAGCAGCAGGTCCATCGCGACGAGGCCGGTCAGCCGGCCGACGGCGGTGAGCCGGGCACCGACGTCGCCGCTGAGCAGGGCGTGGCTGCCGCCGCTGGCAAGGAACTGGGCCACGACGAGCACGACGCTGCCGATCGCCAGAGCCTCGAGCAGGTCGGCCACGCGGGCACGCCAGCGCCGGAACTCCGCTCCGCGCCGGAGCGCGCGGGCCGCGCGGGTAGGGACGCGGGCCCGGTCGGGAGATGCCAGAGTGTTGCTCACGAGGTCGATCGTCCTGAGCAGATCTCAGAAAGTTATGAGACGGAGGGGAGATCGTGGGCCGCATGGACGACCTGACGCTCGGCGCGCGACTGCTGCTCGTCGAGGACGACCCCCAGCTGTCCGTGATGCTCGAGCAGCTGCTCACCGAGGAGGGGTATGCCGTCTCGGTCGTCCGCGACGGACAGTCGGGCCTGCATCGTGGCCTGGTCGAGCCGTGGGACGTTCTCGTCGTCGACCGCGGCCTGCCCGGCATCGAGGGGGTCGACCTCGTGGCGCGGCTCCGGTCGAAGGGTGTCGCAGCGCCGGTCCTGTTCCTCACCGCTCGGGGCACCGTCGCGGACCGGGTCGAGGGACTGGACGCGGGGGCTCAGGACTATGTCGTCAAGCCGTTCGACGTCGACGAGCTGCTCGCCCGGCTGCGCGCGCTGCGCCGGCCGCTCGGGGCAGGGTCGGCGGAGCTCGCCGTCGGGACGCGCCGGCTCGTCGTCGCGGAGCAGCGCGTCACCGGGAACGGGCAGGACGTGGTCCTGTCGCGCCGGGAGTCCGCGCTTCTCGAGGTGCTGGCGCGCCGGCCGAGGCGGGTGTTCACCCGTGAGGAGCTGCTCGACCGGGCGTTCGACCGCGCTGACACCCTCGGCGCCGTCGACACGTACGTGCACTACCTGCGCCGCAAGCTGGGCAAGGGCGTGGTCGAGACGGTCCACGGAGTTGGGTACCGGTTAGGGGCGCAGTGACGAGATCGACTGACACCAAAGCTGATCCGGTCGCCAGAGCCGCCCGGTCGATCGCGACGCGCATCGGGATCACGACCGCGGTCGTGGTGCTGCTGGCCATCCTGGGCGCGGGCATCCTGTTCGACCGGCAGCAGGCCACGGAGATCCGGCGGCAGGTGATCGCAGCGGCGCAGACGGTCGACGACGTCGGCGACGCGCCGCCCGGCATCTGGCTGGTCGAGGTGACGCCGTCCGGTGCGAACGCGACCCCTGGCACTCCGCCATCGATCGTGGCCGCGGTCCAGACGGCGGTCGAGCGTGAGGGCGGTCAGGATGGCTCGACCGGGACGACCGCGGCGTCCGGTAGCTCCGGTGGCTCCGGTGGCTCCGGTGGCTCCGGTGGCTCCGGTGGGACGACCGGCGCGGCGGGAGGTGGCGGCAGCGCATCCGGGGGAGCCTCGGCATCAGGCTCGTCCGAGCCGCACATGATCTCCGTCGTCTCCGACGGCCGGGACTGGCCGACCGCCGGCGTCGAGCGGCACGGCACGACCTTCGCCGCGGTCTACGACATCAGGCTGCACCAGCAGCAGGAGCGGAACCTCCTGCTGTCCATGGCGGTGGCGGGACTCATCGGCGTGGCGCTGTCGGCGGTGGTCGGCCTGCTTGCCGCCAGGCGTGCGGTGCGACCGCTTGCCGAGGCGCTGGAGCTGCAGCGCCAGTTCGTCGCGGATGCCAGCCACGAGCTGCGGACTCCGCTGTCGGTCATCAGCATTCGCGCGCAGATGCTGCGGCGCCGGCTACGCGCCAACGGCCGCGACGAGGAGGCGCAGGAGGTCGAGCAGCTCGTCGCTGACACGAAGGTGATGAGCGATGTCGTCTCCGACCTGTTGCTGTCGGCTCAGCTCGACGCGACCGAGGCGACCAAGGACGCGGTGAACCTCGTCCACGTGGCGGAGCAGGTCGGCCAGTCGCTCGAGCCGTATGCCGCAGAGTCGGGCGTGACACTCGCGTGGCCGAACGCCGCGCACCGTCGGCCGGTCGTCGTCGACGGCGTCGCTTCGAGCCTGCGTCGAGCGGTGCTGGCCTTGGCGGACAACGCGATTGCGCACTCGCCGGACGGGTCGAGGGTGGAGCTGCGGGTCGAGGCCCGTGGACGTGAGGCGGTGGTGGACGTCGCGGACCAAGGGTCGGGTGTGGACGCGGCAGACCTCAGCCACCTGACGCGCCGGTTTGCTCGGGCGAAGGACGACGGGGCGGGGCGGCGGTTCGGGCTCGGCCTGGCGCTCGTCACCCAGATCGTCCGGTCGCACGGCGGGACGTTGGCGGTGGACCAGACGCCCGGAGGCGGAGCGACGTTTTCCCTTCACCTGCCGCTGGCTGACGACGGCGAGGTCGAGTAGCGGGCGTCGACTGGCACTGCCGCCTTGCGTGTCGCCCGGATCTGTCTCGTCGTCTCGCGGCTCTTTCTCGGTCGGGGTTGCGCGGCGATGCTAGTTGCCGGGTCCCTGGCCGAGGGCCCCCCGCTGAGCCTGCATGACGCAGTCGGTCAGCGTCGTGGCCTTCGAGAGCATCTGCGACATCTGCACACCGCGGCCCGTGGCGTGGGCGTTGGCGCCCATGACCCAGCAGACCTCGGGGTCCATCGGAGTCGAAACCACCTCCTGGCTCGAGCCGACTTCGGACCTGAGGTTCTCGAGCTCCTCGCTCTGCTGGTTGCGCATCCAGGCCAGCATGATCGTCATCACGACGACGGCGGCTACAGCCACCCAGACAACGAAGGCCTCGCTGGCCGGCTCGCTCCGCGGCTTCGGAGGCGGCACCGCCGGACCGGCCGCCCCGCTCGGCTCCGTCATGGTCGATGTTCCTTCCACGGGAAGAGTCCGCCGGGTGGCCGGGTGCGCACCTGGCGGGTGTTCGAGGCGCCCGGCGCGCTTCCTTCTCGATCCAGCCGGCTAACTGCGTCGGCCACGCCGTGGCGCACCGCGAGACGGATCACCCAGTACCCGATCAGGATCGGGATGGACCAGACCAACGCCAGGAACAAGATCCCCGTCACCGAAATGTCGCCTGTCATGAGCTGCATGCTAGGCACCCTTCGTCCAAGACCTGATCCACTTGGGCTCCGTCCGCGTGGGGCCGGGCGAGCCTCGCGACACCAGATGTCGTACGTGCCGGTGGTGGACATGCTGAACCCAGTTGGCAACGGTTGTGGTGCGCGCGGTGTCTGGAGTGTCGTACCCGCGTCGTGTGTCTGACGATTTGGTTGGACTAGCGTTCAAGTGAGGAGCTCCTCTCCGTGTGTTCGGCAGAACGAAGTGGATAGGGGCGAATCGTGCGTTTGGGCATGAGTGTTGTATCTGGAACCTCGGCCGCGCTGCTGGTCGGCTTTACCGCGACGCCCGCGTCCGCGACGACGTCGTGTGACAGCGCATCATCACCCGCGTAGCCCTCGCCAACCGGTCCGCCGGGGTGAGGGCGGCCCATGCGGACTGACCACTCGACGCAGCTGCTCTGCGGTCGAGTGGCCAGCTCCACGGGGCGAGACGCGTCAGGTGACCTTGACGGCCCGGTTGGCGCTGTAGCCGGCGAGATGGTCGGTGTCCGCCGGCTTGTAGACCCGGTAGGTCGCCGTGCCGCGGGCGGTCGGCTTGACCGAGAACGAGTAGGTGCTCGTCGAGCTGAGCGCCCTGCTCGTCACGGTCGTCCACGTGCCGCTACCGGCATACCGCTGGAGGTAGACCGTCTTGCCCGCGTGAGTGGGCGACACGGACCCGGTCAGCGTGAACGTGCCGCCCAGGCCGACCGACGTCCGGCTCGCCGTGGCGGTCACCGCCGTCTTGACCCCGACCCGTCGCAGGGCGCTGCTGGAGCCGACGTAGGCGGTCGACCCGCGGTACACCCACATGTAGTCGACGGAGGCGGTCGGCTTGTGCGCGAAGGACACGGCACCGGTCGAGCTCGACGTGCGCGTCGCGGTAAGGGTCCACGTGGTCGTCCCGACCCGGCGCCAGTAGAGCTCCGCCGGGGCGCCGGCGATCGCGGCACCCGTGTCACGCCGGGTGACCTTGCCGCTCACCGTGACCGAACCGCCCGAGGTCAGGGAGGTGACGTTCGAGGTCATCGACACCGCTGTGCCCACGAGCTTGGCCGACGCGGCAGGACTCAGCTTGCCCGCGCGGTCCTTGACCCAGATACGGAAGGAGTAGGCGGTGCCGGTGAGGTTGCTCGCGGTCATCGCCGTGCTGGTGCCCGAATAGAGCGCTGTGCCGGAGCTGACGTCCGCGGGCGGGGTGGCGCCAGTGGCCATCCGCACGATGTAGCCGTCGAGATCCGTGATCGCCGGCGCCTTCCACGCCAGCGTCGCGGCCCGGAGTGCGCCGGTCGCCGTGAAGCTGCCGACTGCGGGCGGCGTCACGTCTGTCGTCCGGAAGGTGGAGGTGAACAGCGTCGTCATCTGGTTGCCGTCGGTGTCCTTCACCCCCGAGACGAGCAGCCGGTATGCCGCCGCGTCGTAGAGCGGAGACGCCGGGGTGATCGTCGCGACCTTGGTCGACGGGTCGTAGCTGACCGAGGCGGCGACCCGGGCCCCGGTGCGGCCGTTGAGCAGGCCGACCGTGGTGCTCGTCACCGATGTCGGGTCAACGTCCCGCTGGAACGTGACGGTCGGTGTGTAGGTGAGCGTCATGCCCGAGCCGAAGTCGGACGGCGTCGTGCTGCGAACCCACAGCTGGTCGTGACCAGGTGCGATCCCGGTTGCGTTGACCATGAGATCGACGCCGTAGTCCCCGGGCATGGTCACGTCGACCTTCCCGTCGCCGGTGACGTCGCCTGCAGACACCTCGCCCACGCCGTGCTCGACGAGGCCCGGGACAGACGTCTCGACCGGCACGCCAAGGCCAGTGCCGACGCGCGGGACGACACTCAGGCCGGGCCGAGATCCATGGACGAGCACAAGGTCGGCTGTGCCGTCCCCGTCGATGTCCCCGGCGCCGAGGTCGTTCGGGTTGCTGCTCACCGGGACCGAGTTCGGCGCTCCCAGGGTGCCGTCGGCGCCCTGGGTCATGACATCGAGGTGCGGGGTGTCGTGGGTCGAGCTGGTCACGATGTCGAGGCGGCCGTCACCGTTCGCATCGAAGAGCTCGAGGCCCTGGCCTGACCCGAGGTTGTCCAGCGTGGTGGTCGCCTCGGTCCAGCCGTCGGCTGTGTTGTGGCGCACCACGACGGACGATCCGTGCAGCGTGACGATGTCGGGCCGAGAGTCTCCGTCGATGTCGCCCACCGCGAGGTCGTACGTCGTGGACCACGGAGCTGCAGCCCCGATGTCGACTGGTGCGTACGTCGAATCTTGCTGACGCAGCAGCGCGACGATGCGCATCGTGTCGGTGCCGCTGTCGGTACCGCGTCGGCCCGTGACGATGTCAAGCAAGCCATCGCCGTTGAGGTCGGCCACCGCGATGCGTTCCGTGCCCGCCGTGTCCGGAAGGACTTCGGCCGCGGACAGGCCGGCGTACTCCTGGCGCAGCACCTGGACGCCCAGCGCCGTCCCTACCACCACGTCTTGCTTGCCGTCGCCGTCGACGTCGCCGACAGCGAGGCTGTTCGGGGTCGAGCGCTCCTTGGTGACGTAGGGCACGGGTGACCCGATCATCGCGTTGCCTGCCGACGGGACCACGTAGATGTCGCCGGCGTGCGCGTAGCCGGTGTAGCCGAGGATGGCGACGATGTCCTTGCGGCCCTCTCCCGTGACGTCGGCGACGGTGGTGCCCTTCACCGCCTGCCACTCAGCGATCGGCACGTGCCAGGGCAGCTGGAAGAGGCCCATGCCGGTGTTGGCGATGGTGAGGGAGTAGGGGAGCGGGTCACGCGCGCCGTTGAAGTTGCGGACGGATACGTAGTAGGTGCCGCGACCGATCATGAACTTCAACGACTCGGCATCGCCGGCGTACTCGCCATCCACCTCTCCGACGAGCCTGAGGTTCGAGTCGTAGACGGCGAGGACGGCGTCGAAGGCCATGCTGATGTCTACGGAGCCCTGCCCGGGGGTCACCGTCACCGCGACGGGCCCCTCGCTCGTCGACTCGTAGCGGTACCAGTCGACGTCACCTTCGGCGCCCATGGTGCCGGACGTCGCGCCCGTCATCACCGTGGCGCGAGCCGGGACGTCGTTGGGCTCGTTCGACCCGAGCGCAGGCTGTGCAAAGTCGGCCGCCCACGTGCCCCCGACGGCATACGTCGCGTCGACGATGCCTGCGCCGTAATAGGGGTCGATCCCTCTCGGGCCCGCGTCGCGGGCAGTCGTCTTGAGTCGGGCAGCGACCTGCGCGGGTGTGTACGTGGGGTACTGCGCACGGACGAGCGCCGCGATGCCCGAGACGATCGGTGCGGAGAAGGACGTTCCCCCGCCGATGTAGTAGTCGTAGGTGCGCCACGTCGACACGATGTCGAAGCCCGGCGCCGCGACGTCGACCCAGTCGCCGTGCGTCGAGAAGTCGGTCAGGCGGCCGTCCTTGTCGGTGGCGGCGACAGCGACCACCTCGGGGTATGCCGCCGGGTACTCAGGCTGGTCCGCTCCGGTGTTGCCCGCGGCAGCCACGACCACGGCGCCCTTCGCGACGGCATACGTCACGGCGTCGTGCAGGAACGGGCTGTCGTCGGCGCCGCCGAGCGAGAGGTTGATGACCTTCGCGCCGTGGTCGGCGGCCCAGCGGATGCCCTGGATGACGTCGGAGTCGGTGCCGTCGCCCTGCGCGTCGAGCACCTTCACCGGCATGATGCGGGCGTTCCAGGCGACGCCGGCGATGCCCTCGGTGTTGTTGGTGTTGGCGCCCGCGATGCCGGCGACCATCGAGCCATGGCCGTTGTCGTCGCTCGCGGCACCGGCCGCGATGGCCGTGTCGGTGATGGCGTTGAACCCGGCGAGCACCCGGCCCGCGAGGTCCGGGTGCCCGCCATACACACCGGTGTCGACGACGGCAATGACCTGGGAGGTCGAGCCCTTCTGGCGGTCCCAGGCAGACGGCATACGCACGGTGTTGAGGTACGGCTGGTCGCCGTAGGCATAGGCGAGGTCGTTGGGCGCGACGGACGCCGTACGGATGTAGTCGAGGCTGACCTTGGCGACATGGCTGTCGGCGCGCAGGCGGCTCGCGAGGTCTTCAGCGGAGCCGCTCGTCTGCAGCTCGACGACGCCAGTGCCCGCCAGCCTGCCGACGGCCTTGGCCCCACGGCCCCTGACCGCCTTGTCGCGGGACGCCTGCGAGGCGGACTTCTTGAACTCGACGAGCACCGTGCCCTTGGCGTGCTTCCTGGGTTCGGTCTTCCCGCGATGGGGACGCGGCAGCGGCTTGGCGTGCAGGCGGTTGCCCGGCGGCGTGCCGGCGGCCGGCGCGCCGGCTGTAGTGGCGGTGCCGGCGGCGGTGCCGGCGGCGGTGCCGGCGGCGGTGCTGGTGGCGGTGCTGGTGGCGGTGCTGGTGGCGGTCGGCGACGAAGACGCGACGGCTGCTGAGGTGGAGACGGCCAGGACGGGCGCGGCGAGCGCGGCCGTCAGGGCAGCCGCAAGTGAGCGGCGACTGAGCATGAAGGGGCCCCTGTTTCGGTGAGTTGGCGAGCGAAGTCTGCCAGAAGAAGGTGACCTCAGCGCGTCGAGCGTGGGCAGGTTCGCTCGGACATACCATCCACTGGCTTTGCCGCCGAGCCGTGCTCGGCTGCGGCGCGGCGACGGACCTTGTATGTCTGACGGTCCCCGCATGATGGGTGACTGCGGAAAGGTCGACGGCGGGCGCTCAGAGAGTGGAGAGCACCTTCTCGCCGATGTGGCGCATGCCGCGGAGCACGGCCCAGACGGTGAGCGGCTCGAGTCTCGTGCCGGTCGCGGGCTCCCAGTTGGCTATGGCGGCCCACGTCACCGTGCGGTCGCCGACCGTGACTCCGCCGACATCGGCCCGGACGCCCGAGTCCGTCCCTGTCTTGTTCCACAGCAGTGGAGTGCCTCCGAGCGAGACATGGTGTGCGATCGGGTCCATGCCACCTTGCTCCACCAGCGCGGACCCGACCATCGACTGGTCGACGTTTGCCGAGAGCCACTGGCGCACAAGGCGATCCGCCTCGGGGCTCGCCGCAGCGCCGGCGGCCACCCGGCTCATCAGCGCACTCAGCTCGATGGCGGTGCCGGTGGAGAGCGTCGCCGGGTGCTCGGCCGACCGCACGTCGCGCACCCGGTCGTGCAAGGCGGTCGCGCGCAGCCCGAGGGCCGTCGCGCGCGCTGCGACCTCGGCGAGCCCGACCCGGCGCAGCAGGACGTTCGTCGCGAGGTTGTCGGACACGGCGCCGATGAGCGCCGCGACGTCGATGAGCGGGAGGGTCTCGACCGAGAGGGTGTGCCACAGCCCCGAGTCACCGACCCACAGGTCGACCGTCCGGGTGAGCGGCTCGTCGGGCGACAGCTCGCCCGCCGCGATGGCGCGTGCAGTCTCGATGAGCAGCAGCACCTTGCCCACGGACGCGGTGCGCAAGGGCACGTCGCCGCCCACGAGGCCGAGCGGCATTCCGGAGTCCAGTGGGCTCGTCGAGCGAGCTCTCCGAGTCCCCTGTCCCGGCTCCACCTCGACGCGCCGGACGCACACCGACCAGGTGACGCCGCCGGCGTCTGGAAGGTCGAAATCCAAGTCAGGCAAGGGAGTCCAGCCATGAGACCAGGGCAGCGCTGACCTTCTCGGGAGCCTCCTCGGAGAGGAAGTGCCCGGCGCCGTCGATCGTGATGCTGCGATAGTCGCCCGGCACGAACGCGCCGGACCCGTGCGTCGCCGCGGCCAGGACGCACCCGTCGTCGGACCCCTGCAGCTGCAGCACCGGCACGCGGACGGCGTGCCGGATGCGACGCATGAAGATCGGTCCGTCGGGTCGGACGGACGAGCGGCCCAGCCACCGGTAGTGCTCGGCGGCGGAGTGTGCGACGAAGGGGATCATCATGCCGTCGCCGTAGCGCGCGATGTCCTCATCGGTCGGGTACGTCCCGAGGGGGGAGGCCCAGGAACGCATCAGGCGCTCGACGTAGTCGTGCGAGCGGGTCATCTCGCGCTCCGGAGCGAACGGCTTCTGCATCGCGGCGATCCACCCCGATGCGCGCCGCTGCTTGCGGTCGCTCCACGTGGCTCTGCGCATGATCCGCGGGTGCGGCATCGACAGGGAGGCGACGGCGCGCGTGACGTCGGGGCGGAAGGTCGGCATGCACCACGTGACCCAGCCGCCGAGCCCCTGGCCGACGATCACGGCGTCCTTCTCGCCGAGGGCCCGCACGACACTCGCGGTGTCGAGCGTCGACATGTACGTGTCGTATCCGCGGGGAGGCTTGTCGGAGCCGCCGTAGCCGCGCAGGTCCATCGCCGCGGCGCGGTAGCCGGCACTGGCGAGCGCCACCAGCTGGTGGCGCCACGTGTACCAGAACTGCGGGAAGCCGTGCAGCAGGAGCACGAGCGGCCCGTCGCCCAGCTCCGCGACGTGGAAGCGCGCGCCGTTGGCCGACACGTAGCGGTGCTCCCACGGGCCCTCGATGTTGACGAAGGCGGCGTCGACCGGCATCGGCTGGTGGTTTCGGAGATCGGTCAAGCGTCGCGGGATGGGTCAGGTGCGGGCGGCGTCGCGGGCGCGGCGGCCGTCGCTTGCGGGAGGTTGGGCTGGTCCCACGGCGGGCGGGGCGCCGGGACAACGGTGCCCGGGTGCTCGGTCGCAGCCTTGATGCCCTCGATCGTCTGCTGGGTGCTGGCGATCGTCTTCTCAGGCGTGGGGTTGACCGTCTTCAGCTTGCGCACGCCGAGCCAGGCGAGCAGCGCGGCGACGAGCAGCATGAAGACCGTGACGATGAGGTATGCCGCCCAGGCCGGGAGGCCGAGCGCCTTCAGCCCTTCGGCGATCGTGGTGAAGATGAAGTAGACGGAGTAGAAGACGATGACGGCGGCCGCGGCGAGCAGCCCACCACCGGTGCCGGCCTTCTTGAGCTGGACCGAGATCTCCGCCTTGGCCAGGGCGATCTCGCTGCGCACGAGCAGGGAGATGTCCTGGGTCGCGGACGCGACCAGCTGGCCGAGGGTCCGCTCCTGCCGGGGATCGGTGCTCATCGCTCACTTCCTCGGTGCTCGGGTCGCGAGGCGCGAAGTACGCCCGCCGAAAGCCACCCTACTGTGCTCGCCATACCCAGACATGGCAGGCGGCGCCAGCGGGGGCCGACCAGGAACAACAATGGTCCTCACGCGGACTCCTCCGTCTCGTACACGTCGGGGATGCCGTCGTGGTCGCGGTCGGCGGTCTCGCGGACCTCGACGCGGCGATAGTGCGCGTTGCGGATGCGCAGGACGACCGCAGCGAGGAGGGAGGCCAGCAGGCTCCCGGCCAGCACCGCCAGCTTGACGTGCTCGTCCCGCGCGGTGCCGCTGCCGAACGCAAGCTCGCTGATCAGCAGGCTGACGGTGAAGCCGACGCCGGCAAGCAGCGACAGGCCGAGGACGTCGGTCCAGGAGAGGTCCTCGTCGAGCTCGGCGCGGGTGAACCGCGCGACCGTCCAGGTGCCACCGAAGACTCCGACCGCCTTGCCGGCGACCAGCCCGACGATGACGGCGATGGCTGCCGGGTCGTGGAACGCGGCGGCCAGACCGCCGCCGACGACGGTCACCCCGGCCGCGAAGAACGCGAACACCGGGACCGCGATCCCAGCCGAGAACGGCCTGATCCGGTGCTCCATCCGCTCTGCCAGCGAGTGACGGTCCGGGTCGTCCTCATGCTCGCGGTTGACCGGGACCAGCAGGCCGAGCAGCACGCCTGCGACGGTCGAGTGGACACCGCTGGAGTGCACGCACACCCAGGCGAGGACCGCTGGGACGGCGAGCAGGAACGGGTTGGTCAGCTTGCGCTTCAGCAGGATCCGCCATGCGGCAAGCGGGAGGACCGCGGCCAGGAGCCAGAGCACCTTGACCGACTCCGTGTAGAACAGCGCGATGATCGTGATCGCGATGAGGTCGTCGACGACAGCCAGGGTGAGCAGGAACGACCGCAAGGCGCTCGGCAGGTGCGTCCCGATGACGGCGAGGACCGCGAGCGCGAACGCGATGTCGGTCGCCGTGGGCGTCGCCCAGCCGCGCAGTATGCCGCCGACGTCGGTCGCGCTGTCGCCTCGGGTCAGCGTCAGCACCGTGATGACGTACAGGATCGCGGGGAGCGCGACACCGCACGCCGCCGCGGCGATGGGTAGGGCTGCCTTTCTCCGGTCGGCGAGGTCACCGGCGACGAACTCGCGCTTCAGCTCGATCCCGGCGACGAGGAAGAAGACCGCGAGCAGGCCGTCGGCGGCCCAGGCGCTGAGGCTGAGGTCGAGGTGGAGCCCAGGGGGGCCGACGACGATGTCGCCGAGAGCGGCATACGACTCCCGCCAGGGGGAGTTGGCCCAGACGATGGCAAGCAGTGCGGCCCCGAGCAACAGCGCGCCGCCCACGGTCTCGGCGCGAAGGAGGTCGGCGACGTAGCGGGCCTCGTGCCACGTCCCGCGGCGCAGCAGGCGTTCCGGCGACGTATGCCGCTCTGGCGGCGTATGCCGCTCGGGCGACGCGTGCGGGTCGCTTGCCATGGAAGCCTCCGAGCGGATGGGTGCGTGATCGCCGACCAGACTTCCCGGCACACCATGGCTCGCGCGTCGCCGCAGGGAGCGCGAGGAGCCGCGTCGAGTCTATCGACGGGCTCGCGTGGCTCGGCCGGTACATCTGAAAGCGACTATTGCGACAGTGCTGGTTCGACGGGGCTGCGGGCTCTACATTGGGCGACTGGGGGGTGAGTCCTGTCCGTCAACGTGCGCTCGGGGGAGAGGCATGACCGAGAAACCTGCAGGCTGGTACTACGTCGGCGATGGCAAGCTGCGCTATCGCGACGACTACGGCTGGACCGAGTTCTACATGGACACCACGGACCCGCGAGCGGAGAAGTGGCCACCGCCTACGCCGAAAACGATGCTCCAGCAGGTCCGTGAGGACGAGGCGAAGCGCTCGGCGCAGGCCAAGGCCCACTCGGGGGGCTGGTTCAGCCGGTCCCGCAAGTCCCCGAAGTCGGACGGCCGCACGGCATAGCGGAAGCCGCACACCCTGTTCTGTGTCGAACCTGCCCGAACCGGTCACGGGACCTGCGCCGACTGCATAGGGTCGCCCCGATGACCACGCCGACTCACCGCAGATCACTACGTCAGGCCATCCTGGCGATCGCGCGCGACCGGGCCACCCTTGTGCCGCTCGGGATCTTCGCGACCTTCGGTTCCGTCTCTGCGATCCTCCTGTCCATCGGCGGCGCCCACCAGATCGCGGTCGGTCAGAATGGGGCCGACTCCGGTTCGAGCCTCCCCATGGCGGCGGCGCCGGGATACTTCGGCGTCATCGCGAACTGGGACGGGCAGTGGTTCCACTCGATCGCCACCAACGGCTATCCGGTGCCCATTCCCATGGTGGACGGAAAGGTCACTCAGAACGCATGGGCGTTCCTGCCCCTTTATCCGATGCTCGTGCGCGGACTCATGTACGTCACCTCGCTGCCGTTCACGGTCTGCGCGTGGATGTTGAGCATCGGTCTCGGGGCAGTGGCGATGGTGATGCTCTATCGTCTGGTGCTTCCACGAGCGGGGGCGTTCAACGCCGGAGCGCTTCTGGCCTGCCTGTGTGCATATCCGACCGCGGTGCTGTTTCAGACTGCCTACGCCGAGAGCTTGGCCCTCCTGCTGGTCGTCGCTGCGTTGTTCGCCCTCAGCCGGCGGAGGTACTCGCTCGTCGTCTTGGCCGCGTTCGGCCTGTCGCTCACCCGACCGATCGTGCTTCCGCTGGCGGTCGTCATTCTGGTCCACGGTCTGGTGCGCCTCCGCTCCGAGGGTCGTGGGTTCACGACGCGTGATCGGGTGGTGGTTGTCGCCACGGCCGCCGTGACCGGACTGCTCCTGGGTCTGTGGCCTCTCATCGCCGGCATTGCCTCGGGGCATCCGAATGCCTATCTGGACACGCTTTCCGCGTGGCCGGTGAACCAGGTCGGAAGCGGTCCCCTTGGCGGAGGATGGTTTGCCGATGCTCTCTCGTTGGCGCCGGCGACCATAGGCGCAGTAGCGATCAGCCTGGCTGTCGTCATGATTGCGCTACGGCCTGGTGCCCGGAGCTGGGAAGTCGAGCTGAGGGGCTGGGGGCTGGCCTATCCTCTCTACCTGCTTGCCGCATCACGACCCAGTCCCAGCATTGTGCGGTACCTCATGTTGAGCATCGCGCCGCTGTGGCCGTTCGTCGAGATGCCCAGTGCTGTGGTGCCAGCTCGGTACCACCGGCTGATGCGATGGCTGCCGCTGGTCTTGGTCATTCTCCTTTTCCTGGTCGCACAGTACGTGTGGATCACGCGGGTGTTCATCTACACGACGACCGGTCCGTCGACCTACCCCTAGGTCGCACCGCTCGCCATGGACGGTGTCGTGGCGTGCACGGTGTCGAATGCCGCGAACGGCACCATGCCGGCACGCGACCACAGACGCTGGACACGAATGTTCTGGACCTGGGTGGAGATCAACAGCCTGCGGGATCCGCGGGATGCTGCCTGGCGAGCGCACTCGCCAAGAAGCCGACCGTAGAGCCCCTTTCCCTGGGCCGACCGAGCAAGACCGGCGAGCTCGATCTCCAGGTCGTCCGCATCCCGGTCGAAGATCAGGGTCGCGACGCCCAGGGGCCGTCCGTCGACGCGCATGAGCATCACATCATCGGGGCGGTCCTCGAGCGTCCGCTCAGCCCACTCGACGTATCCCGCGAGCGCGGCCTCGGCAGAGAGGTCGGGGTTCGCGAGGTAGTGGTTGCCATATGCCTGGAACGAGTCCTCCACGATCATTCGGACCGCCTCGACGGCCGTTTCCGGATCGGACGACGCGGGACCGACGTGGATGGTCGGGTCCGGCGTGGCCTCCGTTGCGTTCAGCACGACCGCTGGAGGCGCCTCCCAGTAGACGAGCGCATCGGCATGGAGGACCGCACGACCCGACTGTGCGGCCACCGCACCGAGCGTGAGCATCCGGCTTGGCCATCGCCCGATGACCAGCTCTTCCTGGGCTGAGCTCAAGACCGTCGCGACGAACTCGGCTGCCTTCTGCTCCTCACCGTCCCACCCGACGCTCAGCCGACCGACGGTGACTCCGAAGCGAGAGGACTCCAGGGGACTGGCTCGGAAGCCGAGCTCGTCACCACTCAAGGACGCCCATGTCATCGGCGTCGGGTTCGGTAGGCGCACATGACCTCAGTCACCCGTCGCGCGTCGTCGACAGACATCCCAGCATGAAGGGGGAGCCGGACAAGTCTGGCGGCGACGTTCTGAGTCACCCGGCAGGGCTCGGGCGCGCGACCGAGGGCGAGTCCGGCAGGGGACGAGTCCAGCGGCTGGTAGTGGAAGGTGGCAACGATGTCGTGTGAAGCGAGGTGGTCGATGAGCCCTTGCTGATCCTCGGCCTCGGGCATCACGACATAGAACAGGTGTGCGCTGTGGCGGCATCCCTCCGGTACCGCCATGAGACGCGCTCCGACCGCGCCCGCCCAGTCGGGAAGAGCGGATGCATAGTGGTCCCAGACAGCATGGCGTCGGGCCTGGATCAGCTCGAAGCTCTCGAACTGTGCGAGGAGCACGGCGGCGAGCAGCTCGCTGGGCAGATACGACGACCCGTGATCGACCCAGGTGTACTTGTCGACGGCTCCACGGAGGAACGCCGTACGATTCGTGCCCTTCTCACGAATGACGTTGGCTCGCTCGAGATACGAGGCATCGTTGATGAGCAGGGCCCCGCCCTCGCCGGACGTGATGTTCTTCGTGTCGTGCCAGCTCTGAATGCCGAAGGTTCCGAACGTGCCCAGGTGCCGCTGGCCGCTGAATGCGCCGAGACCATGCGCGTTGTCCTCGACGACGTCCAGTGCGTGGTCGCCCGCCAGCGACATGATCCTTGTCATGTCGGCCGAGACCCCGCCGTAGTGCAACGCGAAGACTGCCTTGGTCCGGGGTGTGATGGCGTCCCCGGCCTTGTCGGGGTCGATGTTGAGCGTGTCAGGTGATATGTCCACGAATACCGGAGTGGCGCCGCGGAGGGCCACTGCGCTGGCAGTCGACGAGAACGTGAATGCCGGAACAAGCACCTCGTCGTGCGGCCCCAGGTCCAGGAGCAACGCAGCCATCTCGAGAGCGTGGGTCCCGGATGTCGTCAGGGTGGCTGCCGAGGCCGCCGTATATGTGACCAGCCACTCTGTTGCTCGCTGGGTGAAACTGCCGTCGCCATGCCAGTGCGTCGATGCCAGCACCTCGGCGAGGTATTCCTGCTCCAGGCCGGTTCGGTACGGCGCCGAGAACATGATTCGCTCCACGGCGCCAGTCTTGCATCGTGCCAGGGCCTAGTCTCGCAGGGTGCTGACACCCTCTCAGGGCGGCCGAAGTGGCGCCTTGCCCATCCGGTACGTCGTGGTCGCGGGAGCGACCACGCTTGGATACCTCGGGGTGCTCAAGCTGTTCCTGACGACCGACCTGCCCTACATGGTGTCGATCGCGTGCGCGCAAGCGGTGGTCATCCCGGTGGCCTTTGTCGCCTACCGGTCCCTCGTCTTCGGCCCAGGAAGTACCGTATTTGTCGACTTCACACGGTTTGTCGGCGTATGGGCGGGAGGCGCGATCCTGGGTGCCGTCGCCACACCGATTCTCGTGGAGCTGGTCCGGATGGACCCATGGATCGCCCAGCTCCTTGCCATCCTGGTCGTCGCCGGGGTCTCGTTCCTGAGCCATCTGCGGCTCAGTTTCCGCCGGAGTCACCGTTGACCGGCGGGCGAGCGGGTTCGCGTCGATACTGATCCGATGAAGGTGTCGGTCGTCGTTCCGTGCTATCGCTCCAGGGAGACACTCCCGGACCTTGTTGAAAGGCTCCACTGTGCCCTGCCCGCGTGGACGGACGACTTCGAGGTGATCCTCGTCGTCGACGGTTCGCCGGATGATACGTATGCCGTGGCCCGACGTCTCGAGCGTCAGCATCCGCGCACCGTCCGGAGTCTGCTCCTGCGCCGGAACTACGGCCAGCACAACGCGATACTCGCGGGCCTCTCGCGGTCGAGGTTCGAGGTCACCGTCACGATGGACGACGATCTGCAGCATCTGCCGGAGGAGCTCGGAAAGCTTCTCGAGCCCCTGCAGAACCCCTTGGTGGACCTGGTGTACGGCGTTGGCGACGTCGAAGAGCACGGTTTTGCCCGCTCCCTGGCCTCTCGGCTGGTCAAGGGCGGCCTGGCGGTTGCCGGAGTGCCGAACGCTCGCGACGTCAGTGCCTTGCGAGCCTTCCGGACCGACCTTCGGGACGGCTTTGCCCATGTCGCCGACCCGTTCGCCTCGGTGGACGTGCTGCTCAGCTGGACGACGACCTCGGTCCGGCGGGTGCCCGTTCGGATGGCACACCGGGCGGTCGGGCAGTCGGCCTACACCTTCATGGGCCTGGCCCGACACGCCATGAACATGGTCACGGGCTATGGGACGGCACCGCTGAAGCTCGTCGCGTGGATGGGCTTTCTCTGCTCGGTCCTGGGTTTCGCGCTGTTGGTGACGGTACTCGTCAGGTACTGGATGGGCTCCATCGAGGTGGCCGGCTTCACCACGCTGGCCTCACTCCTGGCCATCGTGTGCGGCGCAGTCATGCTCTCCATCGCCATTCTCGGGGAGTACGTCGGCAGGCTGCACTTCCGGTCGATGCAGCGTCCGATGTACCTGATCAAGGAAGACAGCCGCATCGACGGCCCGCGTGCCGGCGTCCCCGGGATCGAGCTGCCGACCATCGTCGAGCAGGCTGATGACGACGCCATAGCGGACGCACTGGCAGAGCGATACGTAGGGTCCGAGCTGGAGTCCGAGCCCGAGAGTCGCGACGAGGTCGTGGGCTGAACGTGGCCAGCACGTTTATCTCGGGAACGCAGCGCGCGGCATACAAACGTCAGGCAGACTGACCCCTCGTGCGACCGGGGAGCGTAGGGACAGTGGTGGGATCGAGGGTGAGCCCGTCGGGCTCGCGCATGCGCGCAGCCGCCGGTCCGGTGGCAGTCGTGGTGCTGAGCTCGATCGCGGCGGCGCAGGCTCTGCAGGTCTGGAGATGGCGACCCGGCACGCCACTCGGTCTGTCCGGCGATGCCCCCTACACGGCAGCCTTGATCCAGGGTTACATCGACTACGGGCCGTACGCGAAGAACCTGACGTTCGGCGCCCCGTTCGGGATGAGCACCGGCTGGGCATCGACCGGCGACGACCTGCATGTCTGGATCCTGACGCTCCTGGGGTGGCTGACCCACAGCGCCATGACGACCATGGCCCTGTACTTCTTCCTGTGCTTCCCGGCATCGGCGCTGGCCATGTACTGGCTGGCGCGGCAGTACTCGATCACCCGGCCGGCGGCCGTCATGGCCGGCGTCCTCTTCGCTGTCCTCCCGGGGCAGCAGGAACGGTTCCAGCACCTGTTCCTCACGGCATACTGGGCGATCCCGTTCGCCGCCTACCTCATCATCGAGACCTGTCGCGGCCGGAGCTTCTGGACATCGCCGAGCGCTCGGTGGCTCGTGCCGGTGTTCGGTCGGCGTCTGCCGGTCAGTCGTCTGCTGATGCTGGTCTGCATCGCGCTGGGAGACATCTACTACGTCGCGTTCACCCTCGTGATCATCGCCCCGATCCTGGCACTTCGCTACCTGGCCAACCGGGACCTGGGGCGTGCCCTTCGTCTCGCCCTGCCTTCGGCGCTCGTGGCTCTCATGGCGTTGGGCAGCATCATGTTCGCGCGCACGCGCATCTCGGGCGAGACCGTGACCGGGCCGATGGCCTGGGGCCGAACGTTCGTCGACTCCCAGCTCTGGGCGGGTCAGCTGATCGACCTGTTCCTGCCATGGTCGGGCCACCGGGTCGCGAGTCTTGCGACGCTGACGAACGTGTACCTGGCACGGACGGAGAACTACCACGAGTCGGATGCGATCGGCGTCGTCGCCCTCATCGGCGTGGTCGGAGTCCTGGCGGTTGCGCTGTCCCGCCTGCTGTCCGGCAAGGTCCGTGAGGCCTCGGTCGTGTCCGCGATCGCCGTGAGCGCGCTGATCACCATCGGCTACTTCTGGCAGGGTGGCCTGGACGCCTTGGTCGCGGTCTTCGTGACGCCCCAGATTCGGACGTGGTCACGCCTCTTTGCCTTCATCGCCATGTTCGGGCTGCTCGCAGTCGGCCTCTGGATCTCGTGGCTGGCCAGGCGTGGCTGGAAGGTGGCAGCGCGATGCGCAGCGCTGGGCCTGCTCCTGCTCGGGGTCCTCGACCAGACCAATCCGGGCCGCGCCCCGGCATACGAGGCGCAGCAGGCTCGATTTGCCTCCCTCTCCGAGTTCGGCCAGCAGGTCTCGGCGAAGCTGGGCCCTCGGTGCGCGATGTTCGAGCTGCCGGTGGTGCAGTTCCCTGAGGTGGCGGACGACGCCGTTGCCGACCTGCTCTCCCTTGGGGTCGCGGCACCGCAGCTCTCCTGGAGCTTCGGCGCGATCAAGGGCACGGCAGCGTCCGACTGGCAGCTCGGTCTGCCGCTCGACGACCCGGCCGCGCTCAAGGACCAGCTCGCAGCGACAGGCTTCTGCGGTGTGGTGGTCCACAAGGCGGCGGACACCAGGATGCCGGAGACCGTCCGTGGTCTCACGGCCGCTCTCGGGTCGCCCATCGCCCAGACCGGAGACGGGCTGTTTCGCGCCTACGACCTCAGGCCCACGGCTGAGTCCCTGGACGGTCGCCTGACACCCGACCAGCTGACGACCCTGCGGCAGCGCGTCTTCCACCCGGTGGTCGCCGGGTTCGGCGGCGTCCTCGCAGTCCCCGAGTCGACCGGCCTGGTCCAGCGACTCGGCCCCACCCCGAGCATCGGGTTCAGCAACATGAGTGATCGGACCCAGAACGTTCGGGTGGCGATCGAGATTCGTGGAGCCTTCTCGACCAACCGGTTCAGGCTCCACGGGCTCCGTGACACCGACTGGGTGACGGTCGGCGAAGGCGAGTCGAAGACGCTGAGCCTGGAGCTCCCGCTACCACCAGGACAGTCGACGCTGTCGATCGAGGCACGGGGGGCCGTCGAGGACCTGACACTGCTGAGAGAGCCCGCACGACTTCCGATCCTGTCGTCGGCGACGGTTGAGGCAGTGTCGCCCGATGACGTGAACGTGGGGCTGAGTCTCCCGACGCCCTGAGGCGCTTGTCGACTCGCGCCACCTATCGGGTCGTATGCCGCTTCATCACGACGTAGCCGTCTGCCTTGGCCACGGCGTCGAAGCCATGCTCCATCGCCAGCCGCGCGCCTTCGGAGCCGGTCCGGGCCACGACGACGTCGACGTGCTCGAGGACCCGGCTCGCCGTCTCGACCCCGTGCCAGTAGTCGAGATAGTCCGCCTGGTCGGACCGGTCGAACGCGTCGATCGGGTTCGACATCCAGACCCGGACGCCGCCGGCCGCGAGGTCCTCCGCGAGGGACCCTGGCGCCAGAACCGTCATGCCCGTCGACTGCGACGCCACGGAGTCGACGAGCGTCGCCGGGACGAACGACCCACCGCGCACGGCGAGCATCGCCACGGAGGCGAGCGCGGCCAGGCCCACCAGGACACCATCCACGGGTCTCAATCGCACTGCGTGGCGACCGGGTTCACCGGCACGGCCCCGAGCTGCCAGGCGGGTGAATGCCAGTGCCGCCGGGACGAACAGAATGACGAGAAGCCAGAAGCCGTTTCGGGCCGACAACAGCGTGCCGGCTCCCAGACCCACGATGGCGACCCACTCCCAGGCGGACGCCGCCCGCGACAGGGCGACAGCGAGAATGAGGACGCAAGCGACACCGATCAGCGTCACGTCGAACGGGCGGTCCAGACTCGGCGGCGCCCACAGCTCCTGCCTTCGTGTGGCCGCCTCGTTGGTGAGGACGGACGTGTAGTAGCGCCAGGTGTTCACGTGGGCGGGGTTGACCGCGAGGGCCAGAACCCCCACCAGCCCAACGGCCACAGCGGTGAACGCCTGGCCAGGCACACGGATCCGGGAGGCGACCAGGTAGGCGCCGAGGAGCGCCACTCCGACGAGTGCCGACCCATGGAGGTTGCCCCAGACGACGAGAAGCGGAACGGCCAACCAGATGGCCCGCGTCGGCCGCTCGTGCTGACGCCTGAGCAGGACGACCAGGAGCGCGGCGGGCACGAACGCCAGGAGCTGAGCGCGCACGATGCCGAGCGTCGGTAGTGCGCCGCAGGTGACAGCGATGACGGTTGCGGCCGTCGGCAGGCTGCCCGCGCCGGACGACCGTGCCTCGAGCGCAAGCAGTGCAAGGAGCGTTCCGGCGGCGAGGACCAGGGCTGCCGGAAGGGCCCAGTCGCCCACAGCGTCGATGCCGTAGAAAACCAGTTCGCCGAGGACGGGCACGTTCGCCCACGAGCTCGAGTCGGCAGCAGCGAAGGGCACCCCGACCGGGATGCGCCCGGTCGTGGCGATGTGCTTTCCGAGTGCAGCGAGCCACCTGGCGTCGGCGCCGAAGGTCACCGATCGGGCCAGCACCACCATGGCGATCGCCACCGCTGCCGCAGGCGCCGCGGCCGTGAGCGCAGCCCGCCGGCGTGACGCTTCGTCAGTCGTGGCTGGTCCCCGAAGAGCTTGGTCCGCCATCCCGGTCATCGATCCCCCAAGCACGTGCATTCCCGCACGATGATGCACCATCTACCCCAGTTCGGGGGGCGAATCCTGCCCGTCCTGCGGGTTACATGTCAAATTTCGGGATTCTGGTGACACCTGTCTGGCAGTCGCCTACGGTGCTCCCCGGGGGACCACATCGGGTGGCCCGTTTCCAGGGAGGATCTCTTCATGACCAAGCTTGCTGCCAAGCTGCAGACCCGCATCCACGCTGCCAAGGACAAGGGCGCGACCGCCGTCGAGTACGGCCTGCTCGTTGCCCTCATCGCCGCCGTCATCGTGGCGATCGTGGCCGCGGTCGGGAACAAGGTCAGCACCGCCTTCAGCACGGTGAACAACGCGCTCTGACGCGAGGCGGCCCGGGCATGCCATCGCGTGCCCGGGCGCCAATCAGATCCACCACGCCGGAGCGGATAGGCTCCGGCCAGGGTTCACCGGGCACAGCCAGGTCAACCTGGGAGATCTTGGGAGGGATTACCGTGTATGGGCTGTTTAGGAACCTCGTGACACGCCTGCGGGGCGTGCGCGAGAATGGGGCGACTGCGGTTGAGTACGCCCTGCTTGTCGCACTCATTGCTGCCGTCATCATCGCCATCGTCTTCGCCCTCGGCCAGACGGTGAGCGGTGCGTTCAACACCGTCAACGACGCGCTCTGAGCGGAACCTTTGTGCCCACCCAACTGCAGTCCCACGATGCCCTGCCGTGGCAGCCGCGAGGCGCGGCCAGGCGTCGCTCGTCGAAGCGTGAGTCGGGCACTTCCGCGGTCGAGTTCGCGATTCTCATGCCGGTCCTCTTCATGGTCATTGCAGGAATCGTCGACTTCGGCCGCGCTTTCTTCGTGGAGATTCAGCTCGCGAACGCGGCGCGCGAAGGGGCGCGCGCCGCGGTCGTCCTCGCCGGCGACTCCACCTATACAGCCAAGGTCACGGCTCGTGCGACCGCGGCCGCTCCGGCCGTCGGATCCTTGACCATCTCGACGACTTCGCCGGACAGGCTCTGTCCGACTCCGGCAGACTCGAATGCCAGCGCGCAAGTGACGGCGTCGGCACCTTTCCAATGGATCATCATGCGCCCCGCCATTGCGTTGGTGGGCAGCAGCTGGGGACTCAACGGCACTCTCACTTCGACGGCGGTGATGCAATGCGGTGGCTGAATCTGCGTTTCCCGAAGCCCGGAGGGGAGAAGGGTGCCGTCGCGACGCTCGTGGCGATACTTGCGGCAACCGGGGTCATCATGGGCATGCTGGCGCTCAGCGTCGACGTCGGCAACATCATGTTCGAGCGCCGCCAGCTCCAGAACGCGGCCGACGCGACATCGATGGCTCTGGCCCAGGCATGCGCCAAGGGCGAGACACAGGCTGGACAAGCGTGCGGGTCGGCGGGGGACGCGTCCACGCTGCTCAAGCCGCTTGCCAACGCCAACTCCAAAGACGCTCTGACCCGGGTCCCGGACACCGGGATCTGCGGCAGCGGCGTCCCGACGTTGCCGGCCTGCGCGAGCCTCGGCTCGGCCAGCCAGCTGAGCGAGTGCAACCCGCTCAACGACTCGCTGGCCCCGGGCCTTCCGTACGTCGAGACTCGGACATACACCGAGTCGAACAGTACGACGCCGACCGTCCTGCCGAAGTTCTTCTCGCAGGCGATCACCGGCGGGGGGAGCGGGAGCACCGTGACCTCCTGCGCTCGCGCCGCCTGGGGGCCGGGAGCCCCGGCCTCGGCCTCGGTCGTGTCCCTCACGATGTCCGAGTGCGACTGGGCCCGGCAGGTTGGCTTTCCGGCTTCCACGAACTACCCGGCTGGACCTGACGGCGCCTGGCCGGGCTACTCGAACACCGACAGCCGGCCGGACTGGCCAACGAGCGAGGACACGGTCTACTCCAAGGGCAACGACACCACGTGCGACACGTCGGCCCCTGGGGGCACGGCCCCTGGCGGGTTTGCATGGCTCGACGGCCTCCTCGGCTCGTGCTCGGGGACCGTCACAGACAGCAGCTGGATCCACGGCGACACTGGTGCCGACGGGTGTCCGGATGCCATGTTCCGGCCGCTGCTCGGCACGGTGATCTACGTCCCGGTCTTCAACTGCATGATGCCGAGCAATCCGGGACGCGAACCCGTGGCCACGGACGACTGCAACTCTGGCAATGGAAACAACACGTGGTACCACATCTCCGGTTTCGCCGCCTTTTACCTCAGCGGATGGCGCCTGACGCAGGGCACCCAGAACAGCATCCGTCCCCCGAACGCTTTGTGCGGTACCAGCAATTCGCAGCGCTGCCTCTCAGGATGGTTCCTGAAGGACCTCATTCCCGCTGGTCAAATCATCCCCCCAACCCCGGGAGATCCGAACTATGGATTGACCGTTGTAAATCCTGCTGGTTAGCACCAACCCGAACTTCTCGAGGGAACACATGAATCGTCGCATTCTCGCCATCATCGTCGCCGTTCTTCTTGCTGTCGGCGGCGGCGCACTGGTCATCATGTATGCGCAGAACGCCGACGAACGGGCGATCGCGGAGCAGACCCCTTCAACCGTCTGGGTCTCCAAACAGCTCATCCCGACGGGCACGACCCTCAAGGACGCCCAGCGTACGGGCCTGATCGCCGAGACGTCGGTCGCCGCGAAGGCGGTGCCGGCAGGTGCCCTGCAGGACATCAATGCGGACAACAACTCGCTGCTGGCGCTGTCCGAGATCCCGCCGGGCCAGTTTCTCCTCGCGGCAGGCTTCGGCACGACGCCGGTCGGCACCAAGGCCATCGAGGTGCCGAGCGGCATGCTCGCCGTGTCGGTCGCTCTGTCGGACCCGGCTCGCGTCGGGAAGTTCGTCACCCCGGGCTCGCACATCGCGATCTACCAGTCGTACAAGATCAAGGACCTGCGCGACACTCCCGAGGCCAAGATCCTCAACGAGAACGACATCCATGGCACGAGCCTTCTGCTCAGCGACGTCCTCGTCATCGGCATGGGCGACTCGCCGCTGGCCGGTGCGGCGGCGCAGCAGCCGGCCAACGGCCAGGCGACGACGACGCAGGGCGCCACCGGCAACTTCCTCGTCACTGTCGCGGTCAAGCCGACCGATGCCCCGGTGCTCATCCACGGCATCAACAACCGGGTCCTGTATGCGGCCCTCCGAGGCTCCGACGTCAAGGTCGACCCGGGTCTGGAGGTCACGGATCTCCAGCTCAGAGATGCGGTGAGTCAATGACGATCCTCTGGGACTATGACCCCGTCGCCACCGAGAGCTATCGCTTTGCGCTGGGTGGCGACGCGATCCAGATGAACTCCAGTGCCCGGGTCAGCCGGGCTCTGGAGGACGACCCGACCCAGACGCTGGTCGTCATCGGGCCCGACATCGACCTCGAGTCGGCCTGCGAGCTGGCAGACCGTGAGCGAGTCGACCGTCCGGAGCTCGGCGTCATCCTGCTGCGCCATCGCCTCGACATCACCGTCCTCGCACAGGCGCTGCGCAGCGGGGTCCGAGAAGTCGTGCAGGCCGACGACCAGACGGCGCTCGCGGAAGCGGTGCGCCGTTCGCTGTCTCTGACACAGCAGCTTGCCGGGCACACGTCTCACGGGATCGGGCGGGACGGGAAGGTCATCACCGTCTTCAGCGCCAAGGGCGGCGTCGGTAAGACGACGATGTCGACGAACCTTGCGACGTACCTCGCGTCCACCGGCGCGAGGACACTGCTCGTCGACCTCGATCTCATGTTCGGCGACGTCGCGATCAGCCTCCAGCTCCAGCCGCACGGCTCGGTCCGCGACGTCGTCGCGATGAGCGGACACCTCGACGAGCAGGGCGTCCAGTCGGTCGTCACCACGCATCAGGACAGCGGTCTCGATGTCATTGCGGCGCCGGCAGACCCTGCCGATGCCGACCGCGTTCCGTCGCACGTCGTCGTCGAGCTGCTCCGGATATCGCGAGTCCAGTACGACTACATCATCGTGGACACGCCTCCGTCGTTCACCGAGCACGTGCTCGCAGCGTTCGACGTCAGCGACCTGACGGTTCTCATCGCCACGCTCGACATCCCGGCGGTCAAGAACCTTCGCATCGCGATCAACACGCTCGACACTCTCGGAGCAACGAAGGAAGCACGGACGATCGTGCTCAACCGTTCCGACGCGAAGGTGGGCCTCAAGGCCGACGACGTCGAGGCTGCGCTCAAGACACCGATCTCGGCCAACGTCCCCAACAGCCTCTCGGTGCCGGCTTCGATCAACCGGGGCGTGGCGCTCGTCATCGACGACCCGCGCAACCCGGTGTCGGTCGCGATCCGGGACCTGGCCGACCACGAGATCCGCCGCCGCTTCGGCGAGGACATGCAGAACGGCGCGAAGCGCAGCTTCGGCCTTTTCGGGGGTAAGAAATGAGCAACCTGGCCGACCGTCTCGACCGCGCCCGGCAGTCGCAGATCGCTGAGCCCGCCACACACGCCCCCGTCAGGCCTCAGAACGGCGCGGCCCGCAGACGGGGTGCCGACCCGTTCGCCAACGTCAAGGAGCGGGTGCACCAGTCGCTCGTCGAGTCCCTCGGCCCGCGGCTCTACGACCCGCACCTGTCGGAGTCGGAGCTCGCCGCGCAGGTGCGACAGACACTGCAGGACGTCATCGACTCCGAGCAGACGCCCCTTTCCCACTCCGACCGGACCCGCATCGCCCAGGACGTCTCCGACGACATCCTCGGCCACGGCCCACTCGAGCCCTACCTGCGCGACGCAGAAGTCTCGGAGATCATGGTCAACGGGCCGGACGACATCTACATCGAGCGTGACGGCCGGATCTATCCGGTAGACGCCAGCTTCTCCGACGAGTCCCACCTGCGCCGGACCATCGACAAGATCGTCGGCCGCGTCGGCCGGCGCGTCGACGAGTCGAGCCCGATGGTGGACGCCCGCCTGCCCGATGGTTCGCGTGTCAACGCGGTCGTGCCGCCGATCGCCCTCGATGGCTCGCTCCTGACCATCCGGAAGTTCTCGGCCGACCCGTTCACCGACCGCGACCTCATCTCGTTCGGGACGATGTCCGTCAGTGTGCGCAACTTCCTCGAGGCCTGCGTGAAGGGCCGCCGCAACATCGTCATCAGCGGCGGCACCGGCTCCGGAAAGACCACGACTCTCAACGTGATCAGCTCGTTCCTTCCGGATGACGAGCGCATCATCACCATCGAGGACGCCGCCGAGCTCCAGCTTCACCAGGACCATGTGCTGCGGCTCGAGGCCCGCCCGTCCAACATCGAGGGTCGCGGCGAGATCCCGATCCGCGAGCTCGTGCGCAACAGCCTGCGCATGCGTCCCGACCGCATCATCGTCGGTGAGGTCCGCGACGGCGCGGCCCTCGACATGCTCCAGGCGATGAACACCGGTCACGACGGGTCAGTCACGACGGTCCACGCCAACTCACCCCGTGACAGCCTCTCCCGACTGGAGACGATGGTCCTCATGGCCGGCGTCGAGCTGCCCGTGCGCGCCATCCGCGAGCAGGTCGCCGGCGCCATCGACCTCATCGTCCAGCAGTCGCGCCTCAAGGACGGCTCGCGCCGCATCGTCCAGGTCACCGAGGTCGTCGGCATGGAGTCCGACGTGGTCACGCTCCAGGACATCTTCACGTTCGACTACTCGGCCGGCCGCGACGAACACGGCCGCTTCCTCGGCCAGCTCGTGCCGACCGGCATACGTCCCAAGTTCACGCAGGACCTCGCCGACCTCGGCGTCGACCTGCCCATCTCGCTCTTCTCTCGGGTGGGCCTGTGAGCCGTATGCGCCAGCGCGTCGCAACCTTGACGAGCGTGCTGGGACTGACGCTGGGCATGGTGGTGCTGGGCTCCGGCCTCGCCCATGCCGCAGACCCGGTCACTGTGGGGCTCAGCGACGTCAAGACGTCGACAGACGCCAACGCGTCGACCCTCACGGGAGTGCTCACCCTGCGGAGCAAGTCGGACGTCCAGGTCGACCCGTCGAGCCTCAAGGTCACGGTCGACGGCAAGGAGTACGCCGCCACGGTCAACCAGGCTCCGAAGCGCGACCGCAAGGCGATCCTCGTCATCGACACGAGCGGTTCGATGGGCGCGCAGGGGATGGCGACCGTGCGGTCCGCGGCCCGGACCTACCTCAAGACCGTGCCGGCGGACGTCAAGGTCGGTGTCGCATCGTTCGCGGACACGGCGGGCGTCGACCTCCCCCCGACCCTGGACCGCGCTGCCGCACAACGCGTCATCGACGGACTGGTGGCGAGAGGTGACACGAGTCTCTATGAGGGCGTGCAGGATGCCGCAGTCGCCCTCGGCACGACGGGCGACCGCAGCATCGTCCTGCTCAGCGACGGCGCGGACACCATCGCCGACAACAAGGCCCTCGCGCTCAAGAACACCGTGACCCGCCTGCAAGCGCGTGACATCCGCGTCGATGTCGTTGCGTTCAAGACGAGCGACCCCGATGCCACCAACGCTCTCAAGGCGTTTGCAGCCGCGAGTGGCGGGTCCGTCGTCTCCGCGAGCAACTCAGCCGCCGTGTCGTCGGCCTTCCAGACCTCTGCGCAGGCGCTGAACCGCCAGGTGCAGTGGGCTGTCGAGGTGCCCGAGACCCTGACCGGTCAGCACAAGTACGAGATCTCGGGCACGGCCGGCGGCACCGGCTTCGACTTTGCCAAGACCGTCGCGTTCGGCACGCCCCCGGCTCCCGCACCGACCGGCACCCCGGCGGCGACGCCGGCCGCCACCCCGCCGGCCGCAGCGCAGGGACAGTTCTCCATCGGCTCGGTCGACTTCACCGACAAGACCCCGTTGATAGCGAGCCTGGCGCTGGCCCTGGCGCTCTTCCTGTTCACCGCGATCGTCCTGATGCCGTCGTTGCAGACCAGGCGCGAGCGTCGCGTCGCCTCGATCGACGAGTATGTCGCCCACAGCGGAATGTCCTTCTCCCGCAAGGAGATCAAGGCCGTCCAGAGCTCCCTGGCGACCCAGCTCGTCGACCTCGGCGAGCGTGTCATGGCCGACCGGAAGTCGACGAGCAAGACCATGGCGCTCATCGAGCGTGCCGACCTGCCCTTCCGGGCGGGCGAGTGGCTGCTGCTGCGGGTCGTCGCGGTGATCGTCGGTGCCTCCCTGGGGTTCCTCCTCGCCGGCGACGCCAAGCTGCTCGGGCTTGCTGCGGGTGCCGTCCTGGGGATCATCGCCATGCCGATCTGGCTGCGGATCATGGCGAACCGCCGCGCCAACAAGTTCGAGGCCCAGCTGCCCGGGCTCCTGACGCTGATCTCGACGAGCCTTCGCAGCGGTTTCGGGCTTCCTCAGGCGCTGGAGGCCGTGGCGCAGGACGCTGCCGAACCAGCGGGCAAGGAGTTCCGCCGCGCACTCGCCGAGACGCGGATCGGGACCGACATCTCGGACGCGCTCGACCGGGTCGCGGCCCGGATGGACAGCCAGTCGATGCACTGGACTGTCCTGGCGATCCGCATCCAGCGCGAGGTCGGCGGCAACCTCGCAGAGACGCTCAGGACGACCGCGGGAACGCTACGAGAGCGGGAGTCGCTGCGGCGTCAGGTCAACACGCTCTCAGCGGAGGGTCGCCTGTCGGCGTACATCCTCATCGGCCTGCCGATCCTGCTGTTCTTCTACATGCTCAGGGCGAACTACGCCTACGTCAGCCTGCTCTGGACGCACCCGCTGGGGCTGATCATGAGCGCCGCCGGTGTGGTGGCCCTGATCATCGGCATCTTCTGGATGCGCCAAGTCGTGAAGATCGAGGTCTGACATGGACATGAACCCGATCTATGTCGCCGCCGGCCTTCTCGCCGTCGGACTGCTGGTCGGCATCCTGACCCTCGGCCTGTCGTCCGGCGAGCCGCGAGGTGTCGCCAAGTCGCTCCTGCTCATCGAGGACCAGGTCGACCATCGCAACGTCGTCAAGAGCGACCTCGGCGGCAAGGACCGGTTCGTCACGCCGATCTTCGAGCGCACGCGTGGCCTGGCTCAGAAGCTGTCCCCGAGCGGCGCCGAAGAGCGTCTGACCGCGATGCTCGACCGGGCCGGCAACCCGGCGCCGTGGACCGTCGAGCGGATCATGGGCGCCAAGGGCGCCTCCTTGTTGCTCGGGGTGCTGCTCGGGCTGATCTACAGCGACTTCCACCTCGTGGGCGTGCTGTATGCCGCTGTGCTGGGAGGCGCGCTCTTCTTCCTGCCGGACCTGCTCCTCTACAACGCCGCCCTGCGCCGCCAGGAGCAGACGAGCAAGAGCCTGGCCGACGCGCTCGACATGCTCAGCGTGTGTGTCGAGGCCGGACAGGGCTTCGACGCGGCGCTGCTCCAGGTCGCGCGCAACGTCGAAGGTCCGATCGCGGGCGAGTTCGCTCGCGTCATCTCCGAGATCCAGATCGGCAAGTCGCGCGGCGAGGCGTTCTCCTCGATGGGCGAACGAGTGACCCTGCCTGAGGTGAAGAGCTTCACGACCGCCTTGGTGCAGGCCGACCGGCTGGGCCTGCCGATCGCCGCTGTGCTGCGAGAGCAGACGACGAACATGCGGCTCGTGCGCAAGCAGAAGGCGGAGGAGAAGGCTCAGAAGGTCACCATCAAGATCCTTTTCCCGCTGATGTTCTGCATCCTTCCCGCGCTCTTCGTCGTCATCATCGGCCCGGGAGCCATCCGGATGATCCAGGCCTTCTCCGGCTTCTGACCGGTCCGCACTCTCCACCATCACCGTGACCTCGACGACGAAGACCACCAGCCCGGCATCGACGGAGCCGGACGACCAGGATGCCGCTGCTCCGGCCGGAGTACTGAGCTACGGGATGCGTGTCGCGATTCCCGGAGTCCTGATCGCGTTCGGCGCCGTGAAGGTCCTGCAGTCCATCTCGGACCCCGACACCTTCTGGCACATCCGCGCCGGCGAGCTGCTTTCGGGCAGCTGGGACTTCGTCATCAACGACCCGTACAGCGCGTCGTCGCAGCTGCCGTGGATCTTCAACCAGTGGCTCCCGCAGCTGCTGATGTTCCAGGCGTACGACCACTTCGGGCTGCCTGGGGTTGCGTGGCTCCGGTCGCTGGCAGCGGTCGCGATCTTCGCCACCCTCTGGTGGGTCTGCCGGCGCAGGTCCGGACTGCTCATCACCTCGATCCTGCTCGCGCTGACGACGGTCGGGATGGCCGGGAGTCTCTCGCCTCGGCCCCAGGTGGTCTCGTTCGCGTTCGCGATGGTGACGACCTCCGCATGGATGGACACGATCGCCGACAAGAAGCCGCGCTGGTGGCTGATCGCCATCTCGTGGGTCTGGGCGTGCTCGCACGGGCTGTGGTTCGTGGGGGCTGTCATCGGCGGCGTGGTGCTGGTCGGCATGCTGGTAGCCAGGCTGCTGTCCGTGCGCGAGGCCGCCCGCCTGGCGCTCATCCCCGTCCTGTCCGTCGTCGTGGCCATGGCCACGCCGGTCGGCCCGCGGCTGCTGCTCTCACCGTTCCAGGTGCACGACGTCACGCAGTACATCACTGAGTGGCAGCCGCCCGAGGCGACGTATCTGCCGCTTCTCGTCGTCCTGGTGATGCTGCTCCCGCTGATCGTCGCCGTCGCTCGGAAGCCGAGCCGCCAGAGCGTTCCGCTCGTGCTGCTCGCGCTGCTCGTCCTGTTCTTCGCCATCACCTACGCGAGGACGGTGGCCATCGCGGCAGCGATCGCTGCGCCGATGGCCGCGGCGGCCCTGCAGGCGGTCGTCCCGATCCCGGCGGAGCGGATGACGCGTCGGGAGGTCATCACGACCGCGTCACTCGCCTGCGTCGGGCTCGTGCTCGCGGCCGTGATGGCGCCCTTCGTCGCGGCGAAGCCGGGGCTCGGACCGAACGCACTCGACAAGGACATCGCTGCGCTGCCACAGGGGACCGTGGTCTGCAACGTGTGGGAGTACGGCGGGTGGCTCATCCTGCAGCACCCCAACGTCAAGGTGACCCAGGACCCCCGAGCCGAGCTCTACACCCAGGCCCACATCCGGCACTACCTGGACTTCATCAATGCCCTGCCGGGCTGGGAGAAGTACCCCGCGGAGAACGGGTGCACCTACGCCTTGGTCGACAACGACCTGGCCGTGACGAACAACCTGCGCGCCCAGCTGGGCTGGACGGTGGTCGCAGACCGTGGCGGCACGAGCCTGCTGCGGGCCCCCGCGTCGAGCTAGCCGTCAGCCGGCGGTGACGGACTCCAGCTCGCCGACCTTGGCCGACAGGGCCTCGAGCAGTGCGGCAAGCTCGGCCTGCCGCTCGGGTGTCGCGGTCAGCTCACCCTCGGGCGAGACGTCCTGGGTGAACACGAGGCCGGTCGAGCCGACGACATCGGCCTTGACGTGGCCGAGCACCTTGGTCAGGTCGGCGGTGGCGTCGGCCGCGCCGGTCCAGCCGTAGCCGACGAGCGCGATCGGCTTGCGGTCCCACTCGGCGAACAGGTAGTCGATCGCGTTCTTGATCGGGGCGGGAAAGCTGCGGTTGTACTGCGGCGTCACGACGACGATCGCGTCGGCCTCGAAGACCTTGGACGCCCAGTCCTTGGTGTGCGACTTCGCGTAGTTGCCGTTGCGCGGCATGTCCTCCTCGTCGAAGAACGGGAGCGACGAGAGGTCGAGCAGCTCCACCTCCCAGTCGGAGGCCGGGGCCTGCTCGGCGACCCACTGGGCCACCTTGGGGCCGATGCGGCCGGGACGCGTGCTGGAGACGACGATACGCAGTTGATTCACGGTTCAACTAACTATCACGTGGCCCTGGCCATTCCCTGAGGGTGTCCAGGGGCAGTGTGCGCTGGGTCACGTGGTGGAGCAACGCAGATGCTCCGCCCAGGCCGTATGCCGGTGCGTCACGCGAGCGGGAGGGCGCCCCACCCAGTGTCGAGCGGGAGGGCGCACCCCGTCCAGAGTCGAGTGGTCATCTCGAGTCAGGGGCCTGCGATGGCACCTGACGACACGGCATCCACGATGCCGAGGACCGTGCTCGCGTAGCGCACGGAGTGGTTGTACGACAGGACCGCCGCCCGCAGGTCGGCCGGCTGGGACAGGTCGCGGCCACCCGCACACAGGTAGTGCGCAGCCGCAAGCGCAGCGTCCTCGATGTTCTGTGGGTCCTTCACGCCGTCGCCGTTGCCGTCGGCGCCCCAGATCCGCCACGTCGCCGGGATGAACTGCATCGGACCTACCGCGTGGTCCCACACCGGGTCGCCGTCGAGGGCGCCGCCGTCCGTGTCATGAATTGCCGGGTAGGCGCCGCCATCGAGGGCTGGGCCGATCACCGGCGGCACGGCGTCGTGCGCGGCATCAAGCGTGCGGCCACGGAGCGTCGACGACTCCACCTCGCCGATGGCGGCGAGGAGCATGACGGGCAGGTGGCACTGCCCGGACTCCGCCTTCGCGGCTGCCACGTAAGCCGCCCAGATGATCTGGTCTTTCGTCAGTGCCGCCGAACGCCCCCTCTTGGTGGCCACGCTGGCGAACGGGACCTTGATGACGGCCTTCGGCTGCCAGTCCCGGGGTTGCGCACTCGACCCGCCGCCAGGCTCGAGGCTCGCCACCGACTGCGGCTGACTACCAGCGTGCGAACCAGCCTGAGACGCAAGCGGACTCGTCACCACAGATGTCACCGTGATGAAGAACTGCAACAGAACCGGTGACACGAAGTCGTCCGTCGTCCGTCCGAGAGCGTCCAGGTATGGGTCGGGCGCGGACGGGGTCGCCGCAGGTGCTCCCGGTGCCGGAGTTGCGCGACCGTCCGGCCCGATGCTGGCCAGCGCCGACGGCGAGGGTGTCGGCACGGGTCCCGAGTCGTCCGCGTGCGCCGTGGTCGCCAGCCCCACGGATGCCAGCCCGACCGGCGCCAGCGCGACGGCCACCCCAGCGATGGCCGCGGCGACGAGTCGCACTGTCCGACGCGGCATACCGACCATGATCCCAGCCCCTCGACGACCTCGTGCCCACACGGTGCGGATTCGCAGGCTACGTGCAGAGCGAGCGGGCGCTCGCCCACGCACGCGCACGGCATACGCCGCCGACTCCGCGCCGAACGGCGTATGCCGCCCGCCTTGGTGGCGGGCGGCATACGCCGTGGGGCTGGTCAATGCCCCGAGTGATCCAGGTCAGCGCACGGCGTACGCGCCGGTCACGATCTGGGTCACCTTGGCGCCGGAGCTGTCGGTGACCTCGACCTTGAGGGTCACGTTCTTGCCCGACGCGCCGGTGTGGTCGACCGTCGCCGTCCAGGCGCCGGCGGTGTTCGTCACCGTGGCGTCCGTCCACGTCGTGCCGCCGTCGTACGACCACGCGACCTTGGCATCGGTGATGTCACCGGGCGTGTAGCCGCCGTGCCCGCCGACGCGGATCGACAGCTGCTGGCCGCCCGATGCAGCGAGCGTCTTCAGGCCGTCCTCCGGCAGACCCACCCGGGGGAAGAGCAGCGGCAGCGCCCGCGAGAACACGTCAGGCTCGATGTGCGACCGGAAGGCCCACGTCGTGGCCACCTGCGTCGACCGCCTCCAGGACTGCGCGGAGGGGCCGAACTTGAACTGGTTCATCGTCAGCTCGTAGAGCGAGTCCGCGGCCGGCACCTCGAACACACCGGACGTGAACGGGCTCGACCCGATCAGGACGCCGTCGCGCTTGAGCTGGAGGCTTCCGGCGTCGCCGAAGCTGCCCGGCATGGCCGCGTGGCCGAAGCCGTCGCCGTACATCTGCGGCGCGAAGCCCATGAGCTCACCCTGGCGCTCCGCCGTCAGCTGCTCGACGCCGTCCTCGTCGTGGATCGCCGTGGGGGCGATGACGCCGCCGTGCCACTGCTCGGTGCGGGTGCTGCCGGCCGGGTAGCTCCGCCACGGGCCCTCCATGGCCTCGCCGAACGGCAGGCTCGACATGACCCACTGCTTCCACTGCGTGCCGTCGTCCGTGAACAGCTCGGTGCGCTTGCCCGGCTCGGGCACGGAGTCGAAGTTCGACACCGCGAGGCTGGTGCCGTCGGGGCGGCGGATCTGGGAGAAGCCGACGAAGGCCGTGTCCACACCCATCGCGGTGTACGTCGCGTCGACGCTGCCGAGCTTCTTGTCGTGCACGACATACGTCTTGTCGTCGGTGACCGGGGTGTTCTCGGTGAAGCCGAGGTTGTAGACGTACGGGCTGCGAGCCGTGGCCTTCCACGCCAGGCTCAGCTCGTTGCCGGGAGCCGAGGCGAGGGCCGCCTTGAGGGCGTCACCCTCGGCCATCGGCAGCGCGTATGCCGCGACCGGGACCGCCGGGAAGCCGACGCTCGGGAACCACTGGCCCGTCACCGGACGGTAGAGCAGCAGCGCCTTGGCTCCGGCCGACTTCGCGAGGTTCGCCATGGCCGAGGTCAGGTTGCCCGTGGGCGAGGTGAGCCGGACGAGGGCCACCTTGTCCTTCACCTTGGCCGCCGTCAGGTCACTGGCCGTGCCCGCACCGGCGTCGACGACGGGGGCCTGGGCCGTGCCGTCGAGGCCGGCAGCCGTCATGATGGGTGCCGTCGGGTGCAGCGTCGCCCCGCCGACGACCGACATCGACTCGACGGCAGGGGCGTACCGGCGGCTGTACGTGCCGAGTTCCCACGTCCCGTTCTGCGGCTTGCCCTGGACGTCGGCATAGATCGCCTTGACGGTGGACCCGCCGAGCATCGAGCCGGCGTGGATCCAGCCGTCCCACAGGCGTGAGAAGGTCAGCGTCGTCGACGCGGCCACGCTCGGCCGGTCGGTCTTCACCGACAGCAGGTGCGCCTTGCGGGCGTCGAAGTCGATCGTCGTGTCACCCGAGATCGTGATCTCGGGGCGAGCGAAGTAGGCGATCGAGTCGAGCGCCGGGGCGTTCCTGTCACCGTCGGGGGACTGGACGTAGCCGGACAGCAGGTACGTCCCCGGCCGGACGGCATACACCTGCTCTGCCGCGCCGTTGTTGGAGCGGCGCTCGCCCTTGGGCGAGTCCGTGTTGATGACGTCGACAGACGAGGCGCCCGCGGCCGGGTTGCCGAGGCGGTCCGTCATCCGGATCTTGAGCGTCACGGTCTGCGGCTGGACGTACATCGCGAACGGCGTCGTGACGGTCCGGCCCTCGGCCGTCTTCGCGACCACGCGACCGGTGATGTCGCCATACTGAGCGGCGTCGAGCTTGACGGCCGGGTTCACCGTGAGTGGCACGACGGCTTTGGCGCCGGCGGGCACGGTGACGGTCGTCGCCGCGAGCTTGGCAGCCGGGAACTTCAGGGCCGAGCCGTCGTCGCCGGTCATACCGGCCACGGCCAGAGTCAGCGTGACGTCCTTGTCGGTGAGGTTCGTGTAGGGGACATCGAGCGTCTTCTGCTGGCTCGCGGGGTGCGGCCAGTCGAAGGTGCCGGCCTGTAGGACCTCACTCGTCACCTCTTCGTCGAGCGCGGCCTTGACGTCGACCCGGCCGGCGCCCGAAGCGCGCACGTCACCTGGGATGTTCGGGTCGCTCGACGACACGAGGGCGGCCTTGAGCTGGGAGCCGGTCCACTCGGGGTGAGCCTGCTTCACGATCGCGGCCGCGCCGGCGACGTGCGGGGTCGCCATCGACGTGCCGGACATGGACACGTAGGCGTCGTCCCCACGACCGCCCGAGCGTGCGGCCGAGATCGCGACACCCGGCGCGGAGATCTCCGGCTTGAGGGTGTGGGTGTATGCCGCCGGGCCGCGGCTCGAGAACTGGGCGGCCGAGTCGTCCCGGTCGACCGCACCCACCGACAGGACGGCTGGGGCACATGCCGGGCTGGAGACGGTGTTGTTGGCGGGGCCTGAGTTGCCTGCCGCGATGACGAACAGGCTCGAGCTCGTCTCCGAGAGGTGCTGCGCCGCAGTGGCCATCGGGTCGGTGCAGTTGCCTGGGGCGCCGCTCTGGCCGAGGCTCATGGAGATGACGTCTGCGCGCTGGGCGACGGCCCACTCCATGCCGGCGATGATGCCCGAGTCGGTGCCTGAGCCGTAGTCGTCGAGGACCTTGCCGATGAGCAGTCCGGTGCCGGGGGCGACGCCCTTCTTGAGGCCGTCACTGGCCGCGCCGGACCCGCCGACGGTCGACGCGGTGTGCGTGCCGTGGCCGTGCTGGTCGTCCAGTGCGCCGCCGTACGAGCCCGTGAAGTCCTGCGAGCCCACGATGCGGCCCTGCAGGTCGGGGTGCTCGGCGTCCGCACCCGTGTCGAGGACGGCGACCTTGGTGCCCGTGCCCGTCAGGCCGAGTGCCCACGCCTGGTCCGCGTGGATCTGCTTCGTCGACCGGTCGAGCATGGCGCTCACCTTGCGGTCCAGCCAGACCTTCTCGACCTCCGCACCGGCCGAGGTGGACGGGTCGGTGATGTCGGCGAAGAACTCGGCCGCGTTGCCCTTGTCGGCCTTCATCGCCACGCCGTCGATCGAGCGGAGCGTCTTGCCCTTGGTCGCGGCCTGCGGCGTGGTCGGGGCCGAACGCGTGTCGACCCGCGTGGTGTAGGTGGTGATGACGGGAAGGGTCTTCGTGCTCGCGTCGTCGTATCCCTGCGCGACGAGCCCGGTGACGTTGAACAGCTCCTCGTCGACCTTGCCCTCGGCCAGAGCCTTCGCGGCGTCCTCCGGGTAGACGTACACGTCGTTGCCGACGCGCCGGGTCTCGACCGTCGGGACCGTTCCGTCCTCGCGAGGCAGGACCGTCACCGACGGCGACTTCGTGCCGGCACCCTCGACGACGACCACGTCGCCGGTGATGAGGGTGACCTGGTGGGTCTTTGCGGCGGACGCGGTGCTTGCGGCGGAGCCGACGATCGGGCGTCTGCTGACGTCCTGACCGAAGGCACTGGGAGTGGCCGCGGTGGCGGCGAGGACCGCGACGGCCGCCACTCCGAGGCTGTAACGCCAGGTTGGGCGCATGCTCTTCCTCCGAACGGTGGTGCGCGGGCCCGCCTGATCGGGCCCGCGCAGCTGAGGGGGCAAAGCCGGGACGAGGGGTGACCCGGCGCCGAGTGACCCAGCGCCGGGGGACCCGGCGCCGGCTGACCCGGCGTCGCCAGAGTGCCCGAGTGACCGGTTCGTCCGGAAGAATGAGGACAAGGCGGTTGTGCGCCATGGCGGGGGTGCGCCACGCAGCCTCTGGTGTGGTGCGTGCCGCCGCCGTCACGTGTCGGGGATTGCGAAAGGAGCCTGCGTGGACGTCCTCGCGGCCTTGGGTCTGACGCCCGAGGAGGCCGCGCTCTACCGCGTCCTCGTCGGGCTCGGTGCGACCGGCCTGGCCGACGTCGCCCGGCGCAGCAACGTGTCGAGCCCGGAGGCAGAGCTGGCCCTCGTGGCTCTGGAGCAGCGCGGCCTTGTCGCGCAGTCGGCCGCGACGCCAGGCAGGTGGGTGGCTGCCCCGCCGGGGATTGCGCTGCGGGCACTGGTGAACGACCGGCGCCACGAGCTGGAGCAGGCCGAGCTGGCTGCCGCCCGGCTCGCCGACATCCACCGCACGGAGGCCGCCGGAAACGTGCACGACCTCGTCGAGGTGGTCGTCGGAGCGAGCGCCGTCGGCCAGCGGTTCCACCAGCTGCAGCTCGGTGCCGTCGAGGAGGTCTGTGCCTTCGTCAACGACCAGCCGACCGCGGTCCCGGCCGCCGAGAACCAGGCCGAGGACATCGCGGTCGGCCGGGGCGTGCGCTACCGGATCGTCCTGGAGCGTGACGTCGTCGAGCAGACCTCGCAGCCCGAGCTCGTCGCCGTGCTCCGTCGCGACGAGGAGGTGCGCGTCGTCGACCGGGTGCCCACCAAGCTCGTCATCGCCGACCATCGGACCGCAATGGTGCCGCTCGAGGCGGAGTCCTCCGACCCGGCCGCACTGGTGATCCACGCGACCGGGCTGGTGCAGTCGCTGCAGTCGCTGTTCGACCTGGTCTGGCGCGACGCGTGGCCCCTGGTGTTCGCCTCGCCCGCGGCGGAGGAGGTGGTGGAGTCGCAGCCAGGGCCGGACGAGTTCGACCTGCAGGTCCTGTCGCTGCTCATCGCCGGTGCCTCGGATGCCCGGGTGGCGCGGCAGCTCGACGTCGGGCTGCGGACCGTCCAACGCCGGGTGCGCTCGCTGATGGACGCGACCGGGGCCACCACACGCATCCAGCTCGGCTGGGCGGCATACGAGCACGGCTGGCTCCGCCGCCGCTGAATCTCGGGGCGTGCGAGCAGTTTGCGCCATTCGGTTAATTGTCAACCAATTCGACAGATTTAGCACAAGTGCGCGGTGCTCCTCGCTGCGCATCGCGGCGACCAGTGCGGCTTCGAGGGGTCATCGCCACCTAGGTTGGTGGATTCCCTTGGTGTCCACCTGAGTTCGCAGGGTCATTCCCGGCTCGGTCGATGATGGCCGGGCCCGCTAATCAGGGTCGCCATGTTGCTTAGCTCTGCCAGTTTACGCAACCGCCGTAGTCGACGCTGATCGAGCGTGTTGACGGCTTCAGCATGTCTGCCTGCATTATTAGGTACGAATGACGAAGACGCGTCTATTGCGTCGAACAGAAACGGGGAAAATGTGATGCATCGGCTGGTGATGGCTGCGCTGGGAGCGGTGGCGTTGATAGGGGTAACGTCTCTGCCCGGGACTGCGCAGGCGGACTCGACACATGAACGCACCAGAGCAGCGCTCTCCCGCTCGCGAACGGGCACTGGACCAAGGACGACCTGGCGCTCATCAAGTCGCAGCCCGACCTGGCTGGGCAGGTGCCTGACCCGAGCCGAATGCCGGACGTGACGGCCAGCAGCGCGCCGGTGCAGATCAAGGCCATGGCCACCACGGCGGTCGCGGCCAGCACGTGCAAGGCGTAGTGGCTGAACTACAGCTACTACTCGCTGCTCGGAAGCAAGATCTATACCTGGCAGAAGTACGTCTCACTCTGCTACAACGGCTCAGCCGTTACGTCGGTCAACGAGCGCTACGACTGGCTCCCCTACCGCCAGTCGATGGTCATGCTGCGGGAGCGGACGATCGACGACCAGTCCGGTAAGGGCACCTGGCAGTACTACAGCCGGATCGAGCGCCACTTGGAGTACTGCGTCGCCAAGTACGGGTGCTACGCGGACACCTACCCGTGGGGCCAGATGAAGATCACCGGGAACGGGCAGTGGACTTACACCGGGGCTGACTCGTGAGGACGTGGATGAAGGTCGTTCTGCTGGTCGCGATCGGGATCCTCCTCGTCTTCCTGCTTGGACCCGTCATAGGTAGTCTCGAGCTCGGCATCATCGCGGTCCTCGACGCGCTCGCAATCGGGCTGGTCGTGCACCGTGACCGGAGAAAGAACGCGGCAGGCGCCTGACATCCCGGGCCTGCGTGGAGACCCACCGCGTAGTAGGTGCACGCGCGGCCGAGGTCTGTCGGAAGGTCTGCGCCTTCTGGTGGTGATCGCCCCCAGCAGGCGCAGACCTTCCGCGTGACGATCTGTTTCACCATCGGCGTCCCGCAATCGCACGTGGCGACGGCGGGCACCCTTAGGCTGCAAGCGTGAAGGTGGGCATCGTCCTTCCCCAGTCGGCGGCCGAGGGCGGCGACACGTGGCGCGAGATCCTCGCCGTCGCGCGCCAGGCCGAGGCCGGCGGCGTCGACAGCCTCTGGATCTGCGACCACTTTCTCCACCGGCCCGCCGACGGACCCGAGAACGGCTACCACGAGGCGATGACGCTGCTCACCGCGCTCGCGGCCTCCACCGACCGGGTCGAGCTTGGGTCGCTCGTGCTCGCGACCTCGTTCCGCAGCCCAGGCATTCTCGCGAAGATGGCGGTAACCCTCGACGACGTCGCCGACCAGCGCCTCATCCTGGGTCTGGGCTGCGGCTGGCACGAGCCGGAGTACCGCGCGTTCGGCTACCCGTTCGACCACCGCGTCGGCCGGTTCGAGGAAGTGCTGAGCGTCGTCGGTCCGCTGCTCGCCGGCGAGCGAGTCACCTTCCACGGCAACTGGACTCACGTCGATGATGCCGTCGTCCTGCCCGCCCCACGCCGACGGGTGCCGCTCCTCGTCGCGGCCGAAGGCGATCGGATGCTCCGCCTCACGGCTCGCCATGCCGACCAGTGGCAGACCGCCTGGTACGGCCGACCCGACGACCGCTGGACCCAGCGGCTGGACCGCTTCCGAGCCGCCTGTGAGGCGGAGGATCGCGACCCCGAGTCGCTCGCGCTGACCGTCGGCGTGGACGTGCACGGCTCGCTCGCGGAGCTCACCGACGGGGCTCGGCACCTGCCGGTCGACGCCGGGGCCATCGCCGACGGCCTGGCCGCATGGTCCGACGCAGGGGTGCACCACGTGCAGCTCGGCCTCGAGGTATGCCGCCCTGCCGACGTCGACGTGGTCGTCGACGCACTCGCCCGCGTGCGCGCTTGACGCGCGCAGTGTGCCCCTGGGCGTCAGGCGTCGTCGTCAGGCGTCGCAGAATCTCAGCGACGCCTCAGCACTGCGACGTCGCTGAGCCTCGGCAGCGTCGCTGAGCTACTCAGCCCGGCGGCGTACCTCAGCCCGGCGGCATACCCGGCGCCGTCCCGACCGTGCGTCAGCCGGGTGGTCCGGGCTGGCCGAGGACGAGCACCAGCCCGTGGTCGACGCGACCCAGCCTGAGCCACCCATCGCCGTACTGGAAGGCCTGCCAGCCCTCGAGTGCGGCGAGGAAGCGACTTTCCTGCTCCATCGCCTCGGGCGAGCCGGCCATGCGTGTCATGCCCGTCCCGACGATACGGACCAGCTCGTCCTCGGCCTCGTAGGTCCCAGAGATCCGGTTGACGCCGGTCGTGCCGGCCAGACGGCCGTCCTCACCCAGGGAGATCCGCGGTTTGGGGTCGATGGTCTCGCGGCCGTCGATGGACTCCACGACCCACGTGTACGACTCGGGCGGAGGCGGTCCTTCGGTCACCCGCCAGAGTCAACCACGCCGGCAACGGCAACGGTGGGTATGCGCGTGCACACCCACCATTGCCTACGGTTCTGCGATCCGATGGGGTCAGCTGTCGCTGGACGAGCCCTTCGACAGACCCGACTTGATCAGGTCCATGACCGAGCTGTCCGCCAGCGTCGTCACGTCGCCGACCTCACGGTTCTCGGCCACGTCGCGCAGCAGGCGCCGCATGATCTTGCCGGAGCGCGTCTTCGGCAGCTCGGGCACGATCATGATCTGGCGCGGCTTGGCGATCGGGCCGATCTCCTTCGCGACGTGGTTGCGCAGCTCCTGGACGAGGTCCTTGCCCTCGCCCACCTCGTCGGCCTCCTGGACCGCCTCGGAGCGGAGGATGACGAACGCGCACACGGCCTGTCCGGTCGTCTCGTCGGTGGCGCCGACCACCGCAGCCTCGGCGACCTTGGGGTGCGACACGAGGGCCGACTCGATCTCGGTGGTCGACAGGCGGTGGCCGGACACGTTCATGACGTCGTCGACCCGGCCCAGCACCCAGATGTCGCCGTCCTCGTCCTTCTTCGCGCCGTCACCGGCGAAGTAGAGACCGTCGAACCGCGACCAGTAGGTCTCCTTGTACCGCTCCGGGTCGCCCCAGATGCCGCGAAGCATCGCCGGCCACGGCTTGGTCAGCACGAGGTAGCCGCCGTGGCCGTTCGGCACAGACTGGCCGTTGTCGTCGACGACGTCGGCGGCAACGCCCGGGATGGCGCGCTGTGCCGAGCCCGGCTTCGCGGCCGTGACGCCGGGGAGCGGGCTGATCATGATCGCGCCCGTCTCGGTCTGCCACCACGTGTCGACGATCGGGCAGCGGTCGCCGCCGATGACGCGGCGGTACCACATCCACGCCTCGGGGTTGATCGGCTCGCCGACCGACCCGAGCACCCGCAGCGAGCTCATGTCGAACTTCGCCGGGATGTCCTCGCCCCACTTCATGAACGTGCGGATCGCGGTCGGCGCCGTGTAGAGGACGCTGACCTTCTTGTCCTGGACGATCTCCCAGAAGCGTCCCTGGTGCGGCGTGTCCGGCGTGCCCTCGTACATCACCTGCGTCGCGCCGTTCGTGAGCGGCCCGTACACGATGTACGAGTGCCCGGTGACCCAGCCGATGTCGGCCGTGCACCAGTAGACGTCGGAGTCCGGGTGGACGTCGTGGACGACGGCGTTGGTGTATGCCGCCTGCGTCAGGTAGCCGCCCGTCGTGTGGAAGATGCCCTTCGGCTTCCCGGTCGTGCCCGAGGTGTAGAGGATGAACAGCGGGTGCTCCGCCTCGTGCATCGGCGCCTCGTGCGTGGGCGAGGCCGCCTCGAGCGCCTCGTGCCACCAGACGTCGCGCCCGTCGGTCCACTCCGTGTCCTGGCCGGTGCGCTTGACGACGAGCACCTTCTGGACGCTGCCGGTCTCGCCGCCGTGAGCCAGCGCCGCGTCCACCGCCGGTTTGAGGGCCGAGGCGCTGCCGCGGCGGAAGCCGCCGTCCGAGGTGATGACGACCTTGGCCTTGGCGTCGTCGATGCGCGTGCGCAGCGCCTCCGCCGAGAAACCGCCGAAGACGACCGAGTGCGGCGCGCCGATGCGGGCGCAGGCAAGCATGGCGACCGCGGCCTCGGGGATCATCGGAAGGTAGATCGCGACGGTGTCGCCCTTGCCCACGCCGAGGTCGGTCAGCGCGTTCGCGGCCTTCTGCACCTCTGCGTGCAGGTCCGCGTACGTGATGTCCTTCGTGTCGCCTTCGGGTTCGCCGACGAAGTGGATCGCGACCTTGTCGCCGCGCCCGGCCTCGACGTGGCGGTCTACGGCGTTGTAGCAGGCGTTCAGCTCGCCGTCCTGGAACCACTTCGCGAAGGGGGCGTCCCAGTCGAGCGCGCGGGTGAAGTCCTTGCCCCAGGAGACATACCTGCGGGCCTGGTCCGCCCAGAAGCCCTCATGGTCGGCCGCGGCCTGGTCGTAGAGATCGGCAGTGCCGTTCGCGTTCGCGGCGAACTCGGCCGCTGGCGGGAAGGTCCGGCTCTCGTGGAGGAGGTTCTCGAGCGTCTCTTCGCTCACGGTGTCCACCTTTCGCATCGACTTTGAAGCGGTCGCACAGTCCAGCGTGCAGTCCAGCGTCCATCGCTGGGACGCGCCTGCGACAACTCAAACGCAGGCTAGTTGCACCGACAAGAGCGGAGTGAGGCAGGTCTCGTCGCTACTGGCGAGTAGCCTGCCGAACGGTCCTGGTTCACGGACGAGCGGTCGCGTGGGCACGCAGGGCGTGGTGGTCGGCTCAGTAGGCCATGCCCATCACCGCCCGGACGGTCGCCAGGGTGCGCTCGGCCACCTCGCTGGCGCGGGCGTTGCCCTCGTGCAGCACATGCGCAAGGTATGCCGGGTCGCGGGCCAGCTCGGCTCGGCGCGCCCGGTGCCCGGCGAGGGACTCGTTGACCGCCTCGGTGACGACATCCTTGAGACGCTGTGCTCCGCCGTCGCCGACTCGAGCAGCAACAGACTCGGGAGCCTCCTCGAGGAAGAGGCCGGCGATGGTCAGCAGGTTGGCGACCTCTGGCCGGTTCGCCGGATCGAACGTGACCCGCCGCTCGGAGTCCGTTCTCGCGCTGCGGATCCGAGCCGCGGTCTCATCGGCCGTGTCGCGCAGGTTGATGACATTGCCCTTGCTCTTGGCCATCTTGGTGCCGTCGGTGCCGAGGAGCAGCGGAACCTCGCTGAGCAGGGCCTCCGGCTCGGCGAACACACTCTGCCCGCCGGCATACCTGGTGTTGAACCGGCGCGCGATGGCGCGGGTCTGCTCGAGGTGCGGCAGCTGGTCCCGGCCGACCGGAACGATCCGGCTGTGGCAGAAGAGGATGTCGGCGGCCTGGTGGACGGGGTAGGTGAGCAGCAGCCCGGAGAGCGGGCGGCCGTCCGAGAGGGTCAGCTCATCCTTGACGGTTGGGTTGCGCCGCAGCTCGGCGTCGGTGACCAACGAGAGGAAAGGCAGCATCAGCTGGTTGAGCGCGGGGACGGCGCTGTGCGTGAAGATGGTGGTGCGGGTGGGGTCCAGACCAGCCGCGAGGTAGTCCAGCACCAGGCCTTGGACGTTGGCGCCGATGTCGCCGACGGAGTCTCGGTCGGTGATCACCTGGAAGTCGGCGATCACCACGAACGTCTCGACGCCTTTGTCCTGCAGTCGAACCCGGTTGCGCAGGCTGGCGAGGTAGTGACCGATGTGAAGCGGACCGGTCGGCCGGTCGCCGGTGAGCATCCGGAAGCGAGTCGGGTCGGTCGACGCGTGCTCGTCGATGAGAGCATCGAGGATGACGCTTCGCTCGCGAGCGCGAACGTAGGTGGCGCTCTCGGTGACGTCGAACGGCGTCAGCCCGACGGTGTCGGCTGGGTGGGTGGTTGGCGCGGTGGTTGCGGTCGTGTGGTCATTGCTGCTCCTTGGGTGTGGAGCCCACGGGTGACCGACGTCGGAGAACGCGAAGAGCCGCCCGTGGGCGGCTCGTGATGGGTTGGTTCGATGGGCCGCCTCAGCTGGGCAGCCACCACGCGCGCTTGGTCGACGCGAACGAACTCATGCATCGAGGGTAGCCGACGGCCGCGAAAGGCGCCCGGTCGTCCGGGCAGCATGTCGGATCGAGCGCCGGGGCGGGCCCCGGTGACGCGTGGGGGTGCTCACCTCTGGGCGGTCGCGGCTGGCGACGTCCGTAGGCTGAGCCAGTGCCAGACCCGACCGCCGCCCAGGCCGCGATGCTTGACCGGCTCGCCGTGCTGACTGACCTGCCCGACGTGCGCGAACGAGCCGATGCGGCCCGCGCGGCATGCACGCGGCTGCGCTTCCACGAGGCCCTGCGCCGGAGGATCCCCGAGGCTGCAGCGGAGTCACACGTCCGAGGAGCGCAGGCGAGCGGTGCTCTTGACGGTGCGGACCTACCGGTGACGGTGGTCCGCGAGCTGATGAGCGGCGTTCGCCCGTGGCCGGCCGAGCCCGACCCAGCTCTCCGCGTGGTGAAGGGAGCCGTGTCCGCCACGGCGGAGACCGAGCGCGTGGTCGGGCTCGTCCGAACTGCGCCGATGCAGGCCCTCGCCCGCCTGCACGTCGCGGCGGCGACGCCGCTGCTGTCTCAGGGGGTGACGGCCGAGAGCCTGGGCCGACCCCGCCTCGAGGGCGAGACCTGTGCCGAGCTGGTTGACCTGGGCGCGGCGCCGTCGGCCGCAGGGGTCGCGACCCGGCTGGGCGCACTGTCGGAGCTCATCGTCGCTTCGTCGGCGTCTCCCCGTGTGCCAGCGGCTGTCCTTGCCGCGCTGGTCCATGCCGAGATCGCGACGATTCGACCGTTCGTGCACGGTAACGGTCTCGTCGCTCGGGCGATGGAGCGCGCGCTCCTGCAGGCGTCCGGGCTCGACCCGACGGGTGTGGCCGTGCCCGAAGCCGGCCACGCGGCCGGTGGGGGACCGGCATACCTGGGGTCCTTGGTGGCATACGCGCGGGGCACGGCGGCGGGTGTGGGCCTCTGGCTCGCGCAGGCAGGCGCGGCCTACGCGCGCGGCGCGGAGGAGGGTGAGCGCATCTGCGACGCCGTGCGGGCAGGGCGCCTCACCTGACGCGCTGACCCATGGACGCCTGATCGTGCGGGGTGTCCACCGGGGTGGACAGTTTCTTGCTGTCCGTTCACTGTGGGGGGTGTCGCCACGCCGAGGGCCTGGGGTACAACGGATGCAGGAACCCCATCGCCGAGAGGCGTAGATCCGGATCCGCCGCAAGACAGATCTCTCGAGAATCACTGAGTACCCACGCGAGAGCAGTTCGCTTGGAACCGTCCACCCTCGGGACATAACCGAGGCGACACTCACAGGATGCACGCCTGGTAGCTCGGTACTTCTCCTGAGGCCCCCGACCACGGTCGGGGGCCTCGCCTTTGTGCCGGGAGCTTGGGCTCGCGCATCGCGGCGGGCATAGACCACATGAGTCCTATGTCCTTCAAAAGCCGTCTGTGTCATGACATGGAGGTTTGCATTCACCACTGACAACGACAACTATGGAGCGCGGTGCCGGCCCGCGGCCCCCATGTTGGTGGTCCGCGAGGCACCCGCGATCTGGCCCCTCCCCCCCGGGTGCCAGGGTCGTGCAGGTGGCCTCCGTCGTCCCCCTGACGGAGGCCACCGCTTCTTTCCACACCTCCTCGGCCTGTGTTGGGGTTGTCCACCGCGGGACGTATGCCGCTGGGCACCGACCGCTCGCGAGGCGACGGTTGGCGGATGGGAAACGTCATTGCCTTCGTTCCGGCGTCAGGAGGGGTCGGAGCCTCCACCCTCGCCGCGGCGGTCGCCGTCCGGGCCGCCATGGTGGGCCGCTCGTGCGCGGCCGTCGACCTCGATCGGTATGCCGGCTCACTGGAGGTCACGTTCGGTGTAGAGCATTCGGCCGGCTGGCGCTGGTCCGAGCTGTCCGAGGTGGCCGGTGTCGTCGACGGGGAGGCGCTGGCCGCCCAGCTGCCGATGTCCTGCGGTGTGGCGGTGCTCGCCGGGTGTGCGCCGCGCGGATGGGGGCCAGCTCCGGGCGACGTTTCCGGTGGTCCGCCGGATGGCGAGTGGACTGAAGAGACGGGCGAGGATGAGGCGTTCGCGCGCCCGCTTGGGGTGGCGCCAGCGAAGGCCCATGAGGCGGGCGACTTCCTGGCGCAGCTCCCGGATGTCGTCGCGGGCCTCTCGTTGGCGCTCGACCTCACGGTGCTCGACCTGTCACGCGATGTGGACGTGCTCGCGGCGGTCGCGCACCTCGTCGACGCCGTGGTCGTGGTTGCCGGGTCGGACATCGGGCAGCTGACCGCCGTGTCGCACGTCGTGCCTGGCGTGCGGCGAGTGGTGCGGGCGTCGAGGGTCGACACCGGTTCATGGGAGAGCGGCCCGCCGCCCCTGCCGGTGGAGCCGTGGCTCGTCCTGCGCGGCACAGCCGTGGAGCCCGCGTTGCAGGACCTCGTCATGGACGCGCTCGACGTGGCACTGGTCGCCGTCGTCGGCGACGACCGGCTCGTGCTCGGCGACCTGGCCGACGGCCTCCCACCGGGCGCGCGGGCGCGCGGCGATGTCGTTCGGGCCGCCGACGCCGTGTTGCTTCGGCTGGCACGCCAGGAGCTGGCGGCGTGAGCGGCGACCTCGGGCGGTGGGTGCGGTGACGCTCACCCCGGCGATGTGGGAGCGGGTCCGAGGAGGCCTCGGGCCGGACGTCGACGAAGTCGCCGGCGTGGCGGAGCAGGAGCACGGCGCACTCGGCGCGCGCAGGGTCGCAGCGTCTCGGGACGCTCTCACGGCCAGGGTTCTCGGTGCCGGTCCCCTGGACCACTGGCTGGACGCGCTGGGGGTCACGGACGTCGCCGTCAACGGGGACGGCCGCATCTGGGTCGACCGTGGCAACGGCATGGAGGACGTCGGTGACCGGATCGCGCCCGAGGCGGCCCGCGCGCTCGCGGTCCGCCTCGCCGGGATCGCGGGTCGCCGGCTCGATGACTCGAGCCTCTGGGTCGACGGCCAGCTGCCCTCAGGTGCCCGGCTGCACGCGATGCTGCCGCCACTGGTCGCGGGTGGTGCGCACATCACTATCCGTGTTCCGTCCTCCACACCCGTGTCGCTCGACGAGCTCGTGGGTCGGGGGATGGTCCCCGCCCCGTGGGATGTGGTGCTCCGGGAGATCGTGCGGCAGCGGCTGGCGTTCGTCGTCTCAGGTGGGACCGGAGCAGGCAAGACAACGTTGCTCGCGGCCCTGCTCGCGATCACCGACCCGGTCGAGCGGTTGCTCGTCGTCGAGGACGTCCGCGAGCTGAACGTGGACCATCCGCACGTCGTGCGCCTCGAAGCCCGCCCGCCCAATGTGGAGGGCACGGGCGAGGTCACGCTCACCACCCTCGTGCGCCAGGCCTTGCGCATGAGGCCCGATCGCATCGTTGTCGGTGAGGTGCGTGGTGCAGAGGTGCGAGAGCTCCTCGCGGCGCTCAACACCGGCCACGAGGGCGGCTGCGGCACGGTTCATGCCAACGCCCCCGCGGACGTCGTCGCGCGGTTCGAGGCGCTCGGTGCACTCGCCGGGCTCGGGCCGGTTGCGGTGCAGTCCCAGCTCGCGGCCGCGATCGACATCGTCGTTCACGTCGCTCGCGAGCGCGGCGAGCGTCGCGTGGCGTCGATCGCGGCGGTCTTCCGTCGCGGCGACGGCCCGTCGGTCGTGCCGGCGCTCGAGTGGAGGGGGGTCGGCTTCCCCGCCACGGCCGGCCCCGCATGGTCGTCGCTCGCTGCGCGGCTGGGCCTTGATCCGGGGCTCGTGCACTCGCCCGCCGACCACATCCGAGGAGCGGGGGTCGGGACGTGAGTGGTCTCCCGGTCCTCCTCGTCTCCCTCCTGCTCGGGGCGGCAGTTCTGTTGTGGCCTGGCCGAGCTCGCGTCACCGCGAGCTCGGCTCGAGGGGCAGCGCGCGGTGGCGCCGCTGGCCGTGCCGGGCCGGTCCGCGCCGCGCTGCGCTCGGTCTGGCACGAGGACCCGGTCGAGCTCGTGCGAGCGTGGCGGCTCCGTCACCGCCCGGAGAGCCTCGTCGACGTCGTGCTCGACCTGCTGGACGGCATACGTCCCGCTCTGGATGCGGGCTTGCCGCCAGCCCGGGCGGTCGAGATCGCGGGCGCTTGCTCGTTGGGCCGCGATCTTGCACGTGGTGCGGGGCGCCCGTCCACCACGTCCGGTCGGACGCGACGCCGGGAGATCGAGCTGCTGGTCGAGGCACTCGTCGAGGCGGCGGAGGCCGGCACGCCCATGTCGTCGACCTGGGCCGAATCTGCCCGTCGCAGCGGTTCGGCCGAGCTTGCCTTCATCGCATCTGCCTGGCGCCTGTCTGAGACGACCGGCGCACCGCTCGCGGCCGCCGTCGGCCGGGCCGCGGATGGACTGCGTGATGCGAGGACCCGCCGAGGCAAGCTCGCCGTCGCGGTCGCCGGGCCCAAGGCGACGGTGACGGTGCTGACCGCTCTGCCGCTTACCGGGCCGCTCTTCGGCTGGGTGTGTGGCGTGGGCCCTGTAGCGATGTACCTGGGCTCCGGTCTCAGCCTGATCTCGCTGCTCCTCGGGCTGGCGCTCATCGTGCTCGGGCGGTTCTGGTGCTCACGGATCATCCGCGCGGCGGTGGCCGCATGACCGTGACACGTTCCGCCCTGGTCGTCGCATTCCTGCTCGCCGCGGCCGTCGGAGTGCTGCCGTCCAGGACGCGTGCGAGCGACGAAGACGTGAACACCGTAGGGGCGGGCAACGGGCGGCAGGATGTCGGGACGGGTGCCATCTCCTCTGGACATCTGTCGGCCACCGGCACGGCTGGCTCTCGGACAGGCCGGCGACGTGATGACAGCACGGCAGCCAGCGCCGACATCTCGGCCGCAATGACACTGTTGGCCCTTGCGTACCGATCGGGCCTTCCGACGTGGGACGTCCTGCTGGCCGTCGCGGCGGGCGCTCGAGGATCGGTCTCCGGAGACCTGCGGCAGGTGGCAGCAGCGCTTCGGTGGGGTGCCGACGAGTGGGAGGCGTGGGGTTCGGTGGGTCCGGGCTGGTCCCCGGCCGCGCGGGCCGTCGCGATCGCGCAGCAGGCGGGAGTCCCTCCTGGGCCGATGCTACTGGCCGCGGCCGATGACCTCCGCCGTGCCGACCTCGACCGGCTCGAAGTCGAGGCGGCCAAGGCAGGCGTGCGGCTCGTCGCACCACTCGGACTTGTGCTCCTGCCCGCCTTCTGCCTCACGACTGTCGTGCCGCTCGTCATCGCACTCGCGGGTCGGCTGACCACCGGCTGACCACCACACAAGCCACCGGATCGACGATCCGGACACCAACAGAAGGGGAAAGCTATGACACACAGACTGGTTCGCTCGCTGCAGGTGCGCCGCGTGGACCGTGGGATGACCACAGCGGAATATGCCGTCGGCATCATGGCGGCGTGCACGTTCGCCTTGGTGCTTCTCGGCGTGGTCAAGTCCGACGGCGTGCGAAGCGCCCTTGCCGGAATCGTGCAGAGCGCGCTGGGCATCGCCGGGTGAGGTGTCGACCAGCCCGGTGTTCGGCGGGGCGCGACCTCGGGATGGTGACGGCCGAGCTGGCCGTCGCCATCCCGGCCGTGGTCCTGGTCCTGGCCATGTGCCTGGCCGCCGTGCGTGCGGCCATCGACCAGATTCGCTGCATCGATGCCGCCCGAGTAGCTGCACGCTCAGCCGCTCGCGGAGATGACCCTGCCCGGGTGCGCGGGCTGGCCCTGGCTTCGGCCCCCGACGGCGCGAGTGTGTCCATAGTGGCGTCCTCGACGGTCGAGGTCACCGTGACGGCTCGAACCGGCGGATGGGGAGGCGTCGTCCCCACCTGGCCACTCTCGGCCTCGGCCGTCGCACCCGCCGAGAGTGCGGACCCGCCATGACGTGTCAGCGACGCGCCGGCCTGACTGGAGGCATGCTCCGCCGACGACCGGACATCCGCGTCTCGCCCGCGTGCCTGCCATTCCGAGGCTCGGACCGAGGCTCGGACCGCGGCTCCTCCAGCCTCCTGGTCGTCGGGCTCATCGGCGCTGTGCTCGTGTTCACAGTCGGCGCAGTGGCAATGGCCTCGGCTGTGGTCGCAAGCCACCACGCCCGGACGGCCGCAGACCTCGGGGCGCTCGCCGGAGCGACGGCGCTGCGTGACGGTGCTTCGCGGGACCAGGCGTGCGCTGCCGCCGCATCCGTTGCCGTTGCAAATGGCGCTGTGCTGCAAGAGTGTGCGATCCGCGACGGGCGCTCTCTGGTGGTCGTCACAGAGCGTCGCTCTGCCCTGTGGCCGGCGCCCGCCACCGCCAGGTCGCGTGCCGGGCCAATGTCGAAAGCGCCACCCGAATGGCGGCTCCTGGCATCTTGACCGAGCCGTCGCACCGCCGATCGCTCCCTGGGCATCTCGTTGGTCCAGCGACATCAGCCGCCGTCTCGGGCGTCACACTGTCATGACTGTCTTGAGAGCTCATCGACGACGTGCCGTCTCTGCGCTGGCCGCTGCCGCCGTCCTTGGCATGGCGCTTCCCGCCTTCGCGACGAATGCAGGATCACACTCCGGGGTTGCGACCTCTGGGTGCGACGTGGTCTGGAACGCCAAGACGGTCATGGACACGGATCTCAACAACACGCAGGACGGCGGTGGCCTGGCGGTCGACCTCCACGGCAACCCGGTCAGCTACAGCAACGGTGGCTACATGGTCGAGGTCCGGCCCGAGTTCGGCGGGCCCGGGATCTTCGAGATCACGCACTGGTACACCGACGCCCCTTCAGGGCCGACCATGGGCCCCGTCAAAGGCTCCTACCGGATCCCGGTCGCAACCGATGACACGATCCTGGATGCCCGCGTTGCCGTGACGTTGCCGGCGACGGCCACGAGCGTCTCGTTCGACCCAGTCTCTAGCAATGCCGCCATGCCGCGATGGGGGACTCCCTACTCGAACTACACCTGGGCGCGGCAGGCCTCGCTCGCTTCGAGCGACGACGCGACCCGGACCTACGTGGTCGATCTCGGCACGCTCGCGGCGCACACGGGCACCGTGTTCCAGCTCGACTTCACCGTCCCCATCGGGACCGACCTCGCCGATCCGGTCTACACGACCGCCCGGCTGAGCGGCGCTGCGGAACAGGGCTCGGGTGCCTGTGCGGTGACCCGGCCCCCAGCGCCCACAGTCACGACCCAGACGTGCAAGCTCGCGCTCGCCGGGCAGACGGTCTTTCCGCTTCCTTCGCCGGACATCACGGTTCGCGACAAATGGGATGACTACGGTGCGATCCACCTGACCATCGACCCGACCACCAGCGCCGACGATCTCTGGCGCACGACGCCCACGCCTGAGGGCGAGGTCAATGCCGACGGATGGGGCGCGCCGCCGCAGCGCTTCATGCGCTTCTATGCTGCGACCAACAAGGGGGTCGGGGACGCCACCTACACGGTCACCGCCGTCCAGGGGATGCGGTTCACGACCCCTCCCGACACGCTCTACACCGGCACGCCAACGGGTATGGGTCAGCTCTACGGCAACGGCTTCACGATCCCGGTGACTGGTGCCGGCACCGCGACGGTCTCCGCGGACGGGACGACGATCACCCTGCACATCGACTCGATGCCTGCCAAGTCCGGGTTCGCCTTCGTTGTTCCGGTTACCGCGGACTCCAGCGGCAAGGCTTTCGTCGCGAACGAGACGCTGGCCGCCTCCGTGATGGGCTGCACGGACACCGCAGGCGGCGGACCGACGCCGACCACTACGCCCACGGCGACGCCGACGGTGACGCCGACGGTGACGCCGACCGGGACCGTAGCGCCGTCGATCCACGGCCCCAGCGTCGACACCGGCGGTCACGTGATCGCGGAGCCGGCCAGCTCGGACTCCTCGCGCCCGGGCTCGCTGGCGATCGTCGGCTGCGCTCTCGCGCTCCTGGCACTCGGTGGCCTGGCCCGGTTGCTGGCCCACCACGCGTCGTGAGTTCACATCGTGCCTGAACTGGACCGCCGTCCGAGCCGCGCATCGCTGAGCACGGGCTCGATGGTCGCCCAGACGCCCGGCCGGCGGACGCTTCAGGTCGCGCTCCTGGCGGCGCTCCTGTGCGTTGGCATCGTCGCGGCCGCCAAGTTTCAGAGCGGTTCAGAACCTGCGGCGGTTCCGACCGCGAGGCTCGTAGACCTACGCGGTCGGCCAGTAGCTGCCGACGAGACCGCTGCTGTGCCGGCAGCCGTCACGGCGCGGATGAATGCCGTGCCCGATGCCGGGGGCCGGTTCAGGATCCCGTCGGTCGGGCTCGACGTCCCCCTCGGCGAGCTCTCGATGGCCGGAGGGACCATCACGCCGCCGACGTACACGTCGGCATACGTCGTCCGAAACCTCGGAGCCGGGCCGTCACGGCCAACGTCCGGGACGGTGTTCGTGGCGATGCACTCGCTCCGAGGCGGTGGCACTGGGCCGGGAAACTACCTCATCGACGCGCGGCGGGAGGGCACCTCGCTCAGGACAGGCAGCGTCATCGAGCTCGACTCGGTTGCGTACCGGGTGACCAGGTCCGTGCTCGTCGACCGAGACCGAATTGGTGACGACACGACAGTCTGGGCCGACGTCCCGGGCCGGCTCGTCGTCATCACCTGCATGCAGACGCCATCGGGCGATCGTCCTCCCACTCAGAACCTCGTGGTCGAGGCACGCCTGTCCCGCTAGACGCCCCGTCTCGCGCCGGTGTGGCTGGTGAGGCGGGGCGCTCACTCGACAGGGGAGTCCGCCGCCCGCGTTGGGTCGAGTGAGCGCGTGGTCCCACCCGTCACACGGGCAGCTGGGGCTGATGGGGCTGGTGAGGCGGGGCGCTCACTCGACAGGGGAGTCCGCCGCCCGCCTTGGGTCGAGTGGGCGCGTGGTCCCACCCGTCACACGGGCAGCTGGGGCTGATGGGGCTGGTGAGGCGGGGCGCTCACTCGACAGGGGAGTGCGCCGCCTGCGTTGGGTCGAGTGGGCGCGTGGTCCCACCCGTCACACGCCGGTCAGCGGTTCTGCCACGCATCGGGCGTGGCCAACAGCTGGCGGACCCGGTCGGGCAGGTCTCCCGTTCGCAGGTCTTCCAGCGATGTGTCGTCGAGCACCTCGCGCAGGCTCGCCCGCACCGCGACCCAGAGGCTGGGCAGGTGGGTGGCGACCCCTTGGTACGTCGTCTCGTGGGGCCGCAGCCCGCGCACCTCGGCCAGGGGCCCGTCCACGGCGCGGAACACGTCGCCGATGCTGATCTCACGGCGTTCGCGGGCGAGCACGTACCCGCCCCGCGCTCCGCGCCGGCTGAGCACCAGACCCGCTCGGCGCAGGTCCGCGAAGATCGCCTCGAGGAACTTGCGAGGCAGATCCTGACGGTGCGCCAACGAGTCGATGCTGACGGGTCCGGTGCCTTCGGCCTCGCCTTCGGCAAGGATGAGCATCGCCCGGACGGCGTAGTCCACACGCGCGGAGATGTCCACGGGTGCAGTGTGCCTCATGAGCGGGAGCCTGCCGACGACTCAGCACCCTCGAGTCCTCCCGCAGTCGAATGGTCGCTGTGACCGTCCGGCCCGCGACGGGCCACCTGCGCGGGCCGGACCACTCGACCTGGCCTGGGACTGCGGCCCGCTCGAGGCGGGCACGAGCTCAGATCGCCAGGGCCGGGTCGAGCTCGACGACACTCGAACGCTGGGCGGCGCGCGCGTGCACCGTCTCGCCCTCCCTCAGCTGCAGCTCGGCCGCGTCGCGCCGGGTCACCTGGGCCGCGAACCGCTCACCGGAGTCTGCCCGCAGCTCCACCCGCACCTCGAAGCCCAGGGGCACCACCCGTTCGACGACGGCCTCGATGACCCCAGGGGAGTCGGGCACCTTGGCGTCCTGGGCCAGCGCGGTCGCGCGGTCCCGCTCGAGCACGATGTCGTGGGGCCGCACGAGCTGCCCGCCAAGCCTGGCAACCGAGCCGAGGAAGCTCATGACGAAGTCGTTCGCGGGGCGCTCGTAGAGCGTGACCGGGTCGCCCACCTGCTCGATCCGACCCTTGTTGAGCACCGCGATCCGGTCGGCGACATCGAGGGCCTCCTCCTGGTCGTGGGTCACGAGCACCGTTGTCACGTGGACCTCGTCGTGCAGCCGCCGCAGCCACTGACGAAGGTCCGTTCGCACCTTCGCGTCGAGGGCCCCGAACGGCTCGTCCAGCAGCAGGACCTGCGGGTCGACGGCGAGCGCTCGCGCCAGGGCCATCCGCTGGCGCTGGCCACCGGAGAGCTGCGCAGGGTAGCGGTTGCGGAACCCCTCGAGGCCGACGATCTCGAGCAGGTCGTCGACGCGCCGGTCGATCTCGCCCTTGGGTCGCTTGCGGATCGTCAGCCCGAAGGCGACGTTGTCGCGGACAGTCATGTGCTTGAAGGCGGCATAGTGCTGGAAGACGAAGCCGATCCCGCGTCGCTGCGGTGGCTCGTCGGTCACCTCGCGGCCCTCGATCGTCACGGTCCCGGAGTCGAGCCCTTCGAGGCCGGCGATCGACCGCAGCAGGGTCGACTTGCCGGATCCGCTCGGCCCGAGCAGCGCGGTGAGCGACCCGCTCGGGATCTCGATGCTGACGTCGTCGAGTGCGGTGAAGGCGCCGTAGTTCTTGCGGGCGTTGGTCACAGAGATCATCGGTCGGTCCTCTTGCGGTCGAGCAGGGTCATGAGCAGGAGCACGAGCAGGGCGATCCCCATGAGGAGGGTCGCGGCGGCATACGCGCCGTAGGTGTTGTGGTCGTCGATGTAGCGCGCGTGGACGAGCAAGGTGAGCGTCTGCGAGACGCCGGCGAAGCCGGAGGACACCATGATCACGGCGCCGAACTCCCCGAGGGCGCGGGCGACGGTCAGGACGATGCCGTAGGTCAGGCCCCAACGGATGGCGGGCAGCGTGATGCGCCAGAACGTCTGCCAAGAGCTGGCGCCGAGGGTGGACGCGGCCTGCTCCTGGTCCTGGCCGATCTCGTGCAGCACCGGCTCGACCTCGCGCACGACGAACGGCAGCGTGACGAAGAGGGTCGCGATGACCATGCCGGGCAGGCCGAAGATGACCTTGAACCCGGCCCGATCGAGCCCCCCGAACCACCCGTTGACGCCCCACAGCATGATGAGTGACACGCCGACGACGATCGGCGACACCGCGAAGGGCAGGTCGACGACCGCCTGCAGCAGCCCGCGTCCTCGGAACCGGCCGCCCCGCACAAGGGCCAGGGCCGTGGCGACGCCGAAGATGACGTTGAGCGGCACGACGATCGCGACGATGAGCAGCGACAGGTTCAGGGCGGAGATCGCAGCTGGGGTGCTGATCGACGCGAAGAAGGTGCCGAGCCCCGGCGACAGTGCACGCCAGAGGATGACGCCGATGGGCAGCCCGATGAGGGCGACGAGGTAGCCCAGGGCGACGACGCGCAGTGACAGCCGGGTTCCGCGCGAGATCCTCACGGCGCGCGCTCCTCTCGTCGCCGGGTCCGGCTGGCGACGACGCGCAGCACGAACAGGGTCAGGAAGGCGATCGCAAGCAGGGCGACGGAGACGGCCGCGGCGTTCTGCGGACGGTCGATCTCGATCTGCTGCTGGATGTACTGCGAGGCGACCTGCGTCTCGCGCGGGATGTTGCCGCCGATGAGCACGACCGAGCCGTACTCCCCGATGGCGCGCGCGAACGCCAGTCCCGTGCCGGACAGGATCGCCGGTGCGAGGGTGGGCAGCAGGACGCGACGGAACGTGGTCCAGCTCGACGCGCCGAGCGAGGCGGCCGCGTCCTCGACCTCGCGGTCGGACTCGATGAGCACCGGCTGGACGGACCGCACGACGAACGGCAGCGTGACGAACAGCAGCGCCACGACGATCCCCGGGCGAGTTGCGTTGAGATGCACGCCGATCGGGCTGTTCGGCCCGTAGAGCGACAGCAGCACGATGCTCGCCACGATGGTCGGGAGAGCGAACGGCAGGTCGATGACGGCGTTGACGACGCGCTTGCCGGGGAAGTCGTCACGGACCAGCACCCACGCCACGAGCGTTCCGAGCACAGCGTTGACGAGAGCCACCGCGGCCGCCACGAGCACGGTCACCCACAGCGACGCGAGCGCGGCCGGCGCGGTCACCGCCTGCCAGAAGCCGGCCCAGCCGTCCGAGAACGCCGTCACGGTGAGGGCGGCGAGCGGCAGCAGCACAATGACGCTGAGCCACAGGGTGACGACGCCGATGCCGAGCGGCTGGGCGAGCCGACGTCGTGGACGCCGACGTGCCGGTGCGGTCAGGCGGTGCGGGACCCCGCCGTCGCCGGATGCCGCAGGATCACCCCCTTGGTATGCCGCAGGGTCACCCCCGGGGTATGCCGTTGGGTCACCCCCGGGGTATGCCGTCGCGCCTGGTCCCCCGGACGGGCGCGGGTGCGCGGGCGCCTCCTCGTGCGGCGCCGTGCCTCGCTCGGCACCCGGCGCGCGCGACCGCAGGGAGGCCGAGCGCTCGGCCTCCCTGCGGTTGACGGCGTTCGACGTCACTTGGTCGCCTTGTCGTAGATGACGGCGATGTCGCCGACGTCCTTCTTGAACAGGGTGGAGTCGACTGTCTTCCACCCACCGAGGTCGGCGATGGTCCACAGCTTCGCCGGTGCCGGGAAGCTCGAGGCGAACTGGGCGGCGACCGTCGAGTCGACGACGCGGAACCCGGCCTTGGCCAGCAGGGTCTGCGCCTCAGGCGTGTAGAGGTAGTCGTTGAAAGCCGTCGCGGTGGCGAGGTTCTTGCTCGTCTTGATCACCGCCGCAGGGTTCTCGATCTTGAACGTCGTCGGAGGGGTGACGTGCTCCACCGCTTCGCCGTCGCGCTCGAGGAACAGCGCCTCGTTCTCGTAGCTGAGCAGCGCGTCGCCCGAGCCCTGGATGAAGGCCTCACTCGCCTCTCGTCCGGACTTCGGCTGGATCTTCACGTGGTCAGTGACGAGCTGGTTGATGTAGGCCAGGCCGGCAGCCTTGTTCACGCCGCCATTGCTCTTGGCGGCATACGGAGCCAGGAGGTTCCACTTGGCCGAGCCCGAGGAGAACGGGTTGGGGGTGACCACCTCGACGCCGGGCTTCAGCAGGTCGTCCCAGTCCTTGATCCCTTTGGGGTTGCCCTTGCGAACGACGATGGTGACGACGGAGCCGAAGGGAATTCCCTTGTGCTCGTTGGCATTCCAGTTCGCATCGACGAGCCCGGCGTCGACCAGGCGGGTGATGTCCGGCTCGACCGAGAAGTTGACGAAGTCGGCCTCGGCGCCGGCGGCGACCTTGCGGCTCTGGTCGCCCGAGGCGCCGTAGCTCTGCTGGAACTGCACTCCCTTGCCGGCCGCGGTCTTCTGGAACGCCGGGATCACGGCGTCGAACCCGACCTTCGGGACGGCATACGCGTACAGGTTGATCGTGCTCGTCGCGGCACCCGCGGGGGTGGAGCCCGGCTGGTCCACGACGTCACTCGAGCCGCCGGCACACGCCGTCAGACCGAGGGTTCCGGCGATGACGGTGGCGGCGAGAGCGATGAGCGGGCGTCGCATGATGTGGCTCCTCAAGGGTCTGGCGCGGCTGCGCGGGGTCCGAGGAGAGCGGCTGCTTTCCTATCGGATATATGGGAGTTTCGAATAGCAGAGCGTTACTGGTCAAATAACTTGCGCTTATGTCTCAGAGTGTGGTCCCGCCCGACTCGGCCGGAAGCACACCATTTGGGGGCCGTGTCGCGCTGGTGGTGGGGGATCGGGCCGGAAGCTCACGATTTGGGGGCCGCGGCGCGCTGGTGGTGGGGGATCGGGCCGGAAGCTCACCATTTGGGGGCCGCGGCGCGCGTGTGGCGGGGTGGCCACTCGACCTTGAGGGGGTGTGGCGGGGTGGCCACTCGACCTTGAGGGGGTGTGGCGGGGTGGCCACTCGACCTTGAGGGGGTGTGGCGGGGTGGCCACTCGACCTTGAGGGGTGTGGCGGGGTGGCCACTCGAGTCGAGGGTGGGGGTCAGTCGGCGCGGGAGAGGGTGCGCACCTGGAGCACCGGGCCGACCATCGAGATCGTGGCGACGTCGACGGCGTGCTCACCGCTGACCGTCACGCGCGCCCCCGGCTCGGCGTCGACGGCCCATCCGGGCGGGAACAGCAGCTCCCACGTGGTCCCGTCGTCCGCATCGAGAACGAGCGGCTGCATCTCGATCTCAGCGCGGCGCAGCGTCCCGCGGACGACCACCGTGGGCCGCGGCCGTTGCGAGGCCGCCTTCGTGACGGCGTCCGAGAAGAGGCCGGGGAACCGGCGAAGCTCCTCGGGGGAGCGTCCGCGTCCGGGCCCGGACGCGCCGGCGGGGAGGTCCCGGCGGCTGCCGGGGCCTCCCCGCTCGGTGGGGTCACCCATGGTCACTCGCTAACGCTCGTGGTTATCCGTGGAAGCACTTGCTCCTGCCACGGTAGCCGCGCCGCTCGCGACCACCAACTGTCACGGCACGTCGACCCGCACGATCGTCGGGTTCGGCAGACCGCTCTGGCCGGCGTAGGCGACCGAGCCCAGCAGCTTGCCCTTGGGCAGCGCGCTGCTGAACGAGAGCGACACCGTGCCGGTCTGGCCGATGACGGCCGCCGGTGGCGCCGATACGGTCATGTTGCCTTCGTCGGCCGAGCCGAGCAGCCACGTGTGCAGCTTGAACGGCGACGACCCGTCGACGCCCCAGCCCTGCACCACCACGGTGTAGGTGGCCGCTGCCGGGTTGACGAGGTTGACCTCCTCGGCGGATGTGCCCGAACCGCTCGAACCGACCGGTGATGCTCCGTTGAAGACACAGAGGTCGATGTCGCTGCCTGGCTTGACGTCAGCGTCGAAGAGCGCGAACCGCGCGTAGGTCGTGCCCGCCGGCACGGCCACGTCCACCTTCTGCGCGTTGGGCGAGGTCAGCGAGCAGGTCGAGTCGGTCGGGTCGTCCGGCACGACGCCGTCGGTGATCGCGGGGGCGACAAGGCCGCGGGCCGTTGCGGTGAACGGGCCGGTGTAGCCGAAGGTCACGCCGTACGAGGTCCCGCTCGGCGTCGCCGTCACCGTCGCCGGGGCCGCGAGCGCGACGGGCCGGATGACGATCGGCGAGCGCACCGAGTGCGTCCCGTCGGACCAGATGAGCTGGCCGCCGGCGTAGGCGTTCAGGCCCGCGGTCGTCCGGGTGAAGGTCACCGTGAAGGTGCCCGACTGGCCCGCAGCGAGCTCGAGCGTCGCCGGCGAGACGACCGTGGTCATGCCCGACACGCTGGCGTTGGCCGTGTAGGTCGCCGTCGTCGAGCCGACGTTGGTGACCCGTCGCGTCACGGTCTGCTTGCCGGCCAGGTCGCCGATCGCGATGGACGCGACGTTCATGTCGCTCGCGTCCGTGCTGTACCCGGCGCCCTTGAGGGCGGTGCAGGCGCTCGGGTTGACGGCGTTCGAGCTGCCGCAGAGGAAGGCGAGCCAGTCGTTCCAGCTGCTGTCGTAGACCAGGCCCGGGTCGGCCGCCGAGTTCGGCTTGATGTGGCCGGCACCCTGGCGGAAGGTCACCGTCGGGTTGGTGCCCGGCCCGTCGAGGACGTCGTAGGCGCTCGTCATCAGGGCGCTCTTGATCGCCATCGGCGACCAGCCCGGGTGCAGGTCCTTGAGCAGCGCGGCGACACCGGCCACGTGCGGCGACGACATCGACGTGCCCGAGAGCAGGTTGAAGTTCTCACCGTGAGCCGTGGACGGCGACACGGCCGCGAGGATGTCCTGGCCGGGGGCGATGACGTCGGGCTTGAGAACGTCTCCGCCGCCCGCGCGCAGCGGCCCCCGCGACGAGAACGACGCCGTGAACGGTGCGGGCGCCGTGGTCGTCAGCACGCCCTTGTGGATCGTCGCTGTCGCTCCGGTGGTGGCGGCATATGCCTTGACCGCGGCGCGGTCGGTGTCCTGGAGGTGGACCGTCGGGACCGCGTGCAGGTCGGCGTTGATGGAGTTCGTCGACGTGTTGACGAGGATCATCCCGACGCCGCCGGCCTCCTGCACCGCGAGGCTCTTGTTGGTGCGGCCCGTGACGCCGCGGTCACAGAGCACGATCTTGCCCTTGACCTTCGCAGGGTCGAGGGCATTGCCGCCGTCATCGGCGCTCGAGTAGCAGAGCGCGACGTGGTCCGCAGGGGCGCCGTCCTTGCCGGCGGCCGTGGCGTCGATGAGGGGGGCGTTGACCTCCTGCGCCGCGACGCTGGCGCCGTTGTACGTGACGCCGTTGCCCAGCGTGACGCTGCCGATGCCGTCGCGGTTGTGCGTGCCGGCGGCGACGGTCGTCACCCAGGGCGACGGGTGCGCGACGGTCGAGGTCGTCGGGCCGCTGTTGCCTGCCGACGTGGCGACGAAGACGCCTGCGTTGGCGGCGAAGAGGAACGAGATCTCCACCGGGTCGGCGAAGTTGGTCTGGCTGCCGCTGATCGAGTAGTTGATGACGTCGACGCCGTCGGCCACGGCCTGGTCGATCGCCGCCACGAGGTCAGAGGTCGTGCCCCCGGCAGTGTCGCCGCTCTCCGTCGACCAGAGCGCCTTGTACATGGAGATGCGGGCGCGCGGGGCGATGCCGCTGATGCCGTTGGGCGCGAGCCCGCCCGCAGCGCCGGTCACCGGGACGGCGTGGTTGCCACCCGACGTGCTCGACGTGTGCGTGCCGTGGCCGTTGTAGTCACGGGGCGAGTTGAACTCCCAGGGCTTGTCGCGGTCGATCGCCGCGTTGCCACCTTGGCCGGCGTTGTAGTAGCGGGCGCCGATGAGCTTCTGGTTGCAGAGCGAGTTGTTCCACTGCTCGCCGTTCTCGCACTTGGCGTTCCAACCTGGAATCTGCTGGTACGCAAGCTTGCCCGTCGCCGCACGGGTCGGGATGCCGTTGCCGTCGACCCGGTCGGTGAAGGAGAGCGACTCGGGCCAGATGCCGGAGTCGATGACGCCGATGACGACGTTCTCGCCGGCGCTCTTCGTGCCGCCGAGCTGGTCCCACAGGCCGCCCTTGTCGGTCAGGCCGAGGAAGGCGGGCGTCGTCGACGTGTCGACCGTGTAGGTCTCCTGGCGGGTGACCGCCAGAACCCCGTCCGCAGACTCGAGGGACTTGGCCTGTGCCGCGGTGAGCCGCGCGGCGAATCCGTTGTACGTGTAGGCGTAGTCGTAGAGCTTGTTGCCGGCTCCGACCTTGCCCAAGGCTCGCGCGTGAGCGCCCTTGAGGTGGTCGACATACGACGTCACCGACGGCGACGTGACGTCGATCTTGTGGCCCTTCGCAGGCTTGGTGGCAGCCAGACCCGGGGTCCCGCCGTCGTAGGCGATGACCGGCAGCTCGGCCATCTGGACGACGTAGACGCCGTCGGAGTATGCCGTGTCAGCAGCGGCCGGAGCGGCGGCGGGCGCGAGCGTGGGCGGGGCGGCGCCGGCAGATCCTGTGCCGGCGACGGTGAGGGCCAAGGGCAGCGCGGCGACTGCTGCCAGCCAGCGACGATTCATGAGTTCTCCTGTCGGATTCCCCCGAGAACGCATGGGCGAGGTCTTCACCCGGTGGTAGCAGGACCATAACCGGCGAATGCCTCGATTAGGGAGGCTTTGCCGGTTGAAAATCTGGTGGGTCAGGCTCCGGCGTGCCGCAGGGTCAGGTCGAGCAGCGCGACCGCGCCGCGCTTGTCGAGCGGCTCGTTGCCGTTGCCGCACTTGGGCGACTGGATGCAGGACGGGCACCCGGAGATGCACTCGCACCCCGCGATCGCCTCGCGGGTCGCCGCCAGCCAGGGGCGCACCCGCCGGAAGCCGCGCTCGGCGAAACCAGCTCCACCGGGGTGGCCGTCGTAGATGAGGATCGTCGGCAGGCCGGTGTCCGGGTGCAGCGCCGTCGAGACCCCGCCGATGTCCCACCGGTCGGCGGTCGCGAACAGGGGCAGCATCCCGATCGCCGCGTGCTCGGCGGCATGCGCCGCTCCGGGTATGCCGCCCTCCTCCACGCCCGCCCCGGCGAGCTCCTCGACGGGCATCGTCCACCACACCGCCTTGGTCGTGAGGGTGCGTGGCGGCAGGTCGAGGGCGTGCTCTCCGATCACCTCGCCCCCCGGGAGGCGGCGCAGGAACGAGACGACCTGGTTGCGCACCGTCACGTGCCCGAACGAGCAGCGGAGTGGTCCCCAGGCCTCGTGCTCGGTCTCGCGGACGATCTGGAAGTCGCTCACGGACCGGGCCTGGGTCGACCAGCCGGGGTCGCCCCGCACGGCGAAGGCCGCGTGGGCGTCGAGGTCGAGCTCGGTGACGACCCAGCTCTGGCCCTGGTGGACGTGCACGGCGCCGGTGTGGACCTGTGAGTGCGCGGCCGACTCGTCGACGGTGCCGACGACGCGACCGGTGCGGCTCTCGATGATGCGGACCGGCTCGCCCGCTCCGCGCAGGGAAAGGTGGTCCGCCGGCCGGTCCTCTCGTCCCCAGAACCACCCACGCGGGCGTCGCTTGAGGATGCCGCGGTCCACGAGCAGGTCGAGGAGGGCGCGGGTCTGAGGTCCGAACAGCTGGAAGTCCTCCTCGGTCACCGGCAGCTCGGCCGCCGCCGCGGCGAGATGCGGAGCGAGGACGTGCGGGTTGTCGGGGTCGACGACCGTGGCCTCGATCCCGCGGCCGAAGACGGACTCGGGGTGATGCACGACGTACGTGTCCAGCGGGTCGTCGGCGGCGACGAGCACGGCGAGCGAGCGGTCGCCGGAACGCCCCGCCCGCCCGGCCTGTTGCCACAGCGACGACAGCGTGCCGGGCCAGCCGGCGAGGATCACCGCATCGAGGCCGGTGACGTCGACACCGAGCTCGAGCGCGTTGGTGGCTGCGAGCCCGAGCAGCCGCTTCGACCGAAGGTCGCGCTCGAGCTCACGCCGCTCCTCTGGAAGGTAGCCACCGCGGTATGCCGCGACGCGGTCCTCGGATGTCGCTGGCACGCGTTCTCGGGCGATCCGGGCGACCACCTCGACCGCCGCGCGGGACCGGGCGAAGGCGACCGTCTGCACATCGCGCTGGACGCACCCGGCGAGCAGCTCACCTGTCTCGGTCACGGTGCTTGTCCGCTTGGGCAGACCCGACGCGTCGACGACGAGTGGCGGCTCCCACAGCGCGAACGTCATGGCAGCGCGTGGCGACCCGTCGTGCGTGACCGGGCGGACCGGCATACCCAGCAGCCGGGAGGCGTGCTCCTGCGGGTCGGCGACGGTGGCCGACGCGAAGACGAAGGTCGGGGACGCCTTGTATCGGGCCGCGACCCGGCGCAGCCGCCGCAGGACGGCTGCAAGGTGTGCTCCGAAGACGCCGCGGTAGACGTGGCACTCGTCGACGACGACGAAGCGCAGCGCCCGCAGGAACGACGACCATCGGTCGTGACCGGGCAGCAGCGAGTGGTGCAGCAGGTCCGGGTTGGTCAGCACGAGGTTCGCGTGGTCGCGGATCCAGCGGCGCTCGTCGGTGGCGGTGTCGCCGTCGTACGTGGCGGGGCGCACCCCCGGGAGGGCCAGTGCGGTCACGCGGGCGAGCTGGTCGGCGGCCAGCGCCTTCGTGGGCGAGATGTAGAGCGCCGTGGCACCGCGGCCGTTGGGCGCCGCGGAGCCCGCGACCAGGTCGCTGAGCACGGGCAGCAGGTAGCCCAGGCTCTTGCCCGACGCCGTGCCGGTGCTGACCACGACGTGCTCACCACGGTGTGCGGCCTCGGCGACCTCGACCTGGTGCGACCACGGCGCCGCGATGCCCGAGCCGACCAGAGCCCCGAGCAGGGTGGGCTCGACCCAGTCCGGCCAGTCGGCCGTGCTCGCGGTCCGGGCGGGAACCTGGTGGACGTGCACGAGCCGCTCCGGCTGGTCGCCGACCAGCCCATGGAGCAACGCATCCGGGTCGATGTGCTGTGATGGCGGGCGGGCTGCGCCCACCGAACCGGGACCGGGAGCGTCCGGCACGGTGGAAGTGGGGTGGGCCTGCCAGTTCATGTGGAGCAACCGTATGCCGTCGGGGTACGGTTACCGACGAGCGGGGCATGTTACTCCGTGGTCGGTAACCTGAGGGTCAGGCGACCGGCGAGGTTCGGCACGTGGGATCCGAGGGTCCGCGTGCACCTGTGGGATGAGGAAGGTGCTGTAGGTGGATCTCTCGATCACCCGAGCGGACCATGGCGACCAGACCGTGGTGCACCTCGGCGGTGAGATCGATGTGTATACCGCCCCGCTCGTGCGCGAGAAGCTCGACGAGCAGATCGTGGGTGGCCGCACCAAGCTCGTCGTCGACCTCACCGACGTGACCTTCCTCGACTCGACCGGCCTCGGCGTGCTCGTGGGCCGGCTCAAGCTCGCGCGCACCCGCGGCGGGTCGATGCGGCTCGTCGGCAAGGACGACCGCGTCCTCAAGGTCTTCTCCATCACCGGCCTCGACAAGGTGTTCGAGATCCATCGCGACCTCGAGTCGGCGCTCGCGGCGGCAGCCGACGAGTCGGCCCCGAGCGAGCGGTCCTCCTGAGCGACACGCCCGTCGCCGACCGCGAGCTGGTCGCGCGCATGCGCTCCGACCTCACGGCGGCCCGGTTCACCGTCGACGGCGTCGCGAAGCGGCTCGGGCCGATGGCCTCTGCGGCGCTGCATCGCGAGCAGCCGCTGCCGGCGCTGCTCGCGACGGCTCCCGGCTCGGGCGTTGACCCATGCGGCACGCTGGTCCGCCTGTTCACCCTCGGCTGTCCGGTGCCCGCCTCGGCGGCCGCGGCGGCGTTGCCCACGCTCGGGGTCGCCGGCGCGCAGGCACTGGGTCTCGTCCGGACGGTGGACGACGACGTCGTTGCGACGTGCGACCTGCAGCCCTACGCCGACGACGACCGTGACCGGTGGGTCGTCTCGGACCTGTCGGAGGTTGCGACTGGGGAGCCGCTGCGGCCCGACCACGTGCTCGGCATCGGCGGCGCCTCGACGACGCTCGCGTCCTGGACGGTCCGGCGACCCGTCGAGCGCGCCCTCGACCTCGGCACGGGCTGTGGTGTGCAGGCGCTTCACCTCGCGGGGCACGCGCAGTCGGTCACCGCGACCGACATCTCCGCGCGAGCACTGGCGTATGCCGCCTTCAACGCTGCGCTGGCAGGTGCAGACATCCTCACGCTCCAGGGTGACATGCTGGATCCCGTTGTGGGGCAGCGGTTTTCGCTTGTCGTGAGCAACCCACCCTTTGTCATCACGCCGCGCGACTCGGCCGTGCCGCGCTACGAGTACCGTGACGGCGGCCGCCCGGGCGACACCCTCGTCCGGTCCCTGGTCCGCCAGGTCGGCTCGGTGCTCGAGCCCGGCGGCGTGGCGCAGCTCCTCGGCAACTGGGAGGTCCCGCGCGGGCGCACTTGGCGCGACGTGTGGACGGAGTGGCTCGACGAGCAGGCGCGCGTCGGCGTGGCCCTCGACGCGTGGGTGGTGCAGCGCGAGTCCCAGGACCCGGCCCAGTACGCCGAGCTGTGGGCGCGCGACGGCGGGGCTCAGCCGGGCAGTGAGGCCCACACCACGATGTATGCCGCCTGGCTGCGTGACTTCGCCGCCCGCGATGTCGAGTCGGTCGGGTTCGGCGTGGTCACCCTCCAGCGACCCATCGGCGACCGTTCCCCGTGGCGCAGCCTCGACGAGGTCACTGGCCGGGTCGCCGCCCCGATGGGCTCCGCTGTCGACGCTGGACTGCGGGCCCGGACGTGGCTGGCCGAGCACGATGACGACGACGTGCTCGACGTGGCGTGGTCGTGCGCTCCAGACGTCACCGAGGAACGACACGGTCGCCCCGGCGCGGAAGACCCGAGCGTGATCCTCGTGCGGCAGGGCGGCGGGCTGGGACGGGTGGTGCGCGCCGGGATGCTGCTGACGGCATACCTCGGGGTGGCCGACGGCACCCTGACGGCACGGGCGGCGCTCGAGGCGATCGCGACGATCGTCGAGGCGGATCCGGCGACAGTGCGGGCCGAGGTGCTTCCGCAGGTGCGCGACCTCGTCGCCGACGGTCTGCTCGTCTAGGCGCCACCCCACCCCGGTCTGCGTCGAGTGGCCGCCCGGCCCCACGCGGTCTGCGTCGAGTGGCCGCCCGGCCCCACCCCGGTCTGCGTCGAGTGGCCGCCCGGCCCCACCCGGTCTGCGTCGAGTGGCCGCCCGGCCTCACCTGCCACGTGACTGGTGGGACTCGTGGGAGGGAGGGGCCACTCGACGGGTGGTGCTCGTGGGAGGGAGGGGCCACTCGACGGGTGGTGCTCGTGGGATGGAGGGGCCACTGGATGGGATGACGGGGGTTTTGACAAAGGACTTGTGAGTGAGTGCTCACTCATTCATGATGGTCGGGTGGCAGAACGAACCGGGCGGGCCGCGCCCATGCATCCGGACGACCGGCGAGACGCGCTCATCGCCGTGTTCATCGACCTCGCCCACCGGGAGGGGCGCAAGCCCTCGACGAGCGAGATCGCTCACGAGGCAGGCGTCGCCGAAGGCACGATCTTTCGCGTCTTCCCGACCAAGGAGGCCCTCGAGACGGAGGCGGTGCAGACCGCGTTCTGCCCGGCCCCGGTGAGGCGCGCCATCGCCGCGATCGACCAGTCGCAGAGCATGCGCGACCGACTCGTCGACTTCACGGCGATCATGCAGAAGAGGTTCACCGACGTCTTCGGGCTGATGGCCGCGCTCGGCCTCACCCAGCCGCCGAACCGCGGACCGCACATGGCGTGCTTCGAGGCCGGGAGGCACCTGCGCGGCGCGACCGACGAGGGCACCGAGCATGTGGCCGCCCACCAGCCCCTGCTCGATGCGATCAACGGCGCCCTCGTCGACGACTCCGTCGACCTCGTGGTCCCGGCACGCGAGGTGATCCACCGAATCCGCCTGCTGACCTTCTCCGGCAGCCATCCGGGCATCGCCGACGGCATGGTCCTGACGCCCGAGGAGATCGTCGACACGGTGCTCTACGGCCTCGTCGTCCGACCGTCGCCGACGGGCAGCGGGCTGATGATCGCCGAGCTCTACGAGGCGCAAGGTGGAGACGCCGAGACCCTGCGCCGCGTCTCCCGGCTCGACGGCTCGCACGAACGGCTCAGCCCCGCGGAGCTCGAGGAGATCCGGGCCGGTGGCGGATCCACGCCCGCGGAGCACACGAGAGACAAAGCAGTTGACCCTCACCCCACGTGAGTCCCTAACGTACCCAGCGACCTCGACGACTCGAAAGGCACCACCATGCTGATCCGACTGCTGCGCAGTCACCTGCAGCCCTACAAGGGCGAGATCACCCTGATCGTGATCCTGCAGCTCGTGGCGACGATCGCCTCGCTCTACCTGCCCAGCCTCAACGGCGAGATCATCGACGACGGGGTGGCCAAGGGTGACACCGGCTTCATCCTGCAGCACGGCGCGCTGATGCTCGTCGTCAGCCTGGCCCAGATCGCGGCCGCCGTCGGCGCGACTTACTTCGCCGCACGGGTCGCCATGGGGATGGGCCGCGGTCTGCGTGCCAACATCTTCGGCACCTTCGTCGACTACTCCGCACAGGAGGTCGCCAAGTTCGGCGCGCCGACCCTGATCTCGCGCAACACCAACGACGTGACGCAGGTGCAGATGGTCACCTTCATGGGGTTCGCGCTGCTCGTGACGACCCCGATCATGATGGTCGGCGGGGTGTTCATGGCGCTGCGCGAGGACCTCGGGCTGGCCTGGCTCGTCGCGGTCGCCGTGCCCCTGCTCGGCCTGTCCGTGGGCTTGGTCATCTGGCGGATGGTCCCGTGGTTCGGCCGGATGCAGAAGTCGCTCGACGGGGTGAACCGGGTCATGCGCGAGCAGATCACCGGCATCCGGGTCGTGCGGGCCTTCGTCCGCGAGGACCACGAGGAGCAGCGGTTTTCCGAGGCGAACGGCAAGCTCACGGAGGCGGGCCTTCGGGTCGGCCGCCTCATGGCGCTCGTCTTCCCGATCGTGCTGTTCGTCTTCAACATGTCCTCGGTCGCCGTGATGTGGTTCGGCGCCCACCGGATCGCCTCGGGTGACATGCAGATCGGCGCCCTCACGGCATTCCTGTCCTACCTGATCCAGATCCTCATGGGCGTCATGATGGCGACCTTCATGGCGACGATGATCCCCCGCGCCGCGGTCTCCGCCGGCCGCATCCAGGAGGTCCTCGGAACGACCTCGACCGTGAGCGAGTCGGTGCAGCCGATCCCGATGCGCACCGCTCCGGCAGGCATCGAGTTCAAGGGCGTCGACTTCCACTACCCCGGCGCCGAGAATGCCGTGCTCCACGACGTGACGTTCACCGCGTCCCCCGGCCGGACGACGGCGATCATCGGCTCGACGGGCGCCGGCAAGACGACCCTGCTCGGCCTCGTGCCGCGGCTCTTCGACATCTCCGAGGGCCGGGTCGCGGTCGGCGGCGTGGACGTGCGCGACCTGTCGCTCGAGGAGCTGTGGAGCAAGATCGGGCTCGTCCCGCAGAAGCCGTACCTGTTCAGCGGCACCGTCGCGACCAACCTGCGATACGGCAACCCCGACGCCACCGACGAGGAGCTCTGGGACGCGCTGCGGATCGCGCAGGCCCAGGACTTCGTGAGCCGGATGGACGGCGGCCTCGACGGGCACATCGCCCAGGGCGGCACGAACGTGTCCGGCGGCCAGCGACAGCGTCTCGCCATCGCGCGGGCGATCGTCAAACGCCCCGACATCTACCTGTTCGACGACTCGTTCTCGGCGCTCGACCTGGCGACCGACGCCCGGCTGCGCCAGGCGCTGCGTCCGGTCACGGCTCACAGCACCGTCGTCATCGTCGCTCAGCGCGTGTCGACCATCGTCGACGCCGACCACATCGTCGTGCTCGAGGACGGCCGCATCGTCGGCCAGGGCACCCATGACCAGCTGCTCGAGACCTCCGAGACGTACCAGGAGATCGTCGAGTCCCAGCGCGGCGCGGAGGAGGCAGCCTGATGGCTGAGGGAGTCAAGACCGAGGAAGAGAAGGCGGCCGAAGCCCGCCGAGGCCCGGTGCGCCAGCGCGGTCCCATGCAGATGGGTCAGCCGGGAGAGAAGTCGCTGAACTTCGGCCCGTCGGCCAAGCGGTTGGTCCGGCTGCTCACGCCGCATCGCGCCAAGGTCGTCTTCGTGATCACGCTGACCGTGGTGAGTGTCGTGCTCAGCTCGATCGGGCCGAAGATCCTCGGAAAGGCGACGGACCTCATCTTTGCCGGCTTCATCGGCTCGAAGCTGCCGGCCGGGATGACCAAGCAGCAGGCGGTCGACGCCGCACGCGCGACGGGCAACACGACCCAGGCCGAGCTGCTGTCCAATGTGGACTTCACCCCCGGCCAGGGGATCGACTTCACCGCGGTCGGTCAGGTGCTGATGGTGGTCATCGTCCTGTATGCCGTGGCGTCCCTTCTCCTGTGGGTCCAGGGCTGGATCCTGCAGGGCGTGCTGCAACAGACGATGTTCCAGCTCCGGCAGGACGTCGAGGCCAAGCTCAACCGGCTGCCGCTGCCGTACTTCGACCGGCAGCCGCGAGGTGAGGTGCTCAGCCGGGTCACCAACGACATCGACAACATCGGCATGTCGCTCCAGCAGACGCTGTCCCAGCTGCTCAACGCGCTGCTCACGGTGGTCGCCGTGCTGATCATGATGTTCTGGATCTCCTGGACGCTGGCGCTCATCGCGCTCGTGACGATCCCGGTCTCGGTTGCGGTCACGGCGGCCATCGCCAAGCGGTCGCAGAAGCTGTTCGTCCAGCAGTGGCGCAACACCGGCGAGCTGAACGGCATCATCGAGGAGACCTTCACCGGCCACGGCCTGGTCAAGGTCTACGGCCGCCAGAAGGAGGCCCAAGCCGGCTTCGAGACCAAGAACGACGAGCTCTACGAAGCCTCGTTCGGGGCGCAGTTCATCAGCGGCATCATCATGCCGACGATGATGTTCATCGGAAACATCAACTACGTCCTCGTCGCCGTCGTCGGCGGCTTGCGCGTCGCGTCGGGCACGATGAGCCTCGGTGACGTGCAGGCGTTCATCCAGTACTCCCGCCAGTTCACCCAACCGCTGACGCAGGTCGCCTCGATGGCGAACGTGCTGCAGTCGGGTGTGGCCTCGGCCGAGCGGGTCTTCGAGGTGCTGGACGCCGAGGAGCAGGAGCCCGACGCCGCCTCCCCGACGGTGCTCGAGGACCCGCACGGCTCCGTCGCGTTCGAGGACGTCACGTTCTCCTACACGCCGGACCAGCCCCTCATCGAGGATCTCGACCTGTCGGTCCGCCCCGGACAGACGGTCGCGATCGTCGGCCCGACGGGGGCCGGCAAGACGACGCTCGTCAACCTCATCATGCGGTTCTACGAGCTCGACGGCGGCCGGATCACCTTGGACGGCGTGGACATTCGTGACCTGACCCGCCACGGCCTGCGCTCGCGGATCGGCATGGTGCTTCAGGACACCTGGCTGTTCGGTGGCACGATCCGCGAGAACATCGCCTACGGCCGGCCGGGCGCGAGCGACGAGGAGGTGCTGGCCGCAGCGAAGGCGACCTACGTCGACCGGTTCGTGCACTCCCTGCCCGACGGCTACGACACCGTGCTCGACGACGAGGCCTCGAACATCTCCGCGGGCGAGAAGCAGCTGGTCACCATCGCCCGGGCGTTCCTGTCCGATCCGGCGCTGCTCATCCTCGACGAGGCGACCAGCTCGGTCGACACGCGCACCGAGCTGCTGGTCCAGAAGGCGATGGCGCGGCTCCGCTCCGACCGGACGTCCTTCGTCATCGCCCACCGTCTCTCGACGATCCGCGACGCCGACCTGATCCTCGTCATGGAGGAGGGACAGATCGTCGAGCAGGGCTCGCACGCCGAGCTGCTCGCCCGTGACGGCGCATACGCCAGGCTGTATGCCGCGCAGTTCGCGGGTGCCGCCGCGGACCTCGACGCGGAGGCGGCTCTGGCGGCCGGCGCGAACGGCGCCAACGGGGTCCCGGCCCTGGCCGGGGTCGGCGCATCGGCTCCCGGACCGGCGGGCGGGCCCGGCGTTCCCGCGCCGGACAACCCCATCCCTGCGGACGCGGCGAAGGACTGAGGCAACGGGCGCGCGCCCCGGCCGGGTTCGATCCCGGCCGGGGCGCGATGCTGGTCAGGGCTGGCCCGACCAGGCGGTCAGCCATCGCTGCATGGACACGGCATACACGGTCGGGTCGCGCTTCTCACCCAGCCGCCACGTCTTGAACAGCGCCTTCACGACTGCCGTCATCGTGCTGGCTCTGCCGAGACGTACGTGCGGGTCTCGAGCTGGCCCGCGGACTCCGTGGCGAGAACCATCGACTTCGGGAGCCGTAGGACCGCCACGAGAGTGCGGCAGACGCAGACTTCCCCTTCGGGGTTTGGGTCGGTCGCGGTCCGTCGGGCCCGAATCCCCACCACACGGCATACGGGCAGGCGAAGCGTCAGGGCTCGAGCAGGACGGCTCCCGGGCCGCGGTCGGCGAGCACGTCGGACGGGTTGTTGAGCGCGCACGTGCGCAAGCTGAGGCAGCCGCACCCGATGCACGAGTCGAGCTGGTCGCGCAGCTTCTCGATCCGGCGGATCTGCTCGTCGAGACGGCCCCGCCAGGACCGCGACAGCCTCGCCCAGTCGCTCGCAGTGGGTGTCCGGCCGTCGGGCAGCGTCGCCAAGGCCGCACCGATCTCGTCGAGCGAGAGGCCGACCCGCTGGGCGGCGCGGATGAACGACACGCGACGGATCGTCGCCCGCTCGTAGCGGCGCTGGTTGCCGGTCGTCCGCTCCGAGCCGATCAGCCCGAGCTCCTCCCAGTAGCGCAGCGCCGAGGTCGCCGCGCCGGTGCGCTGGGCGACCTGGCCGATGGTCAGTCCGGACATCTCAGTGGACCCTCGCCTCCGGCAACCGGGAGATGATCTCCTCGACCGTCTCCTCCGGAGTCTGCCCCGAGCTGTCGAGCCAGAGCCCGATGTGGGGGGTCTCGGTCTTGACCTTGTGGTCGAAGTCCCGGATCGACCAGAGGTCGCCGTAACCGACCTTCACGCGTTCGGCCTCGCGACGCATCACTGTGCCCACATCAGGGGCGAGCATCACGAGGCTCAGCGGCCGCGAGGCCAGCTGGTCGAGGAACGGCTGCAGGCTCGCGCCGACGAACAGGTCCTGCACGACGACCGTGAAGCCGGCGTCGGCGTACATGTTGGCCGAGTGCGCGGCGATCGCGTGGCGCAGCGCGAGCTGGCGTTCGGCCTCGGGGTCGCCGTGTGGCGACATGTCCGCGCGGCCGCGCACGACGACGCGGCGAAACTCGTCGCCCCGCAGGTGCACGGCCTTGGAGAACCGCTCCGCCAGCAGCTGGGACACGGTGGACTTGCCCGCCGCCATCACGCCCGTCACGACGATGACCTGCGGGACGTCGACGGCGAGGTGGAGGGGCCGTTCGGTCACATGGCACACCCTAGAGCCCGACGGTGCGAAAGTCGCCAGAGTTCATGCGACGTTCAAGTTCGAGTCTGACCAGACCGCCCTCTCGAAGGGCCCGCTCGACTGGGTCGTGCAGGTCAAGTGGTCAGTCGACTCGCCTCAGGCGTACGCCTCGACCTCGTCGGGGGTCGCCCGACGGACCACGACCCGCGTCCATGCTCCGACGTAGAGCCGGTCGTCGTCGTCGAGCTCGGTCTTGGGACCGACGCTGATCGGTTCCTCCGGGAGCGGGCCCGACGCCTGCCCCACGAAGGTCCCGTTCGACGAACCGAGGTCCTCCACGAACCACCGAGTTCCGTCGGACGTCAGCTGCGCGTGACGCCGGCTCACGCCGGGGTCGGACGACAGGTCGATCTCGGGATGGGTGTTCCGGCTCGTCGACACCCGGCCGAGCAGCACGCTGCGGTGCCGCAGCGGCATGATGACCGGCAGCCCGGGCGACGGGCAGGGGTCCTCGGCCTCCTGGGTCTGGTACCAGTCCGGGTCGACCCACACCTCGGCGAGCCACTCGAACGGCGCTCCGGCGCCGGTCCCAGCGCCGGAGCCGGCAGTCGCAGCGCCTGGCGAGGCGCCAGCCCCAGCACGCGCCGAGGTGCCGGCCGAGGTGCCGGCCGAGACACCGGCCGAGACACCGGCCAGGGCACCAGCGGCCGAGCCGGCCCCACCGGTGGCCGCCTCGCTCACGTCACCAGCTGGTTCGCCGCCAGGCCTCCCCACGGCTCCATCACCGCCGATGTCGCCGCCGTCGTCCGAGAGCGCGCCGGCTTCGCCCGCCGCGTCGCGCGGCATCGCGCCGGTCGTGAAGTCATACCCGCACGCCTCGCAGAAGAGGGCGCCGTCGGCGTTCTCGGTGTGGCAGTTCGGGCACTCGAGGCCGGTCGGCGCCGGGGCCACCGGCGTGCCGACGCCCAGTCCGGATGCCCCCTCGCCAGCGGTCGGGACGGCGGGGTCGAGGTCGAGGGACGACCGCTGGGGTGCGCCGGTCGCAGCCGAGAACGACTCACCTCCCGACCCAGTCGTGCCGGCGCTGCCCGACGCCCTGCCCGACGCCCCGACGCCGCCCGACGCCCCGGCGCTGCCCGACGTTCCGGCGCTGGCAGCGGTCGGCTGGGCATCCAGGTCGATCGGCGAGCCGCAGGTGTCGCAGTAGTCGTCGGCCTCCGACCTGTGGCCGTTGGGGCAGATGGCACTCACCGGCGCACCCGGCTCGTCTTGGTCGAGGCCGTGTCGAGCGACATCTCGTCGATCTTGGTCACGCCCTTCTTGAGCCGGACCGTGCCGGTGTCGGCGTCGTCGATGTCGACGACCTTCTTCAGGCGCGTGGTGATCTCCTCGTTGCCGGTCTCGTCGGCGAGCTGGACAGCCCGGCCGAGCTTGGCGGTGGCGATGTCGTCCTGGCCGGCGGCCTTGGCTGCCAGGCCCTCCTGGATGACCGTCGCGAGCTCCGCCTGACCCGTGTAGGCGGCCACGGCCGGGTCGATGCGGGTCGTCAGGGCGTCGTCGTTGCTCCACTTGGCCTTGACCAGGCCTTGGGCAACGGGGTCGCCGCCGAGCGAGACCTGCACGCGCGCGGCGAGCTGCTCCTGGCCGAGCGTGCGCGCGGGCAGCCGCACGGCGACGTGGTAGTCGCGGCTCTCGTCGGACCAGGCGCCGGTCGGGTAGGCACCGGTCAACGGGTTGATCTGGGTGCGTCGTGGCGTGAGGTCCTCGAGCGAGGGAGACACCTGCTTGACGAAGAGCAGCTCGGCACCCTGGGGCACCCACACCCGCACCTCGACGTTGGCCACGCCCCGCGACATCGAGGCGCGCATCATCTTCTCGAACTCGGCTGCCATGTCCTCGGGGGCCGGGATGAGGTCGACCGAGCCGAGCAGCGACGAAGCGATGCCGCGGACCTCGTCGACGCGCCACTGGTCGCCGACGCCGCGGGCGTCGCACTGGAATACGCCGACACAGCTGCGCACGGCCGCGGCGAGCGACGCGGGCGTCTCGCCCTCGTTGACGCCGTCGGTAAGCAGGATCGCGTGCCGCTTGGTGACGTACGGGACCGTCTCGAAGATCTGCCGGGCGAGCGTGAGCCAGGTGCCCATCGCCGTGCCCCCGTTGGCCCGCAGCCCGTCGATGGCGCGAGTGGCCTCTCCGCGGGTGTGCGACGACATGGGCACGAGTGCGCCCTGGTGGCTGTAGGGGTAGACGATCTGTGCGGTGCCGTTGCCGGAGACGATCGAGAAGAGGGTGCCGTCGGTGATCTCGGCGAGCGCCGCCTTGGCCGCCTCGCCCGCCGCCTGCACGCCGCGCCGGCCCATGGAGCCCGAGGTGTCGATGAGGATGACCTCCGCCGCCGAGCCAGGGTCGGTCGTCCCGGCCGAGCCTGCACCCGCGGTGGCACCGGTCGAGGTGACGCGGACGATCGCGTGCACGTCGGTGCCCCCGTCGGGCAGGAACTCGTTCTGGAAAACCTCTGCGGTGAAGTCAGCCATCGATCGGGTTCCCTTCCTCCGGCGTCGCGTCCGCGGCCGCCCCTGTCGTCTCTGTCGTCTCTGTCGATCCTTGCCCAGCCAGTCTCGCGAGGGCAACCGTGATGTTGTCCCGACCGCCCTGCTCGTTGGCGAAGTCGACGAGCCACTGTGCGATCGTGGTGGGCTGGTCGTCGTCGACCTCGTCGAGCCCGTTGTGCACGAGGCGTCGCACGTCCTCGGCCTCGGAGCAGTAGTTCCACAGCCCGTCGGAGCACACGAGGAGCCAGCCTGCGCCGGGGGTCAGCGTGGTCAGGTGCGGGGTGAGGTCGTCGGGCGCGTCCTTGCCGAGCCAGCGCGTGATCGAGTGCGCGTGCGGGCCGTTCTCGGCCGCCTCGCGGGAGACCCCGCTGGCCATCCGCTCCTGCGCGAACGAGTCGTCCCGGCCGAGCTGCTGAGCGGGCTCAGCGGCTGCGTCGGGCAGCCAGTAGACGCGGCTGTCGCCGACGTTGCCGGCGACGATGACGCCGTCCTCGACCACTGCGGCGGCGATGGTGCACGACGGCGGGTTGGGCACGTCGGCGATGACCGCGTCGACCACGGCCTGGTTGGCGCGCGCGACCGCGCCGGCCAGGGCGCGTCCGGCGCCCGCCGCCCACGCCTCGGGGGTGCCGACGCCCTTGGGGAACGGCTGGTCGAGGACCGCGCGCGCAGCCTTGGCGGCAGCGAGCGAGGCGATGTGCGAGTCGGTCGCCATCGAGACGCCGTCGCAGACGACGAGCACGGCGCGAGAGCCGGGCACGTCCGCCGCGCTGAGCGCCATGGCGTCCTCGTTGCGGGTATGCCGCTTGCCGATGTCGCAGACGCCGGCGACCCATGCGGCCGGTGCCTCGGTGTAGTGGTCGCGGGGGTCGGGCGGGGGCGTGCCGCAGTTGTCGCAGTAGCCGTCGACGATGTGTCCCTGGCCGCAGGCGGTGCACAGGTTGTCGTCCACCGGGGTGACGGCGGCCGACGGCACGGCACCGGTCCAGCCGACGTCGAGGGGTGACTCCTCACCGGCGGGCGCCGTCTGCGGGGTCGCCGTCGCCATCAGCGTCTCTTCGGCCACGTCGTGGGCGCTGGGCATCCCCGTCGAGGCCCCGGTCGCGCTCGCGGCGGTGGCGCCGGGCAGGCCGGCACCCACACCCGTGACGCCCCCTCCGGCCGCCGCAAGGTCGGCGCCACAGGCCTCGCAGAAGCTCGCTTCGGCGGGGTTGGCTGTGCCGCATACCGGGCAGTCGCGCAGCGACGCAGCAGCCCGCGCGAGACCCTCGACGGGCTGCGAGTGCCCGTCGCTGGGCTGCGCGAGAGTGGTCGGGTCGGGCGCGCCCGTGGTCGGACTGTCGCTCAAAAGAGGCTCCAGGGTCGGATGGCGTTGGCCTCGTCGACGAGCGGGACGCGCTCGGCGAGGTCCGGCGTGCGCTTCGCGAGCTCGCGCAAGGACTCCTCGAGGCCGAGACGCAGCCCGGTCGGGGTGCCCTTGTGCGTGCCGATGCGGATGTCGGCCTTGTTGCCCGTCTTCTCGACGGTCTCGAGGGCCTCGCGATAGATGAGCGTCGTCAGCTCGGCCCGCCGGCGGGCGGTCAGCGACGTGTCGTCGAGGGTGCGCAGCGCCTCGGCGAGGTCGGGCAGGCCGCGGTTGGCCTTGGTGAGCAGCTCGGCGAGCCCTGCCCGCGCAGTGCGGAAGGCGCTCGACTGCGCCGGCACCAGCCGGTATGCCGCGACCGCACCGTCGACGTCCTTGCGGGCGGCGCGGATCCGGGCGAGGCCGAAGGCGGCCATCGGCACGTACGTGGCGTCGGTGCGCGCGCAGGCGACGTAGAGGTTCTCGGCGACGGCGTCATCACCTGCTTTCTCGCACGCGTGGGCCAGGGCGAGCTTGGGTGCGAGCTCGCCGGGCACCTGGCCGTAGACGGCGTTGAACGCCGCCTGGGCCGCGCGCGCGTCCCCACGCTCGAGGGCGGCCAGTCCCTGGATCCAGACCGCCCTCCACTCCCACGGGTCGGCGCCGAGCAGCTCCGCGGCGGTCTTCTCGGCGATGTCGCGCAGGCCGGCGTCGAGAGCGGTGCGGGCGCGCTCGAGGAGCACCTCGGTCGAGCTCTTCGGGGCGCTGGCGAGGCGCTCGAGGCGCTCGTTGGGAGTGCCGCTCACCGTCGCCAGCCAGCCGACGAGGGGGTCGTGCGGGTCGCGGCGCAGCGCCGGAAGGTTGCGCCAGTCGTCGGGCTCGACGCCCGGAGTCGGCACGTCGAACAGCAGCGACCCGACGGTCGTCGTGGCGGCTCCCGCGCCCTTGTCGAGCGCGACGACCTCCCGCAGCACCCCGATCATCTGCGAGCGCAGCTCGTCGGCCGACACGAACCGGTCGTCGCGGTTGGGCGCGCACGCCTTGGCGACCAGGCGGTAGTACGAGTCGTACTTCTGGAAGACCGGCACGGTGTCCTGCGCGGGCAGGGTGTTGAGATACGTCGTCTGGTAGCCGCGGAACTCCATCGTCAGCACGACGAGGGTGCGCCCGATCGTGTAGATGTCGGACGCGACGGAGACCCCGAGCTCGGCCACCTCGGGAGCCTGGTAGCCGACGGTCCCGAAGATCGCGGAGTCCTCGTCGTCGGCCCGGCGCACGCCACCGAGGTCGATGAGCTTGACCTCGTCGCCGACCTGGATGATGTTGTCGGGCTTGAAGTCGCAGAAGACCAGCCCGAGGTCGTGGAGGTACTGGAAGGCGGGCAGGATCTCCAGGATGTACGCGAGCGCCTGGTCGACGGGCAGCGGGTCGTAACGCCCGGCGTGCTGCATCCGCTGCTTGAGGATCGACTTGAGCGACGTACCGCCGACGTACTCCATGACGATGTAGCCGGCGTCGTCGTGGGTCACGAAGTTGTAGATCTCGACGATGCTCGGGTGTGACACCTGGGCCAGGAACCGCTGTTCGGCGATGGCGGCCGCGAGGGCGTCGGGGTCGGCCGAGTTGAGCAGGCCCTTGAGCACGACCCAGCGGTCCGACACGTTCTTGTCGCGCGCGAGGTAGATCCAGCCGAGGCCGCCGTGGGCGAGGCAGCCGGCGACCTCGTACTGGCCGGCGACGAGGTCGCCCGCCTTGAGCTTGGGGTCGAACGAGAACGGGTGGCGGCACTTGGCGCAGAAGCCGGTGGTGCGGCCGGGCTTGCCGTCGCGGCCGCGGCCGACGGGCTCACCGCACTTGGGGCAGAAGCGCTTGTTCTCGGGGACGGTCGGGTCGGCCAGCAGGGCCTTCTCGGCGTCGATGGTCGGTGCGGGCCGGACGGTCGTGATGCCGCCGCCGAGCCGCGCGGAACGCAGCCGCTGCGACCCGCTCGTGCGCCTGGTCGCGACCGAGCCCGACTCACGGGCGCGCTTGGAGCCCAAGGCCGCCGAGGCGAGGTTGCTCGAGGCGGCCGAGCGGGTCGAGATCTCGGGCCCGACGCCGGCGGGCACCGTCTGCTCGGGCCCTACGGCCGGAGCCAGCGCCGCGACGCCCTGCTGGTCGGCGGGCGTGCCGCACACGTCGCAGTAGCCGGCGTCGATCTTGCCGTGGCATCCGGGCTGCTGGCACGGCTCGCCTTCAGGGATCGCGTTGGCCGACGGTGCGGCATACGGGGGAGGCAGCGGCGGGGTGGCGGACGACGAGAGTGCGCCGGCGGTCGCAGCCGCGGGGATCGCGGCGGCGGTGTCGACCGACATGCCGCAGACGTCGCAGTAGCCGTCGACAATGTTTCCGGAGCAGCCCGGCTGGTTGCACTTCATGCGCGTGGCCTCTGGGTTCGGGGAGCGGGACGGGTCGCGGCGCGGGACGAGCGGGTGGCCGTGTCGACATAGGCCTGGTATGCCGCCGCGAGCGCCCGGGCGCGGGCGATCGGCAGGGGCGTCGTGGCCAAGGTCGTGTCGAGGCGGGCGCGCAGGTCGCCGAGGTCGGCCGTCGCCTCCGGGGTGAGGGTGACGGACGCAGCCATGGCGCCGACCGCGCCGACGAGCCCGACGACCTCGTCGCGCTCGGCGAGCCCGGCGGCATACGTCTCGTGGGCGAGGTCGAGCGCGCGCGACACGCGCTCCAGCTTCTCCCGGTATGCCGCGAGCTCGGCTGCCGACTGCGGCACCGGTCCCAGCGCGCGGACGTTGGGGATGGCCAGGTGCGGGGCGGGCGTGATCGCCTCGATGCAAGCCTTCTCGAGGGCCCGGATGGCCGCGGCCCGGGCATCGAGCTCCTCCACCTGCTGCTGGGTGCGCAGCCGGCTCTTGGCCGCCGAGGCGCGCTCGGCGGCCTCGACGATGAGGTCGCGCTCGAGGACGGCGACGTCGATCTCGAGCGGCCCGATGATGCCGCCGACGTCAGCGCCGCGGCGGGCGCGCTCGACGAGGTCAGTGGTGCGGCGGTCCAGGCGGGCCAGCTTCTCGGCGGCCTCGTCTCGCTGGGGCCCGACGGGCACGAGCGGGATCTGGTCGCGGACGCGCTCGACTCCCGCGCGTACCAAGGTGATCCGCTGGCTGGCCTCGGCGGCTCCCGGCGCCAGCGAGGCCCGGGCCTGGAGCGTTCGCGTCAGCGAGTCGAGCAGCCGGCACGCCTCGGGCAGGCTCACGGCGAGCGACCCGCTGGAGGCCAGAGCGAGGTGCTCGGTGGTGTTCGAGTCGAGGCGCCCGTGAATCAGGGTCGACAGGCGCTCGGCCTCCTTCGGCCCCACCCGGCCGCCGTCGAACGTCGTCTCGAGCAGCGTGAGGCGGTCGCTCACAGCCTTCCAGAAGGTCAGCGCGACCGTGAGGTCGGTGGTGATCGCGACCTGCTCGGCCTGCGAGAGCTTGAGGACCGCGCGGTCGACCTCGTTGAGGTCGGCCCGGCGCTGGGTGACCCACACGCGCAGGGCGTTGAGGTACGTCTGGGCCTCCGCCGCCTGCACAGGCACGCCCAGCCGACCCGGCGCGGGCGGGGCGACGATGCCCGAACCGGGGTCGGAGGGAGTCTGCGGCACGGCGGTCATCTGCGGCTCAGCGTCCGTACACCGGGGTCGGGGGAGTGGCGCCGGGCCCGAGTGGGCCGGCGAGCCACGTGTTGTAGATCTGCTTCCACCGGCCGTCGGACTCCATGTCGGCGAGCACCCGGTTCAGGTACCGCGCGAAGTAGACGTCGGCCTTGTTGACGCCGATGCCATAGGGCTCGGCGGTGATCGCCTTGGCCTTGGTGACCACGGTGTTCGGGTCCTGTGCGGCCAGGCCGGCCAGGACCGTGTCGTCGCCGGTGATGGCGTCGGCCTTGCCCTGCTGGAAGAGCACGAGGCAGCCCGTGTGGTTGGCGGCCGTGACGGCGATAGGGCCTTCGACGGACTGCAGCTTGGCCAGGGAGGTCGTGCCTGACGGGGCGCAGACGCGCTTGCCCTTGAGATCTGCGAGCGAGAGGTTCGCGGCGTTGGGGGCGGCCTTGCTGACGAGCACCTTCTGACCGGCGCGGTAGTACTCGGCGGAGAAGCCGATCTTGTCCCAGCGGTCGCACGTCATCGACATGTTGCGCGTCACCATGTCGACCTTGCGGTCCTGCAGCAGCGGCAGCCGGTCGGCGGCGGTGATGACCCGCAGCTGCAGGTGGCCGGTCGCGGTCCCGAACAGGCTCTGCGCCACGGCCTTGGCGATGTCGATGTCGAAGCCGCTGATCTGGCCGGTGAAGGGGTCGCGCGCAGCGAACAAGTAGGTGTCCGCGGACACCCCGACCGTGAGGTAGCCGCGGTCGAGGATCTTGCGGACCGTGCCGTCGGTGATCGCGCTGCTGCTCGGCACGGTCGGCAGCGGGTCATACGACTGGGTGGCGTTGTTGCAGGTCTGCGGGGCGGCGGGAGCCGCGCTCGGCGGGGCGCTCGCCTTCGGCGCGGGCGGCACCGGCGTCTGGGCGTACGTGACGCTCGAGCATCCCGCCAGGCCCGCGAGCACGGCGGCGGCGAGGGCTACGGTGACGAGCTTTTGGCGCCTCGCTTCGCTGCGGCGCGTGCCCGCGGCGCCTCTAAGGCGTTGCCTTCCTCCGCTGCGCTCGCTCGTCCCTCCCACGCAGAGCGTGGGACCCAGCTCGCTGCGCTGCGTCCAGGCAACGCCGGCGCCGCGGCTGACCCCGATCTCTTTTTCGCCGCCCCTTGGGCGTTGGGAGAAGGTGCTGGTCGTCATCGGTAGTCCTCGATTCGCTGGCCGATGCCCCGGACGATGAGCCACGCCGCGAGCAGCGCGACGACGGCGATGCCGAGGGCGTAGAAGCCGGCCGAGCCGCCCAGACCGCGCAACGTGTCGACGGCCGAGATGCTGGCCGTGTCGCGGGCCTGGCTCGCGGCGGTGTCGAAGGCCTGGAAGGTCCCGGCTGCGCCGCTGGCGGCCGTGCTCGTCGAGAGCTTGACCGCGTCGTCCCACTTGCCGCCGTCGTCGAGCGTGCGGACCTGCTTATGGGTGTCGGAGTAGGCCTTCCACAGCTGGTCGAGGCTCGCGGCGTCCGGGACGTTGCGCTGCTGGAGCTCGGTGATGCCCTGGTCGACCGAGCCGCCGTCCTTCTGCCAGGACTTCTCGAAGGCGTCTCCGGAGCCGCGCCGGATCAGGGTCAGGCTCTCGTTGGCGCGGGCGTCGTTGGCGGCGGTGGTCACGCCGGCGAGCTTCACGGCCGTCTGGTAGGCGCCGCTCGCGACGTCGCGCGTCGCCCCGGCGAGGCTGCCCACGACCGACGCCGTGACGAACAGCGCGACGATGAGCACGACGACGGCGCCGGTCAGGGACGGGTTGACGTAGCGGTGGGTCCGGCGCGCGAGCCAGATCGAGATCGCGGCCAGGCCGACCAGCGCCGCGACGCCGACGAGCAGCTGAAGGCTCGAGTTGCTGCGGTCGAACTCGTCCCGGGCCCGTTGCTCGTTGGCGCTGACGATCGCCTCGACGATCGGGATCGCGTCCGACCGCAGCCCGGCGCTGGCCTGCGTGAGGTACTGCGCCCCTACCGGCAGCCCGAGCCGGTTGTTCGCGCGCGCCTGCTCCACCAGAGCGGCATACGTCTGCACCTTCTGGGACAGCTCCCCGAGGGCCGCGCCGTCGGCGGGCTGAGCGGCCGCGGCCTCGGCGATGCCCGACGCGACCCGTGACATGGCGTCGTCGTAGCTCGTGCGGGACGCAGCGGACTCGAGGCCGCCGACGAGGAAGGCGTTGGTGGCGACGGCGTCGGCGCGCAGCAGGTCGACGTGCATGGACTGGACCCGCACGACCTGGGCGATGTTGTTGGCGGCCCGCTCGACGGCCGCCTGCGAGGCGAGCAGGGCGTTGGCGCTGATCGCGCCGAGCGCGACCGCGGCGATGACCCCGAGCAGCCCGAACAGGCGCATCCGGCCCGGCGTGCCGTGCAGCAGGCGGTTGGCGACGGTGCGGGCGGCGGGCAGGCTGCCGGCGATGGTGCGTGGCTGCTGCGGCCCGGTGGCCCCCCGCGGCGCGCCGGCGGGTATGGCGACGGGGATGTTCGTCGTCGGTGCGCTCGTCATGCGGTGTCCTCGCTCGGTGGGTGCTGCTCGTCCGAGACTGCCTCATCGGCCGGTGTGGAACCATCAGGGTCTGCCCTGACCGGGTCCGGATGCTCGGTCGATTCACCCTCGGGTCGGTCCGGGACCTGGCCGACGATCCCCTCGTCGGGCTGGTCGTCGGGAGTGGTCTCGGGCTGGTCGTCGGGAGTGGTCTCGGGCTCGTCGTCCGGCTGGTCGATGAAGTCGTCTGCGGTGAGTAGACGCAGCTCGTCGCGAGTTGGCTCCGTCGCGTCCTTGAGCCGCCACGCGTGGCGGCCGACGGCGTGCTCGAAGAGGTTGCGCGAGAAGCGTCCGTTCCCGAACATCGAGGTGCGCGCGGTGGCCTCGAAGATCTCCCGGACGCGAGCATGTGCCCCGTCGGTGAGCTCGTAGTCGGAGCCGGTCGCGATCGAGTCGAGGATGTCGAGGAGCTCGTCGTCGGTGTAGTCGTCGAACTCGATCGTCGTGGTGAACCGACTCGCGAGCCCGGGGTTCTGCGCGATGAACGCGACCATCGGGTCGGGATAGCCGGCGACGATGACCACGAGGTCGTCGCGGTGGTCCTCCATCTCCTTGACGAGGGTGTTGACCGCTTCCTGCGCGAACTGGTCGCCCGTCAGGCCGTACGCCTCGTCGATGAACAGCACGCCACCGACGGCGCGGGCGCAGACCTCGGCGGTTTTCATCGCGGTCTGGCCGACGTACCCGGCCACGAGCTCGCTCCGGTCGACCTCGACGAGCTGGCCCTTGGGCAGCAGCCCGAGCGCGCGGTAGATCGCGCCGACGAGCCGTGCCACGGTCGTCTTTCCGGTCCCGGGGTTGCCGACGAAGATCAGGTGCCGGCTCATCGTCGGAGCCTTGAGCCCCGCCTCGGTGCGCATCTTCTCCACCGAGAGCAGGGCGACCTGCCGGTGGATCTCCTTCTTGACGCGGTCGAGGCCGATCATCGCGTCGAGCTCGGCGAGCAGCTCCTGCACCGACTTCTCCGGCTCCGCAGGCGTCTCCGGCTCGGCGGTCGCCGCGGCCTCCGCTGTCGCCGTCGCGCCACCTGAGGTCCCGGGCGTCCCGGGCGTCCCGGGCGCCCCGGCCTCGGGAGAGAGCGAGCCGCCTGGTGTCCCAGGCGACTCCATGGGTCCGACGAGGTTGGGGCGCGCGAGGTCGGGCGCGCCGGTCCCGAGCCCGGGTATGCCGCCCGGTCCCATCCCGGGGTATGCCGGCAGGCGGGGGACTGCGCGCGCCGCGGCAAGGTACGCGCCGGAGGCCGCAGACGCGTTGGCGATCACCCAGATCGGCGCGGTGCCGAGCATCACCGCCGCGGACGCCACCTCGGTCAGCGCCTCGGCATACTCGTCTGCCAGCGAGCTGCCGGACGACACGAGCGACTCGAGCAGGTCCGTCGGGGAGCCGCGCCACCGGCGGCCCCGTGAGGCGGCGTCGAAGAAGGCGTCGTTGATCCGGCGGAGGTCGGTCAGCCCCGGGTGTGCGACCTCGGCCCAGCCCGTCGCGGCGCCCGGCACGGCCTCGGACAGGGCGGCCGCAACCCGGAGTCCCTCGTCGCGTGCCTGCGCCGGGTCGAGGCCGGCCTCGGCGGCGATGTCGGTCAGCTGGTCGAGGCTCTCGGCGAGCCGCGACCCGTCATGGGAGCGTGTGGTGCTCATGCATCACTCCGGCGGGGCGAGAGGCCGGGGCGTCGACGACGACACCGGGTTCTGGACGGGCTGGCTGGGCTGGACGTGCTGGCTGGGCTGGGTGGGTTGGACGGGCTGGGTGAGCTCGGTCGGGGAGGGCGGTCGGGGTGCGGCGGACGGCTCGGGGTCCGGGGCGTCGAGCCCGAGCGACCCACCGGTGGAGGGGTGGCCGAACTTCTGCTCCAGGAACGCCCCGTGCACGATGATCGCTTCCGCGTCGGCACGGCATACGGCGTCGTAGACCTTGTCCATGGTCGCGCCGAGCAGGTCGAGCTGGTCGACGAGGAGCATCACCGAGCTCTTCCCGTCGGAGATCGGGCGGGTGTCCGCCCAGTCGCGGGGCAGGCGCAGGTAGTTGCCGATCGCGACCGGTAGGTAGTCGGCCGCGGTGGCCATGACGCTGTAGCCCTGGGAGCTGCCGATGCCGAGGTTGGCCAGGCGCGGGAGGGTCTGCCGGACGATGCGGCTCACGCGGAGCAGGCGCGAGAGCACCACTCCGGGGACCTGCCCGTCGCGCGCCTGCTGCTCGACGGAGTCGAGAGCCTCGAGCAGCTGCTCGGTCGTGGGCGGCCCAGGGCGCGGCGGCTCTGGTGCCTCGGGCTTGTCCAACCCGAACCACGACCGGATTCCCACGTCATGTCCCCTTTGCGGTTCTCATCTCCGGCGCTGGCGCCGGTGCCGCGTCCGTGCGGCCTGCTCATGTGCTGCTCGCGAGCTGCGGGCCCACGCGGCCCGGCCGCCGGAGCCGAGGCCGCGGCGACCGGGCGTGCGCTACCGGCCCGTGCCGAGGTCGAGCACCCCCGGCGCGGCGTTCTCCGCACGCCGCTGGTCCTGGGCGGCGACCCGGTCGAGGTAGGTGCGCGACTTGGCGACCTCGGTCTCGAGCGTGCCGATCGTCGCGGCCATGTTGTCGAGGGCGCGCACCTTGAACTGGTCGATCGTGTCCATCGTCTCGTAGATGTTCGCGAACGCCTTCTGCAGAGACTCCATCGACAGCGTCGAGCTCGCGGACTGCTCCTGGATGCGCGCGGAGTTCTGCTTGAGGGCCTCCGAGGTCCGTTCGATGATCCCCGACGTCGTCGTGTTGAGGGCGGTGATCTGGTCGAGCACGAGCTGCTGGTTGTTCAGGGCCTGCGCGACGATGACGGCCGTGCGCAGCGCCGACACCGTCGTCGTCGTGGCCCGGTCGACACCCTTGATGAGCTCGATGTTGTTCTTGATGATGATGTCGATCGCCAGGTAGTTCTGGATCGACACCGCGAGCTGGGTCAACAGGTCCTGGTGCTTCTGGCGCACGTAGAACAGCACGTCCTCGCGCATGGCCTTGGCCCGTTCCGGGTCGGTGGTGTCGAGCGTGGCCACCTGGGCGGCGAGCTTGGCGTCGAGGCGCTCCGCCACGTATACGTACTGGTTGAGCCGGCCCATCGACTCCCAGAGGTTCTTCTTCTCCAGGTTGAGCGCGACGTTGTCCTTCTGCAGCTCGTCCTGGCCCGACTGCAGCGAGTGGAGGATGCCGTTGAGGTGCGACTGCGCCGACTGGTACTTGCGGAAGTAGTCGGTGACCTTCTCGCCGAAGGGGATCATGCCGAGGAACTTTTTGGCCCCCTGGGCCTGCCCCGGGTCGAGGTCCTCGACCGTGCGGCGCAGGTCGAGCAGCGTCGAGCCGACCTTGGAGTTGGCGGTGAGGCTCCCCTCGTTGAGGGCCTTGACCGGCATCTGGAGCATCCGGTTGGAGCTCTCGGCCGCGAAGCGCACCTCGTCGTTGCCCATGGAGCGCACGTCCGCGGCCTTGGTCTCCCACTCGGGCGACTTCGTGGCGGCCCGCATGAGCGAGTCGAGGTAGGTGTCGACCTTCGAGTCCAGCCCCGGAAGGGCGGCTTCGGGAACGGCAGGGGCCATCTTCGGGGCGCTCGTGGCGGCCACCGGGCCGGTGGCGGCCGGCGCCGTGAGGATGAACCCCTCGCCGGTCGGCGGCTCGAGAGGCGCGACCTGGGCTGCGGCGGGCGGCGGTGCTGCCTGCGCGGCGGACTGGGCTGCGGGCTGGTCAGTCATCTCGAACGGGTCCCTTCCCCTCTCGGCCGGCCACGTCGGCGACGTGACCGAAGTCCCACGCCCGCGAGACGGCATACGACAGGTCGCCTGCGCGTCTCGTCGGGCGTACGGCCACTTTACGTGCCGCGCCCTTGCGACGGGACGGCGATTCCCGCGGTTCCCCGTCCACGCCGGCCGTGCCCCCCAGAGGGGCCGGCCGGCGGGGCGGCCGCGGCTCGGAGTCAGGGGAGGTTCCGTGCCGCGGCCGCGTGAGTGGGGCACCCACATCGGTCGAACGGCGGAGGTTACTCGTTAGTTCCTGTTTGCCCTCTGGGCTCGCTCCGCTCGCCCTGCCCCGCCGGCTGTGGAGGGTTGTCGTCGTCCCTGCGACCAGAAGGCTCCACAACCCTGGCCATCACTGTCTGCGGGCTCAGCCGAACTGCCAGGACCGCTTCGACAGGCCGAACCAGAAGCCTTCGATGACGCTCTTGTTGTCGAGGCCACCGGACTCGTATGCCGCTCCCAAGGTGACGAACAGCGGCGCGAAGTGCTCGGTCCGCGGGTGCGCCTCGTGGGCGGCAGGAGCCTTGGCGAGGAAGTCCAGCAGGCTGTCAACGTCCTGCGCCGCCATGGCCTCGCGGGCCCACTGGTCGAACTCCTGGCTGGCCTGGGGTGGGGTGCCGTCGGCACCGCCGTACGGGTTGAACCACCGCAGGTTGTGCGTCGTGAAGCCGGAGCCGACGATCATCGTGCCCTGGTCGCGCAGAGGGGCGAGGCGCCGGCCGATCTCGAACAGGCCGCGCGGGTCGAGCGTCGGCATCGACATCTGCAGCACCGGGATGTCGGCCTCGGGGAACATCTCCTTGAGCGGCACGTAGGCGCCGTGGTCGAGCCCGCGGGCCTCGTCGCGATGGACCTCGTGGCCCGGCCAGGTGAGCAGCTTGGTCACCTCGTCGGCGAGCGCCGGCGCGGCGGGGGCGTCGTAGGTGACCTCGTAGTACTTCTGCGGGAAGCCCCAGAAGTCGTAGGTCAGGGGAGCGCCGGTGGTCGTGCCGAGGGTCGTCGGCGCGTCCTCCCAGTGGGCCGAGACCATGAGTACGTTCTCCGGCTTCTGCAGGTCGGACGACCAGTCGGCGAGCTCGGCCGTCCAGCGCTCGTCGTCGGCGAGAGGCGGCGCGCCGTGGCTGAGGTAGATGACTGGAGCGGCGGTCATGAGCGTCCTTCCAAAGTGATTGAATACTAAATTATCACGTATCGAGCTCGTCTCGCTGACCGAATCCGGAGTGTCCAGGGTCTGGTGCCGGGGTCGCATCGTGCGTCAGGTCGCCGCTCGTGTCGCCGTCGGTGCTGCCATCACGACGAGTCGGGCGACATGACGCGCGACGAGAGGCGGACTGCGTGGCGGCGCGGCTGCTGCGACCTAGCCCGACCGGCATACCAGATCTGCTGCCGGAACCCGCCGAAAACGGGATCCTGGAATGCGTTCTTGACGGAGCCTGTTACGGTCAGGGCGCGTCCACGTCGGAGCAGCGACGAATCCGCTGCACGTGAGACCGGGAAGTTGAAGGTGTGTTCATGGCCGCAGGAAAGGGCCGCAAGCTCGTCATCGTCGAGTCGCCCGCGAAGGCGAAGACGATCGCCGGATACCTCGGTGGGGACTTCGAGGTGGAGGCCTCGGTCGGGCACATCCGAGACCTGCCCAACCCGTCCGAGCTGCCCGCCGACATGAAGAAGGGCCCGTTCGGCAAGTTCGCCGTCGACGTCGACCACGGCTTCGAGCCGTACTACGTCGTCGACACCGACAAGAAGAAGAAGGTCGCCGAGCTCAGGCGCCTGCTCAAGGACTCCAGCGAGCTCTACCTCGCCACCGATGAGGACCGCGAGGGCGAGGCCATCGCCTGGCACCTGCTCGAGGCGCTCCAGCCCCGCGTGCCGGTCAAGCGGATGGTCTTCCACGAGATCACGCGTGAGGCGATCCAGCGGGCCGTCAACGACACCCGCGAGCTCGACACCCGCCTCGTCGACGCCCAGGAGACCCGCCGCATCCTCGACCGTCTCTACGGCTACGAGGTGAGCCCGGTCCTGTGGCGCAAGGTCCGCCAAGGCCTGTCGGCCGGACGCGTCCAGTCGGTCGCGACGCGCATGGTCGTCGAGCGCGAGCGCGAGCGGATGGCCTTCGTCAAGGCGTCCTACTGGGACGTCGTGGGCGACTTCACGCCCGGCGCGGCCGCGCAGCAGTTCACCGCCCGGCTCTCGTCGGTCGACGGTGCCCGGGTCGCCACCGGACGTGACTTCTCCGACGGCGGCGTCCTCACCGGGAAGGGGGTCGTCCACCTCGAGGAGGCGCTCGCCACGCGGATCGCGGAGGCGTGCCTGCACCAGGGTGCCCGGGTCACCGACGTCCAGGAAAAGCCCTACACCCGACGCCCGTCGGCGCCGTTCACCACCTCGACGCTCCAGCAGGAGGCGTCGCGCAAGCTGCGCATGTCGTCCAAGAACGCGATGCGGGTGGCCCAGCGGCTCTACGAGAACGGCTACATCACCTACATGCGTACCGACAGCACCACGCTGTCGGACGCCGCCCTGACCGCGGCGCGCAGCCAGGCGCGGGACATGTACGGCGCGGAGTACGTTCCCGACAGCCCGCGCCGCTACGAGAAGAAGGTCAAGAACGCCCAGGAGGCGCACGAGGCGATCCGCCCGGCCGGCGACCGGTTCCGTTCCCCGGCCCAGGTCGCCGGTGAGCTGCGCGGCGAGGAGTTCGCCCTCTACGAGCTGATCTGGAAGCGGACGGTCGCCTCCCAGATGGCCGACGCCCGTGGGTCGACCGCGACCGTCAAGCTCGTCGTCGACACCGCCGTCGAAGGGGCGCAGCAGGTCGAGTTCAGCGCGAGCGGCACCGTCATCACGTTCAAGGGGTTCCTCGCGGCATACGAGGAGGGCCGGGACGACGAGGCCACCGCGCGCGCGGAGGCCGCCGAGGAGGAGCGACGCCTGCCGAAGCTCTCCGCTGGGGTCTCGCTGGAGATCCTGCGCGCCGAGGCCGACGGCCACGAGACGACGCCACCAGCGCGCTACACCGAGGCCACTCTCGTCAAGGCGATGGAGGAGCGCGGCATCGGGCGTCCGTCGACGTATGCCGCCACCATCGGCACCATCCAGGACCGCGGTTACGTCTTCACCAAGGGCCAGGCGCTGGTGCCCACCTGGCTCGCGTTCGCCGTGACCCGCCTGCTGGAGGAGCACTTCACCGAGCTCGTCGACTACGAGTTCACCGCCTCGATGGAGGAGGACCTCGACCGCATCGCCAACGGCGACGAGGGGCGCGTCGAGTGGCTGAAGCGGTTCTACTTCGGCGACGAGGCGACGTCGGGCGAGGGCCTGAAGCACCTCGTCGACGACCTCGGCGAGATCGACGCCAAGGAGATCTCGACGATCCCGCTCGGCGACGGCATGGTCGTCCGCGTGGGCCGCTACGGGCCCTACGTGGAGGAGGTCGCTCCGACCGGGGTGAACCTCGAGACCGGCGAGATCCCTGACGACGCAACGGTTTCCGCCACCCCGCGCCGGGCGACGATCACCGACGACGTCGCGCCCGACGAGATGACACCCGAACGCGCCCGAGAGCTGCTCGACGTCGCCGCCGACGATGGACGCGTCCTCGGGCAGGACCCCGCCTCCGGCCGTGACATCGTCGCCAAGGCAGGCCGCTACGGTCCCTACATCACCGAGGTCATCGAGGAGCAGCCGACCCAGAACGGCTCGGGCACGCGGAAGGCCGCCAAGGCCAAGCCGCGCACCGCGTCCCTGTTCAAGGACATGGAGCTCGCATCGATCGACCTCGACACGGCACTCAAGCTGCTCAGCCTGCCGCGGGTCGTCGGCACGGACGCCGAGGGCGTCGAGATCACCGCACAGAACGGCCGCTACGGCCCGTACCTCAAGCGCGGCACCGACTCTCGCTCGCTGGTCACCGAGCAGCAGCTCTTCGACATCACGCTCGAGGAGGCGCTCGCGATCTATGCGCAGCCCAAGCAGCGCGGCCGGGCTGCTGCCGCGGCCCCGCTCAAGGAGCTCGGCACGGACCCGGTGAGCGGCAAGCCGGTCGTGGTCAAGGACGGCCGGTTCGGGCCGTATGTCACCGACGGCGACACGAACGCGACGCTCCGCAAGGACGACGACCCCGCCGAGATCACGCCCGAGCGCGGGTTCGAGCTGCTCGCCGAGAAGCGCGCCAAGGGCCCGACGACCCGCAAGCGGGCCGTCAAGAAGACTGCAAAGCGCACGACGAAGCGGACCGCCAAGAAGGCGTGACTCCGGTCGCTCCGGTCGATGTGTTCCCGTGCGCTGTGTGACGCGGGAAACACATCGAACCCGCGCGGGGTGGTTTCGTCCCGCGTGGCCCAGTCGGTATGCCGGGAAGTGGCCCTCCCCGGGCCCGTCCCGTCCCGGTACCGTCACGTCATGCTGACGATCGGCCCGCTGGGCGAGGACGACCACGACCGGTGGGAGGAGCTCTTCCGCGCGTACATCGCCTTCTACGAGCGCGAGCTCGACCAGACGGCATACGACCGCGCTTGGCGTGAGTTCCGTTCTGACACAAGGATGCACGCGCTCGGGGCGTGGCTGGACGGCACCCTTGTGGGGATCACCCACTTCCTCGTGCACCCCAGCACGAGCGAGCCGGACCTCTGCTATCTGGAGGACCTGTTCACGGCGCCCGAGGCGCGCCGGCACGGGGTAGGTCAGGCTCTCATCGAGGCGGTGCGCGACTGGGCGCGCGCCCATGAGTGCGGCAGCGTCTACTGGCAGACGCACCGCGACAATGCGACGGCCAGAAGGCTCTACGACGCGGTGGCGGAGCACCACGGCTTCATCGTGTACACGCTGCCGGTGTGAGTCGGGCGGGCTGTCCGAGGCGGATGAGAAGGTGGGCACATGGCAACACTTGTCTTCGTCCATGCCCACCCCGACGACGAGGCCTCGCAGACGGCCGGCTCCATGGCGCGCGCCGTCAAGGAGGGCCACCGGGTGGTGCTCGTCGTCGCGACCAACGGCGACCACGGGGACTCGCCGGACGACCTCGCCGCGGGGGAGACCGTGGTCGACCGGCGTCGGGCCGAGGCGATGGCCTCCAACGCCGCCATCGGCACGCATCGCGTCGAGTTCCTGGGGTATGCGGACTCCGGCATGACCGGCTGGGCACAGAACGACCACGAGGCGAGCTTCATGCAGGTCGACACCGAGGCGGCGGCCGCGCGGCTCGCGGAGGTGCTGCGCGGTGAGGCCGCCGACATCGTCGTGGGCTACGACTGGCACGGCGGCTACGGCCATCCCGACCACGTCAAGGTCCATGCCGTGGCGCGGCGGGCGGCCGAGCTGGCCGGGACCCCGCGCTACCTCGAGGTGACGATGAACCGCGACGCGATCATCCGGGCGCACGACGCAGCGGTTGCCGCCGGCGCCGACGTCAGCGAGTGGGACCCGCGCGCCCCGATGGACGACGGCAACCCGCTGGGGAGCCTCGAGAGCGAGCTGCACTGGGCGTGCGACGTCAGCGACTTCATCGACGTCAAGCGGGAGGCCCTTCAGGCGCACGCCAGCCAGTCCGACGCCCAGGGCATGCTCGCCATGCCCGCTGAGATGTTCACGCAGGCCTTCGGCTGGGAGCACTTCATCGAGCCGGCGCGGCCCGAGGGGATGGTCGTGGGGTGGTTCCTCGACGCCGGAGCGGTCCGGTAGGTTACTGGCGGTAACCAAGAGTCCTCGCCCTGGGAAGGGGTCCGCGATGTCCGACATCGACTTCACCACCGCCACGCCCGAGCAGCTGGCATCCGTCGAGCCGGCCGAGTTCATCCAGACCGTGAAGGCCATGTCCGACAAGGATGTCAAGGTAGTCATGGACAGCGGCAACCGCGCGGCGATCATCGCGGCGATCTTCGGCCGGATGCCCGAGCTGTTCCGGCCCGACCGCGCCGGGTCGACCCGGGCGACGACGCACTGGAGCATCACCGGCCGCCCCGACGGCGCCGCCGACGAGTGGACGGTGGCCTTCGGTGACGGGCAGTGCACCGTGGCGCCCGGCCACGTGGGAGAGGCGACGCTCAGCCTGGCGATGGGCCCGGTCGACTTCACCAAGGTCATCACCAACAGCGGCAACCCGGTCATGATGTTCATGACCGGCAAGATCAAGGCAAAGGGCGACCTCGGGCTCGCCGCCAACATCGGCAACTACTTCGACCTGCCCAAGGCCTGACGAGGTGGTCGAGTTCTCGCTCGCGCTCGACGACGACCAGGTCGAGCTGCGCGACTGGGTGCACGGCTTCGCTGCCGACGTCGTGCGCCCAGCGGCCGCCGAGTGGGACGCTCGCGAGGAGACCCCCTGGCCGATCATCCAGGAGGCCGCGAAGGCCGGCCTCTACGGCTTCGAGTTCCTGGCCCAGCTGTGGGCCGATCCCACCGGCCTGTCGATCAACCTTGCCAACGAGGAGCTCTTCTGGGGCGACGCCGGCATCGGCATGTCGATCTTCGGCACCACCCTGGCCGTCGCCGCGATCTACGGGTCGGGCACGCCGGACCAGCTCGTCGAGTGGGTGCCCCAGTGCTTCGGGGATGCCGACGATCCCAAGGTGGCGGCCTTCGCCACGACCGAGCCCCAGGCCGGGTCCGACGTCGCTGCGATGCGCACTCGGGCGCGCTATGACGAGGCGCGCGACGAGTGGGTGCTCACCGGGCAGAAGGCGTTCATCACCAACGGCGGGATCGCGGGCGTCCATGTCGTCACGGCCGTGGTCGACCCCGACCTCGGCTCCCGCGGGCAGGCTGCCTTCGTGGTGCCGCCCGACACGCCGGGGCTCGTTGCAGGCAAGAAGCTGCGCAAGCACGGGCTGCGCGCGTCACACACTGCTGACGTCTTCCTCGACCACGTCCGAGTGCCGGGCTCCTGCCTGCTCGGCGACAAGGAACGGCTCGACGAACGCCTCGCCCGGGCGCGCGCGGGGCAGACCTCCAGCACGCAGGCCGCGATGCGCACCTTCGAGCTCACCCGGCCCTCGGTCGGTGCTCAGGCCCTCGGGATCGCGCGAGCGGCATACGAGTACGCCCTGGACTATGCGAAGGATCGCGTCGCCTTCGGACGGCCAATCATCGAGAACCAGGCCATCGCCTTCTCGCTGGCCGACATGCGCACCGAGATCGACGCCGCGCGGCTGCTCGTCTGGCGCGCCGCATGGATGGGGCGCACCAACCAGCCCTTCCTCGCGGCCGAGGGGTCGATGAGCAAGCTCAAGGCGGGGGAGGTGGCCGTGGCGGTCACTGACCGGGCGCTGCAGATCCTCGGTGGCGCCGGGTACGTCGCCGACCACCCGGTCGAGCGGTGGTCTCGGGACGCGAAGGTCTACACGATCTTCGAGGGGACCTCCGAGATCCAGCGTCTCGTGATCGCGCGCGCGATCAGCGGCCACCGCATCCAGTAGCCGGCCCACCCGGCCCTAGTTTTGGTCGAGTGGCCGCTCCGTCCCACGCGTTACGCCGCGGCGGCCCCGCCCGTCGTGTGACAGGTGGGGCCGGGCGCCCACTCGACCCGGGCTTGGTGGCGGCCCGGCGCGCGGGCGATCAGCGGCCACCGCATCCAGTAGCCGGCCCACCCGGCCCCAGTTTTGGTCGAGTGGGCGCTCCGTCCCACGCGTCACGCGCGGCGGCCCCGCCCGTCGTGTGACAGGCGGGGCCGGGCGCCCACTCGACCCGGGCTTGGTGGCGGCCCGGCGCGCGGGCGATCAGCGGCCACCGCATCCAGTAGCCGGCCCACCCGGGCTCCGTGTTGGTCGAGTGGGCGCTCCGTCCCACGCGTCACGCGCGGCGGCCCCGCCCGTCGTGTGACAGGCGGGGCCGGGCGCCCACTCGACCCGGGCTTGGTGGCGGCCCGGCGCGCGGGCGATCAGCGGCCACCGCATCCAGTAGCCGGCCCACCCGGGCTCCGTGTTGGTCGAGTGGCCGCTCCGTCCCACGCCGTCACGCGCGGCGGCCCCGCCCGTCGTGTGACAGGCGGGGCCGGGCGCCCACTCGACCCGGGCTTGGTGGCGGCCCGGCGCGCGGGCGATCAGCGGCCACCGCATCCAGTAGCCGGCCCACCCGGGCTCCGTGTTGGTCGAGTGGGCGCTCCGTCCCACGCGTCACGCGCGGCGGCCCCGCCCGTCGTGTGACAGGCGGGGCCGGGCGCCCACTCGACCCGGGCTTGGTGGCGGCCCGGCGCGCGGGCGATCAGCGGCCACCGCATCCAGTAGCCGGCGCACCCGGGCTCCGTGTTGGTCGAGTGGGCGCTCCGTCCCATGCGTGACAGCGCGGCGGCCCCACCTGTCGTGTGACAGGTGGGGCCGGGCGCCCACTCGACCGGGGCTTGGTGGCGGCCCGGCGCGCGATTCAATCAGCGGCCACCGCATCCAGTAGCCGGCCCACCCGGGCCCAGTTTTGGTCGAGTGGGCGCTCCGTCCCACGCGTCACGCGCGGCGGCCCCGCCCGTCGTGTGACAGGTGGGGCCGGGCGCCCACTCGACCCGGGCTTGGTGGCGGCCCGGCGCGCGGGCGATCAGCGGCCACCGCATCCAGTAGCCGGCCCACCCGGCCCCAGTTTTGGTCGAGTGGGCGCTCCGTCCCACGCGTCACGCGCGGCGGCCCCGCCCGTCGTGTGACAGGCGGGGCCGGGCGCCCACTCGACCGGGCTTGATGGCCCCCCGGCCGCCCGGCGGGCGGGCGGGACGGGCGGTGTATGCCGGTCGGGCTCCGTCTTGACGGGAGGGATCCGCGGGGTCAGGCGAGGGTGGCGACGATGTCGTTGAACGTCTGGCTCGGGCGCATGACGTCGGCAACCTTCGCGGGGTCGGGGCGGTAGTAGCCGCCCAGGTCGACGGAGTGACCCTGCGCGCCGACCAGCTCGCCCGCGATGGTCGCCTCGTTGTCGCGCAGCGCCGTGGCCACGTCAGTGAACGCGGTCGCGAGCTCGGGGTCGTCGGACTGGCCCGCCAGCTCCTGTGCCCAGTAGAGCGCGAGGTAGAAGTGGCTGCCGCGGTTGTCGATCTGGCCGACCCGGCGGGCAGGCGACTTGTTCTCGTCGAGCAGCCGGCCGGTCGCACGGTCGAGCGTGTCGGCGAGCACCTGGGAGCGCTTGTTGCCGGTGACGCCGGCGTAGTGCTCGAAGCTCACGGCCAGGGCCAGGAACTCGCCGAGGCTGTCCCAGCGCAGGTAGTTCTCGTGGACCAGCTGCTGCACGTGCTTCGGCGCGGAGCCGCCGGCGCCGGTCTCGAAGAGGCCGCCGCCGTTGATGAGCGGCACGACCGAGAGCATCTTGGCCGACGTGCCCAGCTCGAGGATCGGGAACAGGTCGGTCAAGTAGTCGCGCAGGACGTTGCCGGTCACCGAGATGGTGTCCTCGCCCTTGCGGATCCGGCCGAGAGAGAAGGCGATCGCGTCGGTCGGCTTCATGATCTCGATCGTCAAGCCGTCGGTGTCGTGGTCCGCGAGGTACTCGGTGACCTTGGCGATGAGGTTCGCGTCGTGGGCCCGGTCGGCGTCGAGCCAGAACACGGCCGGCGAGCCGGTCGCGCGGGCGCGGGTCACCGCCAGCTTGACCCAGTCACGGATCGGGATGTCCTTGGTCTGGCATGCGCGCCAGATGTCGCCCTGCGACACCTCGTGCTCCAGCAGCGCGGCACCCGAACCGTCGACGACGCGCACCACGCCGTCGGCTGCGATCTCGAACGTCTTGTCGTGGCTGCCGTACTCCTCGGCGGCCTGCGCCATGAGCCCGACGTTCGGCACCGATCCCATCGTCGCCGGGTCGAAGGCGCCGTTGGCGCGGCAGTCGTCGAGGACGACCTGGTAGATGCCGGCGTACGAGCTGTCGGGGAGCACCGCGAGCGTGTCCTCCTCGTTGCCCTCGGCGTTCCACATGTGGCCGGAGGTGCGGATCATCGCGGGCATCGACGCGTCGACGATCACGTCGCTCGGGACGTGCAGGTTGGTGATCCCGCGATTGCTGTCGACCATCGCGATGGCCGGGCCGTCGGCGAAGGCCCGCTTGACGGCGGCGTCGACGGCCGCGTGCTGGTCGGCGGGCAGGCCCTCCGCGGCCTTGAGCACGGCACCGAGCCCGTCGTTGGGGGAGGCGCCGACGGACGCCAGCTCGGCGGCATACGTCGTGAACACCTCAGGGAAGAAGGCGCGCACCGCGTGCCCGAAGATGATCGGGTCAGAGACCTTCATCATCGTGGCCTTGAGGTGAACCGAGAACAGGACGTCGTCGGCCTTGGCGCGCGCGACCTGTGCGGACAGGAAGTCCCGCAGCTTCGCGACGTTCATGAAGGTGGCGTCGACGACCTCGCCGGCGAGCACCGGGATCGACTCCTTGAGCACGGTCGTCGTGCCGTCGGCGGCGACGTGCTCGACGCGCAGTGTGTCGTCGGCGGCGATGACGACGGACTTCTCGTTGTGGCGGAAGTCGTCCTGGCCCATCGTGGCGACGTTGGTCTTGGACTCCGCGCTCCACGCACCCATGGAGTGCGGGTGCCTGCGCGCATAGCTCTTCACCGACGCGGGTGCTCGGCGATCCGAGTTGCCTTCGCGCAGAACGGGGTTCACCGCGGACCCCTTGACCCGGTCGTATGCCGCCCGGGCCGCCTTCTCGTCGTCCGTGGCGGGGTTGTCGGGATAGTCGGGCAGCGCGAAACCGGCTGCCTGGAGCTCGACGATCGCGGCCTTGAGCTGTGGGATCGATGCCGAGATGTTGGGCAGCTTGATGATGTTGGCCTCGGGCGACTTGGCCAGCTGGCCGAGCTCGGCGAGCGCGTCGTGGCCCACTCCCGATGCCTGCTGCTCAGCCGTGAGCGCGTCGGGGAAGGCAGCGAGGATGCGCCCGGCGAGCGAGATGTCGCGCGTCTCCACGTCGACGCCGGCCTGCCTGGCGAACGCCGAGACGATGGGCAGCAGCGACGCCGTGGCCAGGGCGGGCGCCTCGTCGGTGTGCGTGTAGATGATCTTCGAGTCCAACGCCAGTGCTCCGTTCGGTTGCGGGCCGCGCCACGTGCCGAGGCCGGACCCAGGTACACATCGGGTCGGGACCGTGCGGCGGCGGCCCTGAGATAAATCTTGATATCAAGATATCGGATCGGAGTCGCCGCGTCGCCCCCCGCCCAACAGGCACCATCGTGCCCCAGTGGCGTCCCTCGGGCCAGGAGCCGGGGAGCAGGCGACCTGGTGCGCAGCCATGCTGCGGTCCGCCTTCGTCGCTCAACCTGAACGGGCTCCGTCGAGATAACTTGGAAAATGCTGAGTGTCTTGCGGATTACGCCTGCGCCGTATCCGGAGCGACGTAGCCTGGCCTCGCTATCACGGCTTGGAGTCGCGCGGGGCGCGCGACGATGACCGTGGTGCAAACGCCTGATGAACGTGGGGTGCGTTCGTCCGAGCGCGCTGATCGGGGCTCCTTGGGTAGAGGAGGCGACACATGTTCGACGATGGCCGCGGTGAGGGGAAAGCTATGGGGTCGGGGGCTCAGGAACCGGACACCATTCGTGCGCTGCTGCACGACTTGAGGGAGCCGCTCGCGGCGATCCTGCTGCTGTCGGCGTCATCGAGCGGTGACGTCGAGGAGAAGCTGAGCCGGATCAGCGAACAGGCGTCGTGGCTGGCCGAGCTGGTCGAGTCCAGCCTTGACGGCGCCACCGCCGACGACGTGAAGCTCGTCGAAGCACGTGAGGTGGCCGAGTTCGTCGCTGCCAAGGCACGCACCGGGGTGACGACCTCGATCGCGGTCGAGTCCGGGACCGACGTATGGGCTCTGGCTCGTCCCGTCGCTCTGGCCCGGGCTCTCGGGTGCATCGTGGACAATGCCGTACGCGCCGCCGGTCCGTGCGGCCACGTCACCATCACGGTGTTCGACCGCGACGACGCGGTGCACCTGACGGTCGCCGACGACGGGCCGGGGCTGGGGCGCGTGACGCGGCGAACGTCCTTGGGCCTCATCACGACTCGCGCGATGGTGGCTTCCTGCAAGGGCACCTTCTGCCTGGGCGCCGGGCCTGACGGTGGCGCACGTGCGGACATCTCGGTGCCGACCGGTAAAGACCTCCTCGCGGCCTCCTGAGTGGCGCTGGGATGAAGCTCCTCATCTGCGACGACCACGAGCTGATCGTCGACGCCCTGGGGACGGCGTTGGCGGATCTTGGCTACGAGGTGACCAAGGTCCACCAGCCGGAGGACGCCATCGAGGCGGTCCGGGTGGTCCGTCCGGAGGCATGCCTCCTCGACGCCAACTACCCCGAGGGGTCCGGCCTCGACGCCATCCCGCGCATTCGCGAGGCGTCGGCCGGCACCAAGGTCGTCATCTTCTCGGCCGACTACTCGAACGACCTGGTGCGCCGTGCCATCGCGCTCGGAGCGTCGGGGTACGTGCGCAAGGACCGGGGGCTGGCGCAGCTGATAGAGGCGATCGACCTCGCCGTCAGCGGTCACCTGGCCATCGAGCCGAGTGCGCTCCAGAGCGCCCTGCGCTCCAGTGACCCGAGTGAGAACCCGACGTGGATGCTGTCGTTCCTCACCGACCGGGAGTGGCAGGTCCTCAAGTGCGTCAGCGACGGGCTGAGCACCGAGGAGATCGCGATCGAGCTCAAGGTCCGGCGCAGCACCGCACGCACCCATGTCCAGAACGTGCTCACCAAGCTCGGCGTCCATTCACGCCTCCAGGCTGCCGCGCTCATCTCGGCGCACTCGTCGCAGGTCAACTGGCCGCGGCACGTGCGCCCCGGGGCGTCATCCGTTTGACGTACCGCACGGTCCCTCGTGCGTCGGGTCCGGCCTGAGGCGTACCACGGCAGGCTCGACGGCATGCAGCCCGCAACCCGCGTCGTCGTCGTGGACGCACGCCAAGGTTTCCTCGACGCGGTTGCCCTCGTGCTCGCGGAGGAGGACGGGATCGATCTCGTCGGCGCGGCACGCACCGTCCGCGACGCGCTCGAGCGGCACCTCACCCGAGAGTGCGACGTCATCGCCGTCGGGCTCGGAGGCGACAACTGCGTCGAGCACCTCGGCGCACTCAAGGACGACACGCCGGAGCTCGGCATCGTGGTCATCGCCGGCCCCGGCGACGAGGAGCGGCTGGGAGACGCACTCGAGCTGGGTGCGCGTGGATGGGTCTCGCGCAGCGACGGCGTCAACGAGCTGGTCGCCGCCATGCTCGACGTCGGCGACGGGGTGACCCATCTGCCCGCCGAGCCGCTACACGCGTTGTTCGCGGCAAGTCTCGCCCGCAGGCCGCCCCTCGCCACGCTGGCCACCCCGGCGCTGACCCAGCGCGAGTCGGACGTGCTCTCCTGCCTCGCCGCGGGCATGAGCCGTCACGACATCGGCGTCGCGCTGGAGCTCTCCGACAACACCGTTCGGACCTATGTGCGCCGGATCCTCCGGAAGATGCACGTCCACTCGGCCCCTGCCGCGGTCGTTCTGGCCAGGAGCGGTGGTGAGCAGGATGAGTGACCTCGCGGTGCGCGGCGTCGAGACGACAGAGGTCACGCCCGTCGCGGTGCCGTTCACCCGCACCCGCATCTGCGCGGAAGCCCGTCAGGCGGTGCTCGACGTGCTCGAGTCGGGCTGGGTGACCTCGGGCAAGGAGGTCGTCGAGTTCGAGCAGGAGTTCGCGGCATACCTCGGGGTCCAGCACGCCGTCGCGGTCAGCTCGTGCACGGCCGCGATCGAGCTCGCCCTCCGGGCGCTCGACCTGCCCCGAGGCTCGATGGTGCTCACCTCGACGACGACGTTCTGCGGCGCGGCATCCGCAATCGCCCACGCCGGGCACGTTCCGGTGCTCGCCGACGTGGACGAGCTGACCGCGATGCCGAGCGCGGAAACCGTCGCGGCGGCGGTCGCCGAGTGCGGCGGCGTGGACGCCCTGGTCGTCGTGCACCTCGGCGGCCTGCCGACCGACGTCGAGGCGCTCGCGGCAGCGGCCGGGGTCGACCTGGACCACGTCATCGAGGACGCGGCCCACGCCCTCGGCGCCCGGGTCGGCTCTGCGGCCGTGGGCACCCTCTCGCACGCGACGTGCTTCAGCTTCTACGCCACCAAGAACCTGCCCATCGGCGAGGGGGGCATGGTGACCACGAACGACGCGCTCCTGGCCGCACGCATCCGCGAGACCCGGCTGCACGGGATGTCGGCAGACGCGTGGCGCCGTTACCTGCCCGGCGGTGGGTGGCGGTACGACGTTGCGGTCGACGGCATCAAGGCGAACATGACCGACGTCCAGGCGGCGATCGGTCGCGCCCAGCTGCGGCACTTCGACGAGTACCAGGCCCGTCGGGCGGCGGTCGCGGACAGGTACGACAGCGGGCTGGCCGCCATCGGTGGGATCCGGCGTCCGCCGCGCCCGACGGACGGCACCCATGCATGGCACCTGTATGCCGTGCGCGTCCTGCCGGAGTACGCGGTGACGCGCGACGAGCTCATCGACCTCTTGCGTGCGGTCGGGATCGGGACGTCCGTGCACTTCATCCCGGTCCACCGGCTGACCTGGTTCCGCCGGAGCTGCATCGTGCCGGCAGGTGGGCTCCCCGGTGCCGACTCGGTCTTCGGGTCCACGCTCTCGCTGCCGATGGATCCGGTCGTCAAGGACGCAGAGGTGGACGCTGTGTGCGCCGCGCTGGGTGGCTTGGGAGGAGCACTGTGAGCACCGCACTGCAGTATGGATGGACCCCGGCCGAGCTCGGCTTCATGCCGACTCTGCAGAAGGGGCTGCGAACCCTGATCGTCGGTGCGGGGGAGGCCGGCCGTGCGCTTGCGCGGGACCTCGAGAAGGTCCCGGACTTCGGCCTCGCGCCCATCGGCTTCCTGGACGACGACACGAACAAGCGTGTGGTGCGGCGGCTGCCGGTGCTGGGGACGCTGTCCGACCTGCTCGCCGTCGTGACCGTGCAGCGCGTCGACGTCGTGCTGCTTGCCATCCCGGGGCTTCCGGCCGCACAAGTCCGCATCCTGGCGACCACCGCTTCCCGGGTCGGCGCCAGCGTCCGCCACCTGCCGTCGTTCGTGTCGATGCTGCAACGCGACGTCGTGGGGACCGACCTGCGCTCGCTCGAGGTGGGAGCCCTGATCGGCCGGCCCGAGATGCACGTCGTGTCCCCCGAGGTCGAGGCGACCATCCGGGGTGCACGCGTGCTGGTCACCGGGGCGGGCGGTTCGATCGGGAGCGAGCTGTGCCGACAGGTGCAGGGCTTCGGACCGGAGCGCCTGGTCATGCTCGACCACGACGAGTCGAACCTCCACCGGCTCCAGCTCGAGCTCACGGGCGAAGGGCTGCTCGACTCGGACGACCTGGTCGTCGCCGACATCCGCGATGCGCACCGCATGAACCAGGTGATCGCGGACCTACGGCCCGACCTGATCTTCCACGCGGCGGCGCTGAAGCACCTACCGATGCTCGAGCGGCATCCATGCGAGGGCGTCAAGTCCAATGTGCTCGGCACGCTCAACGTCGTCATGGCCGCGGTCGCCCATGGGGTCGGTCGCTTCATCCTCATCTCCACGGACAAGGCCGCGGACCCGACGTCGGTCCTCGGAGCCACCAAGCAGCTCGCCGAGCTCGTGACGAAGCATGCCGCTGCCACCCGAGACGTCACGGTGGTCGCGGCCGTCCGCTTCGGCAACGTGCTGGGCAGCCGCGGCTCCCTGCTGCCGGTCCTCGCGGAGCAGCTGCGCAACGACGAGCCGTTCACGGTGACCGACCCCGAGGTCACGCGCTTCTTCATGACGATCGAGGAGGCCGTCGGCCTCGTCCTCGAGGCAGCCCACCTCGCACAGGGAGGCGAGACGTTCGTCCTCGACATGGGCAAACCCGTGCGGATCGTGGACCTCGTCGAGAACTACGCCCGCCAGCTCGGAGTCAGGGACATCGACATCCGCTACACCGGGCTGCGGCCCGGGGAGAAGCTCCACGAGACTCTCTTCGCCGACCACGAGGCCCGCGAGCCCACGGTCCACCCACGCATCTTCAGCACGTCGTCGGCGGCATACGACTCCGCGTTCGTCGCCCGCCTCGAGCAGCTCTTCGAGGCGTCGTCGCGCAACGCCGTCGACGAGGTCACGTCGATGATGGCCGCCATCCTGGGCAACTACGCACGCGCCCAGAACACCGACGGCGTCGCCAGCGCGGCGCCGTATCCAGACGACTTCTGAGGCGGTCACCCGCATCACGGCCGACACCCGGAGAGGAAACGAGGACCGAACTGTGGATCTCACCGTCATCGCGGCGAGCGGAGCCGGCAACCAGGGGCCAGGCGCCTCGGCACCCACGGCAGTGGGCGCCACGGTGCTCGACGGCCCCGGCCTGCGGGCCGACGAGTCGGTGCTGCACTCGCTCGAGCTCGGGGTCACCGGGCTCGACCTCGCGGCCCCACCCGTCGTGCTGCCGGACTTCCACCACAAACGGACCATGGAGATGCCGTCGAGCATCGCGGTTGCCACGCGAGGCACGATCCGCCCGACGCTCACCAGCTCGTCGGTCAACTGCGGCATGGCGCTCATCGCCCTTGGCACCGACCGTCCGGACGACCGTGCTGTCGAGGAGTTCTACCGGGCGGTCAAGACCCGCTATCCGTACCCCACGCGGGGTGCCCGTGAGCTGACGGCGCCAGAGGTCGTCGCCGCAGCCGTCGATGGGGCCGCGTTCGCCGCGGATCGGTGGGGGGTCGACCCAACGGAGCTCGAGCGGATCGAGGAGGCGGGCCGGGTCGACCTCGAGCCGTGGGGCGGAGCAGGCCGTCTGCGTCGGGAGATGCCGGCCCTGACCTGGCAGCTGGCGCGGCTCCGGTTCGGCACCGTCGGCCCGACGAACCACTTCGTCGAGCTGCAGCACGTCGAGGAGATCCTCGACCCGGACGCTGCCGAGCTCCTCGGCCTCAGGCTCGGCCAGGTCACGCTCCAGTACCACGCGGGTGGAGGGGTGCTTACTGGCGAGATCGGTCATCTCTTCCAGCGGCGTAGAGACACCGCCCGGGTCATGCGCGCCGCCATGGCGGTCCAGAAACCGCTGCTGCACCTGGCTACCGCGCGGTCCGCCGCGCAGCTGCGCGAGCGGATGCGCCTCTACTTCGGCAAGGGGTGCACGCCCGTCGAGCTGGCGTCCGACGAAGGCCAGCGCCTCATGCTCGCCAACGCGGCCGCGATGAACTACGGCTACGCCTTCCGACTGGCGACGTATGCCGCCTTGCGAGCGATCGCAGTCCGGGTCTTCGGGGGCGAGCCGGGCAGCCTCGTCGTCGACTCGCCACACAACTCGATCTACGAAGAGCGGGTCGAGGGTCGACCGGCGGTCGTGCATCGTCACAACTCCTGCCGCGCCTTCCCGGCCAGCCGTATGCCGGAAGGGACCGTCTTCGGGACGACCGGGCAGGCGGTCCTGCTGCCTGGCACCCATCGGACCTCCTCCTACCTCGCCGTCGCCGGCGACCGCAGCTCCGACAGCCTCCATTCCGCGTGCCATGGTGCCGGGACGGTCATCGAGGAGTTCGAGCGAGACGGCCGTTCGCTGCTGGATCCGTCGGGACGTCGGACGCTGCGCTTCCGCTACACCGATGCCGCGCCGACCCACGTCGCGCACCTCGACGACAACGGCGTCAACGCGGCCATGTCGGTCCTGACCCGGCACCGGATCGTGCGTCCCGTCGCCCGGATGCGACCTTTCGCCGTCCTGCACTGACCCCATCGAGAGGACCTGACGATGCACCAGCGAGTCCTGACCGGAGCCCTTGCGGCCTTCGCGCTCGCCCTCACGGGGCAGCTCATCGTCGCCGCACCCGCCTCCGCCGCCACGTCGTGGTGGGTCGACAACACGTCGCCCACCTGCAGCAACTCGGGACCCGGCACGTCCGTCACGCCGTTCTGCACGATCAGTGCTGCGGCGACCAAGGCGGTGACTCCAGGCGACACAGTGACCGTCAACCCCGGAACCTACCCCGAGCAGGTCACGGTCGCGGCCTCCGGGGTCAGCGGAACGCCGATCCGCTTCCTCGCGTCGGCGCCAGGTGTGGTCGTGGTCGGCACCCGCGACCTGTCCGCCGCCACGTGGTCGAGCCAGCCGGGGGGCATCTGGAGCACTCCCTATGCGCCACCCAGCTCACCGAAGCAGGTCCTCGTCGACGGGTCGCGACTGGCGACGGGGACCAGCGCTGCGGCCCTGCCGTCGGGGTCCTTCTACTACGACACCACCGCGAAGGTGCTCTACCTCAACCTCGGCGGCCCGTCGCCGAACGGGAGGGCGGTCCTGGCCGGCGCCCAGACGTACGGCTTCAACGTCGTGGGCCGCAGCAACATCAGCATCGAGGGCTTCGACACGGTCGGCCAGAACATCGCGGGTCTGCACGTGAGTGGCAGCACGGCCGTCACGCTCAGTGGCGACACGAGCAGCACGAGCGCCGGCTACGGCATCCTCGTGGAGGCCACGAGCTCGAGCGTCACTGTCACGGCGGCGAGGGTCGTCTCGTCAGCCTCCGTGGGCATCAAGCTGAGCGCGACGACCGGCTCCACCATCTCGGCGAGCTCGGTCACCGGCGCGGGAAACCACGGGATCTCGCTCCAGGGCTCGTCCGGCAACCTCGTCCAGGGCAACGAGTCCGCACAGAACGTCGTCGTTTCCGGCACCGCCACTGCGGCGGGAATCGACGTCAACGCAACCTCGACCGACAACGCGGTCAAGGACAACGTCGTTCACGGCAACCAGGACAGCGGGATCCAGATCTACAACGGGTCGGCTCGCGCACTCGTCGCGCGCAACATCAGCTACGGCAACGGGAACCACGGCTTCGACACGCTCGCGTCCACGAACGTCACCTACGTGTCGAACACGTCGTACGGCAACCACGACGACGGGTTCTCCGTCGAGGGACAGAGCACGGGCGCCTCGTTGCGCGACAACATCTCGGTCGACAACGGCATCACCACCGGCGGTTCCGACCTCTACGTCGAACAGGCGTCGATGACCGGCTTCTCGGCCGACAGCGACGTCGTCTGGAACAGCGTCTGGGGCCCCTCGATCCGCATCGGCCTCAAGCGCTACCAGACCATGGACACCTTCGCAGCAGCAACTGGTCAGGAGCCGTCCGGACTCGGCAGCGACCCCCAGTTCGTCGACGCGAGCGCCCACGACTTCCGGCTGGCGGCGCAGTCGGCGGCCATCGACTCCGCTGACGCCGGGGTGAGCGGCTTCGAGGCGACCGACTCGGCGGGCACCGCGCCGACCGACGACCCCACGGTCGTCGATCGCGGACACGGCACACCGGCATACGCCGACCGAGGTGCCCTGGAACGCGTCCCGCAGCCGAGTGACTCGGCCACGAACGCCCCGCACGTCGCGCTGGTCCTGTCGACGGCCACCGGCCAGATCCCCCCGGCCGTGAGCGTCACGGCCGATGGACGCGGGTCCAGCGACGTCGACGTCGACGGCATCACGTCCTACACCTTCGACTTCGGCGACGGCACCGTCGTCGGCCCCCAGACGTCCGCCGTCGCGCAGCACGCCTACCTCGTGAGCGGCACCTATGTCGTGACGCTGACCGTCACCGACGCAGGTGGTCTGACCGGCACGGCGCAACACTCCGTCGCGCTCACCGACCGAGTGCTCGTCACCTACCACGTCGACCGCAGCGCGCCGTCGTGCTCGGACTCCGCCGACGGCACGAGCACTCCGTTCTGCACGATCGGCCGGGCCGCGTCGCTCGCCCTGGCCGGCGACACGGTCGTCGTGGAGGCAGGCGACTACCGCGAGCAGGTCACCCCGGCCAACACCGGGATGCCGACCGCTCCGCTCACGTTCCGCGCGAACGGGACCGTGCGGGTCATCGGGACGACCGACCTGTCCAACGCATCCCTCTGGACGCCGACCGCGACCACCGCGTGGCGCACGCCTGTGACGGCGTCGTCGGCCGTGACCCAGGTCCTGCGCAACGGCGCCCGGCTCGCGACCGCCTCGAGCGCAACCAGCACCACGACCGGGTCGTTCTTCTACGACGCCGCGTCCGCCATGCTCTATGTCGACGTCGGGGGCGCTGACCCGGCCGGGCCGGGCGTCGTCGAGGCCTCGACCCGGACCTATGGCTTCAAGCTCTGGAACGCGGACACCGTCGTCGTCGACGGGTTCACCACGGTGGGCCAGAACGGCGTCGGGATCAGCATCCAGGACTCGTCCGACGTCACCGTCACGTCGGTCGTGGCCCAGCAGGCGTCGAGCTACGGGATCTCCTCGGACCGCTCGAGCCGTACCCACGTGTCGGGCTCGACAAGCACGGGCAACGGGTCGATCGGGATCCGCATCGCGACGAGCCCGGACGCGGTCGTGTCATCGAACACCGCATACGCCAATGGGTTCCACGGGATCAGCGTGCAGTCCAGCACGGGAGCAACGGTGTCCGGCAACATCACCCACGACAACGTCAAGCCCGGGCAACGCCTCGCCGCCGGCATCGACGTGAGTGCCAGCTCAACCGGTGCAGTGGTCGAGCGGAACACGTCATACGCCAACCAGGACTCTGGCATCGAGATCTACACCGGCTCTGACAACGCGACCGTCCGCCGGAACATCGTGTACGACAACGGTGACCACGGCCTCGACTGCTTCGGCTCCCTGGCCGAGCGCGTCGTCGGGAACACGTCCGTCGGCAACGCGACGGCCGGGATCAACCTCGAGGGCGGCTGCTCGGGTTCGGTCGTCGCCGACAACATCAGTGTCGACAACGCCATCGGCAGCACGCGGACCATCGCGGACATCCGGCTCGACGAGGCGTCGAGCCCGGGATCCACCGTCGACCGGAACCTCGTGTACATGAGCAACGGTGGACCGCTCTACGAGTGGTTCTCCGCCCCGTACGCGACGGTCGCCGGCTTCCAGACCGCAAGCGGTCTGGGCGTCAACGACATCGGGGCCGCGCCGGGCTTCGTCGACCAGGCCGGACGGAACCTCGCCCTGACACCGATGTCGCCCGCCGTCGACAGCGCCGACCTGGGCGTCACCGGGGCGGTCGCCGCCGACCACGACGGCGTGTCGCCCGTCGACGTTGTCGCCGTTCCGAACACCGGTGCCGGGGCGCCCCCCTACGGCGACCGCGGCGCTCTCGAGTACCACGGCACGGCCCAGGCCGCGGCCGGGCCGGCCGCCTCGCTCGCGGCGACGCCCACCGGCGGACGGGTCCCGCTGACCGTCACGCTCTCGGGCGCAGGTTCCACGGCCGGCGACAACCCGATCACCTCCTACACGTTCTCGTGTGGAAACGGGACGTCCGTCGGTCCCCAGGCGACCGGGACGGCGACCTGTACCTACACCGCCGCCGGGTCCTTCCCCGCGTCGGTCCGGGTCGTCGATGCCGTCGGACTCGCCTCGACGGCAAACGTCACCGTCGTCGCGACCGCGCCACCGGCGGCCGCGCTGACCGCAACGCCTGCCTCGGGGGCCGTGCCGTTGCCCGTGACTCTCGACGCCTCCTCGACGAAGGACCCACAAGGCAGCGCGCTCTCGTTCGTCTTCGACTGCGGCAACGGATCGCCGAAGGTGGGTCCGCAAACCTCCTCGTCCGCGACCTGCAAGTACACGGCGACCGGCACGTTCACGGGCTCCGTGACCGTGACCAACGCCCTTGGGCTCGTGTCGACGGCCTCGGCGAAGGTGACAACCCTGGTGAACCAGCCGCCGACCGCCAAGCTGGCGACCTCGACGCCCCCGGGTGCCCTCGCGCCGACGACAGCCGGCTTCGACGCGTCGGCCTCGACCGACCCCGAGGGCCGCCCGCTCTCCTTCACCTTCACCTGCGGCAACGGCACCAAGGTCGGACCCCAGACCTCCGCCACCGCCACGTGCAGCTATCCGACGGGCGGAACCTTCAACGCCAAGGTGACGGTGACTGACGACGCCGGCAACCAGGCGTCCAGCTCCACGATCAAGCTCGTCATCGCCGCGAACCAGCCGCCGGCGGCGAGGCTCACCGTCTCGCTCTCGTCGCAGCGCGCACCGAGCGTCGCGACGGTCGACGCCTCGACCTCGAGCGATCCCGAGCACGGCCCGCTCACCTACAAGTACGAATGCGGGAACGGGAGCGTCGTAGGCCCGACTGCGGTGTCCAAGGCCACGTGCTCGTACACAGCTCCTGGCTCGTACACCGTTCGTCTGACCGTCACCGACGCGGGCGGACTGTCAGCATCGACCACAACGAAGCTGCGTCTCTGAGCGCCGAACCTGCAGCGTCGCAACGGATCTCGGTCGGAGCGGCGCTGTGGATCGCGACCGGGTCGATGCCGCCCCGCCCCCCTCAAGGAGCCCGGCCCGGCCGTTGTAGAAGGCAGCCGAGACGACGGGGCCTACCCATCCCCCAGGGCCTCGTCGTCCCGGTCGCTGGTGTCCGCGGCGCACCCGTCAGACCGAGGGCTCCCACCGGGAACGGCACCCCGGACCAGGGTGCCTGGGGAGTCAGCCGTTTGACGTACTCCGGCGTCGTGTCCGCGAGCGATGCTCCGCGACGAGCCCAGACCTAGCGTCGAGGAACGACGGGCACGTAAGCGACACACGGGAAGTGCACATGACGATCGACGAGGCGGTTCATCGGATCCTGGGGAGCCACTGGCTGATCATCCTCAGCTGCATCCTCGTTCCGCTGAGCGCAACATTGCTGCTGGGCAAGAACGAGGCGGACCTCTACGAGGCCGTGGCCCGCGTGCAGATGGGGCGTGACCTCGCCGCATCCAACGTCCAGGCCGACGCGACGAGCCAGCGGGTGCTCGGGATCGCCACGAGCCCCGGCGTCGTGCGCATCGCGCTCGACAAGGCGGGGTTGCAGGCGGACGCGTCCACCTTCGCGACGGACCACATCGACGTCCGCCGTGTCGGCGTGTCCCCGGTGATGGAGATCGCTGTCACCGACACATCGCCGCACCGGGCGGCGATCATCGCTTCGTCGCTGACGTCGGACGTCATCCAGTTCTCCAACGTCGGCGACCAGCAGACCGTCGAGCAGCGCCGCTCCGACGTGCAGAAGCAGCTCGCCGGTATCAAGCGGCAGCGCGACCAGCTCGTCTCCAAGCTGGCCACGGCCTCCCCGGGCAACATCCTGGCCATCCAGGCTCAGCTCAGCGCCCTGACGAGCAGCGAGGCCGAGTACCAGCGTCAGCTGTCGGACCTCGACGTGGCCCTCCTCTCGAGCTCCAAGGCGGTGCTGCTGGACGCGGTTCGCCAACCCACCATCCCCCTTCCCAAAGAAGTGCTGCAGAAAGGCGTCCTCGTTGCGCTCATCGGAACGCTTCTCGGACTCGGCCTCGCAGCGGCACTGGAGACCCTCCGACCCCGGCTGCCCTCTCCTCGTGCGATCGCCCGCGCCCTCGACGTGCCGCACGTGGGTCATCTCCCGGTACGCGACCTGTCCGCCCGCACCGCCACGGCTGCAGAGCAGGCGGCCGATCGTCTGGCCCTGCTCGGGCACCGGTACGAGGCACAGCAGCTCTTCGTCGTGCCGGTCCTGTCACGGGACGAGGCCTGGGCCGGCGCGCTCGCGGAGCGCATGAGCCCGACGACGGGGGTCGCCTCCCATCGGCTGGAGTGCTCGGTCCTCGCCGGCGAATGGGTGGACCCGGGTGACATGCCCGTGGCCGTCATCCTTGCGCCGAAGCGCCTCAAGTCGCGTGACCTCGCCCGCGCGACCGCGCTCGTCGACGCGCTGGGCTGGCCCGTCCTGGGCGTCATGACGTACGAGCCGGGTCGGCTCTGGTCCCGGCGTGATCCGATGCGCGACGACAGCAAGCATGAGGCGCCCCCCGAGACTCCCCGGGAGAGCCAGACGCTCGACAGCGGCCGGATGTGGCGAGCCCGGGCCGCCGCCGCGGTAGACGTGGCCGACGCCGGCCGTCTGGCGAAGGCGGTCGACGTGGCCGACGCGGACGGTGCAGGCCGCGCAGCCGATGCGGTCGTCGCCGACCGCCCAGCCCAGGCCGCCGTCGCCGACCGCCCAGCCCAGGCCGCCGTCGCCGACCGCCCAGCTCAGCCCGCCGTCGCCGACCGCCCAGCCAACGCGGCTGGCGCCGCACGACCAGCCAAGCCGGCCGAGGCGGCTGAGGCCGCCCGCACGGCCGTCGCGACTGAGCAGGCCGACACCACCGCCGCAACCGACGCGACCGAGGAGGACGACGAGGAGTGGCCGTACGACACTTCGGCGCAGGTGACGGTCGAGGGGGAGTCGACGGCATACGGCACGAACTCAGATGCGGTGCTGGCCGGCGTGCGCAAGTCCGACAACCCTCGAGTGCGCAACGGGGTCGAGGTCCCTGAGCCTCCGAGGCGCAAGGGGGTGGTCCCGCGTTGACCGTCCTCATGTCTACCGCGGGCGTGGTCGTCGAGTTCGACGCGGACTCCGACCGCTGGCTCGAGCTCGTCCGTGAGGCTGCCGGAGGCCAGGAGCTGCGCACGGTGAGCGCCGGCTCGAGAGCTGACCACTCAGACGGCAGTGGGCCGGACGTGCAAGTCACCGTGGCGAGCGGCAGGTCGTTCGAGCCAGGCAGCGGACACCGCCCACTGACGAGAGGCGCCTGGTCGGACGGCCGCGAGGTCATCCTGCTGGACGCCTGCGCGAGCGGCCTGGACCTGGTGGTCCGTCCGACCGGCCGGGGGCTCGACGTGGTGGCTCGCCCGAACCCCGGCTGGCGCCATCGCGCCCTGGGCCTGGCGGTGCCGGACCGTCGGCTGCTGCTGCACCGGGCCGCCTTGGTGCAGTACCCGGCGTTGTGGTGGTCAGGGGTCCTGGGCCGCGTACCACTGCACGTCTCGGCCGTCGTCGTCGACGGGCTCGCGCTCGTGCTGGCCGGACCGGGCGGGGTGGGCAAGTCGACCCTGGTCGCCACGCTCGACGGTCCCGATGACGCGCCGGTCAGCGACAACCTCTGCGTCACTGACGGGCGCACGGTGCACGGGCTTCTCGAGCCGGCCAGGGCGGTCGGTGGCCACGGACGCCGTATGCCGCACGGCAGGCGAGAGTCGACCTGGCCGCGTCTGGCCGACTCGGTGGTCCCCGACGCGGTCGCCGTGCTCCGTCGGGGGGATCAGGCGAAACCCGTGATTCGCCTGCTGGATGCGACCACCGCGGCGCGTGAGCTGGTCGGCGGGACGTATGCCGCCGGGGAGCTGCGACGGTACTGGGCGTTTGCGGCCACGCTGGCGCTCGGGACCGGACTCGGTCCGGCCCATCCTCCGGTGGCGGCGCTCGCCGAGTCCATGGCTCGCAGCCTCCCGGCGTTCGAGGTGCTGCTGCCCTCGACGCCCGGCGTCAGGCTCCGCGAGCTGGTCACCCGGCTGCGCGCGAGCGCGGAGTCGACCTCGAGCGCGGAGCCGCCCTCAAGCGCGCGGCCACCCTCGAGCGCGGAGTCGCCCACGGGGACCGAGTCGCGCACGGGTGCGGACTCGCCCACCGGGGGAGCGTGGCACCGGTGAGGCGCGTCATGCACGTCGTCACCCGGTGCGTCGCGGGCGCCGGAGGTGTCGCGGTGCGTGGTGCGACCGCGCTCGACGCCTCACGGTACGAGGGCGTCCTCGTCACGGGTACTCGGCAGGGGCCCCTGCTCGACCGCGCCCGCGACGGCGGGGTCGAGGTCGTCGTGGTTCCCGAGCTCGTCTCGCCGATCAGCCCTCGCAACGACGCCGCGGCGCTGCGCGCCCTCGTCGACCTCGTCCGCGACCGCGAGGTGGACATCGTGCACACCCACAGCGCCAAGGCAGGGGTCCTGGGTCGGCTCGCCGCGAACCGCGCCGGCGTGCCGCTCATCGTCCACACCCTGCACGGCTTCCCGTTCCATGAGTTCCAGAACCCAGCCCCGCACGCCGTCTACGTCGGGATCGAACGGAGACTCTCGCGGATCACCGACGCGTACCTCGCCGTCGGCACGGGTGTCGCGGTCGAGGCGCTCCGTCGGGGTCTGGCCAGGCCCGACCAGCTCCACACGATCGGCCCAGCAGTGGACGAGCCGAGCGTCGTGCTCACACAGCAGTCGCGCGCGGACGCCCGGGCGCGGCTCGGGCTGGCATCGGACGTGCCCGTCGTCGGGACCGTCGGTCGACTCGACTACCAGAAGGCTCCCGAAGTGCTGCTGCGCGCAGTACGCCTGATGCACACCCCGGCGATCCTCGTATGGGCGGGTGACGGTGAGCTGGCGGCACGGACTGCCCGTGACGTGCGGACGCTCGGGCTTGACGGACGCGTCCGGCTGCTCGGCAACCGCACCGACGTCGCCGAGCTGCTTCCCGCCTTCGACGTCTTCGCGCTCGCGAGTCGCTACGAGGGACTGCCCTGCGTCGTCGTGGAGGCGCAGCAGTGCGGCATACCGGTGGTGGCGACCGCGGTGAACGCCGTGCCCGACGTCGTCGTCCCCGGCGAGACCGGGCTCCTCGTGCCCCCGGCGCGGCCGGACCTGCTGGCGGCCGCGCTCGACCACGCCCTGAGGCATCCGGCCGAGGCTCGAGCATGGGCGGACAGGGCCCGAGAGCGTCTCGGGGCCCGCTACGACTCGCGGACGGCCGGGGACGTCCTGGACCACGTCTACTCCCACGGGGCGACCCGTCCGCGGGGCCAGCTCGTGGGCACCGGTGGGCGGCGAGCGCCGTGAACGCACCGCCGTCCGTGCAGGTTCTGCTCACGTCCAGGACCACGTTGGCCTGGCCCGGGCGGGCGGAGGACGCCACTCGCGTCGCCGAGCTCCCACCGGGATCTGTGGTCGCGCTGGCGGACCGCCGACCCGGTGCCCGGCGTCGGCTGAGGCGCGCCGCCGGCCGTCTCGGGGTCCGTGTCGAGGCGGCCTACATCGTGGTGCCGACGTGGGGAAGGGCGACGTTCGTGGCCGCTGACGACCCCGCCGCCGTCACGTGGCTCTTGTCGACATTCTCGACGGCGCCACCGCGGGTCGCTCACGGCCGGCTCCTCATCGAGGTCGCGCAGCGCGTGTGGCAGCGAGCGGCGACCACGAGGCTGGGAGCAGCAGCCACCGGCCGCCTCCTCGGAGCCGTCGTGCCCGGGATGCTCGTGATCGGGACGCGGCGATGACCTCGACCACAGTCTCACGGGGGTCGGGCGACCTGCTGCGGACGACGTTGCGCGACCACCTTGGCACCGAGTCGCCGAGGCTCGTCGTGCTCGCCATGTCCCGCGACGAGAACCCCAAGGCGACCATCCTGGCGTTCGCGCCCGACCAGCTGTCTCCGCGGCTCGTCGTCAAGGCAGCGTTGACCGAGGGCGCGATCTCCGCGGTTCGCGCGGAAGGCGCTGCGCTGCGGGCCGTGGCGGCGCTCGACCCGGGTCTCGTCGGCGGGACGGTGCCCCGCGTCGTAGACGAGCGCCAGGACACCCAGGGTGCGGTGCTCGTCACCGAGGCCCGGCCGGGGACCCCGATGTCCGTCGACTACCACCGCTGGCGGCATACGGCCCGAGCCGAGGTCGTGGGCGACGACTTCGCCTGCGCGACAGCGTGGCTGCGTGAGCTCGGGCAGCTGCCTGTCGCCCAGGAAGCGGGCGCCGGGCGGGATGCGCCGGCCCTCGTGGCTCGCCTGCGTGATCGCTGGCCTGACGACCGCATCGCCCATGACGTCGCGCAAGGGTTGGCCGACCTCGACGCCGCGCTCCGGCTGCCGCCGGGGGCGCCGCAGGTGGTGGTGCACGGCGACTTCTGGAGTGGCAACGTGCTGCGCGCGGGCGGCCGGGTGACAGGGGTCGTCGACTGGGAGCACGCGCTGGTCGGGGGCGACCCGATTCGCGACCGGGCGCGGTTCGTCCTGAGCTATGCGCTGTACCTCGACCGGCACACCCGTCCGGGTCGCACCGTCCCAGGGCATCCCGGACTCGTTGCAGGTCCATGGGGTGAGCCGATCAGGTATGCCGTCCGCGACGCCGGGTGGCTACCGTCGCTCGTCGCGGGGTTCCTGTCCGAGGCGCTCGTCGAGACGGGACGCGACCCCGGCCGATGGCGCGACGTGCTGACGGTCGGCGTGGCCGAGATCGCGGCCCTTAGCGACCATGCCGACTTCGCCAGGCGGCACCTCCTGCTCGCGGCAGAGCTGCTCCGATGACGGTCAAGAGGCAGTCGCAGGCGAGCCCGGCTACCGCAACGGGACCAGCGCCCGCAACGGCACCTGCGTCCACGACGGGACCAGCGCCCGCAACGGCACCTGCGCCCCCGACGGGATCCGGCGGGGCTCCGGGTCGCGCGACGTCTCGCCCTGTCGCCGGCCGAACGGATCGGGCACCCTTGCAGCCCAAGGCTGCCCATCCGGACGACCAGCGCCCGCTGGATCATCCGTACTTCGCTCGTGGTCCGCGCCATGTCGGATACCTCCTCGTCGCTGCCGTCGCCACCCTCCCCCTCCTCATACCGAGCGGCCCGGGCAACAGCGCGCTCGCCGACGTCGGCATCCTCGCCTTCGTCGCGTCGGTGTTCGCGTGGTTGTGGCATGAACGGGCCCGGGTCACTCTTCCCTACCTCGTGCCCGTCGCCCTGCTCGTCACGGCGGGGGCTGTGTCGGCTCTGCACGGCGGGACGGAGTCGGCGGTCCTGACGATCGCCCAGGACATCTTCTGTCTCCTGTGGGCCGCCGCGATCGCCAACGCGGTGCGTCGTCGTCGATGGCTGCTCGAGCTGCTGTTGCGGGCCTGGGTGTGGTCGGGGGTCGCGTGGGCGGGTGTCCTCTGCGTCGGCCGCATCGCCGGTATCAGCTGGATGGCCGGCATCACCGCAAGAGACGGTGGACGGGCGTCGCTCACGTTCGACGACCCGAACCTGGCCGCGAACTACTTCCTCGTGTGCGTAGGGCTCATCCTGGCGACCTCGGTGGTCCGCCATCTCGTGACGCGCGTCCTCGTGCTCGGTGTGGTCCTGCTGGCCATGGTCTTCACGGGATCGAACGGTGGCGCCATCGGCCTCGTCACGCTGGTCGTGGTGGGAATGCTCGGCGGTCTGCAACGGCGGCGGGGCACCATGGCGGCCGCCTCGGCAGCTCTGCTGGTGACGGTCGCGGTGGCTGTCGTCGCGCCGCACGTGAACATCGACCAGATCGGACAGCAGGCATCCGACAGCATCCAGATCCTCAAGGACTCGCTGGGCCGGACCGACGAGTCAAGCGGGTCCCGCCAGGTGCTCGCCTCGGAGACGCTGCACCTCTATCTCGAGGGAGACCTCGTGGGGGTCGGCCCCGGGCAGACCAAGGCGGTCCTCAAAGGTCAAGCCGCGCCGTACGTCAAGGAGGCCCACAACGACTACCTGGCCACGCTCGTCGAGCGTGGTGCGCTGGGCGGCCTCGGCCTCGTGGCGCTCATCGCGGTGATCGCCCTGCGGCTCGGACGCACCGCGACGTGGCCGCAGTCCGTCTGGGTGCGGCATCTCGTGCCCCGACCCGAGTTCCTGCTGGCGCTCGGCTGTGCCCTGGCCGCTGCGGCGCTGTTCTACGAGGTCCTGCACTTCAGGCACGTGTGGGCGTTCCTCGGGCTCGTGGCGGGGATCGACCCCGGCGTGGCCCCCTTCGGGGACCGACGGTGGAGGCGGACGGGATGAGCAGACTGCGCCCCGTCGCCCTGCGGCGCCCTCTGCCCGACCTGGCGACGCGATCCGTCGTCGGCAACATCGGCGCGCGGCTCGCCGCCCTGATGTCCGTGGCGCTGGTGACGGTTCTCGTCGCCCGGTCCGGCGGTGCCGACGACGTCGGCCTGCTCGCCCTGATGCGGGTGCTTCCCGGCCTGGTCGGCGTCGTCGCGGCGTGCGGCCTGCCCGGAGCCATGGGCTACTTCGTCGCGGGCGCTGACGCGACGCACCCCCGGCTGTGGCCCACCATCCAGTTTGCAATGCTCGCCGGTGCGGGGGCCGGCACCGTCGTGTGGCTCGTGCTCACGCCCGTGATCCACGACCGGCTCATGGCGACCTCGAGCTATTCGGTCGTCGCGGTCACTGGTCTGACCGTGGCGACCCAGCTACCAGTGGCGGTCGGCAAGTCGTGCCTGCAGGCCCTCGGTGACTCTCGCGGGTCGAACATCGTCATCGTCGCGGAGGAGGCAGTCTTCGTACCGGTGTACGTGCTCCTGTGGGTCGCCGGGATGCGCGGGGGCGGGCTCCTGGTCGGGTCGCTGCTCCTCGCGGACGTTCTCGTGGCGGCTGCGGCCTGGGTGAGGATCAGCCGGCTGGTTCGGCGCCGGGGGATGGCTCAGCTCGGCCGGCCGGACCGCCCGCTGCTGCGACGGATGGTCGGGTTCGGCCTGCGCAGCCAGGTGGGTGGCATCCTCAACCTGCTCAACCTCCGGCTCGACGTCGTGATCCTCGGCGCGCTCACCGGTCCCGCCGAGGTGGGGGTGTATGTCGTGGCCTCGAAGTTCGCCGAGCTGCTTCGCCTGCCCGGGCTCGCGCTGGCCTGGGTCAGCTATCCGCGGTACGCACGCCGGGCGGCATACGTCAACGGCCCGGATGCCGACCCGGAAGGCGCCCGACCGCGAGTCGACCCGGAGGCGGCCCGCCCTGCCCGGCAGCTAGCGAGCCTTCCCGGGCTCCTGGCGTTCGGGGTGGTCTCCGCCCTGCTGCTCTGCGCCAGCGCCTTCGTCGTGCTGCCGCTCGTCTACGGCGAGGAGTTCACGGCCGCCGTCTGGCCGACCGTGTGGATCTCCCTCGGCCTCGTCGCAGAGCCGGCGGCGGGAGTCGCATCCGGGTTCCTGCTCGGCTCGGGTCGACCCGGGTTGAACTCCGCGATCCTGGGCGGCGGTCTCGTGGTCACCGTCGTACTCGACGTCCTGCTCATCCCGCGCCATGGTTCGCTCGGTGCATCGTGGGCGAGCATGGTGGCATACCTCGTCACCGACATCCTGCTCATCGTCGCGTGGAGACGCCTCTCACGGGGGCACCCATGACCGGCCGCCGCTCGATGGTCCGTCGCGCGCTCGCGACCTGCGGGCTGGTCCTGGCCCTGTCCTCTGCCGCGTGTTCCTCGCCTGGCGGCGCGGCGGCTCCGAGGGGGTCGGCAACAGCGACGGTGCGGCCGCAGTACGTCGCCCTGGCCGACGCCGTCGTCGCACAGCATGGCTCCGTCTGGGTCGAGACCGACCTGCTCAAGGCCTGGCGCAGCGGACCCGCTCGCTACGAGACGGTGCTCTCGACGGTGAGCTCGCTCGCCAACCGCCCCGGCGTCGCCGGCGTCAAGATCGCCGACGAGCTGGGCTACGACGACGGGACGGATCCAGGAACGGTGCTGACCTTCCTCAAGGCGACGACCGCTGCCCTGCACTCGCGGCTGCACGGGCGCAAGGTGCTCGTCGACTTCATCGTTCCCGAGCTCGGCTGTCTGAGCTGGCAGCGGTCAGGTGCCGCGTCGGCAACGGCGGACGCCGGGTCGACGTCCTCACCGGAGGCGGAGTGCGGCGCGCGTGAGATCGCGAAGAACCCGGCGGCATCCCTGGCCGCCGTCGACTCCTACGTCGCCAAGGGCGGGCTCGACGTCATCGACCTCAGTCCGGGCCTCCGGTCAGACGCCGAGTACGCCGCGTGGGGCACGACCCGGGACGCGGCCATGGCCGCCGTGTGGGACGAGGCCTCACGCCGTTGGGGGGGCATGGTGCGGCTGCAGGCCCGCAAGGCCCTGGCCCACCCGGGTCCCTACGCGGGCACGCCCGCCACGGCCGAGGCGGATGTGCGGACGTTCGTCGACATCCCGCTCGCGCACGGCGCGAAGGCGGTCGACATCTGGACGTGGAGCCAGCCCTACAAGGGAGCCACCTACACGATCACCGACCCGGGCCTCCAGCCGAACCCCCTCGTCGAAGCCCTGAGGTCCCGCCGGGCACGTGGCGTGGACCTCTGGACCCACATGACGCCGTCGTCGCTCCAGTCCGGGCTGCAGGCAGACGTCGAGTCGGCGCTGACGCTGTTCAGCACGGTGTTCGTCGCGTCAGGAACGGGGTGACCGTGACCACAGTGAACCGGCGCGCAGTGATCCGGGCCCGGCGGGCCGGAGCCATCTCACCGGACCGAAGGGCCCTGGACGTCCTCGTGGCCGCGACCGCTCTGGTCGTGCTGTCCCCGCTGCTGCTCGTCATTGCAACCGTGGTGCGCCTGTCGAGCCCGGGCCCGGTGATCTTCCGCCAGCAACGGCTCACCAGGGGGCGCAGACCCTTCACGATGTACAAGTTCCGGACCATGCGGGTGGGGACCCGCGGACCGGATGTCACCACGGCTGGTGACTCGCGCGTGACCGGGCCGGGTCGGTTCATGCGGCGCACCAGCCTTGACGAGCTGCCGCAGCTCGTCAACGTCCTTCGGGGCCAGATGACTCTCGTCGGGCCCCGGCCGGAGACACCCGCGCTCGCAGCGAGATACCCCGCTGACCTCCAGTGGGTGCTCCACGAGACGCCGGGTCTGACGGGACCGGCCCAGATCACCCTGCGTGACGACGTGAGCATCGTCGGGTCGATGAACGACGTCGAGCAGTGGTACCTCGACCGCCTCGTACCTCAGCGCGTGGCCGCTGACCTGACCTTCCTGGACCGGCCGTCGCTGGCCGCGACGGTGCACATCATCGGGATGACGGCCCGCTACGTTCTCACCGCACGGCGGCCGGCGATCCCAGCGGTCGAGTCACCAGGGGGTCGCAGCGGGCGTTGAGACACTCGCCCGTCGCGAGGTCGAAGTCGAAGTTGTGTCCGAGGCACCGCAGGACCCCGTCGCGGATCACCGCGCCGTGGGTGAGGTCCTCGCCGGCATGCGGGCAGTACCTGCTGACCTCCCACCCGTGCCGCCCGTCGGTCAGGGTGACCCGGTCGTGCGGATCCCGCTCGGCCTCGAAGCGCTCGACGGCTTCCAGGGCGCCGGCGTCCGCGTGCTTGAGCAGTCCGACGAGGTAGTCGTTGTACCGGTCCGGGTCGCGCCAGGCGGAGATGCGCAGCGAAAGGAAGAGGTCCTCCCAGCGCACGCGTCCAGTGAGCACGGCGTCGAGCCATCGCGCGTCGACCCGGATCCGGTAGCCGGGACGTGGCGTGCTGCCGGTCAGGTCGACCCGGCACCGTGACGGCCCGAGCTCCACATCCCAGGTCCCGCCGTCCGCGCCGGAGACGACGAACCGGACCGTCATGCCGATGCGGTACAGGAAGTAGTCGGACAGCGCCCCGAGCTCCGTGAAGTGCTCGGCGAACCGTTGGGCGAGCCCGCTGCCCGGCTGCGGGTCCGGGTTGGCGGCGTACACCGCGGCCACCTCCGGTGCCCGCCGCGCCGCATACTCGCGCAGGTAGGCCCGCAGGTCGTCGGGCAGGCCCCCGGATGCGGCGTGCCGGTCGTTCGCGAGGCGGAAGCCGTCCCAGTGCGGGTCCCGGTCGACCTCGCCCGTGGCGACCTCGATCCGGTCGCCAGGCAGGAGCGTGGCCACCGAGAGGTCCGGCAGCCTGGCCCGCAGGAACGCGGCGGCCTGGGCGGTGTCGGGAAAGATGCCCGGCGGCGCCATGCGGTCGTTGTGGTGGGCGAGGGCCGGATCGAGGAAGCACGGCGGTCCGGCATACGGCATCGCGATCCGCGGCGGTGCCGAGCGCAGCAACCGCGTCACTGCCTTGAACTTGCCGATGCGCTTGTCGGCGCTGATCGAGGCGACGACCTCGGAAGGGTACTCGTAGCAGATCGGGTGCCACGACGCTCCCGACATCTGCACGCCCATGAGGTCGAGCGGGCGACCCGCTTCCTGCGCGGCGCGGCGCAGCTGGGCCACCGAAAGACGCGCGTCGTTGGTGTGCAGGATCGCGTGGCCGGCGGCGACGACGAGGATCGCCGAGTCGTGGCACATCGGCGACAGCTCCTGGATGACCGTGACCCAGTCGCCTCGGTCGTTGAGCGCCAGACGCTCCCAGCTCTCGAGCTCGATGACGACGTTGCGTATGCCGGCCGCGCGGATCCGGTTGTACATCTCCGGCGCGGGGTAGCGGGGGATCACGAGCCGCACGCGCTCGGGCAGGGTACGCAGGAAGTCGAGGTCGAGGTGGTCGAGGTGCTCGTGGGAGATGCCGATCCAGTCGGCGTCCAGCACGTCCCCCCGTCGCAGGTGCGAGTTGTCGGGGAAGGGGAACCACGACCCGAGGAACGCTCCTAGGGGCGAGACCCACGGATCGCACAGCATGGCGAGGTGGGGTGCGTCGATCCGCAGCCCCGCATGTCCCAGAGACGTCACGACAGGTGCGACCACCGAGCCATGGTCGCCGACCCCGGCCCGTGCGCCCACCGGCCGCGGACGGAGCCCGGCGTACAGCAGATGCTGTACGCCGCGGCTCGAGAGCCGGGGCCGCGTGGCGGGCTCTAGGGTGGCCCGGTGAGCAACGCCGCACGAAGAGCACTCGACCGCCTCCTTGCCGACGCGCAGTCGAAGGGGCGTATGCCGTCCGTGGCAGCCGGGGTGGTCCGGGACGGGACACTCGTGTGGTCCGGCGCGGTCGGCACACTCGACGGTCGCGCTGGCGGCGAGCCTGCAGACGCCGACACCCAGTACCGCATGGGCTCGATCACCAAGACGTTCGTCGCCGTCGCGGTGATGAGGCTGCGGGATGCCGGTCGGCTCGATCTCGACGACCGCTTCGAGGAGCACGTGCCGGGGTCCGCATTCGGCCGCGCGACCGTCGCCCAGCTGCTGTCTCACGGAGCCGGCCTGCAGGCCGAGACCAACGGCCCGTGGTGGGAACGCACGCCCGGCGCATCGTGGGCCGATCTCGTCGACTCGCCTGTGCAGCAACGGTTCCGGGCCGGACGGATGTTCCACTACACGAACGTCGGCTATGCCGCTCTGGGCGAGCTCTTGGCTCGCGCGCACGGGTTGAACTGGTTCGAGGTCGTGCGCCGTGACCTGCTCGAGCCGCTAGGGATGAGCCGCACCACGACCCGGCCGACCGGCAAGGCGGCGCCGGGGCTCGCGGTGCACCCTTTCGCCGACGTGCTGCTGCCGGAGCCGGAGCACGACGCCGGGGCGATGGCGCCTGCCGGGCAGCTCTGGACAACGGTCGCGGACCTCGCCCGGTGGGCGGCCTTCGCCGGGGGCGACACCGGTGACGTGCTCTCGCAAGACACGCTGCGCGAGATGTTCGAGCCGCACGTGGTCAACGACAGCCCGGGCACGGCTTGGGTCGGGGCACACGGGCTCGGCTGGCAGGTCTGGAACGTGGACGGCATACGGTACGCGGGCCACGGAGGGTCGATGCCCGGCTTCATTGCCTCCTTGCGCGTCAACCAGGAGACCGGGGACGGCGTCGTCGCCTTCACCAACTCCACCACCGGGACACTCGCGCCGCTGCCGATGAGCCTGCTCGAGACGTACGTCAAGCACGAGCCCACGCCGTCGCAGACCTGGCACGCGGCAGGGGATCCCGGCCTGCTCGACATCACCGGCATCTGGCACTGGGGACCAGCCGTCACCCTCGCCAAGGTGGTCGAAGGCCGGCTCGTCCTCGGTGAGCCGGGCGCGGGGCGCGGGTCGAGGTTCGACCCGGTAGGGCCGGACGAGTGGGTGGGGCTCGATGGCTACTACACCGGTGAGCCGCTGCGCGTCGTGCGGCATACGGATGGCACGGTGTCGCACCTGGACCTGGCGTCGTTCCGCTTCACGCGCACGCCGTATGACCCCCTCGCCGACGTCCCCGGCGGAGTCGACGAGCGCGGCTGGACCTAGCTGTCCAGGCAACACACCCGGAAACCGTCAGCTCCGCACAGTTACAACTATGCGGAGCAGACGGTTTCCGGGTGTGTTGCGGGGTGCACGAACCCGTCAGTGGGAGTCGTAGTGCTCGGCCCGCTTCGGCAGCAGGAACGTCAGCACCCAGCCGATCGCGACCATCGTTGCCGCGACCCACAGGCTGGCCTGCGTGGCCGACCCGAAGGCTGCGATGCTCGGGCCTTCGGACGCCACGGAGGTGTCGAGGCTGCTGAAGAAGACGGTGCCGAGGATCGCGATGCCGAGCGCGCCGCCGACCTGCTGGACCGCGGTCAGCGTGCCCGACGCGGAGCCGGACTCCTCGGGGGAGACACCGGCCAGGACGATGTCGAAGAACGGCGCCATCGTCATGCCCATCCCGGTGCCCATCACCACGAGCGCGGGTGCCATCGCCCAGACTCCGATGCCCGTCCCAGCCGCGCCGATGGTGACGACGAGACCGACCAACCCGGCGGCCAGGAGCGCCCCACCGATGTGCATGAGCCGACGGCCGAGGCGCGCGTTGAGCGCCTGGGCGACGCCGAACCCGACCATCATGCCGAGGGCCTGGGGGAGTCCCGCGAGGCCGGCGTGGAGGGCGTCGAACCCGAGCCCGAGCTGCACGAACAGCGTGAACACCATCGTGCTGCCCATGAGCGACCCGAAGAACGCCAGGCCCGTGAGGAGGCCGGAGGTGAAGGCGCGCCTGCCGAACAGCGAGGGGACCACCAGCGTGGGCATCCCGGCGCGGTCACGACGCTTCTCGACGACCGCGAACACGGCAAACGCGGCGAACGCAGCTGCCAGGAGTGCGAAACACTATGCGGGCCAGTCATACTCGCGCCCTTGGATGAGCGGGATGATGAGCGCCGCCATGCCGCCGGTGGCGAGCAGCGCACCGGGCACGTCGATCTTGAGACCGCGGTGCGGCGTGCTGGCGGGCAGGTACCTCAGGCCCGCGACGAACCCGGCGATGCCGATCGGCACGTTGATCACGAAGATCGCCCGCCACCCGAGGCCGAAGAAGTCGGCGCTGACAAGCCACCCGGCGAGCACCGGGCCGCCGACGGACGCGAGGCCCATGATCGGACCGAACGCTCCGAAGGCCTTGCCCATCTCCTCGGGCGGGAACATCTCCTTGATCATGCCGAGGCCCTGCGGGATCATCGCTGCCCCGAAGAAGCCCTGGAGGACGCGCGTCGCAAGCAGCATCTCCGGTGACTGCGCGGCCGCGCAGAGCAGTGACGCGAGCGTGAAGCCGGCCATGCCGATGAGGAACATCCGCCGGCGGCCGTAGATGTCGCCGAGGCGTCCTCCGAGGAGCAGGCCGGCGGCCATCGCGACGGTGTATGCCGCCGTGAACCACTGGATGAACGTGGTCGCCCCGCCGAGGTCGCGGATGACGGAGGGTCCGGCGATGACGGTGACGAGCGCGTCGAGAAGGTCCATCACCTCCGCGGCGAGGATGACGAAGAGAGCCGCCCAGCGCCAGGGATGGGCAGCCAGCGCCCGTGCCGGGCTGGTCTCGGTCAGGTGGGTGGTCATGGCTTCCTCCCGGGATCGATGGGCTGACGAACAGTGTTCGTCAATTGACGAACACTGTTCTACTCACGAACATCGTTCGTGTCAAGTACGATGTTCGTTAGAGCCGACGAGTGGAGGAGCGTTCATGACTCAGGCAGCCGGGCGGGAGCCGAATGCCGCACGCAGCACCCCTGGCAGCGCAGCACGCAACGAGGCAGGTGGCGCAGCACGCAACGAGGCAGGTCGCGCTGCACGCAACGCCACACCGAGGCTTCCCCGACCCACGCTCCCCGATGCCGAGCTGCCGACCCCGCCCTGGCGACGGCCACCCAAGGGAGCGCGGTCGCGCACCCCGATCAGCCTGGAACGCATCGTCGACGAGGCGCTGCGCATCATCGATGTCGAGGGCACCGACGGGGTGACGATGCGCAGGGTCGCGGCCGAGCTGGGCACCGGGCCGGCATCGCTCTACGCCTACGTCGAGTCCCGCGACGAGCTGCTACGGCTGGTGCACGACCGGGTGATCGCGGAGGTCGAGTTCCCGGACTTCGAGACCATGCCATGGAAGGAGGCCATTCGCGTCTGGGCCTTGGACGTGTACGACGTCTACCACCGCCACGGCGACATCGCGCTGCTCAGCTTCGCCGAGATCCCCACGGGACCGGAAGCCCTGCGCGGCGCCGAGGAGATGGCGGCCGCCTTGTTGCGGGCCGGGGTTCCCGAGCGGGTGGCCCTCTGGGCGCTCGACCGGCTCGCGCTCTACATCGGCGCCGACGCCTACGAGGGCTGGCTGATGCGGCGTCGCTTCGGCGGCGGCACGATCGAGGAGTCCGAGCGGCGCGGCATGGCCTACTTCGAGCAGGTCGGCCAGTTCTTCGCCAGCCTTCCGCGAGAGCAGTTCCCGACGATCGTCGACCACGTCGGAGCGATGATGGGCGGCGACGGCGAGGAGCGGTTCCTCTTCGGGCTGGACCTGCTGCTCGACGGCATCGAGAGCCGGATCCCCCGGGTCGAGTGAGCGCCCCGTCCCACCATCGTCAGTGGCTGCGGGCGTCTCAGGTCAGTCGTGGGACGGGGCGCTCACTCGACCTTTGCGGGTGAGCGCTGGGTCGGCCTTCGCCGCCGACCGCTGGATGAGCGCCTCGATGCCGTCGAGCAGCAGGCGCAGGCCCTTGTCGAACTCCACCTCGAAGAAGTCCTCGTCGTCATCGTCCAGGGCTTCCGGACCGGCGGAGGTGAGGCGCGGGAAGACGGCCGGGTCGATGAGCGCGCTCATCAGCGGTAGGTAGGACGCCTGGGGGCTGTCCGGGTCCGCCGCCCCGACGAGCCCCATCTGCATCGACTGGCGCACGTGGTTCAGGCCCCAGCCGTCGATCGCGAGCATGGCCGAGAGCCGCTCCTCGTTCGTCAGGGGCGCGTCCTCGAGCGCCTCCAGCCCTGACTCCATCCAGGCGAGCATGTTCGGCGTCAGCGGCGGGCCGGCCTGGCGCGTCTCCGTGGTCCAGGGGTGGGCGAGCCGGCGAGTGGCGATCTCCTTGGCCCAGGTGGAGATCCGGGCCCGCCAGCCGTCCTCCGGTGGGAACTCCAGCGTGGGTGGGCCGTACGCGACATCGAGCATCACGGCATACAGCTCGTCCTTGCTGTCGACGTAGCGGTAGAGCGACATCGTGGTGAAGCCGATGGCGGTCGCGACGCTCTTCATCGACACCGCGTCGAGCCCGTCGGCGTCGGCGATGGCGGCCGCGGCAGCGCCGATCTCCTCGATGCTGCGGCCGGGCTTGGGCCCGCGTCGGCCCTCGGGCTCCTTGCCCCAGAGCAGCTGCAGGTAGCGCGGCAGGTCGGTCACGAGACGAAGTGTAGCCAACTGCTTGCGTGGTACGCAGATTAGGTCTACTTTCAGTGTGCGACATAAACACTATGCGCCATACGCAGATCTCGGAGAGGCAGACCATGACTGTGCAACAGACCTCGACCCCGGCGCCCCCGCGCGCCGGCCGCCGCGAGTGGACCGCGCTCGCCGTGCTCACCCTGCCGCTGCTCATCGTGTCGATGGACGTGTCGGTGCTCTTCTTCGCCGTGCCGCACATTGCCGAGGCCCTGTCGCCGACCGCCACCCAGGTCTTGTGGATCTTCGACGTCTACGGCTTCGTCCTCGCTGGGCTCCTGCTGACGATGGGCAACCTCGCCGACCGCATCGGCCGGCGCCGCCTGCTCCTGATCGGCGCCACGGCATTCGGGCTCGCGTCCGTTCTCGCGGCCTACGCGCCGACGGCCGAGGCGCTCATCGCCGCCCGCGCGCTCATGGGTGTCGGGGGAGCGACCCTCATGCCGAGCACCCTCGCCATCGTGCGCAACCTCTTCACCGACGAGGCCGAGCGGGCCAAGGCGGTCGGCATCTGGTCGGCCGTCATGGCCGGCGGCGTGGGCATCGGCCCCGTGATCAGCGGCATCCTCCTGGCCCACTTCTGGTGGGGCTCGGTCTTCCTCATCAACGTCCCCGTCATGGTCGCGCTGCTCGTTGTCGCACCACTGCTCCTGCCCGAGTCGCGAGCCGCCGCGAGCCGCGTCGACCTGGTCAGCTCGGCTCTCTCGCTGCTCGCGATCCTTCCGGTCATCCACGCGCTCAAGCAGTTTGCCGCCCATGGGTGGTCGCCGTGGCTGCTCGCGTATGCCGCTGTCGGCGTGTGCGCGGGAGTGGCCTTCGTGCGCCGCCAGTCGCGAGTGCCCTCGCCGATGGTCGACCTCAGGCTCTTCCGCAACCGCGGCTTCGGGGGGTCGATCGCGGTCCAGATGATCGGGATGTTCGGCGTCATGGGCAACGCGATCCTCATGACGCAGTACCTCCAGTCGGTGCTCGGCTATTCGGCGCTCGCTGCTGCACTGTGGAGCCTGCTGCCGTCGGTCCTCGTCGGTGCTGCGGCGCCGACCGCGGCCGCGATCTCGCAGAAGGTGGGACGGCCGATCGTGATGGCGGTCGGGTTCGTTGTCGCCGCAGTCGGATTCGCGGGGATGTGGCTCGCCCACGCCAACTCGTCGATCGCACCCGCGCTGGTCGCATCCGCCTTCATCGCGATGGGTCTCGTGTCGGTCGCCACCCTGGTCACCGAGTACGCCATCGGCGTCGCACCTGCCGAGCGGGCGGGGTCAGTCTCCGCGCTGGTCGAGACCGCCGGCGAGCTCGGTGGGGCGCTCGGCATGGCGGTCCTCGGCAGCATCATCGGCGCCGTGTATGCCGCCCGCATCGACACGCTGCTCCCGGCCGGACTGCCTGCCTCCGTCGAGTCGGCCGTCTCCGAGACCCTGGGTCAGGCTGTCGTGGTGGCCGGGCAGGTCGGGGGTGCCCAGGGCCAGGCAGTGCTGGACGCGGCCCGGACGGCATATGTCGACGGGATGCACTCGACCGACCTCGTGGCGTGCGCGGTGCTCCTCGTCGGTGCAGTGGTCGCGTTGGCCACGCTGCCCCGGCACCGCGAGCCGGTCCGAGAGGTTGAGGCCGAGCCTGCTGCCGTCAGCGCCTGACCACCCCCGCGGGTCGATGTATCACGCGTTCTATACCGCGCGGTGATACATCGACCGGGGGATCGGGCGGCGGGCGGGTGTCAGCCGCGGAGCCGGACCGACAGGCACGTCACGCAGCCTTCGAGCTTCTCGAACTCGGAGATGTCGACGACGGTCACGTCGTTGCCGAGGTTCTCGAGCAGCCGCGCGGTGCGTGGGGCCGCGGCTGACATGAGGACTGACATCCCGCCGAGCAGGACGACGTGCGCGCCGGCCTCCTCCGGCACGGGGACGAACCGGTCCCAGACGGTCGGGTCGTCGACGAGCGGCGGAAAGCCGATGATGCTGCCGTCGGGCAGGGCGGTCACGGCCGACTTGAGGTGCAGGACCTTGCTGACCGGGACGGGCACGACCTCCACCCGGGAGCCGGTCAGTGCGGCTCGGAGCTGCTCGACACCGGCGAGGTTGGTGCGCCCGCCGACCCCGACCCACACCCAGCGCCCGTGCTTGAGGACGTCGCCACCATCGAGCGTGCCCGGCTCCTCGATGGCCCGGACGCGGTAGCCCTGGGACTCGACCGACTCGCGGACCCCCGCCTGCTCGCGGCGGCGCTCCGGCGCCCCGGACCGGCAGAGCACTGCGACGTCGCCATGGACGACGACCTGGTCCTCGATGAACACGCCGTCGGGGCAGTCGTCGACCGGCGGGGCCTCAACCACTGACCAGCCGCGGCGTCCGAGCACGTCGCAGTACTCCTGCCACTGCCGCAGAGCGAGATCAGGGTCGACCTGGCCGGAGCGCTCGATGTGGGTGACGATCCCGTCGGCCAGGCGGGGCGAGGGTCGGCGGACGAGCGCGAGGCGACGATGCACGCGGACAGCCTAGGGGCGCGGGGCGGCAGTGTTGTGGTCCGCTCCATGTGCGTTGGTCCATGTGGCGGAGCAACGCACATGCAGGTGGGCCCCACACCGTGTCCGGGGCTACGAGCCCGCGCTGGGCGGGGAGCGTTCCCGCGCCACACGGCATACCGTCGTCATTGGGCTTGACCCTCACGCGACGTGAGGCGCCACGCTCGTGTCATGACCGGAAGGACGCAGGAGATGACCACCTGGACGGTGGGGCAGGTCGCTGACCTCTTCGGCGTGACGGTGCGCACGCTGCACCACTACGACGAGATCGGCCTGCTCACCCCGAGCGAACGCTCGCGGGCGGGCTACCGCATCTACACCGACGAGGACCTCACGCGGCTGCAGCAGATCGTCGTCTACCGCCGGCTCGAGCTGCCGCTCGACGAGATCGCAGGACTGCTCGACGGCGGCGAGGACGCGGTCGACCACCTTCGTCGGCAGCGTGCGACGGTCGTGACCCGGCTAGGCGAGCTCGGCGAGCTCGTCGACGCCATCGACAGAGCACTGGAGAGAGAGATGAGCAACCAGCCAGCAACGCCCGAGGAGATGAAGGAGCTCTTTGGCGACGGGTTCAGCGACGAGTACCAGCAGGAAGCGCAGGAGCGCTGGGGCGAGACCGACGCCTGGAAGCAGTCGGCGGAGCGCACCAGGCGCTACACGAAGTCGGACTGGGAGGAGGTCAAGGCGGAGATGGAGGCCGCGCACGCGGCGTTCGTCCGGGCCAAGCGCTCTGGCCAACCGCCGACGAGCGAGGCGGCGATGGACGCCGCCGAGCAGCACCGGCTGCACATCCACAACCGCTTCTACGACCTCAGTCCTGACTTCCACCGCAACCTCGCCGACATGTACGTCGCCGACCCGAGGTTCACCAAGACGTACGAGGACCTCGAGGAGGGGCTCGCCCAGTACGTCCGCGACGCGATCCACGCCAACGCCGACCGGCAACAGTCCTGACGGCCCTGCTGGTCGTACCCGCGCCAGACCAACAGGTGAACGGCGGCCGGCCGCCCAACGCTGTGCTCGTAACCTGGTGACATGCGTGTTGGTGTCTTCGGTGCAACGGGTCAGGTCGGCGGGGTCATGCGCACCCTCCTCGAGGAGCGCGACTTCCCCATCGAGCAGGTGCGGTTCTTCGCGTCGGCGCGGTCGGCGGGCACGACGCTGCCGTGGAAGGGCGCCGAGGTGACCGTGGAGGACTCGGCGACCGCCGACTTCTCCGGCATCGACATCGCGCTCTTCTCCAACGGCGGCGCAGCGTCCAAGGAGCTCGCGCCGAAGGTCGCGGCAGCGGGTGCGGTCGTCGTGGACAACTCGAGCGCCTGGCGCAAGGACCCCGAGGTCCCCCTCGTCGTGTCCGAGGTCAACGCCGCGGATCTCGACACCATCCCCAAGGGGATCGTCGCGAACCCGAACTGCACGACGATGGCCGCGATGCCCGTGCTCAAGCCCCTGCACGACCGGGCCGGGCTGGTGCGCCTGCACGTCTCGAGCTACCAGGCGGTCAGCGGGTCGGGCGGCAAGGGCGTCCAGGAGCTCGACCGCCAGCTGCGCGGTGGGTATGCCGCGGGCGACCCCGCCGAGCTCGCGCTCGACGGTCGCGCGGTGGCCATCCCCGAGGCCCAGGTGTATGCCGTCCCCGTCGGTTTCAACGTCGTCCCCCTCGCGGGGTCGCTCGTCGACGACGGCTCGCTCGAGACCGACGAGGAGCAGAAGCTGCGCAACGAGTCGCGCAAGATCCTGCACATCCCCGACCTGCGCGTGTCGGGCACGTGTGTCCGGGTTCCCGTCTTCTCCGGCCACAGCCTCGCGATCCACGCCGAGTTCGCAGAGGACCTCAGCGCCGACGAAGCGCTCGACCTGCTCAAGAACGCCCCCGGGGTCATCGTGACCGACGTCCCCAACCCGCTCGAGGCCGCCGGTCGCGACGAGGTGTTCGTCGGGCGGGTCCGCGCCGACCAGGCCGCGCCCGAGGGCAAGGGGCTGGTGCTCTTCGTCGTCGGTGACAACCTGCGCAAGGGCGCGGCGCTCAACGCGGTCCAGATCGCCGAGGAGCTCCTCGCCCGCCGCTGACCCCGTTCGAGTGGCCCCGTTCGAGTGGCCCCGTCGAGTGGCCCCGTCGAGTGGCCCCGTCGAGTGGCCCCGTCGTCACACGCGTCCCCGGGAAAGGGTGCCCCTGCGTGCGACTGGTGTGACGGCGGGGCCACTCGACGTTGGGTGTCGCCCGGGTCGCATAGGCTCGGCGTCGTGACGGACATCCTCGCGGCGGCGACCCCCGGCGTCGACACGGCTCCGGGCCTGTTCGTCTGCTTCGAGGGCGGCGACGGCGCGGGCAAGTCGACACAGGTGCGCCTGCTCACCGACGCCCTCGAGCGCCGCGGACGTCGCGTCCTCGTCACGCGGCAGCCTGGCGGCACACCGCTCGGCGAGCAGATCCGCCAGCTCGTCCTGCATGGCGACCATGTCGCGGCCCGCGCCGAGGCGCTGCTCTACGCCGCCGACAAGGCGCACCATGTCGACGAGGTCATCCTCCCGGCGCTGCGTCGCGGGGAGGTGGTCCTGACCGACCGTTACATCGACAGCTCCATCACCTACCAGGGCGTCGGCCGGTCGCTCGGGATTGCCGAGATCCGGGCGTTGCAGCAGTGGGCGGTGGGTGGGCTGTTTCCCGACCTCACCATCGTCCTCGACGTCTCGCCGGAGGTCGGCCGCTCCCGCCGTGGCGACGTCCACGACCGGCTCGAGTCGGAGGCCGATGCCTTCCATGCCGCGGTCCGCCGCGCCTACCTCAACCTCGCCGCGCAGGACCCCGACCGGTACCTCGTCGTCGACGGCGCCCTGCCCGTCGCCGAGATCCATGCCGCCGTCCTGGCGCGCGTCGACCAGGTGATCGCGAGGCGGACATGACCGTCTGGCGCGACCTCGTCGGACAGGAGCCGACGATCGAGACCCTCTCTCGCGCGGTTCGCGACGAGGCGTCCATGACCCACGCGTGGCTCTTCACCGGCCCTCCGGGGTCGGGACGCTCGACAGCGGCCCGGGCTTTCGCGGCCGCGCTCCAGTGCCCCAAGGGAGGCTGTGGAGAGTGCATCGAGTGCCGCACCTCCCTCGACGGCACGCACGCCGACGTCAAGGTCGTCGCGACCGAGGGCCTGTCCATCAAGGTCGCCGAGGCGCGTGCGCTCGTGCAGGAAGCGGCGATGCGTCCATCGGTCGGTCGCTGGCGCATCATCATCATCGAGGACGCCGACCGCCTCACGGCATACACCGACGCCCCGGCCGACGCACTCCTCAAGGCGCTCGAGGAGCCGACGCCACGCACCGTCTGGATGCTCTGCGCGCCGAGCCTCGAGGACGTCATCGTGACGATCCGGTCCCGGTCCCGGCACGTGCGGCTCCGCACACCCCCGGTCGAGGCGGTCGCAGAGCTGCTCCAGCGCCGCGACGGCGTCGACTCGGCGATGGCTCTGTATGCCGCTCGCGCCGCGCAGTCCCACATCGGGCTGGCCCGCCGCCTGGCCCGGGACGAGCAGGCCCGGATCCGACGCCACGACGTCATCGCGATGGCCGCCAAGATCGTCGGCGTCGGCGACGCGATGGGTGCAGCGGCAGACCTCGCACAGATCGCCGACGAGGAGTCCTCTGCCTCGGGTGCCGAGCGCGACGCGGCCGAGCGGGCACGGCTCATGGAGACCCTCGGCGCCGACCCGACGGCGCGCGTTCAGCCGCCGCACATCCGCTCCCAGCTCGCCGCCCTGGAGCGGGAGCAGAAGACTCGCGCGACCCGCTACGGCCGTGACGTCATCGACCGCGCCCTCGTCGACCTCACCTCCGTCTACCGCGACGCTCTGGTGCTGCGGCTCGGCTCAGACGTCGACCTCGTCAACCCGGACGCGATGGACAAGGTGCGTGGCCTCGCGAGCGTCTTCACCGCCGAGCAGCTCCTCGGCGCGATGGACGCCATCAACGAGGCGCGCGAGCGGATCAACGCCAACGTGGCACCCTTGCTCGCGCTCGAGGCGATGGCACTGCAGCTGCGGGTGCCGCGCGACCTTGGAATGTAGGTCGGCCCAGGTTCTCGGGTTACCGTTTCCGCCATGACGACACGCCCTGCCGCCATCGCACGTGCCCTCACCGCGACGGCGGCGGCGGTGGCGCTCGTGCTCGGGGCGGCGGCGTGCGACGACTCCGAGCCTCCGGTCGCGGCGCCGACCCGGTCCGGGCTCCCGGCAGCCACGGTCGCGCCAGCCGCGGATCTCGCCCCTTACTACACCCAGCATCTCGACTGGAAGCCGTGCAACCAGTTCGAGTGTGCGACGCTGCTAGTGCCGCTGGACTACTCGCACCCGGACCCGGCCACGGACCTCGGGATCAAGGTGCTGCGCGTCAAGGCGGGCGACCAGGACCACCGCCTCGGCTCGCTGCTCATCAACCCCGGCGGGCCGGGAGCGTCCGGGATCGACTACGTCGCGGGCGGGGCGAGCACCATCGGCGGGCCCCAGGTGCGCCGCTACTACGACCGCATCGGCTTCGACCCGCGCGGTGTCGGCCGCTCGGACCCCATCGACTGCCTCGGTGACCGCCAGCTGGACGCTTTCCTCGGCGCTGACGCGACGCCGGACTCTCCGTCCGAGGAGCAGACGCTGCTGAGCGAGGCGAAGGCGATGGCCGACGGCTGCGAGGCCAACAACCCCGACCTCGTGAAGCACCTGTCGACCGAGGACGCCGCCCGTGACATGGACGTGCTGCGGGCCGCGGTCGGGGACTCCCAGCTGAACTACCTCGGCAAGTCGTACGGCACGTTCCTCGGCTCGACGTATGCCGGCCTGTTCCCGGAGCGGGTCGGCCGGATGGTCCTCGACGGCGTCGTGCCGCCTGACCTCACGAGCGCCGAGCTCGCCGAGGGGCAGGCCCGGGGGTTCGAGCTCGCGACCAAGGCCTACCTGCAGGACTGCGTGGCGGGCGGCGACTGCCCGCTCGGCGACACCGTGCCGGCGGCCGAGAAGGGCCTGCAGGACTTCTTCGCCGGCCTCGACAGCAACCCACTGCCGACCGGCGACCCGGCGGTGCCGCAGCTCAACGAGTCCTGGGGCCGGCTCGGCGTCGCCCTGGGTCTCTACGACCAAGGCTCGTGGGGCGTCCTGACCGAGGCGCTGACCGAGGCCAAGTCGGGCAACGGGCAGACGCTCCTGCAGCTGGCGGACTCCTACGCGGACCGCAAACCGGGGGGCGGGTACAACGGCAACATCATGGAAGCGATCTACGCCGTCAACTGCATCGACCGGCCCGACAGCCCTGACCTGTCGACCTACGAGAAGTACGCCACCGACTTCGCCAAGGCGGCGCCGACCTGGGGCCCCTGGCTCGCCTGGGGCAACCTCCCCTGCGGCGTCTGGCCCGCCAAGGAGGGCCAGGGCCCGCACAAGATCCGCGCTGAGGGCAGCAACCCGATCGTCGTCGTCGGCACCACGCGCGACCCCGCGACGATCTACGAGTGGTCCAAGCGGCTTCGCGACCAGCTCGCGAACGCGGCGCTCATCTCGTACGACGGAGACGGCCACACGGCATACGGTCGGAGCAACACCTGCGTCGACGGCGCCATCGACGCGTACTACGTGCAGGGGCGCGTTCCCAAGGACGGACTTTCATGCTGAGCGACGCGCCACATCCGGACGACCTTCCCGAGGCGCAACCTGGGTATGCCGCCCTGCCGCCTGACTACACGCCACCATCCCAGGGGTCTACGGCATACGCAGGACCGGAGCTCCCGCCGCCCGGACCTCCTTCTGGCCCAATGGGATCCAGCGCCCACCAGCCGGGCGCGGCCGCACCGGGGCGGCACTCTCCACTGCGGCGCGTGCTCGCCCTCGTGGCCGTCGTCGCGCTCCTCGGGGCCGTCGGTCTCGCAGTCTGGCGCGTCGGGAACCCGCCGACGGCGGCTCAGCCCCGGCAGCCTGCGAGCGGATGGGCGACGCCAGGGGCCGGTGGCAGCCCGAGCGCCTCGCCCACCCAGGCGCCGCCCACCGACTACGCCGCAGCACTGCGCGACTACTACACCCAGAAGGTCGACTGGAAGCCGTGCTCCGGCGACTCCAAGCAGCAATGCGCGACGATCCAGGTCCCGGTCGACTACTCCAAGCCCCAGGGTGACCGCTTCCACCTGGCGCTGCGCAAGGTGCCCGCGACCGACCCCTCGAAGCGCGTCGGGTCGCTCCTGGTCAACCCCGGCGGCCCGGGAGCGTCCGGGGTCGAGTTCGCCCAGGCGGCATCCAGCACGTTCAGCCCCGACGTCCTCGCGGCATACGACATCGTCGGCTTCGACCCGCGTGGGATCGCGGCGTCTGACGCCGTCGACTGCCTCAGCGACAGCGACATGGACCTGCTCTTCAGCACCGACCCGACGCCCGACTCGGCCGCCGAGAAGGCGAAGGGCCACTCCGCCCTCGACGGCGTCACCGAGCGCTGCGCGACCCGTGGAGGCGAGAAGGCGCGGCACATGAGCACGACCGAGGTGGCCCGCGACATGGACATCATGCGGGTGCTGCTCGGTGACCAGAAGCTCAACTTCTTCGGCGGCTCGTACGGCACCTTCCTCGGGGCGCTCTACGCCGACCTGTTCCCCAAGCAGGTCGGGCGGATGGTGCTCGACTCGGCCATGTCGCCCAACCAGACCGACGAGCAGGAGATGACGTACGACATCCAGGGGTTCGAGTCGTCGATCGATGCGTTCCTCGACTGGTGTGTCGTCCGGGACGACTGCGCCCTCGGGCGCGACAAGGCCTCGGCCAAGCAGAAGCTCGTCGACCTGCTCGACAAGGCCGAGCGTGACGGGCTGACGACGAGCCGGCCAGGCCTCTCCCGGATCGGCGAGGGCTGGGTCGCCTTCGGCATCTTCATGTGCCTCTACTCGGACCAGCTGTGGGAGCCGCTCAACCAGGCCTTGACCCAGGCCCTCGACGAGGGCAAGGGCGACCTGCTCCTGCGCATCGGTTCGCTGTTCGTGGACCGGAGTCCCTCCGGGAAGTACGCCAAGGGCAGCTATCTGCAGGCGATGATCCCGGTCCGCTGCGCCGACTGGCCGCGCACGCCGCCGACGGCGGCCAGGGTGGCCGAGGAGGACCAGGCCAAGGCGGCCCACCCGCTGTGGGCGCGGATGACCGGCGACCTCTACGACAACTGCCGCACCTGGCCCAGTGCCGGCCGCCCCCCCAAGGGCACGACCCTCGGCGTCGGGGCCGCGCCGATCCTCGTCATCGGCAATGAGCGCGACCCGGCGACGCCGATCGGCGGTACGAAGCAGCTGGCGAAGGACCTCGCGTCCGGTGTGCTCCTCACCTCCGACCACGACGGCCACGGCACCTACAACCAGGGCAACACCTGCGTCGACGACGCTGTGGACGGGTACCTCGTCGACGGCAGGACCCCGCCCGACGGCAAGGCCTGCTGAGGCCGCATCCGCAGCCGTCAGGCCTCTGGGGCCGAGTGCCGTCGGCTGCCGTATGCCGTCGGCGGCGGTGTGTCGTCGGCCGCCGTATCTCGTCGGCGCCGCAGGTCGTCGGCTGCCGTATGGCGTCGGCCGCCGTGCCACGTATGCCGGGCGGGCGGCATACGTGGTATCGGGCGGGCTGTTGGGTCGTCGCGCGTGCGGGGACGGTCCGATTTCGTGCCCAGACTGGGGTCTGCGTATACTCATCCACCGTGCCCGGGTCTCGCCCGGCCCCATGGGTACGTGCCGCCTTAGCTCAGTCGGCCAGAGCGATTCACTCGTAATGAATAGGTCGTCGGTTCGATTCCGACAGGCGGCTCAGATGACGCCCCCGGCTCCGGTCGGGGGCGTTTCTGCTGGTCAGTGCAGGTGCATACCACGGTATCGATGGCCACTGCACTACGCATCACCAGCGGCACGAGACCATGCCTGGCGCGGTTTTGGGCACATTTTGGGCACTCGACGATCCAGGGCGGGCGGACAGATCCAGGGCGGGCGCTGTCACTGGTGGTCCCGTCGGTGAGCAACACTCTCGCTGAGCCGGTCCAGAGCAGCGGCGACGATATCTAGCTCGTCGTCGTAGAGGTGCGCATAGATGCGTGCCGTCGTCGTGATCGACTCGTGACCCATGGCTCGCTGTATCCATCGCAGGTCCGCACCCGCCGATCGGGCCAACGAGCCAAATGTGCGGCGCAGGTCGTGGGGAGTTGCGCCCGCAAGCCCGAGCTCCTGCGTCGCTGCTGTCCAGCCGCTTCGCCTCCGCCAGTTCCCGTTGCGGAGATATCCGCCTTCGGGCGCGGTGAACACCAGATCGTCCTGCTCCTTGCCGGACACTCGAGCCTGGAGCACGGGCTCGAGCAGCCCAGGTATGGCGACGTGCCGTCGCGAGGCTCGGCTCTTCGGCCCGGCTACATCCATCCGACCTCCGACTTCGGTGGCGCGCTCGACTATCCGCACCCGACGCCTGAAGAGGTCGACGTCCGAGACTCTCAGCGCTGCGAGCTCCGACCATCGCAGGCCTAGGTAAGCCATGGCGAGCACGAGATCACCGTGGTTCCCGAGGCGTTTGGCCAAGGCCTGCACCTCATCGACCGTCAGGATGCGCTCCCGAGCTGGAGGGCGATGGGGCAGGCGCACTCCCCGGGCCGGGTTGACTGCAAGTCGACGCGTTCGGATTGCGTGGTCGAGAACCAGACAGAGAACCCGGTGCGCCTGTCGAACCGTCTCCGGGCCCTTGGTCTGCGCGAGGGTCAGGATCCAGTCGGCAACGTCTGAATGCTCCATGCGACTGAGTTGCCAGTTGCCAAGGTACGGTTCGATGTTGCGCCAGGCCGCGCGGTAGTTCTGCAGGGTCGTTGCGCGAAGGTGGCTGGTCCCGACGCGCTCGTATTCTGCCCACACGGACGTGAGGGTCACCTTGCCGCGTCGAGGGTCGAGCCAGTCGCCCTGCCTCAGCTGTTGTTTGACCTGGTCTTCGTACGCCTCCGCATCACGCTTACGGGCAAACGTCTTCGAGCGCTGGCGACCGTCTGGACCGCGATACCGCACCCGCCATGAAACGCGGTGCGTCGAGGTCCGCTTCTCGATCACGCGACGTCGCCCTTCTGCTGCTCGATCCAGGCAGCGACGAGGGAGGCGTCGAAGCGGCGATGCTTTCCGACTTTGAAGGAGGGCGGTCCCTCGCCGTGAGCGGCCCAGTGATGGACTGTGGACAACGGCACGCAGAGGATCTGGGCGACGTCCTTGACGGTGAGGAGCCGCGGGAAGGTCTGAGTGGGCTCGGTCTCCATGCGCTCTTCCCTTCTGTGTTTCCGCTTGGGTATCGGCTTCTTCGCTGGCTCCCGTCGCGGCTCCCACGTCGAGTCGGCACTCAGGTCATCCAGGCAGCCCGCCCGAAGGCGTACCTGGACAACCCCAAGCCAGGGTCACCATCGGAAGGTCGCAGGATGTGCGTCAAGCAGTCGCGCGAGCTTGTTGCTTCGACAGCTGCCGGCCGTTCTCGTGGCCCGTCAGGCTGTCCTCGCCAGATTCCTCATAGCGTTCGCGCGAAGGGCGCCGATCAAGCCGTTTATGGGGACTGCGACCGGTCGAGCTCCAGTTGCGAGCGGTCGAGGACTTTGCGTCGGGTGCGACAAGGCGCGGAGTAGATCTCGAGCAACTGGTGGGTCAGTGGTGGCGCCTGGGCGTCGCCCTCGAAGGCCCGTGACGGCTGGCGCCGCAACGTCGCAGCGAGGCTTTGATTGTGGAGCGCCGCGATGAATGCGGGCCGATGTGTCTTGGCTTGCGCACTCGGCTTGAGGGACTCGCGGCTTCGTGGGCACGCGTGAGCAGGACGGACTCGAAACTGTCGACGACGCTCGAAAACGAGGCCATAGCGACGGTCGAAAACGAGGCCACCCAGACAGATTGGATGGGTGATCTCAGTGGA
>NZ_BAAGRF010000013.1:0-372832 GCF_054783095.1 Intrasporangium mesophilum | reverse complement strand
AGTGAAGAGTCACGCCCGGGATCGTCGAACACAGCCCACCACCAACCAGGCCGCGACGCCATCCTCACAGTCGAGTGAGCGCCTGGCCCCACCCGTCCCACCCGTCACGTGACTGGAGTGACGGGGCGCCCACTCGACCTGAAAGTGCAGGGTGGGCTCAGGCGACGTGGAGGGCGGGGCGCTCAGGCGACGTGGAGGGCGGGGCGCTCAGGCGACGTGGAGTGGCGGGGCGCTCACTCGACAGCGCAGACGGGGCGCTCACTCGACGGAGAGGGTGGGGGGCTCTGGTCGAGTGAGCGCTCCGTCCCAGTCAGAGGCTGCGGGCTGCGAGCTGTTCGTAACCGCGGCGGAACGCGTGCTGCAGTCGCTCGACCGGGTAGGGCAGCCGCGGGTCCGGCTCGGCGAGAGCGTCCTTGAGCCAGACGCCGGCGGACTGCCGCTCGCGGATCACGTCGCCGACCACCGCGACCTCGTCCCGCTGGCGGGTGACGAACGCCGTGTCGACAGGAAGTCCATGTCCCGGCACGACTACTGTCGCGTCGGCGAGCCACACGAGGTGCGAGGTCAGCGTGTCCGCCCAGTCGAGCGGCCAGGAGTCGCCGCCGAAGGACGGCGGTGCGCTCTCCTCGATGAGGTCGCCGAGGAACATCGCATCCGTGTCCGGCACGAAGACCGCCACGTCGCCGTCGGTGTGGCCGCGACCGGCATACGTCATCGTGATGACGCGGTCGCCGAGGTCGATCGTGGCGCTCGTCGCGAAGGTCCGGTCGGGGCCGCGCACCTGGGTGGCCATGACCTCGGCGGCGTCTTTGGCGGTGTACCCCATCTCGGGGCCGTCGCCAGGGTCGGCCCGGAACGCAGCCTTGATCCGCTCGGCGTCGGCGACATAGCTGCGGCCGACGTTGTCGTGGGCGTGGATCGTGGCGACGTCGAAGGCCAGGTTGCCGAAGGTGTGGTCGAAGTGGACGTGGGTGTTGACGACGTGGCGGACGGTGAGGTCTCGACCGAGGCGGCGGACGTCGTCGAGGACCTCGGTGCCCGCGATGTCGCTGGCGCGGGTGTCGACCACCACTGCCCCGTCGCGGCCGAGGACGAGCCCGACGTTGACGTCCCACTGTGGGTACCGCGCGACGAAGACGCGGTCGGCGACCTCGACGAAGTCGGCGCTCACGGCTCCAGACCCGTCGGGCGGAGCCGTGTGATCCACGTCTCATGACGCATGGACCCACCGTAGTGGCGCCGGGCCCCGAGGGCCCACGGCTGGTCCGATTCGTCTATTTTTGTGGACCATGTCGATCGAGAGCCGCTCGCAGCGTCACCGTCCGAACCCACGTCGGGACCTCGTCGTGGCGGCTGCACTCGCGGCGTTCGCCGTTCTGACTGCGGTCGTCGTTGCCCTCTGGCCCGGGGAGAGCTGGCGCGACCAGGCGATCGCCGGCGTCTTTCCCGCGCCGCCGGTCAGCGGCTGGGACGCGCCCACGTCTGCCGCCCCGTCGGCGGCAGGTGCCGGCTCGACCGCGGGTGCGCCGACGGCGACGGCGACGGTGGTCCCGGCCAGGGCCACGCCGTCTGTGGTGCCCACTCGCAGCGCGCCCCGTCCCGCGCCGCCCGCCACGTCCCTTCGAGCGACCTCCCAGGCGCCAGCCACCACCCCGGCCCCGTCGCCGACCTCGACGAACGGCAAGGGCAGGCACAAGCCGAAGCCACCGACCGGCAAGCCCTCGCCCACGACGACCCAGAACGACCCAGGCTGCCTCCTCGGCGTCATCTGCTGACGCGCACCGCTGGTTGGAGGTATCCCGCCGCGCGATACACCGACGACATACCTCGAACCGCGGGGTGGTCTGGGAGTGGCGCGTGGCAGCCTTGGGACCGTGGACGACGTCTTCTGCTCCATCGTGGCCGGCGAGGTCTCGGCGAATGTCGTGCTCGACGAGCCGGACTTCCTCGGCTTCCTCGACAGGCGGCCGGTGTTCAAGGGGCACGTGCTGCTCGTGCCGAAGGAGCACGTCGAGACGCTGCTCGACCTCCCCACTTCGCTTCATGCCGGCCTGGTAGCGGCGGCCCAGCGCCTGGCCGGAGCCGTCGTCGCGGGCCTCGGGTCGACGGGCAGCTTCGTGGCGATGAACAACGTCGTGAGCCAGTCGGTGCCGCACCTGCACGTCCACGTCGTGCCGCGCACCAAGGGTGACGGCCTGCGGGGATTCTTCTGGCCACGCACGACCTACGCCTCCGACGCGGAGGCTGCCGAGTATGCCGCTCGCCTCACCGAGGCGCTCGCCGCGCGACCGCCTTCCTGACCCCGAGCTCACCCAGCGCTTCGCGCCCGACCCGCCGCGGCGGCATACCTCGACGTCATGGCGGGTGGACGGGCGTTTGCACTCGCCATGGGAGAGTGCCAATAATGGCGTTAGCACTCTCCGTGTGGGAGTGACAGATACGGACCGTATGCCGAGGGGCTGGGGTCCCGCAGCGACATGAGCTGAGGGGTCTGGTCCCGTCCGTCGCGGGCGGCATGCGGCCAACCACCTTTCGATTCGCGTGGGAGGAACCACCCGAATGGCCAAGACCATTGCGTTTGACGAAGAGGCGCGCCGCGGTCTCGAGCGGGGCATGAACACCCTTGCCGACGCCGTCCGCGTGACGCTCGGCCCCAAGGGCCGCAATGTCGTGCTGGAGAAGAAGTGGGGCGCCCCCACGATCACCAACGACGGCGTCTCGATCGCCAAGGAGATCGAGCTCGACGACCCGTACGAGAAGATCGGCGCCGAGCTCGTCAAGGAAGTTGCCAAGAAGACCGACGACGTCGCCGGTGACGGCACGACGACGGCGACCGTGCTCGCCCAGGCCATGGTGAAGGAAGGCCTGCGCAACGTGGCCGCCGGCGCCAACCCGATGGCCCTCAAGCGCGGCATCGAGAAGGCCGTCGAGGTCGTCTCCGAGTCGCTGCTCAACGCGGCCAAGGAGGTCGAGACCAAGGAGCAGATCGCCTCGACCGCCTCGATCTCGGCCGCTGACGAGGAGATCGGCTCGCTCATCGCCGAGGCGATGGACAAGGTCGGCAAGGAAGGCGTCATCACCGTCGAGGACTCCAACACCATGGGCCTCGAGCTGGAGCTGACCGAGGGTATGCGCTTCGACAAGGGCTACATCTCGGCGTACTTCGTCACCGACACCGAGCGCATGGAGGCTGTCCTCGACGACGCCTACGTGCTCGTGGCCAACTCCAAGATCGGCTCGGTCAAGGACCTGCTGCCGCTGCTGGAGAAGGTCATGCAGTCGGGCAAGCCGCTGCTCATCGTCGCCGAGGACATCGAGGGCGAGGCCCTCGCGACGCTCGTCGTCAACAAGATCCGTGGCACGTTCAAGTCGGTTGCCGTCAAGGCGCCGGGCTTCGGTGACCGCCGCAAGGCCATGCTCGGCGACATCGCCATCCTCACCGGTGGGCAGGTCGTCTCCGAGGAGGTCGGCCTCAAGCTCGAGAACGCCACGCTCGACCTGCTCGGCAAGGCCCGCAAGGTCGTCGTGACCAAGGACGAGACGACCATCGTCGAGGACCAGGACGACCGTTCCGCCATCGAGGGCCGCATCGCCCAGATCAAGGCGGAGATCGAGAAGTCCGACTCCGACTACGACCGCGAGAAGCTCCAGGAGCGCCTCGCCAAGCTCGCGGGCGGCGTGGCCGTCATCAAGGCGGGCGCGGCGACCGAGGTCGAGCTCAAGGAGCGCAAGCACCGCATCGAGGACGCCGTGCGCAACGCCAAGGCTGCCGTCGAGGAGGGCATCGTCGCCGGTGGCGGCGTCGCGCTCATCCAGGCCGCCAAGTCGCTGGACAAGCTCGAGCTCGACGGCGACGAGGCCACGGGTGCCAACATCGTGCGCGTCGCGACCGAGGCCCCGCTCAAGCAGATCGCGATCAACGCCGGTCTCGAGGGTGGAGTCGTGGCCGAGAAGGTCCGCGGCCTGGACGCCGGCCACGGCCTCAACGCTGCCACTGGTGAGTACGCCGACCTGCTGGCCGCAGGCATCATCGACCCGGTCAAGGTGACGCGCTCTGCGCTGCAGAACGCCGCCTCGATCGCGGCGCTGTTCCTGACGACCGAGGCCGTCATCGCCGACAAGCCCGAGAAGGCTGCTCCGGCCATGCCGGGTGGCGGCGACATGGACGGCATGGGCGGCATGGGCTTCTGAGCCCACCGCACCGGTCGCCACGCTGCACCGAACCGCCAAGGGCGGCTCCCCGTCTGGGGAGCCGCCCTTCGCGCTGCTCGGCACCCGAAGCACGGGCGGCCTCAGCGCAGGAACAGCGATCTCGTGGCCTGCTCCTGCTCCGCGTAGGCGGCCGAGGCCTTCAGGGTCAGGCGCCCGATCTCGGCGAGCGACTCGGTCATCTGGGTCTGGATGCGCTGGTAGTCGTGCATGACGCGCTCGAACTCGATCTTGGCCGGGCCCTGCCAGTCGGCGCCGAGCCCGGCGAGGCGACCGCGCAGCTCGGCGGTGCTCGACGTGATCGTGTCGGCGAGGCGGTTGATGTCGCCGGCGGCAGCGGCGATCCGTTCGGTGTCGACGACGGAACGGGTCATAGGTCTCACTCCTTGAGGTCGCGCCGGAGCGGCGGCGGCGGCCCGGCTGGATTCGGTGGCTCGAGGCTAGGCGGGATCGCGGACCGCCGTCCGAGGTCATCCACAGGCTCGGCGCCCACGGTTCGAGGTATGCGAGTCGAGGTGAAACACCGCGTCCTGGCCCGGATCATCACCTCGACCGGAATACCTCGAACCGGCCGAGGGGGCCGGACCGAGCGGCGACAGCTCACACCGTTCGTTCAGCAGGCCGGCGTCGGTCCTTCACTCCGCCGGGCGGGGTAGGTCGCCCCGGCCGCGCGAGACTGCCCAGGGCTTGGGTGAAGTCCGGCTCTGCCAGCGGCAGGTCGAGTGGCCCGTCGAGGGCCCGTCGAGGGCCGGTCGACCGGCGGACGGAAGACGAGACTGAGAGGGCGCGGCGGATGAGGTTGGCAGCACGACTCGCGATCGCCGTCACGAGCGGGGCTGTGCTCACCGCGATCGGGGCCATGGTCAATGCGGACGCCCAGGACCTGCGGCCCGGTCGCGTGGCCACCCCGGGCTTCCTCGACGGCGATGTGCCCGCTCTCGCGGGCGCGGCGTCGCCGGCCGGCGCAAGCAAGCAGAGGACTACCACTCCGGACGTCGGCGCACGGAAGCCCGCCGGGCGGCAGTCCATGGCCCAGCAGCGGATGGACGCCAGCCGATTCGACGTGCGGCCGTGGGCCGCCTCCATGTCGCCCAAGGTGGGGATCCCCGAGACGGCGCTCGCGGCATACGGCTCGGCTGAGCTCCGGCTCGCGCAGGAGAACCCGGGGTGCCACCTGTCGTGGGTGGCGCTGGCCGGCATCGGCAGCGTCGAGTCCGACCACGGTCGGTTCGGCGGCGCCGTGATCCGTGCGGACGGCACCTCCTGGCCCCCGACCATCGGGGTCGCGCTCGACGGCGAAGGGGTCGGCCGTGTGCCCGACAGCGACGGAGGTGCGACCGACGGCGACCGGACGTACGACCGGGCCGTGGGGCCGATGCAGTTCCTCCCGCGCACGTGGCGGGTGTGGGGTGCCGACGCGGACGGCGACGGCGTCGCGAACCCGTTCGCGCTTCCGGACGCCGCGCTCGCCGCGGCGCGCTACCTGTGCGCGGTCGGCGGCGACCTGCGCCAGGAGGGGCCGTGGCGTGCCGCGCTGTGGTCGTACAACCGGTCCGACGCCTATGCCGCCGAGGTGAGCGCCCGCAGCAACGGGTATGCCGTCGCGTCGCTGCGGTAGCTCAGTCGTTCCGTTCTAGGCTGGCCGGGTGACCGTGTGGATCGACCAGCCGATCTGGCCCGCCCACGGTCGCCTCTTCGCCCATCTCGTCAGCGACCTGTCGTACGACGAGCTGCACATCGTGGCGCGTGCAGCAGGACTGCACCCGAGGGCGTTCGACGGCGACCACTACGACGTGCCGGAGGAGCGCTGGCAGCAGGTCGTCGACGCCGGGGCCACCCCGACCGACGGCCCCGACCTGACGCGTCGGCTGAACGCGTCGGGGCTGCGGCTGCGCAAGCGCAAAGGCGACCGTGGGCTCGCCCGGCTGCTCGCCGTGCCCTTTCCGAACGGGTCCAGCGACGTCGACCTGGTGGCGTCGGACGACCCCATCTCGGCGGACAAGGTCTTCGCGGCGATGGTGTTCGTGCGCGACCGGCGGGGTGACTTCGCCGTTGTCCACAGCATCCGGCGCGCCGAGTGGGGATCGCCGGGCGGCTGGCGCGAGGCGGACGAGACGCCGGTCGAGAACGCCGTGCGGGAGGCCTTCGAGGAGACCGGGCTGAAACTCCGTCACTCGAGCGTGTTCCCTTGCGGCTACGAGCGATTCACGCCCCGGCATGATGACAACGTCATCGACCCGAAGGTGCCGTTCTTGCAGGTGTACCGGACCCGCCTCGACGACGTGCGGCCACGGCTGAGTGATGGTGACGACGGGATCCACGAGACACGATGGGTCACCCCGGAGGAGTATGCCGTGTTGTGCGGTCACCTGTTCTGGTGGCCGCTCGCAGCGGAGGTGTTCCCCGACCTGCGCGCCTGAGCCAGTCGCGCGAACATATGTGGCGACTCGTCGCCTGCGAGAAGCCGCAGAAGACAACACAGAGAGGTGAAGTCATGGCACTGCCGAGCCCCGGCTACTCGATCACGGTCCGCGTGGAGGTCCCCGCCCGCGCCGACGCCACGGCGGGCATCGTGGCGGCCATCCAGAAGGAGAACGGGTCGGTGACCGCGCTCGACATCGCAGAGTCGACGCACAACCGCCTCGTCGTCGACGTGACCTGCAACGCGTCCGACGCGGAGCACGCCGACCGGATCGCGGAGGCCCTGGGAGAGCTGCCCGAGGTGACGGTGCGCAAGGTCAGCGACCAGACCTTCCTCATGCACCTCGGCGGCAAGCTCGAGGTCAACCCCAAGGTCCCGCTGCGGCACCGCGACGACCTGTCCCGTGCGTACACGCCGGGCGTGGCACGGATCTGCCTCGCGATCGCGAAGCATCCCGAGGACGTGCGGCGCCTGACCATCAAGCGCAACACGGTCGCCGTCGTCACGGACGGGTCGGCGGTGCTCGGCCTCGGCAACATCGGCCCGGCGGCCGCGCTGCCGGTCATGGAGGGCAAGGCGGCGCTGTTCAAGCAGTTCGCCGGGGTCGACGCGTGGCCCGTGTGCCTCGACACGCAGGACACCGAGGAGATCATCAGCATCGTCAAGGCGATCGCCGTGGTCTACGGCGGCATCAACCTCGAGGACATCGCCGCACCGCGGTGCTTCGAGATCGAGCGAAGGCTGCGCGCCGAGCTCGACATCCCCGTCTTCCACGACGACCAGCATGGGACGGCGATCGTCGTGCTGGCGGCATTGACCAACGCGCTGCGCGTCGTCGGCAAGTCCATGGACTCGATCCGGATCGTCATCAGCGGCGTCGGTGCCGCGGGCCACGCGATCATCGAGCTGCTTCTGGCACAAGGGGCGACGGACATCGTGGCGTGCGGGAGCAAGGGCGTGATCCACCGCGGCGAGACCTACAGCGACCCAGACCGGCAGTGGATCGCCGACCACACCAACGGGGCCGGCGAGACCGGCTCCGTACACGACGTGATGGCCGGCCGAGACGTCTTCATCGGCGTGTCGGCGCCGAACCTGCTGACCGGCGAGGACATCGCCGTGATGGCGCCCGACGCCATCGTCTTCGCCCTGTCCAACCCGGACCCGGAGGTCGACCCCGTGGTTGCCGGGGAGCATGCCGCGGTCGTGGCGACCGGACGGTCCGACTTCCCGAACCAGATCAACAACGTGCTCGCGTTCCCGGGCTTCTTCCGCGGCATGCTGGACGCCGGTTCGTCGCGGATCACGCAGGAGGTCATGATCGCCGCGGCCACCGCGATCGCAGACTCCGTGTCACCGGACGAGCTCAACGTCAGCTACATCGTGCCGTCGGTCTTCGATCCCGTCGTGGCGCCCGCCGTGGCTGCCGCCGTCCGCCGCGCCGTCGAAGCCGACGACGCCGCACACGCAGTCGTGTAGGGGATCACCGGTTCGAGGTATGCCGGTCGAGGTGATAGGTCGTCGAATGGGGCGACCTGTCACCTCCACCCGAATACCTCGAACCGGTTATGGAGTGGACCGGACAGCGGTCGGCGGCCAGGCCCGTGGGCGCGGCGCCGGGGGGCGCGGGGGTGGAGCCGGCGGGCCGTCGCATGGGCTGGGACGCGGCGGAACGGCATACCCCTGGGTCGTGCGGCGGTGTGGGTCAGCGGTAGTTCGTGAAGTTCAGCGCGACGTCGAGGTCGGCCTCGCGCAAGAGGCGCTGGATGGCCTGGAGGTCGTCGCGGGACTTGCTCGTGACGCGAAGCTCGTCGCCCTGGATCTGGGACTTGACGCCCTTCGGGCCCTCGTCGCGGATGATCTTGTTGATCTTCTTGGCGTTCTCCTGGCTGATGCCCTCCTTGAGGGGCGCGTCGAGGTGGTACTCCTTGCCGGAGACGCGCGGGCCCGCCTCGGGCACATCGAGGTGCTTGAGGCTGACCTTCCGCTTGACCAGGTGCGTCTTCACCACGTCGAGGACGGCGAGGCAGCGCTCTTCGGTGTTCGCCTTCATCTTGATGACCTCACCCGCGAGCTCGACGGACGCGCCGACGTTCTTGAAGTCATAGCGGGTCGCGATCTCTTTGCTCGCCGTGTTGACGGCGTTCGCGATCTCCTGCTTGTCGTACTTGCTGACGATGTCGAACGAGGCGTCGGCCATGGTCGTGGCTCCTTTGGGAGGTTGCGTGCGATGGTGTCGGAGTTGGTGTTGGTCTCGGGTCTCGTTGGCGTGGCGTGCGCTGGTGCTGCTTGGCGTCGGGTCGGGCGTGGCCTTGCGGCTGTCGGGCTGTCGGCTTGTCGGAGCGTCTCACGGTCGGCGTGGGCTCGCGCCGGCGGGCCGCGGCCGGCGCGTCGCGGCTCGACGAGCGGCTGCGGCGGGAGGGGCGCGGAGCCTCGTCGGACCCGATTCGGAGCCCGCCCGATCTCTTGCTATCCTTCCAGACGCACCACGGCAGGTTGTCCGAGCGGCCAATGGAAGCGGACTGTAAATCCGTCGCGAAAGCTACGAAGGTTCGAATCCTTCACCTGCCACCATGTGCTCAGAAGGGCCTCTGACCAGCGCAAACGTCGGTCAGAGGCCCTTCGTGCGGCTGTCAGCACGGTCCGACTGGGATCGGCTGGGGACGGGGTTCTACGGGTGGCTGTGCAGAATACGTGCAGAAGTTGAGGGTCACGGAGCCGCCGTAGGCGTTTCAAGGCGGCTCGGACGCAAGGCTCCCTCGACGCGAGCACGGGACGCCTCGTCCTGGCCGACGACGCATGAGGCGTAGACGCGAAGCAGGACGTTCACGCTGTGCCCGGCCCACTCTGCGACCTGGGTTGGTGGCACCCCGGCGTTGAGCCATAGCGAAACAGCGGCGTGGCGCAGGTCGTACGGCCGCTTCGCTAGTGGTGAGGCGTACTCGGTGTCGCTGAAGACCTCCCGTCGTGCCAGGGACCAGATGCGGTAGACAATGCCCATCGACTGCGGGCTGGCAAATGGCGGGGCAACCGGGACGCCGGCTCGACCTGTGCGGGTCACGAAGATGCGTCCATCGAGCCCGGGCGGATAGGCGGCGAGATGGCGCCTGAGCGACTGAACCAGCTCGGGAGGCGCTGGGGCGGTTCTGGTCGAGCGACGCGCACGATGCTTGAGAGCCCGATCCTCGGTGGACTCGCCCGAGTCCGTCCAGCTTCCGCCAGCGGTCTGCGTCGAGCCCAGCAGATGTAGCGATCCCCACCCGTCACCGTCCGCTGGCAGGTCGAGGTCATCGACGCGAAGGTGGCGCACTTCCGACGGTCGCAAAGCTGCGTAGTACATGCAGGCGAAGAATGCCTCCAGGCTCGGGTAGAGCCGTTCCACCGCTGCCAGGAGCGCTCGTGCCTGCTCGGGGTTGACAACGACTCTGCGGTCGACGACATCCGTGTGGACGGGGGCCTTCCACTGGATCCTGTCCATTGGATTGGCGGACAGCTCGTCGAGCTCGACGGCGTACTGAAAGGTGCTGTAGAGGGCTGAGCGTTTGCGGGCAATGGTCGATGGCGATGCGGGACTCCCGTCGAGTTTCAAGGTGAGGCTTTCGAGGACGTTGCGCAGCCGAGTGGGTGTGGCCAGCTCCTCCAAACGAAGTGAAGCCTGCTGGAGCCGGCCAATGATCGGGACGAGCTCATCCGGCGGGTGCGTCGAGGTCAGTGGCTTGCCTTGCCGCGCGGCGGTGTTGAAGATCCATCCCGTGAGCGCCGCCCTGGCTTGCGAGGCCTGGGCTGGCGTCAGCGTTGGGTACATCGAGAGCGTTGCCGTTGTGAGGCCCTCGGCGATGCCCTTGCGATGACGAGCTGAGGCGTGCGGCCACTTGACATCGACAAATGCGGACGCAAGGTCGACCCAGTCACGACTGTCCGGCTTCGGCTTCGGGCCTGCCAGAAGCCCCGTCCTCACCTCGAATGGGAATCCCTCGCGGACGCCAACGAGCAGGGTTGCCCGGAACGCTTCTGCGAGCTTGCTCGTGGCAAACGTCCGGTGGAAACGCTTGTCGGAGACACGCCAACGCAGGTTGTAGCTTGTCTTGCGTTTCCCCTTGTACCGGCTCACGGACCAGATCTGCACGTCATAGGTGACGTCGGGGTCCATGACCTCAGGCCGTCTGCTCGAGGGTCTCGAGCCAGCGCTCGAACTCCGCTCGGCGCACCCGGAGGTCACCGTTGGGCAACTTGATGCACGGCGGTGCCTTGCGGGCCGCGCGCCAGTCGTAGAACGTCGAGCGGGAGATGCCGAGCTCGTCGCAGATGTCCCTGACGGTCATGTGCCGGGCGTGCGTGGTGGCGGACATTCGTGGCTCCTCCTGGTGCTAATCGACTGTGTCGATATCGCGCCTACGGGGCCACCATCTGCACCAGCCGCCCACCGGGCGTGTGGGCGCGGCGTAGCCAGAAGGCCCATTCGAGTCGCACGCTGCACGTCGATGCGGCCCACGTGGGCGTGCGGAGGGAGGGAGCAAAGCCGGCAATACGGCCTGTTGATTGAGACACATATCCTGCATCCATGAGCAAGCAGGTCAGGGCCGCCATCTACGCGCGCATCTCGCACCACTTGCAAATCTGCTCCCGGGAACCGGGATCGGTCCGGTCGATTCCCCCGTCCGCAAAACGGCTGCTCGCGCGAGACAGTCGCTGCCTTTGAGCAATTGCCACGAGGACGCCCCGCGAATCGTCGTGGTCGTCGCCCGCCAAGTGGGACACACGGCCCAGCCGAATAGCTCGACAGCGCGTGCCACGAGGCGGGTCATGAGCACGGCACCAGCTGTTCCACTCGTCACCGGCCACTATCGGAACCGGGCCCTGGCCGAGGCACGGAGGAGCCGTGCGGTCGAGCTCGCGACCCAGGGGCTCACCAACGACACCGCCTGTAAGCCAGCAGGGCAGGGTGTTGTGGTCGAACTGGTCGTACCGTGTCGACCCGTAAGCCCGCACCCTTGCTGTCGCCCGCCAGGTGGGACACACGGCAGTATTCAGAGGGCAGCACGCTTTGATTGGATCCAGCGAAGGGACCGAAATGTCTAAGGAGTCGCCGACGACCCAACAACCTCCGGAACTTGTTCTGGAGCTTTACAAGAGCCTCAGATCCGAAGCCTCTGTGTATATCGAGAAGGTGCCAGCTTTATGGCTGCAGAAATTCATCCTTATCGGCACGCTGCTCGCGTTCCTGCTCACGCAGAAGAAGAGCTTCGATGTGATAGGTGCGGGCGACCCGGCCGAACTCGCATTCGACATCGCGCTCGTGGCGATCGTGGTGATCGCCGGCCTGCTGGACGCCAAGATTATGGAATACGGTCTCCATGCTAGGGTCATCTCCCGGTTCATCGAGGACGAGTTCTCGTCGCACGCCGTCATCGGCCGTTGGGAGCAGACCCTTTGGGGCTACTCCGATCGCCAGTTCCAGCGCAATCTAGTCAAACTCAGGAGCACGACCACGGTCCTCGTCACCGTGGTGCCGACTGTGCTGATCATCGTGCTCGACGCAGTGCTCATCTACGGACGTCGGCAGGATGGGTGGATATTGATCGTCGGCGCCGTCAGCTGCGTCGTCTATGTCGCGGCTACCGTCGTCGTGGTCCGCGGGGTGTGGCCCGCGTCTAGTGGGGACGCGACCTCGCCGCAGCAGTGAGGGCTGGTGCAAGTCATAGCGGTCGCCAGGCTGCGCCCACGCTCATATCACGCACAAGGGGCGACGCATCAAATGCGCGACAGGTTGCGGTAACGGAATCTGACCCCGCGCACAACTGACTGGGCGCCGTAAGCCCCGTGGCGATCGTGGGGGATGACCGGTTGAAGGCTTCGGCTGCAGACGGCGCCAGGCGACGTGAACAGCAAGGGAAACTCGACGGCCGTCACGGATCCGAAGCCTTCACCGGTCACCGCGAACGTGGCCGCCGGGACGTCGATTGTGATGACCTGGCCAGGGTTCGCCGATGGCAGCGTGTGGATCCTTGGCTGTCCGGTGGCGGCGACGGCGCCGGCCCGGTGCCCCGGCTCGAGGCCCTGCTCCGAGCTCGCTTGACTATGCTTCTCATCTATGAAGCAAGCCTTCAGCGAGGGCCTCCGGATCGGGGCACGGGACGGCGCGCTTTGGTCGACCTGGCCAGAGTTGCTGGAGTATGCCGGTCTGGACGACATGGACCAACTGGCCGACCTGATCGCCTCGCGGCTCCCGGAAGGCTGGGAGGTAGAAGTTTGGGACGGCGACAAGGACATCTGGTGGGACGAAGACCTTCCAGACATCGTCGGCTTCTGGGACTTTGCCATCGGCGACCCCGACGGCAACCAGGTCACGGCAACCTTTCTCCCGCCCGTCTCTCTCGAGACCCTCTCCGGCTTCATTAGCCGGGTAGTACGAGCTGTGGCCGCTTTCCCCATCGGCGATGCCGACGTGCCGCTACGGACGGATGAAGACATCGAGGGTGCCGTTGATCTGAAGACTCTTTTGTTCCGAGTGGCGGACGGCGCCGGTGCCACACGTGAGGTTCGTGTCAAGTCCACGCGCCTGGCGGGGCGCTACTACACCGTGGAGGCGGACTGGTCCCGCATGGATGCTTCCGCGAGCTTCTCCGGACCGACCTCCGTGCAGGCCTTCACAAGAGTCATGGGCAGATTGGCACCGCTCGTTGCTGGGCCAGCACTCGGAAAGAGCTGGCCGCCGTGGGTGCTTGGACCGTTTCCGCCATCGGCAACACCCACCGATCAACCTCGACCCAGGTCCGGCGCCAGGCCCGGCCCCCTGGGCGCCTCAGCCACGCCGCGTGACGCGGAGTTCTGGTGTGCTGAGTTCATGCGCTCCCTTGGGGCGTCCGCAGTGGAGGTGAGCCAAGCGACTCGCGATGGAGGGATCGACATCGTCGCCGCGCACTACCTGGGCGAGGTCAAGCATCATGCGTCACCAGTGGCTCCGGTTGCGGTTCGTGCGCTGTTCGGAGTGGCGACCGCGCAACAGAAGGAACCGCTCTTCTTCGCCCTGTCGGGTTACTCGGCCGAGTCCTTCCGATTCGCCGTAGCCAATGAGATCGCGCTCTTCGGATACGGCTTCGATGGTGACGTTTCAGCACACTCGCCGCGCGCGGAGCAACTTCTCTTAGAAGGGCTCCGGTAACCAGTGACCGCGCCCGGCGCCCGGGAGATGTCGGGTCCCGTGACCAAACTGATGCCCCGCGCGGCACGCCCCGCTGGGCAGCCAGCCTGCTGAGGCTCCCCGAGTTGGCGCCGCCCGTGGTGCACGAGCCACAGCCGTCGCCACAGCCGGAGTAAGCAGGCAACCTCTCGCGTATGCCCCTGCTCGGGCTGCAAGCGTCTCCCCACCCGGCATGATCCGCAAAGGACAACGTTACAAAGGCAACGCGGAGTTGCTGACCCGGACGTCGGACGCAGCCGAGCGACTTTCGCGTTGGAGGCACTTACAACCTCCAGCAGGTGCCTGGTGAGGATCTGGTCGACTCGGACCGCTTCGTGCTGTTGCGCGACGACAACTACATGGGCACGGTCAGGCTGACCGTTTGGGAGATCAACTAGCCGCGCTCTGGGCGCGGCTGAACGCGTCCCCAGCTGCCCGACTGCCCGGCACACTCCTATTTCACCGCTGAGGGGATGGGGTCCGTCCACTGTCCACCGGCAGAGTCGCGAAAGATCAGTTCCTCGACCTTGGCCGGGATGACCTCCAAGTCTGAAGACCATGCAGCCATCAGCGACAGGTACCGGTTGTAGGTTCGGGAGCTCCACGGGACCGGGTTCAAGACGATGCCGGCGTGTCGCGCTACCCAGCGAGCGACGAGGCGGTCGAGGATCAACGGCGAGTTCCCGGTCTCGGGTGTTGCGAAGTAGAGGTACTTGGTGCCGAACGCGGGTCCGAGGTAGCGGGCACGGTGCGTCGCGAGGTGGCGGTACCCGGCGAGGGCGTCGTTGCGCTCCCAGCCGGGCGGCCTCGAGCAGGATCGCGGGCAAGTCGTGGCGGGCCAGTGCCTCACTCACACGCCACGGTCCATACGCGGTTCTTCCGTAACCCCAAGCCACCGCGGCCAGGAAGCCTCGCATGGCATGCTCCTCGTCGCCGGGCGACTCACATACCGCCCTGACGGCAGCCCGGTCCAAAACCGGTGGCAGTAGCTCGAAGATCGACGTATGTGCCGGCAATGCGCGCTGCCAAGTCAGACGCGGCCACGGGATGCCATGCCAGGCCCGGATCGCAGCGCCGGGTGGCAGGGAGAAGAACGACCACACATCGAGGTCCTTGACGCCGGACTTGCCGTCAACCCGGCTTTCGCGTTGCCTTTCATGCGTTGCCTCGGCGCGCGCCCGCTTCTAGCTACGTCTCGGGGGCAGCCAGTGGTCGAGAAGACCAGTGAACTTCCCCCCCAGAGCGTCACGCACGTGTCTGACGATGCCCACCAGCGCGAGGCCGGCGCCACCGACCAAGACCAATGCCACACCGAGGCATACCAAGAGCAGGCCCACACTTTTCAGATCCTCGTAGGTCGCGACAACACCAGATCCGAGGACGACCAACCCCGCCACCAACACCATCGCCCACGGCGGCTTGGCGAGGAGCGTGAGAAGTCCGCTGGTGGGCTCGTCAATGAGGTCATGTCTCGTGAGCCTGTCCCACAAGGACGCACGCAGTGGGGCAAAGAACCAGCGGGCTACACGTTGTCCCGCGCTCGGCTTCGCTCCCTCGCGGCGGCGCGCAAGGGCCTGCAGCCACGCCGTTTCAGTGCGGCTCGCGACGGCCTGGATCCAGTCGCCCGGGGTCGTGCCGAGTCCCGGCGCGACGGCAATGAGCCGGTCGCCCAGTTGCTGGGTCGACCTCTCCTCGGGCGCGCGCTCGTGGTCCGAGGCGTTCATGGCATCTAGCATCCGCGCCAACCCGTACCCCAGGTTCGAGTCTTGGTATTCAGTCCGCAGCGTCTCAAGGCCCTCAAGAACCTTGGGCACGGTTGAGTCTTCAGCCTTGATGATCTCGGCCTGGACATCGCGGATCCACTCCGCCGCGGCCTCGCGCTCTTCCGGTGTGGCGGGGTTGTGCAGCAGCATGCCGATGTGAGATGCAGCGTGCAGGCGGCCCATGAGCCAGTCCCAACGGCGCCAGTCATCGGCGCCAAAGGCGCCGAAGTGCCCGACCTGAGTTCCGAACAGGATGCGGTTCCCCAGGCCCGTGGCGAGCGCCTGCCCCTCAGGCCCCAGAACCGGGAGATCAACATCGGTTCCGAGCCGGACGAACGAAAACGGGGCACTGCGCTGGTCGGGAGTCCGTGAGGATGTGCATCGGGAGACAACCTCGATGGCAAGCGCCGTTCGGAGCAAGACCTCTCCGTCCGGGAGTTCTCGCTCGAGTGTGGCGATCACCTGCCCGAGGGCCTCCTGGACGCGAAGATCCTCGAAGACCTGTTTGACCAGGTCGGCAACCTCGAACACCGTCGGGCGCCTTCGTTGGCGACCACCGTCCGGTGGTTGCGCCAATTTCATGTATCCGTCCCCGATGGCAAGCTCCACGGCGGCCCGTACCGAAATCACTTTTCGTCGCGCCGCGCTGAGCCGCTCCAGGCGGTTCTCGAGGTCGCTGCTCCTGTCGGCCGTGTCGTTCGTCTCGGGCGCACCGGCGTCCGTGCTGTCCGCGGCATCCATCACCTTCTTGAGGTGGGTGCGTGCGGAACGCAGGACCGTGCGAATGACCCGTTCGGCGGGCCCGAGGCCCCAGGGCCACTTCGGTGCCTCGCCCGCTCCCCCTCTGGTGAGCGTAACGATCTCGTAGCCGATCGGAGGCGTGCAACCGATGTTCTTGTCAAGAATCTCGTCGGCGGCTTTCATTGGTTCGGCTGCGTCCTTGTCGAGGAGGGTGACGCGGCCCGCCTCGCCGACCCCAATGGCTTCCCAGACAGCGCCCGCAGCGCGGCCGCGGGTGTACGTCGGCTGCAAGCATTCCGCCGCCGCGAGAACGCGACTGCGTACCTCCGCGCTGGAAACGGCGGACTCGTAGAGGTTCTGGGCATCGGACCATGCGGTGTCGGCCTCCACACGTAACTGTTCCAGCTCCTCGACATCGCTTCGAAAGTCCACCTCCCTCGGGAACTGGACTGCCGATGCCAGGGTCGTGACCCAGGTCGGGGCCGTTTCGGCCGTTGTCTCGACCTTTGTTGCGTCGGTGCCGATACCGGCACTCGGCACGACGTAGACGACGTAGCGGCTGATGTCGCCAGTGACTGGCCCCTTCGCGATGGCGTCGAGTACCGGGGCGAACGGGGCGTTGTCGAGCACGCCGCCGTCCATGAGCCACGAGCCGGTAGCCGAAACCGCTCGCGGCCGACGACGGGGCGGGACCTTGTTCAGGTCCTTGAGCTCGCGGACAGGCTGGAACGCTACGGGAAACGACGCCGAAGCGCGGGCCGCAAGGGCCAGAACCCTGGGGTCCGCGAAGTCCGAGCCCTGGTCAGTGGATCGGATGAAGGACAGCTGGGCTGGGTCGTAGGCGAACGGCTTGTCTGTGGTGAAGCGGTACACGAACCGGTGGTCGGTGACATCGAAGGTCTGGTCGGCGGCGTCGGTGGCAGTGTACTGCTGCCTCCCCAACCCCGATGCCGTCGTGAACAGCGTAACCGGGTGCTCATGGTCTGAGCGCGGTTCTGACTCGCGCCCAGTGGCGGCGAGCTTCTTCATGATCTTCTCGGCGCTGGTCAGGAAGAACGCGCCGTCGAGGACGGAACCGGTGCTCTGGCCCGGTTTGGGCAGCAGGTTGCCCTGGCGAAGTCCCCCCAGGCTGCACCACACCTCCCGCAACCACGGGCCCTCCGCGTCAGGGGGAACGACCGGATCCACATCGTGTGGGTCGGGCACCGGGTCCAGGGTGCCGTTGTGGGCGATGACGTTCGCCAGCATCACACTGTTCAGCCCGCCGGCGCTGGTGCCGGCCAGAACGTCCACCACAAGTCGGTGCTGACGACCTTTCGCGGGCCGCAGGAGGTTCCGCCACATCGCGTGGACCTTCTCATCGTGCGCACGCGGTCCAGGCAAGCCGTCTGTTGACGCGCGCCGGATGAGATCGATCTCATGCGTGACGCCAGCAATCCACACAGCGAGACTGACCCCGCCATTCATGACGAGAGCGAACCGGATCTCATGGTCTGCCATCGCTGATCTCTTCCTCGAGAAAGGAGCAACTCTCTTCACTTAGGTTGACGCATCCGAGCCAAGGAAGACATCGAATCGTCGCGCGATTCCACCGATTTCTTGGCGCGGTGACACACGACGAAGGGCCCCCGGCCGATGTTGAGCTGGCTAGCACATCACCAATATCTCGCAGCTGTGGGCCGTCCGCCAGTCCAGACGGCGCGGTCTGGCCCCTGCCTCCGGCTGGACGCTGACAAGAGGCCGAGCACTCGCCCGCATGGCACCATCCGGCGTGAATGCGAAACGTTCAGAGCCGCTTCATCTCGAGCTTCCATCCACTTCGACTTGTCGACGTCGATGTCTTCCCAGCGTCACGAGCAGGTTCAGCGGGGCTTACCGCCGCTGGCTCGGCCGCAACGATTCCGGTAGAGAGGTCAAGGCGCTTCTTGCCCAGACTGCCTGCAACCCCTTCTCGAGCGCTCGATGCCACTCGGCTCGTCGCAGAGCCCTCATCCTTTGCTGCCGGTTCGGGCTTCGCGCCTGAGCCTCGCATCGCGACGAGTCGCGTCAGCAGGTCGAACCAGAACGGGCCACCCAGCATGACAAGCAGGGCCGTCAGTGTCCACCCCATGACCATCCACAGCTGCGCCCCGGTCTCGGACCATGAGTTGAAGATCTTGGGAGTGCTGGTCTCGACCCAGACGGCTGTTGCCTTCGTGTCCCAGCCGACCGGAAACCCGATTCTCGCGACAAGCTTGGTCGCCTCGTCCACCGAGTCCACCGACTCTTGCGTCGGCTTCGTCGACGCGTCCGCCACGTAGTTCTCCGCCGCCTGCGTCACCGCGGAGCGCGCCACCGGATCAGACCACAGCCCCTGTGCTGCACCGATGGCCGACACGTTCCCCACCCCAGCCAGTACGAAGCCAATGCAGAACAGGACCAAGGTCGCCCAGCGCTTGTACGACCCCTCCGCCCGCCCCATCGCCTCATCGAACCACCCCTCCAGCCCCGCCTTCACCTCGAGCAGGTCGTCGCGGCCCTCCGCGACCATCACCTTTAGCCGGTCCTCCAGGTTCTTTGGCCATGATGCCGATGCCGGCTGCCCTTGGGGCGGCGTGGCTGTCGAGATGTATTCGATGACCGCGTTCGCGAACGCCTTCGCGGAGAGATAGCTGGGGCCCTTGCTCTTTCTCCGACGGAAGAGGCTCTTCCCTGCTGCTGCCTCGGCAGCGAGCCACACCGACGTCCCCTTCACGGCATCGAGCGCCGCTTGATAGTCCGGGTCGAGATCACCCGGCTTCTTCCGTCCGTCGGTGCCACGTTCCTTGCTGGCCTTCTTCAGCTTTTTCCCGTTGTCCTTCGCCTTCTTGACGTCCATCCCTGACAAGAGCGAACCGATACAACGCTCCAGGTCCTTCGACCGTTTGCTGAACCCACGCGAGATCACCTCGCAGATTGCCGACGCCGCAGTTGCCAGAATGAAGAACAAGGTTGCTAGGCCGATTGCCGTCTCGAGCGCCTGGGATCCGAACATCGCCACCTCTACTTCCTTGCCGGTCTGTCTCGGTGGGCGGGCGCCCATGAGGGCCCCATTCGGCCGATCGCGCCCACGATGCTCATCGTCCAGTCCGCGCCGCGATTGTCAAGGGCGAGTGAGCTCCGCCTCACGAATTATGGGCCGATCGTGCGACTCCTCGATGCCCCGCGTCTGGCCAACGGTTGACATCGAAGCCCGCCCGCACAGTGCAGGGCATCACTGGTCGGGCTCCTGATCGGCAAAAGGGATGTCGACCGGGACGGTCTGGGCTTCGAGGCGTACGGGCACTTCGCGGAACTGGTCTCGATCGTGGTCGAGGGGGGAGACCCAAGAGCGCGAGGCGCCGGCCTATTGGTCCACCTCGAGTCCGCGGCGAGGTTCGCCTGCTACAACGACGCGATCGCGCCTTCGTCATCGATCGGAACGGACTGGACCCGCTGGTACGACGCGGCTCATGACCTTCGCGTCGATGCCCCGTGGGGGCCTGCCGCGGCACCTAAGCCGCACTCGGTCATCGAGAGCGGCAGCGTCAACTGCGCCGTCGAGCAAGACAGCGTCACCTGCCGTTTGGGCCTCGACGGGCCCAGCTTCTTCCTCAGGTCGAGCACGTTCCGGCTGGCCAACTGAGACCGTCTCCGAGCGTTGCCGCGGATCCAGCGACACGCAGGTGACACCTTCCGAGCCGTCTAACCGTTGCTCCCGGCCGGCGGTGCTGCGGTCACCGTGAAGGCGGCCCAGAAGACCGGGTGAGAGTAGTCGAAGCGATGCCGACCCAGACCTTGGGCGACGCGGTCAAGCGCGGAGCGGGAGCGCTCGTCAAGAAGGCCGAGATGCTCGATAGTACCGATACGCCCCATGAGGCGTCGAAGGTCACGGCGGGATGCGGTTCTGAGTTTCCGCTGTGCCTCCGCGAGCGCAGCTGCGGGCGACTTGTCCTCCAGCGCCTCGTAGTAGCGAGCGACCAGCATGGCAGCCGCGAGTTCGTCCACTGCCCATTGTGTGCTCAGTACGCAGGCACCCCCGCCGAACAGGAACCCGCTAGCGATGCCAAGATGCTCGTCCGCCGGGTCGGCGTAGTCGGTCATCGATGTCTCGCAAGCGGGCAGCACGATCCTCGCGCCGCTGACTATCGATGTATGTTCGTCGAACAGTTCGCCGATTGTGAGGTTTCCGTCTGCAAGCTCCAACCGTGAGCCGAGGGGATCGTCGGGGAGGTACTTCCCGTGTCCGGCGAAATGGAGAGGATCCGCGCTTCCGCTCGACTCAAGCATCTTGTCGAGAGTTGCGCCGGTGCCCGAGAGAATGCGACTCGGTGCTGGGGGCGGTCTCACCGCTAGTGCGTCCATTCGCGCGATCGGTAGGTTGCAGGTCGGGTCGAGCAGTACCAAGGGGCTGATGCTGGTGAGCTCGAGCCTGGAGCGATCGTCGAGACGTTCCGCGCACACTTTGAGAAGTGTCAGGCTGGGCGCATGCGAGACCTCGAATTGGTCTCCGACATAGCGTCGCCGACGCTGTTGACGGTCGTACCAGGCGCTCACGGGGAGCAGGTGCAGCCCTCGATGCGGAACGACGAGGAGCCGCTTTGTCCGACGCTCGGCAAGCCAACAACGTATTGGCCGGAAGAGTGCCTCATACAGCTCACCGAGAAGCTGGTCGGTCGACCTCTGCCATGATTCCCGGTCGGCGATGCGCCGACGGTAGAGAGCCATCCACCCGTTGGCGCCGTATATGCGTTCATGCAGGTCGAGCTGCGTGAAGCCCGGAATGGTGAACACGGACGGCCCAGTAAAGCCGTCAAGATCCGGAAGGCCCGCTCCGCCGTCCAAGTCGGCCTGCGGGCTAAAGAGGTAGATGACCGTACCTGACCTGGTCAAGGCAAACTGCACCAGCGCCGTGTCCGGAAGCCTGCACAGCATCCGGGCGGCGTCCGGGACGCCGGCGCTCGCCCCGCGGGCCAGCTGGCTCACGTACTTCCAACGGGAGGCCCTTGCTTGAGAGACGGCGGTTGTCGCGGTCGGATGCTTTTCGCCATCGATCCCGGTCTGACCCGGCGCCGCGATGGAAAACACTAGCCGAACTCCTTCCGATTCACCCTCGCCCCCTGGTTCGATACCTGCAACAGGACCCAGGGTCCCGAGCACGACCCCCTCGCCTGACGCGAACGTCGTAACCTCAAGGAGCGCGTCCACCAGCGGTGAAAAGGCGGCATCACCGCCGACATATGGATGAGCCCAGGCTCTGAGCTCGTACAGGGCCCATCCAGGCAGCGGGCTTTGCGGCGTCTGCTCGGGCGGCGGCGGGAGAGGTAAGTTGCTCAGCGCCAGTGCGCCGGCCTCATAGCGTGCCACGGCGTCCTGACCACCTGCGTGCTCGGGTGCCTCAGCCGCGGTCCGCATGTCAGCGAGACCGGCTGCGATATCGACCAATGCCGCCCGCGTTGCGTCTTCCACGTCGCTCGGAACATCGTCGTGCTGAAGGACGGCGACGACCAACCACAAGTCCGTCACCATGCGTATATCTGATGGGCGGGCGGGGGGCTCTACTACTACTAGAGCGGCGAAGGCCGCCGGCAGCACCGCGTCCCCCTCCACGCGATCACCGAAACTCACATCGACGATCTCGCCACGCGTCAGGATATCTCGATCGTCGAGGACGCTCGTTGACAGGGCGCGCCTCTCCCCCATAACCTCCCAGAACTCTTCGTCGACTTCTTCCAGCCGCTCCTGTGGAGGGTGATGCCTCCTCGCGATCAGGTCACCAAGGAACCGGGTCTTCGCGCGCTCCACGGTATCGAGCGCGTTGGCCGGGCGGCCGAGCCTCAGCCGGCAGAGCATGGCATCGTCGAAGAGCCGGGCCTTGTCGGCAAAAAAGTGTCGGTCGTCAGGCTCCCCGAGCAGCCGAGCCCACATCCGTTGGATGACGTTTTCCGCGGCGAAGTACTCCTCGTCGGCCTCACGCCAACGGTTCCCGAAAGCATGGCAGTCCGCGATGGCGCCGTGCACACGCCACTCGACCTCCGGGGCATCCAGAGACGAGCAATGTTCGGCAGCCTGAGTGAGGAAGGCGAGCTCCTGATCTCGAGCTCGACGTCCCCTAAGCTGACTTGCGGCCATGAGGCATAGCGCTAGGGCTATCGCCCGGTGCCGGTCGCGGCGCCCGAGGTCCTTCAGGGCGTTGAGCGTCAGGTCCGCTGCACGAAAGTGCCCATCCGACTCAGGGGGCGCCTGCCCGATGGCCTGAGGCTCCGAGCGATCGGAAGACTCGGACGAGTCGCCAAATGGTTGGGGAGGCTGCGCTTCGCCCACGAGTGCGGCAGAGATGTCACGCAGGATCGTCCAGCCGGCCGGAACGACCTCCCGCGCCTTCTCGATGCTGCCAAGCTGGCGGAGGTGTTGGACGAACGCATCGACAGAACCGAGGCCAGGGAACGGCTGCGGGGGCTCAACGTCGTGATCGCCCGGCAGCACGGTTAGGATCGCGGTCCACACCTGACTTGCCACCTCATCGTCCGGATCGTTCAGCGCCGCGACCAACGGCACCAGGGCGTCGGGATCCTTACGAACTGCTAGGGCCATCGCCGCTACCGCCCGGACTTGAGGCGCGCGGTCCAGGAGGATCTGGCACAGCTCCAGGGTTCCGGGGACATCGGGGCGTCGAAGCAGCATGCTGGCGACACCGAGCAGGGTGGTGGAACGCCGCCGACTGGCCATACAGCGTTCCACCGCCGCGCGAGCCTTTGCCATGTCAAGACCGTGCAGCCCCCGCTGGACGTGCGGATCCTCAGCGTCCAAGGACAGCACTGCGTCGATGGCCTCGTCCGTGTCGATCGCCAGCAATGCTGGCACGATGACTGAGCGGTCGGTATCGGACCCTTCCTTGGCCAGATTGAGAAGGCGCTGGACCCCCTCGGCCACCCGCTGCTCACCCACACGCTGTACGGCGGCCAACCTACGCTCTGGATCTTCATCATAGGTCGCGAATACATCCGGATGAACGAGCCGGCAGATCTCGACCTTGTCCGAGAGCAACCACGCCGCATAAGTCGCGTCAGCGCCATCTGCAAATGTGAGGCTGCGCAGACCGCTGGGTGCGTACTGATCACCCCACGGGATCGGCCCCTCCCCGCTCAGGCGACACACCACCAACCGGTCCTCCCGACGGCGGTTCACTGCGACATATCCCATACAACGTGCCCCGAAGCCGACTTGTCCCCTCCGTGCGCTAATACTCCACGGCCGCAGACCGGCGTTCGTCATCGAGAGCACCTTATCTCCGAGGTAGTACCAGAGATGCCGACCGTCTTCGCTGAACTCTGTCGGCCCCGCATACATCTCATTGGTGGTAAGGATCGGGGACTGGGCGAGGGTGACCCCAGAGTCGGATGAGACCGCGTACACCGCCACCGCCGGGTAGGAAGTTCGCAGCCCTCGCGTTCGGTCCGGATCGTCACCGTCGTCGACAGCCTCGTCCGGAGGTGGCTCCAACGTAACGACAATGCATCGGCTGGCACACAGGATCTCTCGAATTGGGCGCCCAAAGTTGGGGACCGAAGTCAGAGCCCACTCATCCCCGGGTCGACGGGAGGCGATGAAGGCGTGGCCGTCGGTGAGGCCAACCGCGAGCAGCGATCCACTGGGGGTCCATGCGACGTCACGCACGTCGCCTGGCAGCTTGTCGCTGGTCGGCTCGGCGAGCCCAAGAGTTGCTGCAGTGGGGTTCACTCGATAGATGCGGACTTGCCGCTCCTTGGTCAGTACGATCAGTCCGCCGTTCAGGGCAAGCCTCGCCCTCAGTGGCGGTAGCTCGAGACGGTCGCTGGCGATGAGGCCGCCCGAGAAGTGGTGAAGTGTGAGTCCGGCGTCTGGACTCCAGCCCACGACGTAACGTGACTTCGGATCCGGATCGAAGCACAAGAGTTGGTAACCCACCGGCGTGTCGAAGGAGTCGATCTTGACAGCCAGAATCGGTTCCATCGCGGCCTCCCAACCATCTGATGCCCGGTACCTTCATGTGTACACCGTGCGCCCATGGGATGATGGCGAACAGAGGAGTTGGCGAGATGACCAGTACCGCCGAGAGCCGGATTCGGTCCAACACGCAGCCGTTTTGTGCCGAGGGAGAGCCGGTATGGCGTGGGGACTCCACCGAGCCAAAAGGTCCCGGCGCGGAATACTCCGCATTCCTGAAGGATCTAGTCGACGCGGAGGAGAAGCGCAGCACCGGAATGGAGACACGAGGCATCGCGGTCATCACCACCTCCGGGGCTCTCGTGACGCTGCTGCTTGGGCTGAGCACGCTCGTCACGCGCGTCCAGTCGGCCGTCCTACCCACGTTCTCGCTCTGGGCCGCGGCGCTGGCCGGCGTCGGATTCGTTGCGTCCGCGATATGCGCCGCTCTGGCGAACAGCCCTTGGAAGGAATGGGGCCTCAACCCATCGTGCCTCAGGGCGGAACTGTGGGAGCGTTTCGGAGACCCGGGCGACGACCCAACCGTGAAGGTTATGTCGACGCGCCTCAGACTCTGGGAGTCTGCACACCAAGCGACTCAGCGTAAGGCGAAGCTGGTGTTCTCCGCCGTGGTCCTCCAAGGGTTTGCCGTCCTCACGCTCGCGTCAGCTGCCATCGCCATCCTGGTCACGCGCTGACGCCCCTTGGCCTGGTTCGTTTCATCACGGTTGGCCAGCGTCCCGGCAGGTACTCGCCCTGCTTTGACGGCGTGCGAAGCACTGCCCGCGCGCCGAGGGCCATTGTTCTCACCGATCAGGAACGCTTAGCGCCCCGGCTCTAACGACCACACTGTGGTCTTTGGTGGTGGGTCGTTGGGGCGCCTGCATCGGCCAGCTACCAGTTAGCTCTCGCAGAGTCTGTGGCGGCACGGGCTGATCATCGTCGACGACAATCGGCTTACCTGCCCTTCGAGCAGGATGCCGTGAACGGGTCATTTCTCGGCTCTTCGGATCTTGAGCGTGGTTAGAGGGCTCCGGCGTGGCGGTCCGGGCATAGAAGCGTCGAGCTCTTCAGGATCGGAGGCGACCAAGCACTCCCAACTGAAGACCTCGACGATGGATCACGGTACGTGTGGTTCCGGCGTGGGCTGGTGTGCCCGCGTCGACGCTCTGTTCAACGCTTAGGGAATGCACTTCCTGGATGTGCGCGCCGATGAGCTCGACCGGCTGGTCGTGACGGTCGACAGCGATGTCGACGTGGGCGGTGCCCGGCGTGCGGGGTGGTCGCAGTCGGTCACGGCGGACGCGTCCATCGGGTTGCGGACGCGCTCTGCTTCGGGCTGGTCACGGTCGTGCGGTGGGTCAAGCGGATCTGGCGGTATGCCGAGCCGGCCTGCCCGGTGGTCACGTTCAGCGAGCAGCACGAGCTGATCGCGCCGCGGGCGAAGCTCACGACGCGCGATTCGGTGGGCGACCGATGCCTGGCCCACGACGACACGACGGTGTCGGCGCTGGCCAGGCACTTGGGCGTGGACTGGCAGACGCTGTGGTATGCCATCGAACGAGAGGCCACGCTCCGGCTCGCCGACCCTGCACGCCTGGACGGCGTGCAGGGTCGGCGTGGACGAGCACATCTGGCGACCATCCCGGGTGGGTGACGCCGACCGCGCGGTGCCGGGATGGTCGACCTGACCCGCGACGAGCGCGGCCGACTGCACGCCCGCCTGCTCGAAGTGGTGCCCGGCCGGCCGGCACCGCGTACGCGGCCTGGCTCAAGGCCCAGCCCGAGGAGTTCACCACGGGCATCACCGAGGCGTCGCTGCACCCGTCCCGGGGCTACGCGAACGCGCTGCGGGATGAGCTGCCCGACGCCGTCGCCGTGCTCGATGCGTTCCATGTGGTGAAGCTCGGCACCCGGGTCGTCGACGAGACCCGACGTCGGGTCCAGCAGGGGACGTTGGACCGGGCGGCCACGAGGACGACCCGCTGTACCGAATCCGAGGGTTGCTGCGCCGTGGACGAGAACACCTCAACCCAAGGCAGGTCGCCAAACTCGAGGGCGTGCCTGCAGGCCGGCGACCCGCACTGGGAGGTCACCATCGCCTGGCACGCCTACCCAGCAGCTGAGCTCCATGTATCGAGCCGCCGACCCGGCGGAGGGGCGCCGGATCGCCGACCAGGTGATCGCCTCGTTCCCCGACTGCCCGGTGCCCGAGGTGGCATGGCTCGGTCGCACCCTCAGGCAGTGGAAGACCCACGTGCTCCCGCGGTTCGACACGCACCGGATCAGCAACGGCGGCACCGAGGCAATCAACCTGATCATCGAGAAGACCCGACGCCTCGCGCACGGATTCCGGACCTTCGACCACTACCGGCTCAGGATCCTGCTCGTAGCCTCAGGAACCCGCCCCTACCGACGAGCCCCCACCCATGCTTTATTCCGAAGGCCGTCAATCGCCAGCCCGGCCGATCAGGCTGGCCCGTCGAGCCCCGTGACTGTGTAGGCCGCCCAGAAGACGGGATGGGAGTAATCCGGTCGCCTCTGCCGCACCGACTGGCGCGCTTCTTGGAGCGTGGCGTGTGAACGCTCGTCCAGGACCCGGGCCGCGTCAAGTTCATCAACGCGATCCAGCAGCCGGGCGAGATCTCGGCGCGAAGCATTGCGAAGTTCGCGCTGGGCGGCGGCCAGCGCCGAAGCCGGATCCGTCCGCCCCAGGTTCGCGTAATAGGCGGCTATGAGCAGGACGGCTGGGCGCTCGTCAACGGCCCATTGGGTGCTGAGTACCGATAAGCTGCCGGCGAAGAGGAACCCGCTCGCGATGCCGAGGTGCTCATCGACGGCGTCGCGGTAGTCGCTCATGGCCGTTTCACAGCCCGAGAGCACGATGCTCGCGCCTGGCGCAATGGCTACGGCCCGTCGAACATATCCCCCAGGGTTAGATCCCCCGCCTCCAGCTCCATCCGAGAGCCGAGAAGGTCCGCACGCTGGTAGGCGGCGTGCCCGGCGTAGTGGCAGGGTCGGCATAGGCGCCTTCCTCGACCCACTGCCGGACGGTCGCCCGGTCACCGGCAAGTATCCGCTCGGCGCGGGGCAGGTCGAATTGCAAGCGCATCGAGCCGGCTGAATGGCAGATCGGACGTGGGATCGAGGAGGGTCAGCGACCTGCGACGGTCCCTGCTGGCCCGGTTGCTAGCGTCGATCCGTTGTCGGCAGACGTCCAGGAGGGTCAGGCTCGGGGCAAACGAAACGTCGAACGTGTCGCAGACATAGTGACGCCGACGGCCAACCTTGATGAACCATGCACATTGGCAGCAGATGGAGCCCGCGGTGCGGGACGACGAGCAGGTGACGGATGCCCTGATGCTCCAGCCAGGGGGCGCACGGGGGCGAAAAGTGCTGCGTACAGCCATTGCAGAAGGTCATCCGTGACCTCCTGCCAGCTGGCGATGTCGGCGCTGCGGCGCTCGTTCCTTTCATCCAGCCGCCGCCGCCATAGATCTTCCTTTCGACGTCTCGACTTGTCAGCTCCGGGATCTGAAGGCCGTGGGACCGGACCAGTCGTCGTCGTCGATCGCCCCGGCCTTGGTCGGGGCGGCAGCAGTGAATATGGGCAACCCATACTCGGGAACAGCGACGTTGCTGATTACGGTGCCGTATCCGCGGACCGCGCGGACGGGCATTCGGCCGGAGAAGAAGGCGGCGGCCTCTTGCAGGCCTCAATCAGCGGGGTGTTGTCCTGATCCCCGTCAGTGAAGGTGCCCACCCATCGGCGCCACTCCCACAAGGCCGAGCCCGGGCTCGCCTGGTCTGATCAGCTCTTCTGCCGCATTCCAGTAGCGTGCGACCGCCGCTGGACCGATACTTGAGTCTCCTCCTTCGGCCAGCACGCGCAGGCTGGCCAAGGCGGAGTCTAATTCGAGTAGCGCGTTACGTCTGGAATTCTCGACGTCGGGCGCATAGGCCCGTCGGTGACAAGGGCCACGACGGACCAGAGGTCAAGCGCCATCGTCATGGCTCCGGCAGGGTTATGCGCAGCGGCGTCGGCCAGCCGGGCAAGGGTCGTGGTCATGACGTCTTCGCTGCCCGTCGGCGGCTAAGTGCGACGCCCGTCGGCAAGCTCAGTGCGACGTCGTCGAGTTCGAACTCAGTCTCGGAGATGCTGGCTGAGCTGCGGCTGACGATGACTGGGCGCCGTCGGCCGATTGCCCGCCAGAAGTCCTCATCCACTTGAGCGAGCCCCTCTCGAGGCTGAACGTGACGCCTGGCAATCAGGTCCACGAGAAAGCGTGTCTTGCCGCGCTCGAGTGTCTCGAGCGCGTTCGCGGGCCAGCCAAGCCGCAGCCGGCACAGCATCGCCTGATCGTACAAGTGCGCCTTGTCAGCAAAGAAGTGCCGATCGTTCGCGTCGCCGAGCAGTTCGGTCCACATCCGGTCGACAATCCGTTCGACCGCAACGCAGTGCTCCTGCGCCTCTCGCCAGCGCCGAGCCTCGGCGTGGACGTCACCGATCCGTGTCCGTGTCCGCCATTCCAGCTCCACCGCCCCGACCATTGCGGCCTGCTCGGCCGCCTGCGCGTAGAAGCTGATCGCCTTCTGACTGTCTTTGCGCTCGACCAGGCACTCGGCGGCGAGCAACGATAGTGCCATCGCGGCACCCCGGTGCCACTCGCTGTGGCCCAGATCGGTGAGTCAGTTGAGAACGCGGTCGGATGACTGGTCGCCAGCGACGAGGCCGGCCGCGATGGACCTTAGGATCCGGCCGCCCTCGGGAGCTACTGCAACGGCGAGGTCGCTGCGTCCCGCCCTGCGGACCTGGGTCGCGAACGGGCCAGTCACGCTGAGGCCGTCCGGAGACGCCAACCCACCCGTGGCGGCCGCGTGGTGGGCGCCCGAGTCCTGTTGCACGCATGGCCCACACCGACCCTATGGATGTCACCACGGACGGCGTCCCACCTATCGGCCGGGCCAGAAGGTGCTCGTGCCGGTCCGGGTCAGTGGGGTGCGACTCAAAACCGTTCACCCGGTGATCCTGGCCTGGGGTACATGGAGGGGCCTGCGACAAGGGCCCTGTCGAGTTTTGAGAGCACGTCGTTCGCGTCCGCGCCCACGCCGTTGATGGTCCACGAGGCGGGGAAGGCGTAGATCATGATCGACTCTGGGTCGAACATGGTGCCGTTGACATGGTCGAATGCGTACTTGCTGAAGAAATTGTGCCGAACTTGGGCCTCATCCCAGAAGTTCGGCGGCCCGCCCAGCGCGTGGATCACCACTGGCTCGTTCCACTGGACACTGGTCTGCGGGTTCGAATGCTCGTGCGCTAGCCCGATCGCGTGCCCGAACTGGTGCCCCGCCGTGCCCCCATCGAGAAAGCCCAGATTCATCGTCGCCTGGTCCGCCGGGATTACCCGGTTGTCGGTGCCGACGTACGACCAGGCTCCGTCGTCAGGGTCGAAAGAGACCCGGATGTCCGCGTCATGATGGTCGCCGAAGTCGAACATGATGTTGCAGGCCTCTTGCCACCAGCCCGCCTGCTCGCGTGCGGTGGCCCGTTGTGACGGTGTGCCCCCAAGAAACCTCACCCTGAGCAAGGTGCCGTTGACCCAGGTCTTCCCGATTGGCGAGATTGCGCGATCAGCGCCCGAGGGCCCGCGAGTTCGGCGGCGTGGGCGCATCAGGTCCCGCGGCAGGATCTGGTCGAAGCACAGGTGCGGTGCGGCGTCGGTCATGGCGGTCCCCTTGTCCCGGTTGCTGAGTGTTTCCTTCGTCAATCGTCCGCGATCAGTCGCCTCGGCACACGAAAAAACACCACATCGCGTCCCAACAAGGCTGCGGCCTCTGCGGCCGGTGACCGACGACAAGTGAGACGAAACCCGTTCACGGCCCGAGAACCACTCACACCGACGGATGCTCGGCTCCCACGACCCGCCAAACTACATCCGCCGGACTGCGGGCTCTGGGATGCTGGTTTCATGTCCGTTGAAGCGCTGACGAGCCTTGAGCGCGAACTCATCAAGAAGGTGGAGGAGGGCGACTGGCTCGCGGCTCCCGGAGAGCACCGCGACGACCTGGCGACGATGAGGAGCTGGGGTAGTGAACGGGAGATCCGCGCATCGGTGATTCGCGACATCCTCACTGGCCACTACGGCGTAGAGCCCGACCCGCGCGGTGTTCGGATCTATGGCGCACTCATTTCTGGTCGCCTGGATCTCGATGGGGTGACGTCCAAAGTCGGACTCACCTTGCACACGTGCTACCTGAGCAGAGGCATGCAAGCGAAGTCCGCCCAGCTCGACCGTATTACGCTGGATCACTGCGCGTTGAAAGGAGATCGGGCAAGCGCTCTTGACGCGGCCGGGCTCACCGTCCGCAGCAACCTGGAGCTGACGAACGGCTTCGTCGCCGAAAGCACCGGTGGCGATGCCGCCACGGTTGACCTCCAGTTCGCGTCTATCGGGGGCAACCTCGACATGGGTGGCGGAGCCAGGTTACGCAATACGTTGGGCTCGGCTTTGGTCGCCGAGGGACTATCGGCGCGCTCCGCCCTTCTCGACGGCATCACAGCCGAAGGCACTGGCGACCTAGGTACAGTGCGGCTCGCTCGTGCCTCCATCAGAGGCCAGCTCGAAATGAGCTGTGCGTCCTTACGCAACAACGACGGTCCCGCGCTGAACGCCGACGGCCTCACCGTCACCGGACCGGCATACTGGAAGGAGCTCTTCGCCTACGGCACGGGCGGCGACGGAGCCGCACGGCTGCTCCGCGCGTCCGTCGGCGCGGAACTCAGTATGGAAGATGCCATGCTGCTGAGCCCCGACGGGCCCGCTCTGGTCGCAGACGGCCTCACCGTGACCGGCTCGGCCGTCTTTCACGGTGTGACCGTCTGTGGCAAGTCCGAATTCGGCGCCTTGAGGCTCCAGTCCGCATCGATCGGAGACCAGCTCGACCTAGGTCAGGCAACGCTTCGCAACCCTGACGGCCCCGCCCTCAACGGAACTAGTCTCACCGTCAAGGTCGCGGCGTTCCTCGACAAAATCGACGTCAAAGGCTACGAAGGCCAAGACGATCTGGGCAATAGCGATAGCGACAAAGGTGGTAAGGGCAAAGACGAGAGGGCCAAAGACGATGGAGCCAAAGACGGTAGGGACAAGAGCGTGGTCCTGCTGCAGAATGCTTCCTGCGGCCATCTGGTTTGCGATTCTGACACACTCACCAAGGCACGCACATACCGATGGAACGTCGTGGGGCTCCGGCCCAGGGAGTATCCAACGGGCCTGAGTGATAACCTCCAGGACTGGCTGGGGTTCCTGCGCCATGGCACCACGAAGTATGCCGCCGAGCCCTATCAAGACCTCGCAGCCGCCGCTCGTGCCCAGGGCCACGACAAAGACTTCCGCACCGTCGTGACGCGCCAACGCGACCACCAGCTGGCCGATGGCCACACTCGTCTTATGACCCGCGCCTGGGGGAAATTCACCAAGCTCACCCTTGGCTACGGCTACCAGTCCTGGCGAATGCTCATCCTCCTCGCCATAGCAATCGCAACCGCTGTCGCGATCGCAATCGCATCCGGAGATACCGCCCTCGCTCATACCAAGAATGCACCCGCGCCGGGCCCCTGCTCCAGCACGGAGCGCGCCCTGGTCGGGGTTGACGCCGCCCTGCCTCTCATCAGAACGGGCGTGGCGGCCACCTGTGCACCTGCGAGCAACCTCCCGCGCGGGAACACAGCCCTTCTGGCAATTACCGGCTTCCAAGCGGTCGGATGGGTCGCCGCAACACTTTTCGTCGCCGGCTTCACCGGCGCTGTCCGCAAGACCTGACCCGGTGGCTGGGGATGTTCAGCCTGCGGACATTACCCACGTCGAGCATCCGCGCGTTTGCCTTTCATAGGTTGCGCACCAACGGACGTGCGCGCGGCGTTGACCGACGCGCTGGCGATTCGCGACTACCTGCCACCACGAAGGGCGAGGGCAGGGGATGGACAGGGAGCCGCCTACCCTTTCTGACGTCGTCAAGCTGGCGCCAAGCGACGAACGGATTCACAGTGAAGTTCTGTCGTGTTTGTGCCAGCTTGTCGAGTTCACGGCCGCCATCCTCGTCTACGAAGTCTATGAGGCGGTCGACGTCCTCGTCGCTTTCCCCACAAAACAGCTCCATAAGTGTCCGGCAGTAGTAGAGGTAGCCAACAAGTTCGGCACCAAGGCGCAGCAGCTCGCGCCGGTCGGCCGCCTGGTCCACCTGGTCACCCTGGGGGGGGCGCGCTAGAGAACTAAGTTCGCCAAGCGCCTCAAGCCAGCCGTCGTCGAGGAGGCAAGGCATCCCACGCTGTGGGCCGAGGCTGCAGGTGTCAACAGCGAGTGCCCAGCGAATGATTGCTGAAACGTCCGGCTCCACCGTGATGCTTCGCATGGCTGCAGTTACGGCCGCAACCTTAGAGGCCATGTCTGAATGGACGGCCTCTCGTACGACGTCCGGGGGGGTGCGGCCTCGACCATCGCCGATCTCGATGAGTTGCTGCGCGGCGCGTAGCAAGTCCCGTGGGAGGCCACCGGACTGGCAGAAGGCAAGGGCAAGCAGCGGCTCCGGCACGCCCGTCACACGCTGGTTCAGGAGCTGCCGAGCCTCGTCTGCCGTTAAATAGGGCACCCGGACAACCTCGTCGAACGCGCTATCAAAGACGTCGCGGAAGGGAAGGCCACGCCTCTCGAACCGGGCGATGGCGTCTTCAGACATCGAGACAAGGACACAGGTGTTCTGCGCCTCAAATATGCCTTTGATGTCATTGAGGAATCGGCGGGCCTCCTCGACCGACTCGATCTTGTCAAGCTCGTCAATGGCTAGGACGGCTGGTCCCCGGTCCGCCAATAGCGTGGTAATGCCCGACACAATTTCCGGAACGCTCAGCGGGACGTCGGCCTCCGTGATCGAGCCGGTGGCTGCCGCTTCCACCCCTAGGGGCATTAGCCGCGAACCGGCAAGCTTCACCGTGCTCGTCCAGCCCGAGCTTACGGATCGCTGGTAGCGCATCTTGTCGAGGTGCCGCCGTGCTTGATAGCTCGTTGAGTCGCCGGGTGGGGCGGCGCGGGCCTCAAGATAGCGAACAAGTGCGCGATGCCATTGGAGGCCAGGCACCAAGGCTGCGGTGGCGGCGGCCGTCACGACCGCGCCCAACACGAGCCAGCCGTCTATCGGTGCGACGCTGGCATCGCGGAGAACGAGCGCAAGACCCGCTATAAGCGCCGTGCACTGTGCCGCACCAGCCGCAAGGACAGCCGCGCCGTGGCTTGCGATATGCAGGTAGTAATCCAGGGAGTGAAGTCCGGTCACCGCCTCTGGCGCGGACGCTGGGGGCGTCACAGTCGGGGACTCCGGGAACGCAGTGGGCGTGACGTTGCGCTCTCGTGGGCGCTCGATGCGCATTACCGTGATGAGGGGAATGACTATCAGGATGAGGCCCTCAGCGTTGCGGGCCGTGATCAGGCCGCTTGACGTGCCGATGATGATGAGGCCGCCAATGCCGATGGCCACGAGCACGCGTGACGGGCTCGGCAGGCGTAATGCGGACATCGGGCGGACTAGGAGCTGAGTCGGTGGCAAGGCGGTTTCGACGACATCGGTAGCCCCCCGACGGTGGGCAGCAAACAGGTACAGCAAGGATGAGACGGCGACGGAAACGACGAGCGCGACGCCGCCAGCTCGCAGCGCCGACGGCGTTCCGGCTGTCCATACCGTCGAGGCTGCAAAGGCGGCTATCCCGGCGAGAAGCAATAGGGCCGGCGCCAGCGCGAGGCGAAGCAGGCTCGTGGAGCGGAGGCGGGCGGGTGGGACGCTCTCGGCGTTGACTCGGACGCGCAGCTCAGAGTCGGAGTTCAAAACCGCCTCGCACACCTGACTGTACAAGTGCGCGAGGAAGTCCCGGGACGCATACGATGCCGGAGCAGGCACGAAGATCCTCAGGGCATCCGAGCGCTCCGTCCGCTCAAACCACGTGAGCGTGATCTCGCGAAGGAGGGTGCTCTTGCCGCAACCACGTGGGCCGGCAACACCGATGCTGACCTTGGTATGGCGGTTGGGATCTGTAAGCACTTTGAGCCGCTCATGGGCGGCCGTTGGCACAAGTCCTCCCGGTTTCGGCTCGGCTCTCAGGGCCCTTGTGTCCACGTGTTCAAAGTCCCGCAGGAACTCTGCACGCCGCGTTTCGCGGCTCTTGTGCCGCTCGACCTCGAGCTGGTTGTTGATGGTCTGGAGGAGACGGGGGAGTAAGCTCTCCTGCTTAAGGGCCGCCCGGAGGCTGAGCTGTGCCATTTCGCGTTGCTTGGTGAGTTCACGCCAGCGGAGGTCACGCTTGAGAGCCGCTTGGATCTCATGTTCAAGGCGGTTGAGGTTCTTGCGGCTGGGAGGCCGTTGGGCTGCCGCCGCATCTTGGAGAAGAGCGTCGCGCTCTCGTTCCAGCGTCCCTGCAACGATGGCGTTGACGTCGTCCAGTTCACGGTCGATGCTCCGGAGTTGCGCCAGTTCTGTGCGGCAAGGGCGCCAGATCTCTTCCTCAGGCACGTCGAGGGCGGCGCTGAGCGCCGCCCGCGGAACCCCGGCTTTCTCAGCGCTGGCGCTCATCACGTCATCATCGAGGGCCTCCGCTCGAACTTCACTGAGCATCTCGTAATAGGCCCATACACGCTCGATCGCCCGACTAGTGCGCCGGTCGCGGCAGACAAAGGTCAAGTGGGTCAATGACACCCGCGGCACCCTTACCCGGTCGAGCCCATGCAGGGTCGCACGGACGACGGGTACGACCTCAAATGCCACGTCAACAACGGGAAACCCTATGACGCCCGTCCCTAGCAGGGGAAGCCCGAGAGAGACTGCCCGATTATCGACCGCCTCCTCGATCACGGCCACCGTGGCGCGCCGCACCGCGTCGATGCTGGCGGCAGGCTGCGATGTTGCCGCGCTCGACCGCGCTCCATCGCGCGCAGACGCAAGGATCAGGCTCCGCAGTCGCAGTTGGCCGTCGTCCTCCTCGCCTCGGACGGGAACGACAAGCGGCTTCTCTGGCGTCAGCTTCGCCAAGTCCTCCTTGGGCATGTTGATGCCCGGTACTGCCCTCAGCACAGCATAGCCAAGTTCGCCAAGACCACCCCCCGGATAGGCAGACACGGTGAGCATATCAATGGGGAGCAGCCATGGGGCTGTGTCGATCGCAACCTGGACGTCGATAGCCCCGATCGAGCCCAGATGGGTGATTCGTCCAAAGTCTACCTGTGACGTAGTGGTCGGGACTTGGCCTGGGTCAGTCATTGCGGTCGCCCCTTTCACCGCCCGGCGCGCATGGCTGCGTCGTCCATGTCATGAACAAGGATGGCACTCCGGGCACTGGTGAGCTCAAGTTCTCATGAAATTGCCTTGTGTAGCGCATCCAAGAGTTAGATCAGAAGACGAGAACTTCGGCGTCAACTTGTGGAGGAGTGCAGTTGCGATGGCGACTGGACCGGTAGGCCGTGCCATCCGTTCCAGTCCGGCGATACCTGTCGGCCCCAACGCCTGGCCGTGGTCACCGACACACCGAAACAGTCTGCGGCCCGCCGCAACGGCCCCCTGCTTCAACGACACAGCGGGCACCCCGCTGCCCGTGCCGGTGGTTCGCGCCTGGATGCGGCCATTGGGGACCGGACCGACGGGCGCATCCTCCGTCGCCGAGACGGCGAGCCGGTTTCGCGGCGCGGGCCCCCAGCACCTTCGTGGCGACGGTTGCACGACGGGCCCCGATCGAGGGAAGGACCCCTTAGCACGTCCTGCGACACAGACGTCGTCGGGCTGAACTCGACTCGGGTGTGTGATCGAAACGGGTTCGACACCGGCCGTGCGCAACTTGACGGAGCCTGCGATGCCGGGCCTCACCCGGGCCCTGGGCCAGCGCTGGGTGCCCGGGGCCTCGGGGGATCACGTCCGGGGACACCGGGCACCGACCGGGGACCGGCTGGTGGAAGCGCGCCCGTCACGTCGTGGCCCACCCGATACACGCTCGACGACCATGTTGTCACCGCCGACGTGCCTGCGCTGTCTTTGCAAGTGTTGCCCTAGCTCGCACCATTGGCGGCGCACACGCGAGGTCGCGACGACGCCGTGCCGCCGCTGCGAACCTCAGCTCACGACGACATGACTTCACTGCCTTGGCGAATTCGGCTGCTCCGATCGAGGAACGCCTTGAGCTTGGCGTCGACGTCGTCCCCGCCCAAATCGGCCTCCTGGGCGATCACGTCGAAGGCCGAGTTCACAGATTCGTCGAGCTCTCGCATGCAGGCGCGTATTTCCCGACAGGCCAGCCGAATGACAGCCTGGGAACGCGTGCGGTCGAGCGGTGAGTTCGCGTTCGGTGTGCGGATTGAGCAGCACGAGCTGGTCGAACGCATCACCCCAATCGATGTTAGCCCGAACATGCACCAGGTCGCTCACCGCGCCGAAAAGGGGCAGCAGCCGCGCCAGCCCGCCTTCTCGAGCCAACGCGACGGCTTGCGCTGGACCTCGAGCCGCGGCCCATGCTGAGGTTTGGTCCTCGAGACGCGTACTCGAGCCGCTTGCTCCAGAACCACGCGGGACTAGCCATCGACCGCGAATCATCCTCAAGCCACAGCCAGTACGCGCTGCGCAGGCTGTCGGCGACCGCACCGGCCGCGGCCCGCATCTGGCTTCCTTCAGGTAGCCAGCGCACCGCCGTCGCTGCCAGCCAGACTGAGGGGATCGGCTCGGGCGATCCTTGGCACGCCTCGTGCGGGATGTCTCAATCGACAAGACGTCAATACGACACCTGTCCACTGTCTTGCGACAGTCACGGCTGCAGACGATTGCGTGATCTAGTGCGAACCAGACTCGACTGTCGATGACGATCACCAGGGCGTATGTCTGGTGACGGACATCGGCGGCCGGGATGCCAACCCGATCACGAAAGAGGATCCTCGCGTCAGCAGCGCAGAGCGTTGGGAGACGGAACATCATCGCCAGCTCTATGTGGGCGGCCACGGCGCCGGCGGCGCTGAGAGGCGACGTCCCGTGTGTCCGCCGGACACCGGGCGGAGGCGACTGACAGCGACTATCTGTGCGAAATTCGTGGCGAAGTTGGTCCTGGAGATGCGTTTGCGCAGGTCAAACGGCCCGGGAGTGTCGGGCTGTAAATCCGTCGCGAAAGCTACGAAGGTTCGAATCCTTCACCTGCCACCATGTGCTCAGAAGGGCCTCTGACCTGCGGAAACGCCGCTCAGAGGCCCTTCTGTTCGTGTCCGGCCGTGATCGGTCCGGCCGGGCCGTCTACGGGTGTCTGCGGAGAATGCGCGGAGAAATCCGGGCTGCCGTGGACCTCCTGAGCGTGGGGTTCGCCCCATGTAGCTGAGAGCGCCCTGGAGATGCGGAGCTTCGCGGCCTCCTCCTGTCCGACCACGCATTTGGCGTAGACGCGCAGCAGCACGTTGACGCTATGTCCGGCCCACTCAGCCACTTGCGTCGCTGGGACGCCGGCATTGAGCCAGAGCGACACCGCGGCGTGACGGAGGTCGTAGGGGCGCTTCGCGAGGGGCGAGGCGTACTCCTGCTCCGTCAGTACCGACCGGCGAGCGCCGTCCCAGACCCGATACACGATGCCCATGGACTGGGCGGTGGCGAGTGGACCCGCCAAGGGGATACCGGCCCGACCGGTACGGGTGACGAAGAGCCTCCCGTCCGGCCCCGACGGGAAGCTTGCGAGGTGGCGGCGCAGGATGACCACCAGCTCGGGTGGGGCGTGCCGCACTCATGGCATACCGGGGATCGGGGCGTCGAGCAGCGGGGAGCAGTCGACGCACTGGCCGAACTCGTCGACTTCCTACTCGCAGCCCACGCACACTGGTGCTGTTGGGATCTCGTCGTCGTCGTCCACGGCCCGGGGGCATGGCGAGGTGGCTACGGTCTCGCGGTCGTCATCCCTTGCGCGCCCACGGCATCACGGGGCGGTGGGCCCCCGTGAGCACACCGAGAATAACGAAGCCCCACCAGGCAAGCACCACGATCCCAGGATCAAGAGTGCCGTGCCCGTGATCACGTGGCGGCTGCCCTTTGCGATCTTGTCGGGGATGCGCGACGGCTGAGACCTATTGAAAGACTCGGCATGCCGTCCGATGTAACACGACTCGTCATGGCAGTGCCTGGCCCGGGGGTGGGCAGCGCGTGCTGAGGTAGGAGCGGTCGGGCGTCGCCCTGACGCGCCTCAGGGGAGGGTACTGAGAGCCACCCGACAGGAGGGTCAGCATCAGTTCGTCCTTGTAGACCTTCCATGAGTAGAGGAAGTCGTCTCCCGGCTTGTTCATGGAGTTGGTGGGTGCCTCGCCACCGCCGTCGGTGAAGAACCACTCGACCCGGTTGCCCTTGACGGTGAAGGTGCCGTACTGCCAAGTGCAGGCTGGGCCGTTCTCTTGTGTGAAGGCGAAGCGCCCCCTGTCGAACACAAAGTGGTAGGTGCCGCAGTTCTCCGGGGCAGGGTCACAGCTCGCGGGAAGAAGCGTCAGATAGGTGCCATCGACGGGGGTCCGAGCCAATGGCGGGTCCGGCGGCTGCGCCGGGCCGGGGTAGCCCACGCAGCTGGGGGTCTCGTCAGTGTAGGGCGTCACCCCAGAGCGCAGTTGCTCGATGCGATCCAGGTATTGTGCAGTCTCGGCATCCTCACGCAGGGACGCCATGAGAGGGCGCACCTTCTCGTGCATGGCGGCGACCGCGTCGGGCTTCGCGTCGTCGATGCGGAACCACGCATTGCGACACAGCGCCGAGAGAGCGTCTCGGACCTCGTTGCGCAGCAGGGTGGTCGCAGGTCCGGTCGAGTCGCGGACCGCAGAGCGAAGCCATTCGCGTTGCTCGGCGGACAGCTTTTCGTCAGCCTGCTTGCTTGCGACGATGACAATCGGACGTGGGTATAGCGGCACGTTGCCGGTGATGCTGCGCACGCTGTCCGCGTACTGCGTGGTCCCGGCGACCTGGATGCTGATGCCGTCGAGCCCCTGGACTGATGTGGCGTTCCCGATGAACCTCACCGGCTTCGCCCCGAGGGACCGCAGCGTCATCTCCTCGACGAATGAGGGAGCATGGCCGATCCGGGCGTCCTTGAAGTCATCGAGGGTTGTGAAAGCCCGGGTGAGGCCTACCGGGTACCGGATGGAACCTGGCAGTATCCCGATGCCTTTCAGTCCCAGCCTCTCGACGGCCGGCAGCATGGCGTCGGGAAGGTCGCTCGACATGACCTTTTGCTCGAGCGCGAGGCTGTCGATGGTGAAGGGCGCGATCAGCGCATCGAACGCTGTGACTCCCGTTTCGTGCCAGGGTCGTGCCGAGACGACGGCGATGTCGGCCTTGCCCGCCTGGAGGGCGTGGATCGCGTCGATCTCCTGGGAGGTGTTCCGCGGTTCCCAGTAGTCCTGGACGTCGAGCCTCAGCTTGCCGCCAGAGAGCTCGGCGAGCCGGTCGATGACGGGCTGGAGCTCCTGGCCCGAGCGGGTGTTAACCACTTGGAGCGTCGTGACCGACACCGGCGTGTGGCCGCCGGCCCTGTCAACGGATGAGCATCCTGAGATCGCCAGGACGACAGCGATCGCGACAACAGCGGCCCGTATGCCGGTTGGCCTCATCTCTACCTCCTTAGGTGCGTTCGACGCTAGACGGCGCTCAGTGGGCCACGCATCGGTGGAACCCCCAGTTCGCCTGAGGGTGAGCGCGTAGAGCCGGCGAGCGACGTGTGTCATCACAGGGACTCCTCCCTCGGCCCTTCGCGACGCGGAGCCACCAGTCCCCTGCTCTCCTGGTTGCGGGACGTTCGCCTCGAGCCGCGTCCCACGCCGCGGCCGGCTCGCCACGACCAGCCGACCGCCCATCGTCTCGATGCGCTCGGCGAGGCCGCGCAGTTCGGAGCCCGACGGGTCCGCTCCACCGACCCCGTCGTCCTCGACGACTGCCGTGACCAGGCCGGCTTCGGTTGGGACTGCTGATGTGGGTCAGGGCAAGGGCCGCCTGTTTGGCGTCGAGGTGATGCAACTCGAGGTCATCCACGATCAGCGTGGCGATGCCGAGGGAGCGCGCTCCGAGGGGTTGAACCACGCCTGCTTTCTCGATCGAGGCCAGTGGCCGGACCAGGCGCCTTCCCGTGCGCAGGCTCCGTCGTTCGGCGTGGAGCGCCCCCTCGGTGACATCGCAACGCACCTGCCGACCCGCCCGAACGACGGTCGTGACCAGAAGGACGAAGGGGATAGACACAACGAGGACCACACCTACAGCGTCGAGACCGATACGCCACCCGACGGGCAGGTCACTCAGTACCAGCTGCTGGACACCGGGCACGGCCACGAGGATCCCGAGAGCCGCTAGGCCCGTGGGCCTGGCCAGGCATCGCCGCACGAACCTTCCCGTGTTCGAGGACTGCCCGCCGCTCAGCTGCCGCAGGTCTGCCAGGGCTGCCATGCATAATGCTCTCGCTCAGCCGTCCGCGACGGGCGCGATTGCGCAGGTTGCGGGTTCAGCCGTCACCAGCGGTGGGCCGCACGCGCATCTTTCCCTTGGCGAGGTCGGCCAGCACCTGCTGGTCCGCCTCGCCGGCGATCAGCGCGGCCAGCATCCAGCGCACCGACACGGTAGTCACGCTGGAGGCGACCGCGGACACCTTGATAGATGCGTCCTCGAGCATCTGCTCGAGCCGGCCGCCGTCGCGGGTCCGGTCCCCGGTCAGCTGGGTCCGGTACCGGGTCAGCAGCCGCAGCCGGCGGATCGCCGGTGGCGGCACGAACGAGGGCCGGACCAGGCCGTGCTCGACCAGCATCGCAATCCACTCGCGTCACGCACGTCGGTCTTGCGCCCGGGCAGCGCCTTGATATGCGCGGCTTGATCAGCCAGCAGTCCATCTGCTGCTCCAGCGCGTAGAACACCGGCTTCCAGTAGGTGCTGGTCGACTCCATCCCGGCCAGGGTGACGCCGGACTCGAGCAGCCAGCCGGTCAGCACCGCCAGCGAACGGGTCATCGTCGGGAACGTGCGGGTCTCGCTGTGGCGCCGGCCGCGCGGGCCCGGGGTGCGCACGCACACGGTGACCGTCTTCTTGCCGATGTCCAGTCCTTGGGCCCGTTTTTGGCCCAACGCACTGCACGCCGTGCGTGCTCAGGTGTGCGAGACGGCGTCCGGTCGCGGCGGCGCAGACATAACTGACAGATCCCGCTGACCTGGGGGTCAAGGGGATTGGTCGCGGCCCGCAACCGTGGCGACCATGCTGCGGCCCAAGGCTGCGTGGGAACAAAGTGGGCACAGGAGTTCTCAGACCAAATGTCCACGGCCGGGTCGAGTTGGCGCGGTTCGTGCGGCCGGCGCCCCAGGCACGACGGCACAAGCAGCGTGCAAACCGCTCGTAAAGAATAAGTCGAGTTGAGCCCGACAAAGCTTCGCCGTGAGATCTCGGGCCTAGGACCTGGCCCTTCTGACTGCCGATCGGCCACCGACTGAACTCCGCGGGGGCACAAAGTGGGCACACGATTGCCTCCGCGAAACGCAGCCACGACCGGGTCGAGGTGGTCCCAGGTCTCCGCCATCCCGTCGACCTCATCCTTGTCCTGCCGTACCTGCTCACCGTCATGGCGGTGTGGGTCGTCGGCCGGGGCCAGCGTGGCTTGCCTGGCATGTAACCAGACCCGAAGACAGGGCGACGGCTCCGGACACGGCGTGTCGGCTGGAGCCGTGGCCCAACACCACGCATCGATGCATGTCGTCAGCAGGGAGTACCGGCATGCCCAAACGCAGGTCCGCCGGTGGAGGTCGCCGTCGTCGGAAGCGTCAACGTTGACCTGGTCACCACAGTTCGGCCGGCAGCGGGTGAAGGCGAGTGGCTGCGAGTGTCTGCGCGGAATTCGTGGAGAAATTCGGTCTGAAGCCGTGTTTGCGCAGGTCAGCGGCCCGGGAGTGTCGGGCTGTAAATCCGTCGCGAAAGCTACGAAGGCTCGAATCCTTCACCTGCCACCATGTGCTCCCAAGGGCCTCTGACCAGCGCAAACGCCGGTCAGAGGCCCTTCTGCTCGTGTCCGGCCGTCGTCGGGCCGGCCGGGCCGGCTACGGGTGTCTGTGGCAAATACGTGGAAGAGTTTGGCCGGTGACATCGTCAGTCGGAGCTGCCGCGCAGGGCGCTGTCGATGCGTCGGCGCGCAAGCTCGTCCTGTCCAACAACGCACTTGGCGTAGACCCTAAGCAGGACATTGACGCTGTGTACGGCCCACGCGGCCACCTGGGTGGCAGGCACGCCCGCGTTGAGCCAGGTAGAGACGCACGCGTGGCGTAGGTCGTAAGGGCGCTTGGCCAGAGGGGAGGCGAGTTCGTGGGCGTGAGAACTTCGCTGCGCGCCTGGCTCCATGCTTGGTAGACGGTGCCCATCGACAATGGCTTGGAGAAGTGGCGAGGCAGTGGTCTGCCTATGAGTCGAGTCCATAGCGTTGGTGTACGACGACGTTGGTGAGCGTGTCCCTACGAACGTAGGTGCGGTCACCGCGTGATCCTTCGAGTGAACCTTCCACAGCACTCTCGAATGGAGCATCGCGATGACCGCGACCCCAAGTATCGACCCTGCCGCTGTCGGGAAGACCCCGCTGGCCGCACAGGTGGACGAGATCGGTCCCGGGTTGGTCGATGGTGCGTTCCTGGTGGCATCGCAGACTTGACGGATGCTGCGCTGGCGGGTCACACGGTTGTCGGTGCTTTGGGTCTGCCCGTGTGGCACGGAGTGGAACGCGGCGGCACTGACGGACTTCCTGCGCGATCGGCGGGTGCTGTGGCTGGACAACTGTGAGCATCTCGTCTGGTCGGTGGCGCCGTTGGTCGTGGACCTGGTTGCCCAGTGTCCTGGGCTGGTGTGCTTGCCACGAGCCGGATGCCGTTGGGGCTCGCGGGTGAGGTGGTGTACGGCCTGCCGCAGTGCCGGTGGTGCCGCTCTCGGCGCCCCCGCGTCCGAGGGAGCGAACGGATGTTTCGCCCGTTCGGGCTTGAATTCAAGCGTTTGGGGTCGAATCCGCTCATTCGCCTGTCTACGATTGTCCGGTGGGGATGGGCTCGGTCTTCGGGACCCGGTTCGTGGGCAGGGAGCGGGAGCTCGGGGTTGTTCGTGACCTGGTTTCGGTGAACCGGGTGGTGACGCTGGCCGGGTTCGGCGGTGTCGGGAAGACCCGGCTGGCGGCGCGGGTCGTGGACGAGCTGGGTCCGGGGTTCGCCGATGGGGCGTTCCTGGTGGCGTTGGCGGACCTGACGGATACGGGACTGTTGGGTCACACCGTGGCCGGCGCGTTGGGGCTGCAGGTGCCCGGGTCGGGGTGGGATCCTGCCGTGTTGACCGACTTCCTGCGTGAGCGGCAGGTGCTTCTTTGGCTGGACAACTGCGAGCATCTGGTCGATGACGTGGCGCCGCTGGTCGCGCGGCTGGTGCGGGAGTGTCCTGGGGTGGCGGTTCTCGCGACGAGCCGTATGCCGTTGGGGCTCGCGGGCGAGGCCGTGTACGAGGTTCCGCCGATGACGGTGCCGCCGATGGACCTTCCGCCGGCAGGCGTCCCCGAGGGGTCCGAACTGTCGCCCGAGGTTCTGGCGGGTTTCGATGCGGTCGAGCTGTTCGTGGACCGGGCCCGCGCGGCGTCGGCGTCGTTCCGGCTGGTCCGGGAGAATGCGGCCGCGGTGGCCGAGCTGGTCGGGGTGCTGGACGGGGTCCCGCTGGCGGTCGAGCTGGCCGCGGCCAGGGTGCGGGTGGCGGCACCGGAGGTGATGGTGCGCCGGGCGCACGAGCTGAGGCTGCTGGACGGACGGCGGGTGGATGCCCCGGCTCGGCATCGGTCGATGGTGGCGTCGGTGGAGTGGAGCTACCGGCTGTGCCCGCCGCAGGAGCAGGCGGTGTGGCGCCGGCTGAGTGTGTTCGTCGGCGGCTTCGACATCGAAGCGGCCGAGGCCGTCTGCGCGACGCCCGACCTGAGGTCCGAGGACGTGCTGGGACTGCTCATGGCGCTGTCAGACAAGTCCGTGATCGCGCCCGACCCCGACCATGCGGGTCGGTACCGAATGCTGGAGCCAGTGCGTCAGTACGGGGCTGGCCAGGCCGAGGATGCCCGCGAGCTGGCACCGGCAAGGGACGCTCACCTCGCCTGGTTCGAGGAGCTGACGACCGACATGTGGTCGCACTGGTCCGGCCCCGACCAGGCCTCCTGGCTAGCTCGGGTGCGTCGCGAACACGCCAACCTGCGTGCTGCGCTCGAGCACGCCGTGGCCGATCCGGACACCTCGCCGGCTGCGCTTCGGATCTGCCGCAACCTCGAGCCGTACTGGAACTGCGAGGGCCGCTTCAACGAGGCCCGGCACTGGATGGACCTGGGCCTGGCCCAGCCGTCCGGTAGCCCGCCAGAGCGGAGCCGGGCCGCCGCCATGGCTGCCTGGTTTGCCGCGCCCCAGCTCGACCATACGTACGCCCGTGCCCGGCTCGACGAGTCCCTGGCCCTTCTCGACACCGCGCTGGCATCCTCCGACGAGGACTCCCGCGAGCACATCCACCCCGCCGACAAGTGGAAGCCGGATTGTTACGCGCCCAGCGACGCCATGATCGCGTCTGCGCTCGTCTCTCTGTACGACGGCCGGCTGGACGACGCCGTTGAGCAGCTCACGACCGCCGCCGCCGAGCTTCAGCGGACGGGTCACGCCGGCGGACACAGCTACCTACAGACGAGATATGTCGTTGGGCTGATCCGCGCGCTGCAGGGCGACCACGTCGAAGCCACGCGACTGTGCTCGGAGTCGCTGGCACTCAGTGAGGCCCGGGGCGAGAAGTACATGCGGTGCACAAATCTTTGGGTCCTCGGGCTCATCGCCTTCCGAACCGGGCAGGCGGCCACGGCCGAGGGGCACCAGCGGCAGGCCGTACGGATCGCCTCGGAGCTGCAGGACAAGTTCCAGATGGCAATGGGTCTCGAGGCGCTCGGATGGACCGAGGCCGCGCTAGGACGCGGTATTCCCGCCGCAGCCCTACTCGGGGCCGCCAAGACTCATTGGCAGCTCATCAACATGCCCGCCGTCGCCGCCCCATTCCTCGCCATCCGGACCACCGCCACGACCCAGGCCGAGACCGCGGTCGGGCCCGAGGCCTATGGCACCGCGTTCGCGCGCGGCCAAGCTATGGACACATCCACCGCGGTTGCCTTCGCCGTCGAGCCAGCCGCGCACGTCCCACAGCAAGACCACTCGGCGTTCGCCCCGCTCACCCCCCGCGAGGCCGACATCGCCCAGCTCGTCGCCGACGGGCTGAGCAACCGCCAGATCGCCCAGAAGCTGGTCATCTCCGAACGCACCGTCCACGGCCACATCCGCAACATCCTGACCAAGCTCGACGCCACATCCCGCGCCAAGATCGCCAGCTGGTACATCCAACACACCAAACCCCACCCAGCACCACCCGCCGACCAGCCCAACGGAAGCTCACCACAGCACTGAAGCGTCCTGAGTCTCCCGGAGGCTGGGTTGTTACGCGACCTCCGGGATGGGGGCCACGGTCGTGCCGAACGCCGGAGCGTCGACCGAAGCGTCGGTATCGCGGCGGGCACGGTGACTTCTCCGTCGAGCCCAGCCGCGATCAGTGCGCTCGCGCCTCCACATCGGATGCCACAGGGGTGGTCGGGCGTTCCGGAGTGAGGAACGCCGCTGCCGTCGGGGCCTGCCGGAGGTGACTCTCGTATCCAGGCGGCATCAGCAGTGCCGCACGGACTGTCCGCAAAGGAGCGCCGGTGCCGACATTGACGATCAACCCGACGGGCGAGGTCATCCACCTCGAGCCGGGCGAGACCGTGCTCGGCGGGCTCTTCAACGCGGGATACGCGTACACCGTGGGCTGCAAGCGCGGTGGCTGTGCCATCTGCAAGGTGGACGTCCACGAGGGGTCCTTCACCTACAACCGGCCCGTCGCCGACTCCGTCATCTCGGTGTCTGAGCGCAGCGACGGCACCTGTCTGAGCTGCCGGGCGGTTCCGGAGTCAGATCTCACCATCGAGCTGCGCGCCGAGTGTGTGCGCCTCGTCAACCCGTTCCTGCGCCAGATCAACGAGAAGGCCCGGCTCCGCGCCGAGGCCCTGGCAGCCGGCACCATCACGAAGGAGTAGCAGTGGGAATCTTGAGGATGGGCTACGCCCATGTGCGGGTCACGGACCTCGCCGAGGCGAAGCACCACTACGCCAATACGCTCGGCCTCTACGAGACCCTGGAGCAGGACGGTCGGGTCTACTACAAGGGCTGGGACGAGTGGGACCACCACTCGCTCGTCATCGAGGAAGGCGGGGTCGGCCTCGTCAAGTTCGGGTTCAAGGTCGAGAGGCCGGAGGACCTCGACGCGATCGAGATGAAGGGGAAGGCCTTCGGACTGACGATGGAGCGGATGTCCGCCGGTGAGAACCCCGAGGTCAGCGACGGCATACGGTTCACGGCACCGTCCGACCACGTGTTCGAGGTCTACCACTCGCAGACCCTCATCGGCACCGAGGTCGGCACCCACAACCCGGAGGCGTTCCCGCGTCACCTCGTCGGCGTCGGTGTGCCGGGCCTCGACCACTCGCTGATCCTGGCCGACGACGTGCGCCTGATGGAGAACATGCTGCGCGAGGTCTTCGGCTTCTACGCGACCGAGCGCGTGCAGACCGACCTCGACGACAAGGACGCCCACTACATCGCGACGTGGATGACGAGCAACAACCAGATCCACCAGCTCGCCGTCCTGGAGGGCCCGAAGGGCAAGCTGCACCACGTGGCGTTCAAGCTCCAGGACTGGTCCGAGGTCGGCCACGCCGGTGACCTCTTCGCGATGGACGACGTGCCGATCGACATCGGCCCGACGCGCCACGGCATCACCCGCGGCCAGACGATCTACTTCTTCGACCCCTCGGGCAACCGCAACGAGGTCTTCGCGGGCGGCTACCTCGCCTACCCCGACCGGCCCACCGTCAAGTGGACCCCGGACCAGATCGCCAAGGGCATCTTCTACCACGCGCGCGAGCTCAACGAGCGCTTCACCACCGTCTCGACATGACCACCGTCGCGTCCGCCGCGCGAGTGCGCGTCCAGCAGACGATGACGTATGCCGGAGCGCGTGCGACTCTCGACGCCGCCCTCGACCGCGCGGCGGCGCTCGAGGTGCCGGTGAACGTCGCTGTCACCGACCCGGCGGGAGCACTGCTCGCTTTCGCCCGCATGGACGGGGCGGCCCTGCTCTCCGCCGGGATCGCGCAGGACAAGGCGTGGACGGTTGCGGCGTTCAACGGCGTGGCCACCCATGACTTCTTCACGCTCATAGAGCACGAGCCCGCGTTGCGCGAGGGCATCGTCCATCGGGACCGCCTCGTCGTCTTCGGCGGCGGCGTCCCCGTCACCGTCGACGGGGTCCTGGTCGGCGCGGTAGGCGTCTCCGGAGGCACCGCAGAGCAGGACCGCGAGATCGCCGAAGCCGGCGCAACGGCCCTCGCCTCCGACTAGCCCTGTCCCACAGGCCCATCGAACGGCCCAAGCAGATCCACACCAGAACCACACGAGACAAGGAACGCCGATGACGCCGTTCATGCTCCAGGTCGCCGAGCTCGCCGGCGCGCGCGAGGCCGACGTCGAGCCCGTCGCGCCGATGCCGGCCACCCGCATCAGCCAGCGCATCGCGACGAGCACGGGGGCCGACCGCCAGGTCGCCATCCGCTCACTCGCCGAGCAGCTGGTCTGCGAGGCCAACGCCGTACTGTCCTCGACACTCGCACCGCGCGACGACCACCTCACCTTGTTCGATGAGACGCTGCCCAGCGAGCTCGCCTTCAACGTCACCTACCGCGGCCGCGCCGTCCGGGTGTCGACGACGTTCGAGGACGGGACGGCATACGCACGGCTCGTCGGGGACGGCTTCGAGTCAGAGGTTCCCCGGGAGCTGGATGGCCCCGACGCACTGCCCGATCTGCTCGTTCGGCTCCTCGTGGAGTCGGACGTCACCCACCACCCCGCGGCCTGAGCGCCGCCCGCTCACCCGAGCGCCGCCCGCTCACCCGAGCGGTCACCACCTCAGGGGAGGTCATCGGCGGCGGCGCCGGACCTCCATGCCGGCCTGCCCCTGAACGCGGACCGGAACCAGCCGGCGCGCCCGCGCCCGACTCGTCAAACACCGAGCAAAGGAGACCGACGTGCAGTACGAGCTGCGCACGCAGGTCATCGAACCGCAGCGCAAGACCTTCGACCACCTCATCGCGCGGTACGGCGACCGACCCGCCTCGCGCTACGAGGAGGGGACGATCGACATCCAGGCGAAGGAGAACTTCCATTACCGGCCGTTGTGGAAGCCGTCCGTGGAGATCTACGACGAGGCGTTCACCGTGCTGCGCCTCATGGACCCGTACTCGTTCACCGACCCGCGCCAGTTCTACTACGCGCCCTACGTCACCTCCCGCGCGGCGATGTCCGAGGCCTTCGGCGCGACGCTCGGCTACATCGAGAGCCGGGGCCTGTTGGATCGGTTGCCCGAGGCCTGGCGGGAGCTCATGACCGAGCTCGTCATCCCGCTGCGCCACTACGAGTCGGGCGCGCAGCTCGTGTCGACGGCGGCGGCGCGCTTCGGGTTCGGCACATCGATCACGCAATGTGCGGCGTACGCCGCCTTCGACCGGATCGGGAACGCCCAGCTCATCAGCCGGCTCGGCATCGCGCTCGACGGCGGCACGGCCGGCCTTCTCGAGGACGCGAAGCGGCTGTGGCTCGACAGCGAGACCCTCCAAGAGCTGCGCCGACTGGTCGAGGAGACCATCGTCGAGCAGGACTGGGGTCTGGCACTGGTCGCTCTCGACGTCACCGACACGTTCCTGTACCGGACGCTCTTCGCCCACCTCGACGACGTGGCGATCACCGGTGGAGCGCCGGCCTTCAGCCTGGTCGCGCAGCACCTCACGGAGTGGTTCGCCGACCAGCGCCGGTGGATCGACGCGCTGTACCGGGCCTGGACGAGCGATCCCGAGCACGGTGCGGACAACGCCCGCGTGCTGGCCGCGACGGTCTCGAACGCGGTCGACCGCGCCGTGACCGCTCTGCGCCCGCTTGCTGCTCGCGCCGACCTGCTGGTCGGGGGCAGCTGCTCGAGCACGCTGGCGCGGCTCGGCGACGAGGTCCGAGCCGCCCACCCCGCACCCACGGAGGCCTGAGATGACCGAGACCAGCATCCCCACGAGCACAGGGACGTCCGCCGTTCCCCCGACGACGCCGGCCACCCGGCGCCCAGTCGGGGTGGACATCCAGGAGTCGGAGGCCAACCGCGCGGTCGTCGAGGCGATCGAGGCGGACAACCCGGACTGCGCCGTGCAGCACATGCCCGGCCTCGTTCGGATCACCGCGCCCGGGCGCCTCGTCGTCAACCGGACGACGGTCGAGGGCCGCCTCGGGCGGGACTGGGAGACGCACGAGTTCCAGATGGCGATCGTCTCCTACTTCGGCCACATCAAGGACTGGGACGACGACGAGATCGTCATCGCCTGGGACCACTGAGCAGAGCCTCGACAAAGGAGACGACCATGACCATCGCCCCCAAGGCGCCGCGCAAGCTGTCGATGAAGCAGCGGTATGAGGCGCTCACCCGTGATCTCGACTGGGAGCCGAGCTACGTCTCCAGCGAGGAGATGTTCCCGTACCTCACGTTCGAGGGGATCACCATCCACGACTGGAGCAAGTGGGAGGACCCGTTCCGGCTCACCGTCGACGCGTACTGCAAGTACCAGGCGGAGAAGGACAAGCGGCTGTATGCCGTGCTCGACGGCTTCGCCCAGGGCCAGGGCCACCTGTCCCTGACGGACGCGTCGTACCTCAACGCGATGAAGCTCTTCCTCCAGGGCGTCGCGCCGCTGGAGTACCAGGCCCACCGCAACTTCGCCTATCTGGCCCGCCACCTGGCCGGCCCCGGGCCGCGCTTCGCGGCGCTCTGCCAGTCGATCGACGAGATCCGGCACCTGCAAACCGAGGTCCACACGCTGTCGAACTACAACAAGTACTACAGCGGGTTCCACAACTACCTGCAGATGCACGACCGGGTCTGGTACCTCTCGGTGCCGAAGTCGTTCTTCGACGACGCGTTGTCGGCCGGCCCGTTCGAGTTCCTCATCGCCATCGGGTTCTCCTTCGAGTACCTGCTGACGAACCTGCTGTTCGTGCCGTTCATGTCGGGCGCGAGCTTCAACGGCGACCTGCCGACCATGACGTTCGGGTTCTCCGCCCAGTCCGACGAGTCGCGGCACATGACTCTCGGGCTCGAGGCGATCAAGTTCCTGCTCGAGCAGGACGAGAAGAACGTTCCGATCGTGCAGGCGTGGATCGACAAGTGGTTCTGGCGGGGCTACCGGGTGACCGGCCTCGTGGCGCAGATGCTCGACTACATGCTGCCGCGCAAGGTCATGTCCTGGAAGGAGGCCTTCGAGCTCTACTTCGAGCAGCAGATGATGCAGGGCCTGTTCGAGGACCTTGCCTTCTACGGCATCCGCCCGCCCAAGCACGTTGACGACGCCATCGCGGAGAAGGAGATCCTGTCGCACCAGGTCTACTGGATCCTCTACCAGTTCTCGCACGCCGCCTCGTTCACGACGAGCGTGCCGGACGACGAGCACCTGCACTGGCTCTCCAGCACCTACCCCGACACTTTCGACCGCTACTACCGGCCGTTGTGGGACAAGGAGAAGCGGAACAACGTCGCAGGCGGACGCCATTTCGTCCGCGGCCTGCCGCAGCTGTGCCAGGTCTGCCAGATCCCCATGGGCTTCACCGAACCGGGCGACCCGACGACCATCTGCCAACGCGAGAGCGAGTACCGGGGCGAGAAGTTCCAGATGTGCTCCGACGGCTGCCAGTGGATCTTCGAGCGCGAGCCGGAGAAGTACGTCCAGGCGTGGCTGCCCGTGCACCAGATCTACCAGGGCAACTGCGGAGGCCCGACGGTCCCCGACGTGCTGGCCTGGTACGGCATCGAGGAGGGCGACGGAGGCGAGCACTACGGCTCCCGCGACGACGCCAACTGGCACCGATGGCACGTGGCAGCAGACCGCGCCGAGGACCGCCTCGGCTCCGAGGCCTGAGAGGAGAAGGACATGGCAGTCAAGAGCATCGGCACGTACGACTTCCCGTCGCGGTCCCGGCAGGAGCTGTACGGCGACGACCAGCTGGTCCACGTGTGGTTTCAAGACAACCCGTGGTTCTGCGCCGCGGCGTGCTTCCGCGCGCCGACGTCGATGAGGTGGGGTGACTTCTGGTCCCAGCTCGTCGTCCCCTTCGCCGAGGAGGACCCCGACTTCGACCCGGCGGCGGCGCGCGCCTGGACCCTGCACGGCGCCGAGGTGAAGCCACGCCACGAGCAGACTCTCGCGGAGATCGGCGTCGTCCACAAGGACGTCATCGGCACGAGGGTTCTCGCCTAGCCACGTCTGCGGAGGGGGTATGCCGGGTGGCCCGCCACACGGCATACCCCTGGCCGTGCCTCGCGACCTCGGTCGCTCGCATCCACCCTGCCCACCGACCCAACCCGCTCGAGGAGCCCGGCCATGGATACCTTCACGATCACCGTGGAGCCGCTCGGTCGCGAGATCGCGTGCCGCGAGGACCAGACGATCCTCGACGCCTGTCTGCGCAACGGAGTCTGGCTCCCGCACTCGTGCACCCACGGCACGTGTGCGACCTGCAAGTGCGACATCGTCGAGGGCGACGTCGACCACGGCGACGCCAGCTCGTTCGCTCTCATGGACTTCGAGCGCGACGAGGGGCGGATGCTCGCCTGCTGCGCCAAGCCCCGATCGGACGTCACCATCGAGGCCGACATCGACGTCGACGAGGACATCGAGGTGCACCCGGTCCAGGACTTCACGGGCACCGTCGTCGCGCTCGACGAGATCGCTAAGGACACGCGCCGCCTGCTCGTCCGGCTCGACCGGCCGATGGCGTTCAATGCCGGCCAGTACCTGAAGTTCGAGGTGCCGGGCACCGGCGCCGACCGCACGTACTCGATCGCCAGCCCGCCGACGGAGCAGTGCGTGCTCGAGTTCCACATCAGACGGACCCCGGGGGGTCTCGCGTCCGACGGGTGGGTGTTCTCGACGATGAGCGTGGGCGACACGATCCGGCTGTCGGGGCCGTACGGCCGTTTCGTCCTCAAGGTCGGCGACGAGCGCGACGCGGTGCTCGTCGCCGGCGGCACGGGCCTGGCCCCGATCAAGTCGATGATCCGGCATGCCCTCGAGAACGGTGCATACGCAGGGCATATCACGCTCTACCAGGGCGGCCGGTCGCGCGAGTGGCTCTACGACGTCGAGGAGTTCCGACGCCTCGAGGCGGAGCACCCGGCGCGGTTCACGTATCGGCCCTGCCTGTCGGAGGAGACCGCGCTCGACGTCGGTGAGGACGCGGAACGCTACGGCTACGGGCTCGTCACCGACGTCATCGCCGGAGACCACGCCACCCTGAGCGGCGGAGCCGGCTACCTCTGCGGACCGCCTCCCATGGTCGAGGCCGCCCTGAAGACCCTGATGTCCAGACGACTGTTTCCGCGCGACATCTACCGTGAAGACTTCTTCGACGAGTCCGACAAGGCCTCGGGTGGGCTGCGCAGCCCCCTCATCAAGCGCTGACCCGAGCGAGCGGAGCGAGCCCATGTCATGTTCGGCGCGCGTCACGCGTGGACTGACGAGCGATGCGAGCGCCAGCGAGCGAGTCGAGGAGGGAAGGCGTGACGTCAGGGCGCGCCGAACGCGGCGAGCGGAGCGAGCCCATGTAATGGCTCACAGGCGGCTGTCGCGGAGCGCACGGGTGAGTGCGTGCGCTGCGGTGAGCACCGCTGGCCCCAGGCGGACGGGGTCGATCGAGGTCGTCCGGCCGGTGACCGACAGGGCCGCCCGTACCTTGGCGTCGCTGCCGAACACCGGCGCCGCGACGCACGAGATGCCGACGTGCGACTCCTCCCGGTCCTGGGCGAAGCCTTTGGAACGGATGTCCCTCAGCTCGCGCTGCAGGGCGCCCGGCGTCGTGATCGTGCGCGCGGTCAGCCGCGGCAGCCCGGCCTCGATCCGGGTCCGGACGACGGCGGCGGGGGAGTAGGCGAGCAGGGCCTTGCCAACTCCCGTCGCGTGCGCCGGGAACCGGCCGCCGGTGCGTGAGCCGACCGACGCGAGGTTCGCGCCGAGGATCTCGACGTAGACGACGTCGACGCCTTCGAGGACGGCCAGGTGGATGCGCTGGCGGGTCGCCTCGCGCAGGTCCTCCATGATCGGCAGCGCCGCCTGCGACAGGGACCTATGCATCGGCACCCGCTCGCCGATCTCGAACAGGCGAAGCCCGAGTCGGTAGCTGCCGTCGTCGAGGCGCTCGAGCAGGCGCTCGCGGCACAGCTGGGCCGCCATCCGGTGGACGGTCGACTTGGGCATGCCGGTCCGACGCGAGAGCTCGCCAAGCCCGAGGTTCGTCGCGCGAGCGTCGAAGGCCTCGAGGATCGCGAGCGTGCGTTCGAGCACACCGGACGGTCCGGCGACCGTGGTGATCTCGCTCACGACGTCCCGATCAGTGGAACGCATGCATTGATTGAACGGCATCGCCGCGGCACTGTCAGGTCAACCCTGTCGGATGAGAGGCCGGTCGATGACGATCGTTGATCACGCCTGGTGCGCCACCACCCCGCGCAAGCCTGCCGCCGCGCAGGACGCCCACCTCGGCTCTGGGCTGAAGTCCGTCGGCTCGGCCCTCGACGTGCTCGAGTGCTTCGCCACGGACGGCGAGCTCGGCGTCTCCGACATCGCGCGCCGGCTGGGGGTCGCCAAGTCGACCGCTCACCGACTGCTCCAGACGCTCGTCAGTCGCGGGTTCGTCGAGCAGGATCCGCACACAGGGGCCTACCGGCTCGGCATCCACCTCTACGAGCTGGGCGAGCTCGCCCTCGCCCGCAACGAGCTGCGCCACGCAGCCTTGCCAACCCTGCGCCAGGTTGCGTACAGCACCAGGCTGACGGTGAACTTCTCCGTGGCCGAGGGCGCCGACGTCGTGTTCGTCGAGCGAATCGAGAACCGCGACGGTGTCCGCATCCTCGGCCACGTCGGGCGTCGCCTGCCCTCCCACTGCACGAGCTCCGGGAAGGTCATCGCCGCGTTCGACCCGAAGGCATACGCCGCCCGGGTCACGGCGGGCTTCCCCCCACGGCTGGGCAACACGGTCCGGACCGCCCAGGACTGGGCTGCCGTCGTCGAGACCGCCCGCACCCAGTGCTACGCCGAGTCGCACGGCGAGTCCTTCGACGGAGCGTCGTCGGTCGCAGTCCCTGTCATGAACCGCGGTCGCGCCATCGCGTCGCTGTCTGTCTTCGGGCCGACGGACCAGGTCAAGCCGGCCGTCGGCCAGCTCGTCCCCCTCCTCACCGCGGCCTCGCGCCGGATCAGCAAGAGCGTCGGCCGCTGACCTTGCGCCTGCCGCGGCGCCGTTCCCGGGAGCGGAACGGGCCACGACGTATGCCGGACCTGCCACCTACGGTGGGCATCGGACAGCGGGTGTGATGCCCGCATCCCGGGCCCGGCGACCGTTGCGCCGCAAGCAGATCGAAGGGATCCACAGGTGGACGACGCTGCGCGTTCCCGGGCGGCGAGCGAACTGCTCGCGGCATACGAGACACGGGAGCCAATTGCCCCGCTGACGACGACCTATCCCGAGATGACGCTCGAGGACGCATACGCGATCCAGCTGCTGCAGATCGACGAGCTGACCTCGGCCGGCCGGGTCGTCAAGGGCCACAAGGTCGGCCTGACCTCGGCCGCCATGCAGACGCTGCTCGGCGTGACCGAGCCCGACTACGGCCACCTCCTCGACGACTTCTTCCATCTCGAGCACCAGCCGATCCCGCTCGACCGGTTCCTCCAGCCACGCATCGAGCCCGAGGTCGCCTTCGTGCTGAAGCGTGCGCTGCGGGGCCCCGGGGTGACCGTCCACGAGGCGCTCGCGGCCGTCGACTTCGTCCTGCCCGCACTCGAGGTCGTCGACTCGCGCATCCGGGACTGGAAGATCGGCCTGCTCGACACCGTCGCGGACAACGCCTCGTCCGGTGCTGTGGTCCTCGGGTCGACGCCGACCGACATCGGTGCCGTCGACCTGCGCCTGGCCGGCGCGACATTCCACCGCAACGCGCGGGTCGTAGGAACCGGAGCCGGTGGCGCCGTCCTGGGATCTCCGCTCAACGCGCTCGTCTGGCTCGCCAACACGGTGGGTGCCCGCGGCATCAGCCTCGAGGCGGGCCACGTCGTCCTGCCCGGTTCGGTGTGCGCCATGGTCCCCGTGGCGCCCGGCGACACGTTCACGGCCACCTTCGCCGGCCTCGGCTCGGTGACAGCGCGCTTCAAGACCAATCCCTCCGACAAGGAGTAACCACATGGCCAGGACCAAGGGCATGGCGGCGATCGTCGGGCCGGGCAACATCGGCACCGACCTGATGTTCAAGCTGATGAGGCGCAGCGAGCTCATCGAGCCGCGCTGGATGATCGGCGTCGACCCCGCATCGGACGGCCTGCGACGAGCCGCCTCGCTCGGGCTGGAGGCGTCGCACGAGGGGGTCGACTGGCTGCTGGCCCAGGACGAGCTGCCCGACATCGTTTTCGAGTGCACGTCGGCGAGGGCCCACGAGGTCAACGCCCCCCGCTATGCCGAGGCCGGCATCCTCGCGGTCGACCTGACGCCGGCCGCCGTCGGACCTTACATCTGCCCGCCCGTCAACCTCGAGTTCAACCTCGACGCGACGAACGTCAACCTGATCACCTGCGGCGGGCAGGCGACGGCGCCGATCGTCAAGGCGGTTTCCAGCGTGGTGCCAGTGCCGTATGCCGAGATCGTCGCCTCGATCTCGTCGAGGTCGGCCGGGCCGGGGACGCGCGCCAACATCGACGAGTTCACCGAGACCACCTCCGCAGCCCTCGAGGTGGTCGGCGGCGCCCAACGCGGCAAGGCGATCATCATCCTCAACCCCGTCGAGCCCCCGCTCATGATGCGCAACACCGTCTTCTGTGCCATCCCCGAAGAGGCTGCGGAGTCGGGGAGCCTTCAGGATGCCGTCCTGGAGTCCATCCACCGGATGGTCGAGACCGTGAGGGAGTACGTCCCCGGCTACCACCTTCGGGCGGACGTCCAGTTCGACTCGCCGCGCGAGACGTGGCGTGGCCAGGCCCGCGTGTTCGTCCCCCTAGAGGTCAAGGGCCGTGGGGACTACCTGCCCGACTATGCCGGCAACCTCGACATCATCACAGCGGCCGCGGCCAGGGTCGGTGATCTCATGGTCGCCCACCGACTCGGCGTCGCATCGACGTGGAAGTCCTCGGCCGACCTCGGCGAGCTGGCCGCCGATCGCACGTCCGCCCGCTCCACCAGTACCGCCGCCGCCGACGTCAAGGCAGGAGTCTGACCCATGGGTGACATGACCATCCGCCCGGAGGACGCGCCCGTCGTGTCCGAGCAGCTGACCGACTCGGACGTGCTCGCTCGCACCCCGGGCGCCGGCGGCGAGCGTGACGTTCGCATCACCGACTCGACCCTGCGGGATGGCTCCCACGCGATGCAGCATCAGTTCACGGAGGGCCAGGTCCGTGGCGTCGTGCACGCGCTCGACCGCGCCGGCGTGCAGGTCATCGAGGTCTCGCACGGCGACGGCCTCGGCGGCTCCAGTTTCAACTACGGCTTCTCGACGGTCGATGAGTTCGACCTCATCGCGGCGGCCGTGGACGAGGCGACGCAGGCGAAGATCGCCGTGCTGATGCTCCCCGGGCTCGGCACAGTGCACCATCTCAGGAAGGCCCACGCGGTCGGCGCTTCGGTGGCCCGGATCGCCACGCACTGCACCGAGGCCGACGTCTCGATCCAGCACTTCGGGGCAGCGCGCGCCCTCGGCATGGAGACCGTCGGATTCCTCATGCTCTCGCACAAGGCTGCGCCCCAGGAGCTCGCGAGGCAGGCCCGGATCATGGTCGACGCGGGCGCGCAGTGTGTCTACGTCGTGGACTCCGCGGGTGCCCTGGTCCTCGACACGGCGCAGGCGCGGATCGCGGCGGTCATCGAGGAGGTCGGGGGTCAGGCCCAGGTCGGATTCCACGGGCACCAGAACCTCAGCATGGGCATCGCGAACTCCGTGCTCGCGTATCAGGCGGGTGCCCGGCAGATCGACGGGGCGCTCTGCGCCCTCGGCGCCGGCGCCGGCAACAGCCCGACGGAGGTGCTCGCGGCGACGTTCGAGCGCCTGGGGATCCGGACCGGCGTCGACCTCGGCGAGGTGCTCTCGGCCGCCGAGGAGGTCGTGCGCCCCTTCATCCCGCGACTTCCGTGGATGGACCGTGCGTCCATCACCCAGGGGTATGCCGGGGTCTACTCGTCCTTCCTCCTGCACGCCGAACGCGCGTCCGACCGATACGGCGTCCCCGCGCACGCGATCCTCCAGCGGGTCGGCGAGGCCGGCTACGTCGGCGGCCAGGAGGACATGATCATCGACATCGCCCTCGAGCTGCGCGAGGAGCGAGAGCGCGAGCTCGCGATGGGCGACCTCGCCGGGCTGGGGGTGGCGTGATGTCGACCGGAACCATGCCCGAACGGGGCTGGGACATCGAGTCCGTCGCAGCAGAGCTGCTCGCCTGCGAGGACGAGCGGCGCGACCGCGAGCCCTTCACCGACGAGTGGCCCGGGCTAGACCTCGACACGGGGTACCGCATCCAGGACCGCAACCTCGAGAAGCGACTTGATCGCGGGGAGCAGCTGATCGGCGTCAAGCTCGGCCTGACGAGCCGCGCGAAGCAGCAGCGGATGGGCGTCCACGTCCCGTTCGTCGCCTGGCTCACCGACGCGATGGTGCTCCCCGTCGGGGACGACGTCCCGCAGTCACGGCTCATTCACCCGCGGGTCGAGCCGGAGATCGTCTTCGTCATGGGCGACCGGCTCGAGGGGCCCGGCGTGACCTGTGCCCGGGCCATGGCCGCGGTCGAGAGCGTCTGGGGTGGGGCCGAGCTCATCGACTCGCGCTACCGCGACTTCCGGTTCACCGCCGGAGACGTCGTGGCCGACAACGCCTCCTCGGGTGCCTTCGTCACCGGGCCGATCGGGCTGCCGCCCGCGGAGCTCGACCTCGGGCTGGAGGCCGTCCTCGTCGAGGTCGACGGTGTCGTCGTCGACTCCGCGACGGGGGCAGCGGTGCAGGGCCATCCGGGGGAGGCCCTCGCACTCGCTGCCAACGACCTTGCCCGCCGGGGCCACGCCATCGAACCGGGCTGGATCGTGCTCACCGGCGGGATGACCGATGCGGTCTACGCACCGCCGGGCACCTCGGTGGCGATGCACTTCACCCACCTCGGGTCGGTCTTCCTCAACGGAGGTGACTGACGGTGCCTATCGTCGAGATCACCCTCACGCAGGGGCGCACCCCGGAACAGCTGCGCACTCTCATCTCCGCGGTCACCCATGCGGTCGTCGAGAGCGTTGACGCCCCTGTCGAGAGCGTCCGCGTCGTCGTGCGCGAGGTGCCGACCACCCACTTCGCGGCCGGGGACGTCACGATCGCCGAGCGCGTCGCCACCCGGCATACCCAGTCCTCGTCCTGAACCGCACGTGATCCCAAGGTGACCACCATGAGCAGCTATCCCTTCTTCGGGCACATCATCGACAACGAAGAGGTCGAGAGCCTCGACGGCACACGCTTCGACACCGTCAACCCATGGACCCGCCAGAAGTGGGCCGAGGTCGCGGAGGCCTCGGCAGCCGACGCGGACCGCGCGCTCGGCAGCGCCCGCCGGGCCTATGACGAGGGGCCGTGGCCGCGAATGGGCCGCACCGAGCGGGCCCGGCTCATCCACCGGCTCGCCGACCTCATGGAGGAGCACGCCGAGGAGCTCGCGAGCGCGGACTCCACCGACATGGGCAAGCCGCTCGCCCAGGCCAGGCACGACGTCGCTCGCTCGGTGTGGAACTTCCGCTTCTTCGCCGACCACCAGCGCGACCACGTCGGCGAGGTGATGCCGATGGACAGCGGCCACCACGCCTACACCGAGTTCGGCCCGGCCGGGGTCGTCGCCGCGATCTCCCCGTGGAACTTCCCGCTCATGATGGCGACGTGGAAGATCGCTCCGGCGATCGCGTGGGGCAACACCTGCATCATCAAGCCCGCGGAGGACACCCCCGCCTCCGTCGTCATGCTCGGGCGCCTCGCGGTCGAGGCCGGGTTCCCACCGGGGGTCCTCAACGTCCTGAACGGTTTCGGAGAGCCGGCCGGCTCGTCGCTGACGGGCGACCCTCGGGTCGACCGGGTCACGTTCACGGGGGAGTCCGGCACGGGCCGCATCATCATGTCGGCGGCAGCCCAGAACCTCACGCCCGTGAGCCTCGAGCTCGGCGGCAAGGGCGCCAACGTCGTCTTCGACGACGCCGACCTCGACAACGCCGTCCACTGGGCGGTCGAGTCGATCTTCCGCAACGCCGGACAGGTCTGCCTCGCCGGCTCGCGCCTGTTCGTCCAGTCGGCGGTCTACGAGGAGTTCGTAGCTCGCTTCAAGGACGCAGCCGAGACGCTTGTCATCGGCGACCCGTTCGCGCCGGAGACGCAGTTCTCGTGCCTCGCTTCGCAGGAGCACTACCGCAAGGTGGCGTCGTACGTGGAGACCGTCGAGGAGCAGGGTGGCAAGATCCTCACCGGCGGCCTCATGGGCGACGGATCGTGGGTCGTGCGCCCGACGATCGTCACGGACCTGCCGCTGACGGCGACGCAGTACCGCCAGGAGATCTTCGGCCCGGTCGTCGTGGTCAACCGGTTCGAGACGGAGGCGGAGGTCGTACGCCTCGCGAACGACACCGCGTACGGCCTCAACGCGATGCTCTTCACCGAGAACCTCTCGCGGGCGCACCGCGTCTCCTCGAACCTCAAGGCCGGGACCGTCTGGGTGAACTGCTTCTTCATCCGTGACCTGCGCGCTCCCTTCGGCGGCGTCGGCGACTCGGGCGTCGGTCGCGAGGGCGGCACCTTCAGCCGGGAGTTCTTCACCGAGCCAAAGGCCGTCGTCATGCAGATCGACCGAGACGCGCGAGGGTGAGCGCCATCGCCATCGGCGGGCACTTCGTCGACATCGACGGCACTCCGACGTGGGTCCACGACCTGGGCTCGGGGCCCGCCGTCCTCCTGCTCCACGGCTCAGGCCCGGGCGTCAGCGCGGCCGCGAACTGGCGCCTCACGATCCCGGCCCTCGTCGAGGCGGGCCATCGTGTCGTGGCCGCGGACCAGCTCGGTTTCGGGCGCACGGTGCCCCCTGAGGGCCATGAGTACTCCATGGAGTCATGGCTGGCACACGCCGTCGCGCTCCTCGACACCCTCGGCATCGACCGTGCCAGTGTCGTCGGGAACTCGTTCGGCGGCGCGGTCGCGCTGCGGCTCGCCAGCGCACATCCCAGCAGGGTGGAGCGACTCGTGCTCATGGGTTCCGTCGGCGTGCCGTTCGCCATCACCGAAGGGCTGGAGTCGGTCTGGGGGTTCCAGCCCTCTGTCGAGGCGATGCGCGAGCTGCTCGGGGTCTTCGCCTATGACACCTCGCTTGTCAGCGATGACCTGGCGCGCGACCGTTATGCGGCGGCGGTCGCCGACGGGGCCGACGCCCGTTTCGCGGCGATGTTCCCTGCGCCCCGCCAGCGTTGGGTGGACGCCATGGCTCTTCCGGCCGAGCAGCTGAGTGCGATCAGTGCGCCGACCTTGCTCATCCACGGTCGCGACGACCTGGTCATCCCGCTGGAGACGTCGCTCGAGCTGGTGCGACTCATCGACGACGTTCAGCTGCATGTGTTCGGCCGGTGCGGCCACTGGACCCAGATCGAGAAGGCCGCCGACTTCAACGCGCTGCTGACCCGTTTCATCGCCTGACTCCTCGGCTCATCCGGTGGCTGGTGCGCTGTCCGGCCACGGGATGTCGGTTGTGCTTACCCATCGGTCACGCGGGCTGGATGTGCCTTCTCGCGAACCGATGGAGCGCGAGCCCGCCGGGTATTGCCCAGGTGGTTCACCGTGAGACGCCAGCACGTTCCGAGTCCGACAAACCAGGTTTGAGGCCTCCGTGGGGGCTGTCGTCGGTTGCGGGCGGGGAGCGTGTTCGCGTTCCTGGCTCACCGGCTCATCACCTCCGCCCACCGGCAGGTGCGGAGGTGCGGCGGCTGCTGGGGAACGGCGGGGGGCGGCGGATAGGTTGGCCCGATGAGGTTGGTGGAGGACTATCTCGCGCGGCTGGGTCTCGAGCGCGAGGAACCGTCGGTCGAGGGGCTGTTCCGGTTGCACCGCGCACACGTGGAGCGGGTGCCGTACGAAACGTTGTGGATCCATCTCGATGAGCGGCGCGGGATCGACCAGGAAACGTCGGCCAGGCTGGTGGCGGGTGGCCGCGGCGGCTACTGCTACCACCTCAACGGCGCGTTCGGCTGGCTGCTCGCGCAGCTGGGCTATCGCGTCACCCGGCACGTCGGCGGCGTGCACGGACCGGGCGGGCCGGACGCCGACTCCTTCACCAACCACCTCGCGCTGACAGTCGACGGGCTGTCGGACGAGTCGTGGTACGTCGACACAGGGCTGGGCGACGCGCTGCACGAGCCGGTGCCGCTCCGTGCCGGGACCTACCGCCAGGGACCGATCGAGTTCCGGCTCGAGGTGCTCGACGGGAGCGGCGACTGGCACCTGGTGCACGACCCGAAGGGTTCGTTCCCCGGCATGGCGTGGCATCCCGGACCCACCGCGATGGACGCCTTCGCCGAGCGTCACGCGACGCTGTCGACGGCGCCGGACTCTGGCTTCGTGAAGGTGATGGTCCTGCAGCGCCGCGACGCCGACTCGCTCGACAGCCTGCGCGACCTCACCCTCACTCACGTGGCGTCGGACGGGCCGTCGGCTACGACGATCGAGACCGAGACGGACTGGCACGCGGCGTTCGGCGACGTGTTCGGGATCGACGTGCGCAGCCTTCCCACCGAACGACTGGCATCCCTGTGGCCGAACCGGGTGGCCGCTCACGAAGCCTGGCTCGCGACCCGGGCCGCCACTGCGTCTGACGGGTGAGTCAACGCGGACGCTGATTCCGGGTTCAACGTATCCGTTGAACCCGTCGAAGGCGGACCGAGACACGACGCCGTGCAGCGCCTCGCGGAGGGCCAAGCCCTGCCGTATGCCGCCGTGCCTCCCCCCCGCGACCGGCGACAGCCCGCAACTGGGGTGGCTGACCCGGGTGCTCCGAGCTCGTCAGCTGCTGGTGATGAGGACCTTGAGCGCGTGCTCGTCCGCGGCGTTGGCGAAGGTGTCGTACGCCTCGATGAACTGCTCGAAGGTGAAGTGGTGGGTGACGAACTTCGACGGGTCGATGTCACCGCTCGTGATCTGGTCGAGCAGCTCTGGTGCCGTCGTCGCGTTGACGAGACCGGTGGTGATCGTGATGTTGTTGATCCAGTCCCGCTCGATGGGGAAGGTGACGGCTTCGCCGTGAACCCCGACGTTGGCGACCCGGCCGCCCGGGCGGATCGAGTCGAGTGCCGCACTGAAGGTCGCGGGCAGCCCGACGGCCTCGATGGCCACGTCGACTCCGAGACCGTCACTGCTGTGCTTCTTCAGCTCGGTCGGGACGTCGTCGCCGGACGTGGCGTCGATCGTGTCCGTGGCCCCGAAGCCGCGCGACTCCTCGAGGCGGAACTTGTTGCCGTCGACGGCGACGACCTTGCTCGCCCCGGCTGCGGCCGCGGTCATGATCGCGGCGAGCCCGACCGGGCCGGCGCCGATGACGGCGACGACGTCGCCCTGCTTGACGGCGCCGTTGAGGACCCCGATCTCGTAGCCGGTCGGGAGGATGTCAGAGAGCATCGTGCCCTGCTCGGCAGTGACTCCGTCGGGGAGTGGGATGAGTCCGTTGTCGGCGAATGGCACCCGGACGTACTCGGCCTGGGTGCCGTCGATGAGGTGACCGAAGATCCAGCCGATCCCGCCCAGCGTCTGGCAGTGGGAGGTCAGTCCCGCCGTGCAGAACTCGCACGTCATGCACTTGCTGATGCACGAGATGATGACTCGGTCGCCGACCTTGACCTTGGTGCACCCCGGCCCGACCTCGGTGACGACGCCGACCCCCTCGTGACCGAGGATCCGGCCTGGCGTGACGGCGGGGACGTCGCCCTTGAGGATGTGCAGGTCCGTGCCGCAGATGGTCGTGGCCTCGACCTTGACGATGGCGTCCGTGGCGTCCTGGATCGCCGGATCCGGGACGTCCTCCCAGGCCTTCTGGCCCGGACCGTGGTAGACGAGTGCCTTCATGACGAACCTCCTGTGTCCTCCGAAAGGGGCCGCCCGAAGCACACAGGCCCCGGCGCGCTGCAGCGTCAGGCTAGGCGCCCCTGATGACGATCCACGTCTCAATGTGAGAACCGGCCGGTCTGCCCGCTGCGTGCTCAGGGCCTCAGCCCGCGAGCACCTGCCCGCCCCTCGACCGGCCCGAGCGGGGCAACTGCGGCGGCCACGTCGGCGGCACACAGCTCGGGCTCCTCGAGCACCGCGAAGTGGCCTCCGCGCTCACTGGCTAGGTGGCTTACGGGAGAGCAACCGTCATCGACCTAGAGATCCCCGGGAAGCTCCGACTGGGCAAACCAACTTCCGGCATCCTCTCGGCGAGATCGAGTCACGGTTCCAAGGTGAGGAGGATGCCAGCATGCAGGTGCCGAGCTTTGGTTGAGGGCGTATCGCCGAGCCTTCAGCAGGGAAGGCGCCTGGATATCAGGACATGACTCTGAGCTATGTGCAAGAGTCCTTCCCTCGCACCGTTATCGAGACGCTTGGTCTTGGACCTCGGGTGTGCCCACGTGAATGATGCGGTCGGAGTCGAGACTGGCAACGTCGGTGACGGCCTGCACGAACTCGCTCGGGGCTTCTTGGGGCAGGTTGTGGCCCACACCGCTGATCAGACGGTGGAGGTACGGGCCGGTGAACTTGGCGGCGTACGCGCTGGCGTCGGGATGCGGTGCTCCGTTGGCATCTCCCTCCAATGTGATTGTCGGGACTGATATTGAGGGGGCGGCGGCCAGCCTCGCCTCGAGGCGGTCGTACTCCGGCTCGCCGGGTGCCATGCCGAGTCGCCAACGGTAGTTGTGGATGACGATGTCCACGTGGTCCCGGTTGTCGAAGGCCGACGCACTACGGTCGAAGGTCGCTTGGTCGAAGTTCCACGCCGGTGAGGCTGTGCGCCAGATCAGTTCGGCGAAGTCCCGACGGTTGTCCCTGTAGCCGTCGCGACCCCGTTCGGTGGCGAAGTAGAACTGGTACCACCACTGGAGCTCAGCGGCCGGAGGCAGCGGGCGCCGGTTCGCGACCGGGCTTCCGATGAGGTATCCACTGACCGATACGAGACCGTTGCAGCGCTCCGGCCAGAGGGCGGCCAGGACGTCGGCCGTGCGGGCGCCCCAGTCGCATCCGGCCACGATCGCCGACTCGACTCCCAGTGCATCCATCAGAGCGATCGCGTCCACGGCGAACGCCGACTGTTGGCCGTTGCGGATCCGCGCCTCGCTCAGGAACTGGGTGGTGCCGTATCCCCGCAGGAAGGGCACGATGACGCGATATCCGACGGCGGCCAGGGCTGGGGCTGCCTCTGCATAGGTGTGGATGTCGTAGGGCCAACCGTGGAGCAACACGACGGCCGGGGCCGCGCGGTCTCCGAGGTCGACGTAGCCCACGTCCAGCACGCCCGCTTCGATCTGCTTGAGGTCTTCGAGCATCATTCTCTCCCTTGCTCCGTGTCGCACTCGGTGTTGCGCCGAGAGCGCTGCTCAGCTGTCGGTCGTCGCCTGACCTGCCGCTGTCGCGGCTGGCGTGGGAAGTCCGACTGAGACCAGGACTTTGCCGACCGTGCCGTTTTCCACGGCGGCATGCGCCCGCGATGTCTCCTCCAGCGGGAACCGGTGGATCGGCAGACCTGCGGCGTGGCCTATTCTCAGAGCCCCGTCCTCGATGGCGAGGTTTATGTCAGTGGCTCCGTCGTTGATCCGGTCCCAGCCGACCGTGTAGAGCAGCACGAACTGGTAGCGGGCGTTGAGCGACATGGCGCGTCCAAGGTCGACCTGGAACCCGTTCCCGCGATCGTTTGCGTACACGGCTATCGTTCCTCGCCGGCGGAGCACCGCGAGATCCAGGTTGGCGTTGGCGGCGGCGGCGACTTCGACGATCAGGTCGACGCCCTCGGGTGCGAAGCGTCGGATCTGGCCGGCGGCATCATCGTGACGGCGGTCGAGGATCAGGTGTGCTCCTGCCGCTGTGGCGAGCTGTCCTTTGGAGGTGTTGCTGACGGTCGAAACCACGCGCGCGCCTGCCCACCGGGCCAGCTGGATCGCGGCATTACCTACCGCTCCGGCTCCGCCGTGCACCAGGATCGTGCGTCCTTGAAGGGCGCCGTCGCGCAGACGGGTAGGACCGTCCTCGGCGCTCGTCAGTGCCCGATACGCGGTGCCGGCCGGGATGCCGATGCTCGCGCCCAGGTCGAAGTCGGCCCCGGCCGGCAGAGGAAAGACACGTTCGACCGGGACGACTGTGTACTCCTGGGCGGTACCGCTCAGTGGACGGCCGCTGCCTGCGAGCGTGACCCACACGCGGTCGCCCACCCGAAAGCGGCTCGGCCCAGACCCGATGGCGTCGACGACGCCCGCACCGTCGTGGTTCGGAACCGTTGGCCCGGCCGCGCCTGGGCCGTACTGTCCGCGGCGCGACTTCCAGTCCGTCGGGTTGACCCCTGACACCATGACACGGACCCGGACCTCGCTCGGTCCCGGCTCGGGCCGGTCGCGCTGGACGACCTCCAGGACCGAGGGATCACCCGGCGCGGCATACATCACCGATCTCATGACCTGTTCCTCGCAGCCGGTCGTGGTTCTCAGACGTTCCGGTATCCGCCGCCCCACCAGGCGGTGACGATGTCGGCGTACCCGTCCGGGGCGTCCTCCCACGTGAAGTGGCCGGCGTCGATGAGGTCGAGCTTGCTCTTCGGCAGCCGCTGGTCCAGGAAGCGGTGGTTGCTCGGCGGCACAGCCCAGTCCCACATGCCGCCGATGATCTGCACGGGTGTCTCGATGGAAGGCAGCAGTTCGGCCAGGACCGGCAGCTCGCCCGGGTAGGCGCGCACGTACCGCATCGACTCGACGAACCGGTCACCGTCGTAGGCGCTCAGGTAGTCCTCGCGCACGTCGTCGGGAAGCTGGTACTGCTCGATACCGCTGACAGCCCCGCTGACGATCAGGCGCGGGTCGATGGAACGGAACTGCTCGACGTCCGGAGCGGTCACCCAGTCGTTGAGAATCCCGCCGAGTTCCAGCGGGTAGGAGGCCCCGCCGCTGCCCAGCACGATGCTGCGGATGCTGCCGGGGTGGTCGGCAGCGGCGAACAGCAGGGCGCCTGTGCCGATGTCGGGACCGACCGTGTGGGGGGTGTCCAGCTCGAACGCCTCGATCAGCGTGAGGACGAACTCGCCCATCGCGCGGGGAGACATCAGGGACTCACGGCCCTCCGAGTGGCCGAACCCGGGCAGGTCGACGGCGACGAGGTGCGCGCTGTCGGCCAGACGGCTCCACATCTGGTCGAATGCGTGGACGCTTTCCGGCCACGGGCACAGCAGCAGGGCGTCAACGTCGCGGGAGGCGCTCTCGGCGTAGCGGATCTTCAGCCCGTCCACGGTGCGGAACTGGGGGACGATCGTGGTGTGCGTCGTGATGCTCATTGGACGTTCTCCTTTTCGAGGGTGCGAGGCGAGGGCAGCGGTATGGCCGGTTGGGTCGTGGGCGCGCTCGTGGGGGACTGCGCGTAGAGGAAGGCGCTGACCACGGCGACCCACAGCAGGGCGACGACCGGCACCACCAGGCGCGAGTACAGGCCATCCGGCGACCACACCCCGTCGAAGGCCCAGGTGAAACCGCCGAGGAGCACCAGCACGACCGCTGCCACACCGGCGGTGAACGCTCCTGTTGACACCTGCTGCGCCTGCCAAAGTCCGAAGGTGCCGGCCATGATCAGCATCGCCATGGGGAAGGACGCTACGACCAGGGACACACGGCCCATGCCGTTCAGGGCCGACGTCAGCGCGTCGTTGCCGGCGGCTGCAACCGAGTAGGCGAGTGCCCCGTTGATCGTGATCCACAGCAGGATGACGGCGGCGGCAACGGCGCTGGAGGCTGTCGCGGCCGCAGCCCAGATGCCTTGCCCCGCGTCCCGGAGGCCCGAGGCCAGGGCGGCAGCGAACCACAGCAGGTTGAGCATCGCGAAGCCGAGCAACGCGGTGGCCACGAGGACGCGGGTGCGGTCCCCGTTGTAGAACTGCGCGAGCTCGGCGGCGGACGCATTTACGTGAGGCTGGCCGCCGTAGATGAGGTAAGAGACCACGAAGGTGATGACGAAGGCGAGGCCGCTGCCTCGCCACACGCGGTCGAAAGATGAGATCTCCATTGACGATGTCTCGTTGACCATGACGTGCTCCTGATGAGTCCGGCGTTGACGGAAGGTCCGTGCCTTGATGGGTCACTCCAGACAGTCGCGCCGGACGCGTCACACCCGCACCCGTGTCACTCCCTGGTAGCCACCCGGGTGTCACTCCCTGGTAGCCACCCGGGTGTCCCACGGGAAGGACACGTTCCAGGGACGCGACCAGGGTGTCCCCCGGGCGCGACATCGGAAGTCGCGAAGCGAGGCTGACGATGTCGTCATCCGTTGTCTTGAAGGAACTCCCCATGACCGCACCCACCGTCGTCCTCGTTCACGGCGCCTTCGCCGACGGTTCCAGCTGGTCAGGGGTCATCGACCACCTGAACTCGGCTGGGCTCGAAGCCGTGGCGATCGCCAACCCGCTGCGCGGGATCGGGCCCGACGCGGCATACCTGACCAGCTTCGTGCGCCAGCTCGACAAGCCGGCCCTGCTCGTGGGCCACTCCTACGGCGGGGCCCTGATCACGCAGACCGGGTCAGACGCCGCCAACGCCGTCGGGCTGGTCTTCGTGGCCGCCTTCGCGCCCGACACCGACGAGCAGCTCAGCGCGATCAACGCGCGCTACCCCGACGTCGCGCTCGCAGCCGCTCTGCGAACGATGACCTACCCCGTGGACCATGCAGAGCCGCACAGCGAGGCATACATCGAGGTGGCCTCGTTCCACGCAGCATTCTGTGCTGACGTCCCTGAAGCTCAGGCCCGGGTCCTGGCCGCTACGCAGCGGCCGGTCTCCTTGGACGCGTTCACCTCGGTGGTCACGAGCGCGCCGGCGTGGCGAACGCTGCCCTCGTGGGCCGTGGTCGCCACGGGCGACCAGGCGATTCACCCGGACGCCGTTCGCGACATGGCCAAGAGAGCGGGCAGCGACATTGTCGAGGTCGAGGCTTCCCACGCGGTCGCCGTCTCCAAGCCGGAGGTCGTGGCCACGGCGATCCGGCGTGCCGCAGAGGCGACGAGCTGACCCGACTCACCGCCTGTGCCTAGGAGGTTCGCGCCGCAGCAGGCTGGTTCATGACCAGCGGGTCTGCCGGGCAGGCACGGCCGGGCAGGCACGGCCGGGCAGGCACGGCCGGGCAGGCACGCGAGCCGGCGCTTCTTCTGGCACCCGGTGCGGTTGTCGCCGGGGGGCGGTACCGCGCCGGGTGCTCGAGGAGCCACGCGCGATGCACGGCCTTGCTCACGGCACAGGCGTAGTGTGCCCCCGGCTTGGCAGCACGTCCTTGAGCCCGCGTCGCGAGCTGATGCCGAGCTTGGTGAACACCTTCCCAAGATGCCATTCGACCGTACGGGCGCTGAGGAACAGCTCCGCGGCGATCTCAGGGTTCGTACGCCCGTCGCGGGCCAGCCGAGCGATGTGGTCCTCCTGGGCGGTCAGCTCGACCCGGGTGTCCATCTGACGGGCGCGGACGTGCTCCCCGGTGGCGAGCAGCTCTCGACGAGAGCGTTCTGCGAAACCCTCGGCGGACATGGCCTCGAACATCTCGAGCGCCGTCCGCAGGTGCTCTCGGGCGTCGCCACGGCGATTCTCCCGCCGCAACCATTCGCCGAACACGAGATGAGTGCGTGCAAGCTCCACCCTGACGCCGGCCCGCCCCAGCCGTTCGATCGCCTCGAGATGCAGATTCTGGGCCTGATCGCCTTCTGCGAGCAGTGCTCGACAACGGGTCGCGATCCCCAGCCCCCAGTCGCTGGACCCGCAGTTCGACGTGTCGAGGAACTGGTGCAGAGCCGCGCGTGCCACCTCTGGTTCGCGACAGTGGACCGCTGCCTCCACCCGTTCGGGCAGCATCCATGTCGCGATGAGGGACCGGATCGTCGTTGGGTCTGCTGGAGTGGAGGCCGCCATCGCCTCGGCGTAGCGCCCGACGCCGTTGTTCAGGATGGTGGTCGACAAGCGGGCAAGGTCGACTCCCAATCCTTCGCCGCGGCGGATGGAGTCCTCGGTCGCGGCCGCGATGAGCGCAGATGCCTCATCCGTGCGCCCTCGATACGCCGATAGCAGCATGGCGCCGTAGGGGACGATCTGCATACCGGTCGCCTGGGTGATTGCGTCGTGCTCCGCGGTCAGCGCGCCTGCCGTCTCGAAGTCCCCCTTCCAGGTGGCTACCACGGCGAGCCCGTTGAGCGCGGTCGGCAGCACGGACAACGCGCCCAGCTCGCGGGCCAGCTGGACCTGGCGACCGCTCATCGCCTCCCAGCTGTCCAGATCCCACAGCGCCGCCGCGGCTGCGGTCGTCGCGCGCATCGCGCCGTGGTGCAGCCAGCTCTCTGCCGGCATGTCAGCCTCTCGGAGCCGGCCGAGAGCCTCACGCAGCACCGGCTCGGCGGTCGCCAACCCTTCGGTGACCAGCAGAACCAGACCCGTCAGCACCGGGCCAAAGGGTATGGGTGTGTCTGGGGGTGGACACTCGCTGGCCTCCTTGCAGATGGTGACGACGTCACCACCGGGCGTGGCCAGGTGCCCGGCGAACATCGCCGCCGCCAAGGCGTCCAGGTAGGTACGGCTGGCCAGCGTGGAGTCAAGGCGCTCCAGGCGCTTGGCGGCGCTGAGCAGCTGCAGTGGGGCATCGCCGCCCGCATCCGAGGCCGAGGCAATCTGTCCGCACGCCTGCGCGAGGCGAGCCCTGGCGAGCTCGTCGGTGGCCTCGGACTCCGCCATGGCCGCGAGGCCGAGGGCGGTATCGAAGGCGCCGGCGCGCGTATGCGATCGCACGGCGGCGAGCCTGCGCTCGAAACGAGCGTCTGGCGCGGGCGTGAGACCGGCTGACCGTTCAAGCAGAGCTGCTGCCGCGGCGAAGCCACCGCGGGCCTGAGCGCGCTCCGCACTAGCCTCCAGCTCCGCGGCGACCTCCTCGTCGGGGCCAAGGCACGAGTGCGCACGGTGCCACGCACGCCGGTCCGGCTCGACCTCACGGTCTATGGCCTCGGCCAACGCCTCATGGGCTACGCGGCGGTCCTCAGCCGGCGCCGACCGGTACACGGCCGAACGCACCAGGGGGTGACGGAACCGCACCCGAGCACCGACTTCGAGCAAACCCTCGGCCGCCTCCGGCAGCGCCGCATCGGTGCCGATGCCCAACAGGCCCGCCGCCCGCCACAGAGTGGTGGCATCTCCCAGCCCCTCGCACGCTGCCAGAAGCAGGAACAGCTGGGTCGGCTCCGGCAGCTTGCGCACCTTGGCGATGTAGAGGCTTTCCACGCCGGCGGTCGCGCCGCCGAGCGGTAACCCGAACCCCGCGGCGAGCTCGGCTGCGCCCATCCCCCGGGAGAGCTCGAGCAAGGCAAGGGGGTTGCCCCCGGTCTCGGCCACGACCCGGGCGCACACGCGCAGGTCGAGCCTGCCTGGCACGACCGTGGCCAACAGCTTTCTCGCGTCCTCGCCGCGCAGACCTCCGAGCCGCATCTCGGGCAGGGCGGCGAAGTGCCCCCGATCCGCATGGTCTTCCCCCGTGCGGACGCCGAAGACCAGCGCCACGGACTCGACGTCCAGCCTGCGCGCGACGAAGCCGAGGACCTCGCTGGACGCTGCGTCCAGCCATTGGGCGTCATCGACAAGGCACAGCAGCGGCTTGGCCCGGGAGACCTCGGCCATCAGGCTCAAGGTCGCGAGCCCGACCAGGAAGCGGTCAGGTGCCGTGACCCTGGTGATGCCCAGGGCAGCGCGCAAGGCGGCCTGTTGCGGCTCGGGAAGCGCCTCGAGCCTGTCAAGCCATGGTGAGCACAACTGGTGAAGGGCGGCATAGGCAAGCTCGGCCTCGGCTTCCACGCCCGCGATCTCCGCGACCCGAAAGCCCGCGCGGGCGCGGGAGGCGAGCTGGCGCAGCAGTGCGGTCTTACCCATGCCCGGCTGACCACGGATCACCAGGGCCGCGCTCTCCCCGGCCTTCAGACGGTCGCAGAGCTGGTCCAGCTCGTGCAGCTCCGTGTCCCGGCCGTGCAAGCGAGGGTCGCCGGACATGGTCGGAGTATAGGTGCTCGCTGGTCTGCTCTTTCTTTACGTGTTGCACACCCTGGTTCGCTCGACCAGGGCCGTACCCGGGTGCGTCAGACGTGCCAGGGCACTCATGGTCGAACCATGACACCAAGGGGTGAGCCGAGCGACGCCTACGACGTCATCGTCATCGGTGGCGGGGCTGCCGGTGAACACTGCGCTGCAGTGCTCTGCGCAGGCGGCGCTCGGGTCGCCATCGTCGAGCGCGAGCTGTTGGGCGGCACCAGCACCTACTGGGGCTGCACGCCCTCCAAGACGTTGTTGCGCCCGGGCGAAGTTCTCGCTGCCGCCCGGCAGGTTCCCGGAGCCGCTGAGGCGCTCAACGGCTCCGCGCTGGACGCGACGGCTGCGCTCCGGTGGCGTGACTTCATGGTGTCTGGCTATGACGACCGCAGGCAGGAGAGCTGGGCTCACCGCATTGGTGTCGAGGTTCTGCGCGGGCAAGGCCGGCTCGCCGGAGCGCACACGGTCGACGTCGACGGGAGCGCCTACCGCGCCGAACATGTCGTGATCGCCACGGGATCGGACCCGGCCATTCCTGCGGTGCCGGGGCTGCGTGACCTGCCCGGAATCTGGACGGAGCGTCAGGCGACGGAGCTCACCGACGTGCCGGAGCGCGTGGTCGTCTTTGGGGCGGGGCCGATCGGTGTCGAGATGAGCCAGGCGCTGGCACGCATGGGTGCCTCGGTGGTCCTGGCTGACGTCGCCCAGCACGTGCTGCCATGTGAGCCGCGCCCCGTGGGCGAGGCGATCGGGGCGGCGCTGTCCGACGACGGCGTCGACCTGAGACTGGTCCGGGAGGTGGTACGGGCCCGCATGGACGGCGAGGACTACGTGCTTGAGCTGGCCGACAACAGCCACGCCCGTGGTAACCGGCTGCTGGTTGCGACGGGGCGCCGGCCGCGCGTCCACGACATCGGCTTGGAGTCGGTGAACGTCAGGGCTGACCCCCGCGGAATCCGGGTCGATGGGCGGATGTCTTTCGGGGAGAAGCTGTGGGCCATCGGCGACGTGACCGGCTTGTGGCCGTTCACCCATGTCGGGGAGTACCAGGGGCGCGTCGCGGCTTCCAACATCCTTGGACATTCCCGGGCGGCCAACTACGAGGCGGTGCCACGTGTGGTGTTCACCGACCCGCAGGCGGCATCAGTCGGCCAGCGGGCCGGGCCGTGTGCTGCCACCGTGCCGTTGTCCAGTCTGGCCCGCACCTCGACCTACACCCGTGCGTACGAGACGCGCCCGGGTTTCCTCACTCTGGTGTCAGATGGCGTACGCCTCATCGGCGCCTACGCAGTCGGCCCGCAGGCCGGTGAGTGGCTGCAGCAGGCGACCCTCGCCATCCGGGCCCGCACGCGCATCTCAGTGCTGCTGGACGTCATGCAGCCCTTTCCGACCTTCTCCGAGGCGCTGTTCCAGGCACTCAGCGACCTGGACGCCCAGATTCGCCGGTCGACCCCGCCCTCACCCAGGCCGGTCTGACCCGCGAGGATCTTCGGCGCCGGACCGTCGCCTGTCGGGTCCGCCGCTGTGATGGGCCCGGCTGGAGTGGCTAGGCATCCGGCCGAGCCGCCGGCCGCCCGGGGTGCCGGCCCGGGTGCCGGCAAAGTGCCCGGGGAAGGACCAGGGTCAACCCCCGGTGTGAGCGGGAGGCAGCGCAGCGATCGTGGCGATGGGCACGAGATCCGAACGTGCCCCTGAGTCGAGGAGAAAGCCATGAAGTCGATTCGCAAAGGGCGAGTTGCGTTGCTCGCTCTGCCCATTGTCCTGACCGGCCTGGTCGGGTTGGGCAGCTACAGCGCGACCGCAGTCGCTGCCGCGGCACAGGCGGCCGATGCCCCGGTGGTCGTCACCGAGACCGGTGCCATCAGAGGTGTCGCCGTCCCCGGAGGAGTCGCCTTCCGGGGCATTCCGTATGCCGCACCACCGATCGGGCAGCTGCGCTGGAAGGCACCACAGCCGGCCGCGCGCTGGACCGGCGTCAGAGACGGCTCGCAGTACGGACCCAGCAGCCCCCAGCCGCGGGTGCCGCTGACCAATGTCGGCGGGGTGCTGTCCGAGGACTCGCTGTACCTGAACGTGTCCACCCCGGCCACCAACCGCAGCACCCGGCCCGTCCTGGTCTGGTTCCACGGCGGCGGCAACGTCCTGGGTGCCGGTCGCGACTATGACCCGGCCCAGCTTGCCGCTAAAGGCATCGTCGTCGTCACGGTCAACTACCGGCTCGGCGCCCTGGGCTTCCTGGCCCACCCGGCCTTGGCGTCGTACCCCGGTGGCCCATCGGGAAACTACGGCCTCATGGACCAGCAGGCTGCCCTGCGCTGGGTTCAGCGCAATATCGCCGGCTTCGGCGGCAACAAGGACAACGTGACCATCGCCGGCCAGTCCTCAGGCGGCCTCTCCGTGCTGGCGCACCTCACATCGCCCGGTTCCCGTGGACTGTTCGCGAAGGCAATCGTGCAGAGCGGGTCGTTCGCGCTGCGGCAGCAGTCGCACGAGGCTGCCGAGTCATTCGGTGAGCAGCTCGCCCGCCAGCTCGGCATCAGCGGTGGCACACCTGCCCAGATCGCCGAGCAGCTCCGCAGCGTCCCGGTTGATGACCTGGTGAACAACTTCCCCATCGCCACCATCCCCGGATACGTCGACGGGCAAGTCCTGCAGCGCTCGATCGGCGACTCACTGGCCAGCGGAACGTTCGCGCGGGTGCCCGTCCTGCAGGGCACCGACCATGACGAGGAGGCCGTGTTCACCACCATCGGGCTCGCGGTCAGCAACGGCCAGTTCGTCGAGGCGCAGGGCATCACGGCCGACAACTACCAAGACAAGATCGCCGCTGTTTTGGGCGTGTCGAGCGACCGCGCAGCCCAGGTGGTCGGGGAATACCCGCTGTCCGACTACGCGTCGCCGACGCAGGCGCTCAGCGTCCTGACCGGAGACGCGAGCTTCGTCAAGGGGACGTTGCAGGTCAACTCCTGGCTCACGGGGCGGGTACCGACCTACACGTACGAGTTCAACGACGCCGCCGCCCCGGTGCGCTATCCGCCGCCGCTGAACCCGGCGGTCGCCACCCATGGGTCCGAGCTGACGTACCTGTTCGACCTGCCAGATGCTGTCTTCCAGACGCCGCTTACTTCCAGCCAAGAAGCTCTGGCCGACAGCATGCGAACCGCATGGAGCCGTTTCGCCGCCACGGGCAACCCGTCGACACGGACGCTGGCTTGGCCGCGCACCGGTACCGGTGACGCGACCACGGTGATGTCCCTGCAGACGCCGAGCCCGGTTCTGTCCGCGACCTACCCGCAACGCCACCACTACGCATTCTGGGCAGCAGGCTGACGGGTCGCCAGGCGGGTGCGGGTCAGGCATCCTGCCCAGCCGGGCACGAGCACGCACGCTCGTGCCCGGCCCCGGATGCGAGGGCAGTAGGCCCGTAGGTGGAGGCGGCGCAGCCGCGGCGCCCCGGGTGTCGGACCAGGGATCGGCACGGGTTCGACGGAACCCGCATTGAAGGCACTGTCAGAGGCAGTAGCAACGCACGTCGCTGAGGAGAAGGCGCCGTGCCCCCTCGCTCGAGACGGACGTGGGCGTCGTTTACAGCGGCGCCCCAAGCAAAGGAGAGACGCAGATGACCACTGTGGAAGTGACCGGGCAGTCACAGATGTCCGCCCCGATTCGCAAGATCGAGGCTGCCAACGGCATTGCGTATGCCTACCGCCGGTTCGGCCATCCAGCCGACGGCCAGCCACCGCTGGTGTTCCTGCAGCACTTCCGCGGCAACTTGGACAACTGGGATCCGATCCTGGTCGACACCCTGGCTGAGCATCGCGAGGTTCTCCTCCTCGACAACACCGGAGTAGGCCTGTCGACCGGCACGGTCCCGGTGACCGTGACCGAGATGGCGCGCGATGCCATCGCGTTCCTGGACGCGCTCGGTCTCGACGACGTCGACCTGTTGGGGTTCTCGCTCGGCGGCATGGTCGCCCAGGAGATGGCACTTCTTCGGCCTCGAGCTGTGCGACGGCTGGTGCTGGCGGGAACTGGTCCCCGAGGTGGACGCCAGATGCACGGCTGGACCTTCGACATCGAGCGCACGGCGAACCAAGCAACCAACGGGCTCGAGGATCTGCTGCATATCTTCTTCGGAGTGACCGACAGCAGCCGCGCCCTCGGCGTCGAGTACGTGCAACGCATCTTCAGCCGCACCGAGAACGGTGACCGCGCCACCGGGCCGGAGGTCGCCCGAGCCCAGTACGACGCGATCGTCGAGTGGGGAATCCCAGAGCCCCGCCGCCTGGACCGTCTCGCCGGAATCACCCAGCCCACCCTTGTAGCCAGCGGCGACAACGATCTCATGATCCCAACCGTGAACTCACAGCTACTGGTCGACCACCTGCCCAACGCACGCCTTCGGATCTTCAGCGATGCGGGACATGGTTTCCTGTTCCAGTACCCCAGCCAGTTCGCGACGCTGGTGAACGAGTTCCTCACGGGGAAGGCTTGCGGGTAGTCCGATCTGAGCCTTCATCAAGGCTCACAAGTCCGCCCAGACAACAGCGTCACCTGCCAGGAGCATCCCGTCGCCGATCTCCATGGCGATCTCGTCGACGTTCGGCCACCCAGACCGATTGACCTCAGTCATGCCTCCTGATCTGCGGCCGGTAGCGCGGCGAGCGCCACAGCGCGCATCAAGGAGCCAAGTAGGCGCGGCGTTGGCCCTTCCATGCGACCCACGGTAGCGAGCCGTCTGGAGCGTCGTACTCACAGACCTCGTCCAGGTCAACCACCGCGACCGCACGCGCCAGCAACGTCCGGAACTGCCGCTGGTCGCGTGGTCGATCTTGCCGATGTCGGTGGCTTCTCAAGTGGGCCTTGTGCGCCGGTGGCGGAAGGTCAGACTGGGGGCAGGTAAGTGGGACAGTGCCTGAAAGCGTGTTACCTACGTGAGCACCTTGACCTTCGAGTCGTTCTACGCGCGGGACCGGGACCCGTGCCTGCGGGTAGTCACGGCTTCGTGCGCGGATCGGGCTCTCGCGGAGGACCTCGTGGCCGAGGCCTTCGCTCGCGCCTGGCTGCACTGGGCGAAGGTCAGCCGGCACCCGAATCCCGCGGCGTGGGTCGTGCGAACCGCGCTCAACGAGCGGGTCTCGCAGTGGCGCAAGCGTCGCCGCGAGATCCCGCACGAGACTCCGCCGCGGGACTCACCGGCTCCGGAGGTCGCCGACGCAGACGCCGAGGTGGCGGCAGCCTGGCAGGCCCTGCCGCGGCGCCAGCGCGAGGTGATCGCGTGCCGGATCTTCCTGGATCTCGACACGGCCGAGACCGCACGCGTGATGGGGATCACACCCGGCACCGTGACCGCGCATCTGCATCGCGGGGTGACCGCGATGCGCCAGTCCCTTACCCCTGTCGACTCCCAGGATGTGCCCCGATGAACGATGACCTGCTGCTCGCGAAGATCGAGAGTGTCTCGAACCCGGTGATGCGGACCCCGGTCGAGGCCGTCGTGGCCCGCGGTCGCCAGCTGCGGCGCCGTCGCCGGCTTGCTGCGACAGGCGTGGTGGGCGTGACTGCTCTGGCGTTCGCGCTCGTGGCTCCCGTGTTCCTGCCTGCGTCCGGTCCGTTCGGTACGCCGTCGGCCTGGGCCGTCGAGAAGGCTGAGGACGGTGTCATCACCGTCACGGTCCGCGAGATGTCCGATGCCGCAGGCCTGCAGGCATCCCTGCTCGCTCACGGGCTGTCGGCTCATGTCGAGTTCGGATCCGATGCGTGCGTGTACTACGACGCGACCAGCTCTCGGATCCCGGTTTCCCGCGGCGTGACCGGCAAGATCGTGTCCGGCTCGGACGAGGCGGTCATGGTGATCCAGCCCGCGGCTCTGCCGTCGGGCACGACCCTGAACCTGTGGGTCTTCCCGCGACCTGGCGCGGGGGGCCAGGGCGCCGGGCTCACCGTCCGACCGAACCTCGTCGACGAGTCCACCACGAGCTGCATCCCTGCCGCGCAGGTACCCGTGCCGCAGAAGTGATCGGTGCACGTGATGGCGGCGCGGGCACCCCGGATGCACGGAAGCTCGCGCTCAAAGAGCGAGCCAGGTTTGTACGGCGCTACGTGACTGATGTCGGCGACGGGCTCGGCCACCACTGTCGCGAGGGCGAACTCGCTGCAGATCACGAGCGCAGCGGTCGCTTCGCCGACCTCGTGGTAGTGGACATCGACCACACACACGCGGACCTGGGCGACAAGGAGTCCATCAACCCAGTGGACGATTCGGTGCGCACCTGTGGGCCGTCTGTATTCCGGCTCGACGGACAGCGCGACCGGCGATCTAGAAAGGCGTTCGCCCGCGGTGCGGCATAGAAAGACGTTCTGCGCGGTCGGGTCTGGCGTTGGGAACGTCCTCCTGATGCGCTTGTCGGGCTTGGTGTCCCAGCGCTAGAAGGAGGACGTTCGTGAACAACGGTAGTGGCGTGTCTCGTGGGGATCGCAACCGCAACGCTCGCCTGTCCCGGCTGCGGGCAGCGGTCCCGGTGGGCAACGCGATCGTGGGGATCGACCTGGCCGACCGCAAGCAGATGCTGGTGGTGACCGACCATGACTCGAAGGTGCTGGCCCGTCGGACGTTCCGGTGCAAGGCATGGGACCTGGGGGCCGCGCTGGACTGGGCCGCCGACCGAGCCCGGGGCAAGGGTTTCTCCGGGGTGACGGTGGCGTGTGAGCCGACCGGGCACCGGTGGCGGGTGCTGGCTCAGCTGGCCGCCGAGCGGGGGATGGAGTTCGTGTGCGTGCAGCCGGTGGCCTCGTCGTGGGCGCGCAAGAGCGAGGACCTGACCAGCGACAAGACCGATGACAAGGACGCGGTGCTGATCGCGCGGCTGACCGGGCAGCTGCGCTGCTACCTGCCCGAGCCGGTCGATGAGGGCAACGCGGCGTGGGCGAGGCTGCGTCACCTCGGGGCCCGGCGGGAGGACCTGCTCGAGCAGCACGTCGCGGCCGTGCAGACGGTCCGGGACCTGCTCGAGTGCGTGTGGCCCGCGGCGCTCGAGGCCGCAAAGTCGCCGTTCCGCTCGGCCACGTGGGTCGCGGCGCTGAGCGTCGTGCTGGGCCGTGATCCAGGGCGGGGTCGAGGTCGTGACGGCGGTGACCTGGCTCGCACCCGACGGCTCGGGCTGGCCCGGTTCGAGCGGGCCGTGCGGGCCGAGGTGACCCGCCGGGGAGGGGTCCGGCCGTGCCTGCGGATCGTGCGCCGCCTGTTCGCGGCCCTGTCCGACGGCGCCGGGGTCCTGGCTCATCGGCCGGCGGTGTTCGAACGGCTCGAGTGGACGCTGTCGGACTGGGACGAAGCCCGGGCCAAACTGGCCGACACCGAGGCCCGCATGTGCGGCGTGCTGGACGAGCTCGGGCTGACCGCGCTGGTGACCAGCATCGACGGACTCTCACCGGTCGGCGCGGCGGCGATCCTGGCCCAGACCGGGGACCTGACCCGGTTCACCTCCGCCCGCGCCGTGGTCAAACACGCCGGCCTGGCCCCGCGGGAACGCAAGTCCGGCACCTTCACCGGACGGGCCCGGCTCACCGGCGCCGGACGGCCCGGGCTGCGGGTCGCCGCCTGGCGCGCCGTGTGGGGGTGCCTACAGACCAACCGGGTGTACGCCGCCCGATACCGGCACCTGACCGGTCGCGAGCACAACAAGCTGACCCCGACCCAGGCCCAGACCGCGGTCGCCGCAGCCATCCTGCGCCAGCTGTACGCCGTGGTCACTCAGCAGCGGGCGTGGGACCCGTTCATCGCTGCCCACGGCACGACGGCATGGAAGGAAACCACGAGCACCACTGCGGCATAACCAGATCCACCCTCCGATCATCCACCGAGGCCAGCATCCCCCAAGAGCTGGGACGGGGTGAGCCTTCCGCGGCATTGAGAACCCCCGCGGTATCTCGTCGCTCATCACAGGCCACCCCGTCCCGTCGTGGAGACAACCCGATCACACGCTGCCGAGCACGAGCTCGATTACCGCTATGCAGGGACCGACGACGAGGACGGAAAACCCCGACCAGACCTTGACGCTAAATGCCTCACGCTGATGAGCGGTCAGTGCTCGTGCTGATCCATGGCATTCTCAACCGCGATGAAACCTCCGAGCCGGGTCGTTCGCGGCCACGGGGGCGTCTCGGACTTCCGTGTCCAGCTGAGGTGAACGATCGCGAAGGTGCCGTCCGATGCGCGATAGACCACGGAGTCACAGCCTTCGCACTTCGCGACGGCGGTCAGCGCGAGCCCGTGCAGCTCGTGGCCCGGAGCAACCTCCGTCGCCGCTTCGTCTTCCAATGCCCGAGCGCGGTCGCCGTCCATTCGAACCCACGGCTCGCGGAAGTCGGATGATGTCATAGGCGCACAGTGTCACGTTGCGCCCAATGCGGATGATCAAAGGCTGTCCTGCTGACACCCTCGGGGACATGGACACCGTGACGCTCTGGCGCCCGACAGGCCCCAGGAATCGCGCTGGTCGAGGCCTCGGGCTGCGCAGGCTCGGAAACGCTTCAGCGAGCCAGTGAATACGCACGCCTAAACCCGCGCTCGAACCGCTGGGAGCCGGGGCTTATCTCACCCCGGGGTTCTTCGCCCGCCAGTCGGCGGAGTCCTCTGTCGCCAGCCATTCCTTGGAAGGGATCAACTGGTCGACGCCGTAGTAGACCGCGGCGCAATTGCCGGCCCAGTCGGGCGTGGTGGTGTAGCGGAACGGCTCGGTCGATTTGGCGATCGGAGTAGGCGTGAACCGCACGATACGCTTGCCCTCGAGGATCTGTTGCTCCACGGCAGCGGTGTTCGTGTCCCAGGCCCTCGCCCGGTCGGTCATCTCGTGTACGAGCGCGGTGTTCCGCGGCACGATGGACCCCAACAAAACCGTGCTGAACAGGGCCGACACCCCGAGCAGCGCCGCCATGGCCGGAATCGCCACGTTCCGCTGCCAGGCGCTGACGCGGCGGCCCAGCCAGTAACCGGCCGCGGCACCGTAGAGGGCGGCGGTCACGATGGCGGGAAACAGGAAGCTCGTCCAGGCGCGCTGGTACCCCCAGCCGCCGGGTCCGTAGCCATGCCGCAACCCGGCAATGACGCCGAACGATGCGATCACCACCAGCACGGCCGGCAGCACCACCACGAGCAGCCTGCGCGGAAGGGTCCACGAGCCGCCGGCGAACGGAAGCGACGTCCTGCGCAGAGCCGCGCTGCTGGCGAGCAGACCGAGCAGGAGCCCGGCGACGATCGCTACGTAGTAGGCGGGCTGGGAAAGGATGATCTCCCAGGAGCTGAGCCATCCGTGAACGGCCTCCGAGAGGCCGCCGACCGACAACAGCGACGGCTGTTCCTGGTCGTACGCAATTTGGGTCCGAAAGCGCTGGCCGGGCGAGAAGTACAGGACGGCGAATCCGGCGAGCATACCCATGAGCCACATGGCGAGCCACGTGATCGGGAAGCGCGCCCGCCGGTCGCGCCACGCCAGCAGGGCAAACAGCAGGGCCGCCCCCGCATAGACGCCGCTGACCACGAAGAACGCCTCGCCGAGCGATCCGATCGCGAAGCCCATCGGCAACGCGAGCACGACCGCCGTGACTCGCACCCACCGCCGCGGGCTGCGTGCCGCGACCATGAGGATGATGACGTTCCAGATGCCCAGGATCAGCGGGAGCGTGTGCGTGATGGTGGCAGCCGGCCAGAAGAGGATCTGGTACACCACGTTGCCGGCGAAGAACGTGAGCGCCGACACGACGACCGCCAGGAGCCCAGCCGCCGCCGCGGGCCATCGCCACTGCAGGTGGCGCAGCGCCAGGTACAACACGGTGAAGATCCCGACGGTCAGCGTGACGATCAGGACGAACGGCAGCACGCGAGCGCCACGGAGCCCGTCCGCGAAGACCAGAACCTGGCCCGCATGGTAGGCCAGCCGGCCGTTCACCTTGAAGTAGTAGTAGTCGATGAACCCCAGTGAGCCGTATTCGCGGACCCGTGCCGCCGCGCACCAGTCATCCGCCGCCAGGCGAACGGCCGGGCTGGCGAACGCGCCCAGCGCGAGCAAGTGCACCGCGACGATGGCGGGCAGAAGCATCAGCAGCGCCCACAGCCACGGCCGCCGCCGGCTTTGGCCGGATGACTGCTCGTCGTGGCCGACCGACGTTTCTGTGGCGCGCTCGGCCGCTGCAGAGGCAGAAGAACTCATCAGAACGGGACCCATCGACGGACCTGCGGCATCGAACACGACGTGACCGACGTGACCGACGTGAATCGGCGGACATGCTACCCCCAGAGGGAATCGGGCTCATCCGTTTTGAGGGTGTAGGGAAAGGCATCGTGAAAGGAGACACGGAACTCGGGCGCGTCTCCCAGTTCTCGTAGCCAGGAGATGATTGCGCCGAGGAACGACGCCGCCGCGGTAGGCCAGGGCGGGTTTGTCGTACCTTGTGGCTAGGCCGCGCCACTGCTTGAGGACGTTGGAATCGCTCGATGACGTTGCGGCCCCTAGCGCCTCAGCGTCGAAATGACCAGCATTCCGTCTGCGTCACCCAGCGACACAGTCTCTCCAGGCGTGGCGATCACGATGTCACGCAAGACGTGCCTGTCCGTTCCATTGCTCTGGGCCAGCGAACGCAGGTGAATCGTGGCTGTAGCCCAGTCCCAGTCGCCTTCGAACTCGTCGCCTTCGACATCCTGCACGTACCGAACGCCCAGGACGACCACGTCCTGCCCTAGCGCCACCACGCTGCCGTTGAACTCCGTGGGCACCTCGGCCGATGAGTTGCCCAGAATGGCGATGCCCACCGTCGCCGGCGGGCCAGCATCAGCTCAAACAGGAGTTGCATGGGCGCGATCGTAGTTCTCGGCTCCGACATGAATTCCGGGTTCAGCAGCCGTGTGGGACGTCCGGTCATCGGCCGAGTCGGACCCTCACGACCGTCGCGTTAAGGGCGACCAGACGCGGCCTGGCGGGGAACGTCGGTCCTGGAGCAGGTCGTCTTGGCGACTCGTCGATGAGTTCCGGGAACTGGCGCTCTTCGACGGCGGGCGCCCTGAAGGACGCACTCGGCGGCCTGGCCTCACGGTCGCCGCCGGTCAGGGGCGCCGTGAAGGTGCTGGTCGCGGCGTCGCGGACGGCAAGCGTCGATGGCTGAAGATCGGGGGCAGTGGGGGAGGGGTGGGGGCTCGGCGCATTCGCCGATGGCGCGTTGAGCCAGTGCGCTGCGTGGGGGGACGAGCGTCCCTTTGGCAGCGTGTTTCGGGTTCCGGTCTGTGCCTGCGTCTGGCGAGCGCTGGCCGACCGGCGGAGTCGACTCCTGGTTCATGGGCCCTGGAGGTGCAGCGACGTATGCCCCGGGCCTGAACGCGCGCGTCCAGTCGTGGCCGGCTGCGGGCGGCTAGCGACGAGGGTCTGTGGCGAATTCAGGTCGAAGTTGGGTCGGCAACAGAGTCTGCGCAGTGAGAGGCACCCAGATGTCGGGCTGTAAGTCCGTGGCGAAAGCTACGAAGGTTCGAATCCGTCACCTGCCACCATGTGATGTCGCAAGACATCGGCAGCTCCCCGAACCTTCACGGTTCGGGGAGTTTTGCTTTGAGGGGCTGGTGTCGGCGGGCGGGGTCGATGGTCAGTTCGCGGATCACCTGGCGGCCCTTTCGGGTGGTGACGTGCACGTTGAGGCCGTGGATGGTCATGGTTACCTCGGTTCCGGTCCAGGTGCGGCCCAGGGCGATCGACAGCAGCGTCCCGCCGCGGCGCAGAGTGACCTTGCCGACCTTGTCGACACGGTCGTGCCGAATGCGGGCGTGGGTTCGGTCCGTGGGTTCGCCTTCGGGGTGGCCTTCGGGCGTGCGGTGTAGGCGGTGGCGGGAGCGGTCAGCTCCGTGCGGATCGCCAGCACCAGCTCGACCAGCGCTGCGGGGGTCGCGGTCGGCCTGGTTTCGGCCGATGCCGGTCTGGTGCTTGGCGGCCGATGTGGCGCAGGGTGATGGTGGTCGGCAACCTCCGTGCGACGTCGCGGCCACCGGCACGGGCGCAACCACCGAACCGTCGACGTCCGCCCTCGTCGACGAATACGGCCCCTGGTCGCCAGCGGCACCGGGGCGTTCATCCGCCTCGCCCAACTCCGCATCGGAAACTTGGTCCGCCGGACAGGCCGCGCGGCCCGTCGAGTCCCGATGCTTGGGCCATGCATCAGCAGGCACAACGTCGCGTCCCTGTGAAACTCGCGGCTATGGTCGCCGACATCGAGGAGCTTGTCCGATGTGAGTCGCCGACGGAGGACACCGCCGCCGTGGCGCGCAGCGCCGAGACGCTCGCCGCGCTGGGCAGCCGGATCCTCGGTGCCCAGCCGGAACGCATTGTGCTGCAAGGCTGGACCCACCTGCTCTGGCGATTCGGCGACCGCCCGGGACGCGTCTTGGTTCTCGGGCATCACGACACCGTCTGGCCGGTCGGATCGTTGCTGGCACATCCCTTCGATGTCCATGACGGCGTGCTGCGCGGTCCCGGCTGCTTTGACATGAAGGCGGGGATTGTCATCGCACTGCACGCTCTCGCCGCGTTGGACAGTCTCGATGGGGTAACCCTGCTGTTCACCGGGGACGAGGAGCTCGGCTCGCCGTCCTCTCGCACGCTGATCGAGCAGGAGGCGCGAGGGTGCCTTGCTGCACTCGTACTCGAGGCGGCCGGCCCGGGCGGCGCTCTGAAGACCGAACGCAAGGGTGTTTCACGCTACGAGGTGCAGGTGAAGGGACGTGCGGCCCACACCGGGCTTGACCCTGAGCGCGGCGTGAATGCGACGATCGAAGCGGCACACCAGGTGCAGGCGGTGGCGGCACTGGCCGACCCCGCCCGTGGCACCACGGTGACGCCGACCCGCCTTGACGCCGGCACCACCGTGAACACAGTCCCGGCGGCGGCCGGCTTCCTGGTCGACGTTCGGGTCTCCGACACCGCAGAGCAGGAGCGCATCCATGCCGCGATGCAGGGACTGAGCCCTGTGCTCACCGGCGCTGAGGTCGAGGTCCTCGGCGGTCCCAATCGACCACCGCTGACTCTGGCTGCGACCCACGACCTCTTGGAGCGCGCCCGGCGGCTCGCAGAAGACCTGCACCTCTTACCGCTCACAGCAGCCGCGGTCGGGGGAGCATCCGACGGCAACTTCACGGGCGGTGTGGGCACCCCCACCCTCGACGGCCTGGGGGCGGTGGGCGGAGGCGCACATGCCGATGACGAGCACGTGCTGACTTCTGAGCTGGTCGACCGCACGCGGCTGCTCACCGCACTGATCGCCGACCTTCTTCGGGAGCAGCAATCGTGATCGCAAGCACGGGCTTGGCGGCCGGGTCGGAGCGGGCCGACCTGGTCGAGGCCGCTCGCACTGACGCGGCGATCGCGATAGCCGCCGCGGGTGTCGACGTCCGGGTCCTGAACGACGTCGGTGAGCTCGAGGACGTCCGCCGTCTCTACGAGCGGATCTGGCGCACGGGAGCCCAGAACCCGCCCGTGACGGCCGACCTGCTGCGGGCCATGGTCAAGGGGGGCAGCTATGTCAGCGGCGCCTACCGGGACGACCAGCTCGTGGGCGCGTGCTTCGGTTTCTTTGCTCCACCGCACCTGCGCGCCCTACACAGCCACATCGCCGGTGTCGACCCGCAGGTGCAGGCCCGGGGCGTGGGCCTAGCCCTCAAGCTGCACCAGCGAGCCTGGACCCTCGCGAACGGTGCCCACAACATCACCTGGACGTTTGACCCGCTGGTCCGGCGTAACGCCTGGTTCAATCTCGCCAAACTGTCGGCGGACGTGGCGGAATACCTGCCGGACTTCTACGGCCCGATGGACGACGACATCAACCGCGCCGACCCAACGGACCGCGTGCTGGTGCGCTGGCCGCTGACAGCTCCCGCGGTCACCGCAGCCTGCGCGGGGAGCGCTCGATTCGTCAATGCGGCCGCGTTGCGCGATGCCGGAGCGACCGTCGCTCTTGAGGTCTCGGCCTCCGGTGGCCCGCTTAGCCGGCCGGCGCGGGGGCGAACCGTACTGGTCGGGATACCTGACGACATCGAGGGACTCCGCATGGATGATCCGCGGGGCGCCGCGGAATGGCGCGCAGCGCTGCGAGAGGTACTGGGCGGGCTGCTGGACCAAGGGGCGACGGTACGAGGTTTCGACCGAGCGGGCTGGTACGTCGTGGAGAGGCCGGACCGATGAGGCTCATCGGCGTCGAGATCCTGACCGTCGAGCTACCGCTCGCCACGCCGTTCCGCACCTCGCGGGGCACCGAGCACGTCCGCCGTGCCGTCCTGGTGCGAGCGGTGTCGCCCGAGATCGACGGGTGGGGCGAGTGTGGCGCCGCCGCCGGGCCCTACTACTCGCCCGAGTATGCCGACCAGGCCGTCCACGTCCTGCAACACTTCCTCGTGCCGGCCCTGGGCGCCCTCGAGACAGTGAGCGCCCATCAGGTGGCGCCTGCGCTGGCGAACCTCAAGGGCCACCGGACAGCCAAAGCCGCGCTGGAGACCGCCGTTCTCGACGCCGAACTGCGAACCCGCGGTGAGTCCCTGGCCGATGCCCTGGGCGCTGTCCGGACCACAGTCGCGTGCGGGGTCTCCGTCGGTATCCCCAACTCCATCCCGGAGCTTATCGACATCGTCGGTGGCTACCTCGCCGACGGCTACCTGAGGATCAAGCTCAAGATCGAACCGGGCTGGGACATCGAGCCCGTGCGGGCCGTCCGTGAGGAGTATGGCGACGTGCCGTTGCAGGTCGACGCCAACACCGCATATCAGCGCAGCGACGCACGCCACCTGAGCCGCCTCGACGCCTTCGACCTACTTCTGCTGGAACAGCCGCTGGCCGAGGACGACCTGCTCGGGCACGCCGAGCTCTCTCGGAGCCTCAGCACCCCGATCTGCCTCGATGAGTCGATCGTCTCGGCTCGCTCAGCGGCGGATGCGATCGCGCTCGGTGCCTGTCGGATCATCAACATCAAGCCTGGCCGCGTCGGCGGCTATCTCGAGGCGCGCCGGGTCCACGACGTGTGTGTCGCCCATGGTGTGCCGGTGTGGTGCGGCGGCATGCTCGAGACGGGCTTGGGCCGCGCGGCGAACCTGGCCCTGGCGGCCCTGCCCGGTTTCAGCCTGCCCGGAGACACCTCGGCATCGGAACGCTACTTCCATACGGACCTGACGGAGCCGTTCGTCCTCGACGGCGGGCACCTCGCGGTTCCGACAGGCCCGGGGATCGGGGTGGCTCTGTTGCCGGAGGTCCTCGAGGACGTCGTCGTCGAGCGGGTGTGGCTTCCGCTGACCTGAGTTGGTGCCGCGGGACCAACTTCTGCGATCATTTCGTCGTGGTCGACAAGCGCCGCCCCTGGGCGGCGCGGCTAGCGTCGGGTGCGTGACGGTCATGGACCTCCCGCAGCCGGGAATGGCGCGGGTCCTGGAGGAGCTCGGCGCCACGCTACTGACGGTGGTGGGGGGCTCACCTTCAACGACCGGCGACCTCGGGCCCGTGAAGGGAGTCGCCATCTATGACGCCCTGGACGAACCGGAGCTGACCGAAGGACTCGTCGTGCTCGGGGTGGGCCTGAACGACCCTGACGAGATCGCGTCGGTTGTCGAGCGACTCGGTGAGCGTGACGGCACCGCCTTGATCCTGCGGGCACCGGTGGAACCCACCGAGCGCCTCATCGCCGCGCAACGGCGGGCCGGGATCGCGGTGCTGGCGTTCGCGCGGGGAGCGTCGTGGACGGACCTGGCGCAGATGATTCGCTCGCTGACCATCGACGCGCCCCCTGCACCCGAGCTCGCCCGCCCGGGAGCCGGCCAGCGGCAGATCGTCGGCTACCAGTCGGGGCTCGGAGACCTGTTCGCAGTCGCCAACGCGGTCGCCGCAATGGTCGGTGCGCCCATCACGATCGAGGATCGCAGCTCTCGACTGCTCGCGTTCTCCGGTCGCCAGGAGGACGCCGACCAGTGGCGGGTGCAGACCATCTTGCGACGTCAGGTGCCGGAGGAGTACACCCGAGTGCTGGAGGAGCGCGGGGTGTTCCAGGAGATCTACCGGAGCAACAAGCCCGTGTATGTCGCGCCGATCTCAGACGACGAGCCGCAAGGACGGGGTGGGCGTGCCGCGATCGCGGTCCGAGCCGCCGACGAGATCCTCGGAACCATCTGGGCGGCAGTCGCCGAACCGCTTGGACCAGAGGGGAGTCAGGCGTTGCAGCACGGTGCGGCGCTCGTCGCGATGCACATGGTCTGGCAGCGGGCCGAAGCCGACCAGGAGCGCCGGCTGCGGGCCGAGCTGCTCGCTACGGCACTTGACGGCGGCCCCCGAGCGCTCGACACCATGGGCCGGCTTGGACTCAAGGACGAGCCGGCGGTCGTCCTGGCGCTGACGGTCGTCGGACCCGAGGGCGAGCACCCGTTGCCGGCCCAGCTGGCCGTCGAACGCAAGCGCCTGGCCGACGCCTTCGCACTGCATCTCACGGCCGTTCACCCCCGCAGCGCCGTCGGCCTGGTGGGGGACGTCACGTACGGCATACTTCCGGTCTCGAAAGAACGAGCGGGCGGCGAGATCAGGGCTTCGGAGATCGCCACGGAGTTCTTCCGTAGGGTTGGTTCCAGGCTGCGCCCGCTGGCGGGCGTTGGACCGGTGGTCGGCGGTGCCGCCTCACTGAATCGGTCCCGGGCCGGCGCAGACCGTGCCCTGCGGGTGCTGCGATCGAGGCGCTCGTCGCCGCAGGTGGCCCGGCTGGACGACGTGCATCTGGAAGCGCTGCTGCTGGAGCTGGCCGACCGCCTCGAGCAGGGGGACATTCCCAGCGGCCCTATCGCCCGGATCGTCGCCTACGACCGCGAGCATCAGAGCAGCCTGCTCGAGACCCTCCGCGCATGGCTGGACACGTTCGGCGACGTGCCGGTCGCTGCGTCCGCCATGTACGCGCACGCGAATACGTTCCGCTACCGACTTCGGCGCGCGACCGAGGTCGGCGCCATCGACCTGGATGACCCCAACGCGCGCCTCGCAGCGATGCTGCAGCTGCGACTGATGGACCTGACCGCCGGGACCGAATGAGAGCGGAGAAGGCGTCGTCGGTCGGGTCGACTACCCGACGACAATGCCACTCGGGAGGGTGAGACAGAGTTCTCTGGCCAGGAAGGCGAGCCACTCAGTGTCCTGTTCCAGGGCGGTCTCCCGGTTGGTGGCGGCACCATGACCGGCGTCCTCGAACACGTGCAGCAGGATCGGTGCGCCGCCCTGTTGGGCGCGCTGCAGGCGTGCCACGAACTTGCGCGCGTGCCACGGTCGGCAGCGCGGGTCGTTCGCGCCAGCCTGGACGTAGACCGCTGGAAACACCCCTGGGCGGATGAGCTCGTACGGCGAACGACCGAGGATCCGTCGCACGTCGGCAGGATCATCGGGATCGCCCCATGCCTTGCGGATCACGAAGTCGAGGTACGGATCGCGCATCCCTGCAGCAAGGTCGAGCAGGGGCGCTCGGGGGAGTGCCGCGCGCCACAGATCCGGCCGCGTGGTGACCGCGACCCCGCACATCAGCCCGCCGTCGGAGCCTCCGGTGACAGCGAGCCGCGAGCTTGTCGTCCGACCGCTCGCAATCAGGTGTTCGGCAACGGCGACAAGGTCGTCGTCACGGACGTGCTTGGTCTCACGGTGCGCTGCGAGATACCAGTCCCGCCCGAACTCACCGCCGCCGCGCAGGTATGCCTGCACCAGCGTCCCACCGGCCGCCACGAAGGCCGCGAGATCCGGCCGGTACTCCGGGAGAGTCGCGATGTTCGCGGCGCCGTATGCGCTGATCAGTGTCGGCTCCGGATCCTCGTCCTGGCCCGTCGACCCGGCGAGGCGGACCACGTGATAGGGCACCAGGGTTCCATCGGATGCCGTTGCGGACCCGATTTCCACTGTCGCGTCGAGGCTCACGGCGGGTGCCTGCAGCACGGTCACCTCGGGGTCGCCCGGACGGTGCCGGTACATCCCCCACGAGCTGGTCAAGGTCGAGAAGGCGAACACCAGCTCCGGGACGGGCGCACCAACGGCTAGACCCGTGAGTGGGAAGAACGGCGTGGCGACCGTGCCGCGCGCAGGCAAGCGAACCGAGTCGACGACGACACCCCGAGCATCGAGCAGGCGTAGCTGGGCGAAGGTGTCCTGCAGCCCGCCAAGATAGAGGTGGTCGCCGACCGGGGTGAGCGAGCGGAGGACCAGGTCGCTCTCCGGGACCAGCTCGACCCAGGTGGAGTCGTCGTTCGCGTCCTCTGCGCCGAGCGGAATCGCGATGACGCGACCGCGAGCGGCTCCGACGTCCGTCACGGCGACGTAGCGGTCTCCGACGACGTGCCCGGCCACGGTGCCGGTGCAGCTGGTCACGAACGGTCGCCAGCCCTCGGCCGGCTGGGTGAGGTCACGCACGGCCACCGGGATCGGACTGCCGATCCTGTGGCTGGCCACGAGCCAGCGACCGTCCGCCGACGGCTGGACGAGGGTGTACTCGCGAGAACCGGCCGGCACCGGCACCGGCTCGACCGTAGTCCGGCCCGAGTCGAGATCGTGGTGAAAGACGGCCTGGACGAACTCCTCGGGACTTCCGGTCAAGGCGAAGAACCAGAACCCGCGCGCGTCCGCCGCCCACGCCACGCCGCCAGCCCAGGCGCTGTGCAGCACCTGGACCGGCGCAGGAAGCACGGTCCCGCTAGCGACCTCGACGAGGTGGATCCGGTTGTGCTCGCTGCCATCGGAGCAGACCCCGACCGCCAGCACACGAGCATCCGGCGAGGGCTCGAGCCAGGACAGCACTGCCTGCTCGCCCGCGCCGACCAGGTCAGAGATCCGCAGAACCGGGCGGCCGGTCCCGAGAGGTTCGTTCGCCACAACAACGGTGTCACCGACGGCGCGGAACCACCGACCTGCTGCGTACCGCGGCAGAGCCGCACGCATTCCGGTGTCATACCGCTCGACGAGGCCGCGCCAAGCGCCGCGATCCGAGCTCTCGAAGATCGTCATCGTGGCAAGGTTCGCCTGCCACCGCTGCCACTCGCTGACCTCGTCGTTCTCGCCCTCCAGCCAGCGGTATGGGTCCGGCACCTCGAGCCCGGCGAGGTGGTTCATGACGTCCTCCGTCCTCGTGGCTGGGTAGCCGGCGAGCTCGGACCGCAGCCGCCTGACGCTGCCAGGGACCCGGTGCACCCGCCGCAGGTGCACGAAGGCGTCGTAGGCGGTGCCGAGGCTCGCGCATCGGTCCAGCCCGCCCGCGGCCTGCGTCCCGCGCACCCCGTCGAGGAAGCCCGCTGGTATGCCGCGGAGATCGACCGCGGACAGGGGGTCGCCCAGGGGGTCCAGTCGGGACTCCACGCTGTCCGGCCTGAGCACACGGTCGGTCAGCTCCACGGCCCAGTCGAAGGGCCGGGACGACCGTTCGACAAACCGCACCTCCGGTCCGGATCCGTACGTCATGCCGATCACGACGAGGTCGTCACCCAGGTGGGGTGCGAGCAATCCGCCGAGCATCGGGGAGCCGTTGAACGGACCGCGCTGCACGTGGGTGTTGTGGGCACTGACCAGGACTCGTTCCTCGCGCTTGAGCACCCAGCGGACCGTGTCGGCCATAAAGTGCTCGCGCGGTGGCGTCCCGGTGCCGTCGTAGGTCCGTTCGGCCACGAAGCCGGCCACGGCCGCGGCGCATCGTTCGGCCACGGGATCGTCCACGCCATCGGCCCGAGCAACGAGGGCCGCAAGGTCCTCGAGCAGCGACAGTTGCTCGTCGGAGGCAAGGGCGGCCCACCGGCGGGGCGCCAACGGGCGCGGCCCCAGGTCACTGCGCCGCAACAGGTCCTCGTCCCCGGGCATCGACGGAAGACGGTTCAGGAGTGCTCGAACGGCCGGGCCGGCTGACACCGCATCACCACCGAGGTCCATGCCGTACAGCCGAACACCGGCATCCCGCATCCACGACAGCTGCTCCTGGAAGGCGGCGCTGTGCCCGAAGCCGTACGAGATGCCATCGCGTGCGACCTGTGCTGCCGTTGCTCCCGACTCAGGCGGACCATGCAGCCACGCGTCGACCGTGAGGCCTTCGGGAAAGCCCGACTCCAGCACCAACGCCGTGACACCGAGGTCGTCGACCAGGATGCGGAGGATCTCGCCCCGGAGCTGGTGGAACTCGACGATCTGGTGTGCTCCCTCACCGAGGGCAACCACCCGCGCGCCGCCGACGACGCGGCGCAGCCAGGTCGGGTCGATCAGCATGGCACTCCTTGGGCTGGCCGGGCCATCCCTGTCATGGTTACTGGTGGTAGTACCAGAGCTCCGGTGAGTAGATGTAGCTGAGCAAGGACTGGAAGGACTCCGGAGGGCCCGACAGCGTGTCCTTCCAGACCACCAGCGTGTGCGGCGTCGGGACCAGCAGCACGGGCAGGTCGAGCGAGACGGCGGTGGTCTCCTTGGCCAGCACGGCCGGGTCGGCGCCGAACGTCGAGTCGTCGATCAGGCGGTCGACCTCCGGGTTTGAGTAGCTGCCCAGGTTGAAGCTTCCCGTCGTGTTGAAGATCGTGTTCGTGCTCGGGTAGCCCGCGGCCAGGTACAGCGCGCCGTAGTCCTCCATCGCCCATTGGTTGGCATTTGCCGGCGCGAAGCTGTTGCCGTAGTTCTCGTACATGTAGTTGAGCGACTTCGTGACAACGTTGACGGTGACGCCCAGCTTCTTGGCCTCCGAGGCGAAGGCGACGTCGCGAGCCGCGACGTACTTGGGGGTGTTCGCGGCGGTCAGGGTGAAGCTGATCGTCTGACCCTTGGGTATGCCGGCTCCGCACTGACCCGCACCGGTGCCGGGAGTCTGGCAGGTGGTCCCGGCGTCGGGGTCGACCTTCCAGCCATGGGCGGTGAGCAACGCGGCCGCGCCGGCCGGGTCGTAGCCGTAGGTCGGCCTGTCGCCGAAGGACGGCGGGTAGGGCGAGTCAGCCCCGCCCACGCTGTAGTTCTGGGAGGCAGCGCCGTTGTAGATGCCCCGGCTCTGGACGAAGGTCCCCTGGTCGATCAGCTTCTGCAGCGCCTGCCGCACGTACGGCTGCGCAATGACCTTGTCGAAGTTGTTGACCGTGTTCTTGAAGTTGATGGTCATGGAGTCGAACCGTGCCGGCGCCGGCGCGCCGAACACGTGGTAGCCGCCTCGCTTCAGAGCGTCGATCTGGTTGACGTAGCTGGCGTCCAGCGAACCCACAGTGAGGGTGCCGGCCTTGTACTGGTTGAGCACCGCCGCCGATGACGTGAACGACTTGAAGTCGACCTGGTCCAGCGCCTTCGCGCCGGGTCCGCTGTACTTCTCGTTCTTCGCGAGCGAGTAGGAGCCGGTGGTCGAGTCGAAAGACTTGAGCTTGTACGGCCCGTTCACGATCTGCCACAGCGGGTTGGAGGTGAAGGTCGACTGGTCCTCGGACTGCTTGGTCAAGTAGTCGTAGATCGCTGCCGCGTTCTTCGGGTCGGTGAAGTCCAAGTGGGGTCCGCCGGTCTGGGCGATGCTCCAGTCCGCGGACGGCATGATGTAGATGAGTGTGAGCATCGACAGGAGATACGAAGAGTTGTACGCCTTGTCCAGGTGCAGCGTGACCGTGTCCGGGGCCGAGGCCTTCGCGGTGACGCCGTCCGGGAATTGACCGGGCGTGTAGAAGCTCCAGTTTCCCGGGCTCTTGCGAAGAGCTGCTTTGAGCAGGTCGAGCGAGAAGACGACGTCGTCCGCGACGACTTTCTTCCCGTTGGACCAGGCGTAGTCCTTGAGCTTGATGGAGACGGTCTTTCGGTCACTGCTCGTCTTGGGCGGCTCGGCCAGGCTGTGGTTCAGGTCGGCGACCTGGTCGCCGGCGCCGCTCGGCCGGTAGAGGGCCCGCCAGAGCTGACCGCGCGCGATGACCGTGCCGTTCGCCGAAGCAGGCGGGTAGGGGTAGATGTAGTTCGGGCTCAAGCCGGGAGCGAGCGCGACGACCACAGTGCCACCTGGCTTGGGACTGCCGCTTTCATCGGGGAGCTTGTTGTAGCTTCCCGCAAGGTCTTTCGTCGGTGCGCCGCTGCTGCTCTCGGAGCAGCCCGCAACCAGTAGGGCGATTCCCGCGGCGGTTGCCGCGGCTGCCGTGCGCGCGCGGCGCTGGCGTGGCATGTGGATCATGGCTGGCTCCAATGTCTGTCGGTTGTTCGAATGAGACGATGCACCAGCGGTCTTCGCCTCGGTTTGGTCGGTGTGACAGTTTCCGGTGCCGCCGTCGGTCTGGCTGCACAAGAGGTGGTGTTCGCTGCCGCCTCGTCAGTCGGCGGTGCGCCCGAATGTGTCGCGAAGGGCGTTTGCGAGCAGGTTGAGACCAAGGACGGTCAGGACGATGCAGCAGCCGACTGGGTAGATCAGCCACCAGTAGCCCGCTGAGATGTAGGAGACGCCATCAGCCAGCTGGCTGCCCCAGTCGGTCGTGGGATAGCTCAGCCCGAAGCCGAGGAATCCCAAGGCTGCGACCACGAGGATGGCGTCGGCCACCTGGAAGGTCACGTTCACGATCACCACGCCGATCGAGTTGGGGATCAGGTGAGTGAAGATGATTCGCCGCCTCGACGCGCCCATGACGCGAGCGGCCAGCACGTAGTCGCGTACGCGGAGAGTGAGCACCTCACCGCGGACCAGGCGCGCCGAGATCAGCCAGGAGAAGCTCCCGACGACCAGGCTCAGCGTCCAGGCGTTCGCATGGAAGCGGGCCGACAGGATGAGGACGAAGAAGAGGAACGGCACGGACAGGAACACGTCGACCAGTCGCATCGTGAAGCCATCGACCACACCGCCGGCCAGGCCGGCCACGGCACCGTAGACGGTGCCGAAGGTGGTGGCGATCACGGCTGCGACCAGGCCGATCTGCAGCGACACCTGACCGCCGGCCATGAGCCGTCCCAGGACGTCGAACCCGTTCGTGTCGGTGCCGAGCGGGTGGCCGGGGCTGGGCGGCAGCGCAGCGTCCACCACGTTCACGTCAGTCTGGTTGGTGTGCCACAGCAGCGGCCCGAGATAGCAGAACGCCAGAATGAGAAGGAGCAGCACCAGACCGACCGCCCCGGACGGGTGGTGTCGCAGCCATCGCTGCGTCGCCTTCGTCCGCCCTCTGGAGGAGGACGACGGCAGGGCCTCGGCCGCGGTTCCAGGGCCGGGGGGTGCCACACCGCCCATGCTCATCGGGCCAGCTCGATCCTGCGGTCGGCGAAGGCGACGGCGATGTCGGCGGCGAAGTTGCCGACGACGGTGAGCACGCCACCGATCAGGGTGTAGGCCAAGAGCACGGGATAGTCCTCACGTTGCAGGCTGTTGAGGAACAGCAACCCCAGTCCCGGATAGTTGAACAGCGACTCAACGATCAGGTTGCCCGCCAGCAGGGTCGGGATCATCGTCCCGACGAGAGTGATCATCGGCAGGCTGGCGTTGCGTAGCACGTGCCGTCGGATCACCAGCGGCTCCGGCAGACCTTTCGCCCGAGCCACCGTGATGTAGTCCTGCCCCAGCTGGTCCACGGCGGACGACCGCTGGTACTGCGAGTAGATCGCGATGCTCGTCACCGCGATCGTGAGTACCGGCAGCACCATCGATCGCGGGTCGGTGAACACAACCCACGGCGAGTGCGACTGCGAGGCTTCCGCGGGAAAGACCGGCCACCGCTGGCTGAACAAGGCGATCAGTATGAGGCCCAGCAGGAAGGTCGGCGTGGCGTACAGGATGTAGATGACGACCGTGGCGATGCGGTCCAACCAGCCGTTGCGTCTGATCGCCTGCACCGTTCCGAGTGGCACCGCGATCGCCAACGCCAGGACCAGGCCGGACAGCGAGAGCATCGCGCTGCGGGCCGCGTTCTGCCGCAGCACCGTGCTGACGTCCTCGTTCAGCTTGAAGGATCGGCCCAGGTCTCCGTGCGCCAGCTGGTTGAGGTAGCTGACGTACTGGATCACAACGGGTCGGTCGAAGCCGTGTTGCTGGTTGAAGTCGGCCACCGCCTGCGGCGTGGCGCGCTGGCCGAGCACGACGCGTCCGGGGCTGTCGGAGACGAGGTGGAGCATGAAGAACACGACGGCCGAGATGCCGATCAACACCACGAGCGAAACCGCCAGCCGACGCAGGATGTACCTGGTCATCGGGATCCTTCCTTCGGCTGCAAGGGGAAGTGGCAGGCCACCTGCCAGCCACCGGAGACGGTCTCCAGGGCCGGCTCGACCTCGGCGCACAGCTGCGTGGCGAGCGGGCAGCGCGTGCGGAACCGACAACCGCTGGGTGGGTCGATCGGGCTGGGCAGCTCGCCCCGGACCCGCGCTTCGCGGGGCGCGACCGCGCCGTTGACCTCCGGGACCGCGGCGAGCAGGCCAAGTGTGTATGGGTGTGCGGGTCCGGCATACACCCGATCCACCGGCCCGGTCTCGACCAGCTTCCCCAGGTACATCACCCCCACCCGGTCCGCCAGGTATCGGACGACGGCGAGGTCGTGAGAGATGACCACGCTGCTGAGGTTGCGCTCGCGCTGCATCCGCCGCATGAGGTTGAGCACCTGAGAACGGATCGAGACGTCCAGCGCGCTGACGGGTTCGTCCGCGACCAGCACCAGGGGATCGAGCACGAGGGCACGCGCGAGGGCGACCCGCTGGCGTTGTCCGCCCGACAGCTCGTGGGGATAGCGCTCGAGGACCGAGGTGGGCAACCCGACCTCGGCGAGCAGGTCGTTAGAGAGCGCCGTCCTGCTCGCGCGGGTGCCGACACCCTGAACGGCCAACGGTTCTCGAAGGATGGTGCCGATGTTCATGCGGGGGTCCAGGGCCGCACTGGAGTCCTGGAACATCATCTGGAGCTTGGCGCGCCTGGCGCCAAGCGCTCTTCGCGTCCCGGCGCCGAGCTCGGCGCCCTCGAACACCACCGCCCCGGCTGTGGGGCGGTCGAGGGCCACCAACATCCGGCCCAGGCTGGACTTGCCACACCCGGACTCTCCGACCAGCCCGAACGTCTCACCGTCGGCGACCTCGAAACTGACACCGGACACGGCCTTGACGGTGCGGCGGTGTCCCAAGCGGCCGCCGGCCGTCGGGTACTCACGATGGAGGTTCAGCACCTGAAGCCGGGCGTCATTGCCTGTTTCATGGATGCGGCGCTCGACCAACCGGACGGGTGCCCTGTCCACTGGCCCGGTCGCTGGGTGCCAACAGGCGAAGGTATGCCGCCCCTCCGTCGTGGTCGGTGGACGTTCGTCGAGGCATTGCTGGGTCGCTGCTGCGCACCGTGGGGCGAACGGGCAGCCTTCGTGGCGGGTCGCGAGGTCCGGCGGAGCTCCTCCGATGCTGGACAGCTCGTGACGGCGGTCGTGGGTCAGCGACGGGATCGAGCCAAGGAGCGCCTGGGTGTAGCGATGCCGGGTGCTGTCGAAAACCGTGGCCGTCGGGCCGGACTCGGCCAGCCGACCGGCATACATAACCCCGACGCGATCGGCGTGGCGGGCGATGACACCCATGTCGTGCGTGATCAGGATCATCGCCATGCCCAAGCGGGACCGCAGGTCGTCGAGCAGGTCCAGGATCTCTGCCTGGATGGTGACATCGAGCGCCGTCGTGGGTTCGTCGGCGATGACGACCTTGGGCTCGCAGGCAAGGGCCATCGCGATCATCACCCGCTGACGCATGCCACCGGAGAGCTGGTGCGGATGGGCGTCCATTCGCTCCGCCGGTCGCGGGATGCCCACCAGGGCCAGCATCTCCTCTGCGCGCTTGCGGGCCGCACTCCGTGACAGTCCACGGTGCAGCTGGACCGGTTCGGCGACCTGGTCCCCGATCTTGCGGGTCGGGTTGAGCGAGGTCTGAGAGTCCTGGAAGACCATGGCGATGTCGTTGCCCCGAATGGCGCGGTAGCGCGACGATGCCAATCCGACGAGCTCAGTGCCGGCAAAGTCGATGGACCCACCCGTGACCTGTCCGCCGGACGGCAGCATTCCCATGATTGCTAGGCCCGTCATGGACTTGCCCGAGCCGGTCTCGCCGACGATGCCCAGCGTCTCGCCGCGCCGCAGGTCGAGGCTGACGCCGTCGATGGGCCGAACCAGCCGGTCGCCGCGGCGGATCTCCACCGCGAGGTCGCGGACAGTCAGCAGACTGTGCGCTCCGCCCAGCGCCGATGCTCCAGCAGCTTCTTCGGGGCTGGCGCTCACGGCTTGGATCTCCTGTGCCATTGGTCGATCGTCGGGCGGGTGTCGCTCCCGTGGTTGGTTCCCCAGACCCAATCTGAGGCCACCACCTTGTCGGACGCACCAAACGCGCTCTCTCGTGCGGGCTCAGCCCGGCCGACCGAGCTCGGCCACGTAGAGGTTTCGGACATTCTCCCCCAGCACAGCTCGGACGTCGGGCGCTGACCAGCCGCGTCGTAACAAGGCCTCGGTCACCAGCGGGAGTCCCGCGGGCCCCTCCAGACCGGGCAGGTAGGCGCCGGCCGGTACCCCCGCGACCGTGGTCGGTTCGCAGCACGGTGGCGTGGTCTCCGCCAGCACCTCCTGGAGGAAGTCGGGACCCAGCCCCACGTGCGCGACGCCGGTCACGCCGACGATGTGCTCGAGGTGGTTCACCAGCTGGTCGACGGTGTGGTCGCTGGGGTGTAGGTAGGGCGCGAAGAAGTTCACGCAGACGACCCCACCGGTGGCGGCGATCCCCCGCAGCTGGTCGTCACTGAGGTTGCGGTGGTGATCGAAGAGAGCGCGCGCTGAGGAGTGGGTCGCGATGACCGGCCGCGTACTCAGCTCAAGCACGTGGTCGACCCCGGCGACACCGAGGTGGCTGACATCGACCAGCACGCCGAGCCGCTCCAGCTCGGCCACCGCATCGCGTCCTGATCGTGTCAGGCGACCCCCGGTCTTGTCCTCACCACTGCCGTCAGCGAGCGGTGTACGACCGAAATGCGTGAGAGAGGCGACCCGGACACCGAGTCGGAAGAGGGTCTCAAAGAGCTCGATGTCGTCCCCGACGCCCGGGGCGCTCTCCAGCGCGAGAACGAGGGCGATCCGGTCACCGGCCAGGGCTTCGTCAATGGCGGCTCCGTCGAGGCACAGCGCGACCTGGTCGTCGTTGCGTTCGGCCAGGCGGTGCGCCGCCTCGACCATTCGCAGGGTCTGCCGCAGAGCACCTTCCGGACGGTAGGCGTCCTCGACGAAGACGGCCAGGGTCTGCAGGTTCACCCCGCCCGACTTCAGCTGGGGCAGCCATCGTTCGCGGAAGAAGGATGACCAGCGGTCAGGTGGCCGGTGGACGACAGCGCACAGCAGGTCGTTGTGAGTGTCCGCCACGACGGCGTTGCGGTGGAGGTCGAGCGCATTCGTCATGGCGCCCGCCGATCGGCTCGGCCGGCGTGGAGAAAGGCGGCGCGACCCGCCCCGTCGTCACCCAGGAAGGCCACCGGTTGGTGCCTGCCGTTTTCGGGTTGCAGCGGGAGGAAGGAGTCGCCCCGCCAGGCGACGAGCTCTGTGCGGTAAGGCAGTTCGTCGAGGTCGGCCAGCATCCCCATGGGCGTGCGCTCGAGCCACAGGCGACCTTCGGAGTCCTGGCTCACCACGGTCTCACTGACGACGGACGTGTACCGGCCGACATACCGATCGAGATCGCGGCCCGACCGGCGTCCCGCTGGCATCCCGTTCGGTTCCGGTGGCCCCGGCAGCTCCCGACCGCACAGGTCGCTGAGGACCTGGCTCAGGACTGCACGCTGCACCAGATCTGCCGCGCCGCCGTTGGTCAGCACGACCACTGAGACGTCCCGGTCCGGTAGCAGGCGCAGCATCGCGGACTGACCGATCGTGTTTCCGTCGTGACCCACGACGCGGCCGCCGGGTAGGTCGAACAGCTCCCAGCCCAGTCCCCACGCGCTGCCCTGGGCGATGTCCGGCAGGGCTACCTGGGCTTCCTGCATCGTCGCAACTGTCGCAGCGCTCAGCAGCTGGCCGGCGGCCGCTCGGCCATGATTCAGATGGACCCGAGCGAAAGCCAGCAGATCCGTGGCTCTCATGGCCAGCATCGAACCCGCGGGGGCGTTCGAGCGAGCCATCGCCCAGGTTTTGGTCGGCTGCAACTCAGCCCCCGCGGATGTGCGGACGTGTCCGACGGCCACCCGATGCACGACGGCCTCGTACGGGTCGACGGCAGCGTGGGTGTCACCGAGCCGGTCGAGCAGGTGGTGCCGGAGACACGCGTCGTACGCCCGTCCTCGGACTACCTCCACCAGGCGGCCGAGGACGCAGAAACCGGCGTTGTTGTAGGACCAGAGCTGTCCCGGGGCGAACAGCTGCGGGGTCTGCGCCAAGAGCGTCACGTAGTTCGACAGACAGTCGTCTCCCTTGCCGGTGTCGGTGAAGATGTCCCCCTCGAACCCCGCGGTGTGGCACAGGAGGTGGCGGACGGTGGTGCGCGCGGCGGCGTCGGCATCAGTAAGCTCAAACTCGGGGAGCCAGGTTCGCAGGGGGTCATCCAGGGTGATCAGGCCCTCCTCGACGAGCTGCAGGACGAGGGTTGCGGTGAACACCTTCGTGATGGAACCGACCTGGAAGATCGCGTCGCTGGTCGCCTCGATCCCGGTCCCTGTGCTCAAGGTGCCGAAGGCATGTGCCACGTTCTCATCGCCCGCCCCGACAGCGACCGACGCGGCCGGGACATTGTGCTCGACGAGCAGCCGCGGCAGGTGCTCCTTCAGCCACGCGTCGATGCCATCCAGCCGTGCCACTGTCACCTCCGCAGTGCGCCTCGACGCCAGTTTGCGCCGGGTCGCGACGAGGATAGGCGCGGGCCGCCGACAACCCTTGGTTCGGCGCCACAAGCGCTGGGCTTCCACTTCGTCCAGTGCGGCAAACCAGAAGCCTTCCGGGGACTGGACACTGTGCCGCGCAGTGTCGACTACCACCCGCTGTCGATCCCGGTGAGCTACCCCACTCGAACGTCGACTCCGGCGAGGTCAGGTACTACCGCGGTGGCGACTACGAGACCCTCAAGGGCTCGGGCATCGGCCAGGGCTCGATCAGCCCCCCGGCGGTCACCCGCACGGCCCGCAGCCCGGGGCCTACGAGCGCTCGGTCGGTGCAGAGTTCTTCGATGAGCTCGCCGTCAGGGTCGACAAACTCCGCCCGCTTCTGCATGAACCATGTGCTCAGAAGGGCCTCTGACCAGCGCGAAGGCCGGTCCGAGGCCCTTGCCGTCGGCCGATGCTGTCCGGCTGTAACCGGCTCCAGACGGCCGCCTGCGGGGCTGTGCAGAATACGTGCAGAAATGTTGGCCCGCGGAGGGGTCAGGTGGCTCGCGTCCAGCTGCTGCGTTGAGAGGTGCGCAGGGCCGCCTCGACACGAGCACGAGCTGTTTCGTCCTGGCCGACGCCCTGCCGAGCCCCCGGCCTTGTCCGGGCCGGAACACCCCGACACAAGGAACCCCGCAGATGTCACAGCGGCTGCAACTCGCGCGACACGCATCGTCATCACTTCCGCGTCCACGGGTGCTTCGTAATGATGATCCGTTCGCCGCAGGTCTCGGCGTTGCTGTCCGACAGGATGAGCTGGTTGCCGTCCACCTTCCACTTGACCGTGCCGTCCGCAGGGTTGCCGAAACCTAGCCGGTCGTGGAAGGTCGAGTAGGTGTCCTTGTTTCCCAAGGTTCGCTCGGTCGAGCCTGCCGTGGTGACGTAGATGTACACGTAGCCGTCGCGGAAGACCATGTCGTCGATCTGGGTTGGGTGTTGGTCTGCGCCGCCTTCGCAGCCATCCCAGTCGGAGGGGGTCAGGGTCATGGTGAAGGTGACACCTTCGGGGATGGTCGCGGCGTGCGCTTGCGGGTCGCCCGGTTGCGTCTCGGATGTGGCGCTGCGGGCGGTGGCGCAGGTGATGCTGTCGGGTGCGGCGCCGGTGGCGTCCTTGAGGCCTTGGATCTGTTGCAGCCGGGCCTTGTTGGTCGGGTTGGTGGCGGCGATCTGGTCATAGACCGGTTGGAACGCCGTCCTGAACTGGGCCAGCTGGGCGGGGGTGGCCGCGGTGATGGTCATGCCGCTCTTGCACAGGTCGGCGGCGTTGGCGGTGTCCTCGGCGCGGGAGGCGTCCAATGCCGCGGCGCGGGTGGCCTGGGCGGCATCCGTCAGGATCTGCTGCTGGCCCGGGGTCAGCCGGGACCATGACTTTGGTGCGGCGATGATGGTCAGCGGGCGTGGCCACAGGTTCAGGTTGCCGACGATGCTCTTGGCGCCCCTGTCCTCGTAGTGGTTGAGCCAGATCAGCCCGACCTGCATGTCGATCCCGTCGATGGTGTCGAGCGGGGGCCCGGCGCCCAGGTGTTTGGTCGTGGCGCCGAGCTGGGCGAAGGCCCGCTCGGTCAGCTTCGATGAGTTGATGCCGAACACCTTGCCGCGGAACGCGTCCGGGCTGGTCAGCGGCTCCCCCTTGCTCAACGGCCGGCGCAGCGGGCCGGGGGTCACGCCGACCCCGACCACCCCTACCTTGGTTATGTCGGCCAGCATCTGGTCCGGGATGCCGGAATCGAAGACGCGGCCCTCCAGCTGCTCGCTGTCGATGAGCATCGGGGCCAGCAGCGGCTGGAAGCTAGTCACTCCGAAGGTGTCGAACACCCTAGGGCCGACCCAGGCCAGGTCGACCGTGCCTTGGCGCACGTCGTTGACCAGCTGTGATTCGAGCTCCGGGTCCGCGGCGTGCGGGCTCTCCACGAACACGATCTTCACGGTTTCGTGGGACCGCTTGGCCACCTCGTCGGCGAACGCCTGAAGCTGCGCCGGCGGCGGGACGTTGGTGTTCTCGAACCGCAAGGTCGTCACCACACCCCCTGCCGCGCCCCCGGCCTTGTCCGGGCCCGAACACCCGGACACAAGCAACCCCGCAACCCCAACTGTCACGGCCAGACGGGCGATGGTGATGAGTCGCATGGCGCACCTCCTTGATCGGTTGGTGCGACGCTAGGTTCGGGCACCGTTCGCGACATCAGTGCTGGCACGAGGAAACGCCGTGTTCCAGTGGGGATTTCCGGGGTCACGTCTCGGCCTCCGGTCGCACGATGCTCGCCTCGAGCCGCGTTCCGAACCCGGGGGCTCGACACGATGAACCGACCACCGGCCGCCTCGACCCGGTCGGCGAGCCCGAGCAGCCCCGCGAAATGCATTGCCGGACATGGGTCATCCCGTCAGCCGGCCGATCGCGGGGCCAGTGAGCTCGCTCTTGCCGACGAAACCACGGGCTGGGCTGGTGGCGACTCGAGGGCCGTAGGCCCCCTCGCTTCGGCTCGACGTGAGCACAACCGCGGAGCCTGGCGCCTCGCGTTGGATGCGTTCAGACACCGCGAACCCATCGATGTCCGGCAGGACGATGTCGAGCAGGACGACGTCCGGCAGCAGCCGGGACACCAGCTCGGCGCCGGAGGCCCCATCCGCGGCCTCCCCGACCACCTTGAAGCCCTCCGCCTCGAGAAGCGCGCGGGCAAACGTCCGAAAGCCGGCGTGGTCGTCGATGATCACTAGCGTCTGCGTCATGGCGCGGTCTCGATCTGGGGCCATTGATGAGGACTCCAGAAGGCCCCGACCGCGAACCCCGAGCTGATTCCCGCGGTCGACCTCAGGTCTCGGGGCATGGCTGGCACTTCCTTTCGGTGCCTCGACGCTCGGATTGTCTCGTCTCCAGGTCAGTGTCGTCCGGACATTCGGCCAAGCGAATCAGTGCTACCCCGAAGTCCTGGCGGCCGCCTTGGGTGGACTCTGGTCGCCAAGCGGCGCTCTTCGTGTGGTGGACGCTTCTGGAGGGCGCCTTCCCCAGGTACTGGAGACGACGGCATACCTGGTCGTGGCCAGGATCGTCGCTCAAGGGCCATGACGGTGTACGCGCGAGCCGACGGGGGTTGTGACGGTGGCGGGCTCCGTCGGAGAGCCGGGCACACATCCATGCTGTAGCGGCTCTTCCGGCACCGAGGCGACGACCGAGCGGACCGCGGCGAGTGCGGGGCCGGTGACCGGGTCCCGCTCTAGCCCCTCGATTTCGGGTCGTGCGGCCAGCTCGAACGCGGACAGAGTCGAGGCCGGCGCCAGCACGATGGCCCCGCCGCGTTCGCAGTACTCGTCGGCAGCGGCCGCGTCTCTCTCGGTGGTCGCCAGCGTGTGGTCGAGAGCGCGCCACGCGAGGGACATCATCAGGTCGCGTTGCTCCGGACGGAGCTTCGCGAAGGCCGAGGCCCGCATCGCGAGGACGTCGAACTCCGCATACGGTGTGACGTTCCCGGTGTAGACCACCGCCCCAGGCAAATCCGGGTAGTCCGCGAAGGATGCCTCCGTTGCTCCGACCTCGCCGGTGCCGGCCCCTGTGATGAACTCCTTGTCGCTGAGATCCTTCGGCACCAGGCCCATTGCGCGCAGCGCCCCGTAGGTCGAGGCGGACAGGGGCGCTCGCGTGGGAACCCCACGGAAGTCGGCGGGCTCGAGCATGGGGCCGCCGAAGCTCGCCACGTGACGCAGCCCCTGCGGGATGAGGGCCATTCCGGCCAGACCCGACGACGAGAGGCTCGCGAGCATCGCCAGGGCGGCATCGCTCCTTGCGACAGCTGCCGCGGCGGCATCGGACCGGATGAGGAATGGCGTCTGCAGCACGCGGAAGCTCGACTCGCCGACCAGGTCCCACGCGCGTGCCGGTACGAGCGCGAGGTCCACCTTGCCTTGCTTCAGGGTCGTGATGGCGCTGTCCTCCCACACGGGAGCACCAGCCGGTGTGACCTCCCTGCCCGCCTCGAAGATCACGTCGACCTCGACCTCACCACCGGTCTCCTCACGCACGATCTCCCCGAAGTACCGTGCCACATCACCCGAGGCCGATCCCGGGGAGCCGGACGTGCCCAGCCTCAGCACGATCGGTGCCGGGACGCCACGGGAGCCGAGCAGCTCAGCGCTGGTGCACCCGTCGACAGCGAGCAGCACTGCGGCGACCGTCACAACCAGTTTGGCTCTGTTCACGGTTCTCCTCCTTCACGTCACGATGTGACCGTAGGAGCGCCTGATACGCCTGTGCATCGGGGCTGGCACCGCTCCAGAACGGGCGTTATTCAGTGCTAACCCCAATAGCGCGCCGAGGAGAGCAAACCCCCGGGTCGGAGGCCGGTGCTGGTGAGATGCGTTGGAGCAGAAGATCGTCAGGTTGCCAGTGGTAATGATCGGCGGTGCCCGGGATCATCGCGCAGGCGTCGGCGGCGGCGATGGCGTCGGGGTCGCGGCAGGCGACGTGATCCCACGTCTGGGTGAGGTGGAACTCGGGAAGCAACAGCGCCGCCGAGAAGGTCACCGCGAAACCGCTCTGCTGGCTGCGACGGTCACCGTGGCAGGCATGGATGCATGTGGTTGGCCGGGCGACATCAACGCCCTACTGCCCCGCGTCCGACCCCCCAGACACCCGGCGCGACGAGTCGAATCCGCGAGTCTTCGATATACCGGTCGGCCGATGAGGAGGATCCCGCGCCGGAGACCGGGTAGGTGTGGTCGGCGGCTGCGGAGGATCCCGCGCCGGAGACCGGGTAGGTGTGGTCGGCCGCGGCCGAGCTGCCGGGGCCCGATGTCGGGACCGTGCTCAGCGAGAAAGCCGCGATGACGGCGGCGGCGGCCGTCATGATTCGGTGAGACATGAGCTTCTCCTTCTGGATCATGCGCCCGAGTGATTGGCGCATATCCAGACTTCTCTCGGAGCAACGGCCTCCACATTCGGAGAAACGCTCAACCTCAGCCCGGCTCGTTGGGGGTTTCCCGCACTGGCCGGACCTCACGAGTGGCGAGCCCGACCCGCCGGAGGTAGGCGACGGCATTCGGCGTACAACCCACGGCGCCAACGGATCCCGACGACGGGTGACCGTTTGCTCAGCTGTTGCGCAGGTAGGTCAGCACCGCCAGGACCCGGCGGTTGCTCTCCGGAGACTCGTCGAGCCCCAGCTTCGTGAATACCTGGCGCACATGGGCCTCGACCGTGCGGTCCGTGATGAACAGCCGTTTGCTGATGCCCTGGTTCGTCAGTCCTTCCGCGACCAGGGCGAGGACCTCGCGCTCGCGTTCGCTGAGGTCATGGAGCGGGTCGTCCGTCCGGCGTTTGTGGAATAGCCGCGCGACGATCGTCGGATCGACCACCGTCTCCGCCTCGGCGACGCGCCGGAGGCTGTCCACGAGGACGTCGCCCGAGAAGATGCGTTCCTTGAGGACGTAGCCGACACCTTCGGGCTGTTCCTGCATGAGCCGCATCGCATATGCAGATTCGACGTACTGCGACAGCACGAGCACACCTGTGCCTGGGAACTCCGCAAGGATCGTGGACGCCGCGACGAGTCCTTCGTCGGTGTGCGTGGGCGGCATGCGGATGTCTACGACGCAGACATCGGGTCGGTACGCGCGGACCAGGTGGATCAGCTCCGTGGCGTCGGCGGCCTGGCCGACGACGTCGACCCCGCCGTCGCGAAGCAGCACTGCAACGCCCTCGCGGGTCAGGAGGGTGTCGTCTGCGACAACGACGCGCATGACCCTCCGGTCCGCTGCTGAAGGTCGTGACTACAGGATACGGCTCGTCCCATGTGCCATTGTCTCCGAATTCGTGCCAGCCGTAGTGGAGTTCACCAATTCGCGCCGTCTCCGACGGCCGCGCCGGTCGGGTCGGCAACCGGGGACGCGATCGGCAGGTCCAGGTCCACGCGGCAGCCGTCGACGACCGGTTCGACGCGCACCTGCCCACCGAGAGAGACCACGCGGTCCTCCAGCCCGCCCAGATCGACGCGCCCACCTGCGACCTCGGCGCGCACCCGCAGTCGCCCTGAGGCATATGCCGCCTCGACCGTCGTCGGTCCCCTGGCCACCGCCTTCGCCACCACAAGGTATGCCGTCGTCTCCGCGACCGCTGGTAGCCGACCTTCCAGCGCATCCACCACACGCAAGGGCGCGGTCTCGCTCAGCGCCTGCCACGCGCTGGCAAGCCCCTCGATGGCCAGGATGTTCGGGAACAGTCCGGTGGCCAGCTCCCGAAGGTCGCCCACGGTCCCCTGGATCTCGGTCTCCGCCTGGCCGAGCGCCTGTGCCACCTCAGGATGGTCGCCGGGCAGGGTCGACCGCAGCAGGCGCAGACCGAGCAACAGTCCGACGAGGCGCTGCTGGGCGCCGTCGTGCAGGTCGCGCTCGAGCCGACGGCGTTCGCGGTCGCCGGCTTCGATGATGCGTACACGCGAGTCAGCCAGCGCGCGCAGCTGGGCAAGGCCTTCGGCGCGAAGCCGCTCGTTCTCCAGCCCCAACCGCGCGGCGGTGACGACGTCCCGGACGGCATCGGGGTTGTCGAGCAGCCCGGGACGGTGCACCAGCACCGCGATCTCCCCGATGCCGTCCATGAGGCGCGTCACGACGCGCCCCGGGACGTTCGTCACGTCGAGCGGCACCAGGTCGACGCCGCGGTAGCCGTCCACCGGATAGGCGACCTGGAGCGATGGGTCGCGCAGCCAGTCCGCCAGCGCCTCACGCATTCCGCCGGGAGCGGCGCCGAGGTGCAGATCGACGACGAGGCCGGCGACGCGCCGGCGCATGGTCCGCGCTCGCAGAAGGCTGAAGACCACTGCAACCGCCAGCGCCGCGAGAGCTCCGATGGCGGCCCACCACAACCATGGGTCAGTCGAGGAGCCGCCGACAAAGCCTTGATCGAGAGCCAGGACCAGCTCTGCAGAGACGATGACCAGGTAGAGGACACCGATCGACCACACCGCTCCGCGAGTCCTTCGGGCGGCCGGACTCATCCGCGCGAAGGTCACCAGGAGCATGCCCACCACAGTCGTTGCCCACGCTAGGGCCGCGGTCATCCCGATCCGGGACAGCGCCGTCGCCAGGTCTGGGTCGTCGTGCACGAGAAGGAGATTCGTCGGACAGTCAGGACAACCCTGGGATTGAGGGTCGAAGAACAGCGCTGGAACGACGCCTAGACCCCCGACCAGGATGACGCCTCCTGCCACGAGCACTGCGCGCTCCAGCGATCCGACCACGCGACCGGACGGGAAGGCCAGCACGGCCCACGTCGTCGCGGCCGGCAGCGCAGCCCCGCAGACGAGACCCGCCGAGAACACCACGGCCGAGAGCGGTCCCGTCGCGGTCGCACCAGGGATGTCCCACTCGGCGACGAGCAGAAGCCCCGCGACGAGCATGAGCAGCCATCCGAAGCGGTTCGCCGGTCGAGCGAGCCGGTACGTGATGCCCACGCCGGTCAGTAGAGTCACAACACCCGCGACGGCCCATCGGGTCACGTTCGAGCTCCCGACGTAGCTGAAGCCGGGCGACTCGTCCACGACACGCAACGTGACCCAGACGAGGCCGGCTACGACCACCCCGGCGACCACGCACCAGAAGAGCTGGAGCACAGCGATCGACGGTGCCCGCCGCGGGGTGCCTGCTCCTACCGACGCACCCATCTGTGGTCCTCTTCCGGGGCACGTCCCGGCGCGTACCGAGCACTCATGAGCCAAGAATCCACCCGGAACAGTCCCTGGGACTCAGTGTTGACACTGATTCGGTTCGCGATTGCCCGGACGAGACTGGCGTCGGGGCGAGAGAATCCGAACGTCGGGGCACGGAAGGGAAGTGCCGGGCCATGAGCCGAGCGATGCGAACGACGGTGGGGATGGCGATCGTCGTCGCGCTTGGCCTGACCGGATGCGCGGGCCCCGGATCGGATCGTGCCGGAGGCCGCGCGCTCGACAAGCCGCTCGTACTCGAGATCGCCCAGCTGGGCGGCGTTCCGGACCAGGTCCTGGCATTCGCGACAGAGGTGGAGAAGCAGTCGAGCGGGTCGGCGCGACTGCACTTCGCGCCGGACGCACGCCAGGCCGACCTCGACGGCGACGTCCGCACGCTCGAGGACGTGCAGAGCGGCAAGCTGTCGGGGGTAGTTGTCCCGGTGAGATCACTCGACCTGGTCGGCGTGACGTCCTTCCAGCCCCTACTCGCACCATTTCTGGTCGACAGTCAAGCCCTGCAGAGCCGCATCTTCAGCGAGCATCTCCCACAGGAGATGGCCCGTGGCATGGGAGGTCACGGCCTCGTGGGTCTGGCCATCCTGCCCGGGCCGCTTCGCAAGGTCCTGGGCGTGCGCAAGCCGTTCCTGGCACCAGCTGACTTCCGAGGCGCGGTTCTCGGCATCGGCAACGGCGGTGTCGCGCTGCGCACCGCGACCGCACTCGGCGCGACCGCAAAGCCAGCGCTGGGGGGCGACAGACTGGATGGCCTGGACGCGTTCGAGCAGCAGGTGGGCGCGATCTTCGGCAACGGCTACGGCTACGAGGCCAAGTACGTCACCGCCAACGTCAACCCCTGGCCACGTGCAGTGGCCGTCGTCATCAACGACAAGACCTACCAGTCGATGACGGACGCACAACGAGCCATCCTCCAGCGCGCCGCACTGACGGCGCTGCCGGCCGCTGCGGAGGCGTCGAGGACCGAAGATGTCGCCGACGTGGACGACCTGTGCAAGCTCGGCGTGGCCTTTCCCACGGCGTCGGGCCAACAGCTCGCCGCGTTGCGCAGGACCGTCCAGCCGGTCTACGACGAGATCGCCCGGGACCCGGCCAATGCGCGCATGCTCGAGCGGCTCACGACTCTCAAGGAAGCGGTCGGAGCCGCGCCTGACCTTCGTGCCTGCTCGGCGCCCGGTCCTGACGGATCCGGCGCGCAGACTCCGGGGCCGACCGCTGACGCGTCAGGGCTTCCGGACGGCACCTACGAAACCGTGCACACTCCCGCCGACCTGCGGCTCTGCGACGGACAGCCGGGTGGCGACGCCCTCAACCCGGACGGTCATCCCCGGACGTCGTACGACAGCATCACGCTCGAGCGCGGCACGCTGCGTGAGTTCGCCCGTCTAGGAAGCCCGTCCGCATCGGCCCAGATGGGCTGGGCCGGGTCCTACCGGCTGTTCCGCAACGTCTTCGAGTTCCACGAGAGTGACGGAAGTGTCTTCACGGCGACCTTCACCTTCGACGGCAAGAGGCTGACCCTCACCCCAACCGGCAGCTGGTCGTGCGACTCCACGGTGGTGTGGACCCTCCATCCATGGACGCTGGCGACGAAGCCATGAGCCGCGCGATGGTAGGAGCGAGCGAGCTCAACGGTCCGGTGATCGGCCGGCCAGCGGGGTGAGACATGGTCGGGCTCGGCGTCTTCCAGGCAGCCGACCTCATGGTCGGGCTGGTCGTGCTGGCCGCGGGCCTGGCTTCGCTCCGGTTCGGCCGGGTCTCCTGGCTGATGCTCCTCGTCGCTGCGACCTGGTTCCTCGGCAGCGTCCTCGCGGGAGCGGTGTTTCTCCACCGGGGTCCGCTTGTACACCTGCACCTCACGTATCCCACCGGGCGGGTCAGGCGGCGATACGTGACTGTAGTGGTGGCGGCGGCATACGTGCTCGCCGTCGTCGAGGCGTTCGCGCCCAGCCCCCTGCTCATGTTGGGACTCTCACTTCTGGTGGCCGCCGCCGCCATCGATGTCTTCGTGCGCACCACCGGCCCGGCGCGCAAAGCGGGACGTCCGGCCCTCGGAGCTGCCCTCGCGTTCTCGGCGGTGCTCGTCCTCAGCGCCCTGAACCAAGAACTGGCTTGGGACGCAGACGAGTTCGTGCTCCTCGTCTACGACGTTGTCGTCGCGAGCGCCGTGATCGTTCTGGCGTGCGACCTGCGATGGGGTCGCTGGACCGAGTCCACCCTGAGTGACCTCGTCGCCGACCTCGGTGCGACCTCCGACACTTCCGGTCTGGCCGGACGACTGCAGCGCGCCCTTGGCGACCCCCACGTGACGGTCGGTTACTGGCTGCCGGAGCGTGCGGCATACGTGGACGGCGCCGGCAGCACGGTCGAGCTGCCAGGGGAGTCCAGCGACCTCGCCGCCACGTACATCGACGACGAGGGTCAGCCCATCGCGGTGATCGTCCACGACCGATCTCTGCTCGAGGACCCCCGGCTGATCGGCGGCGCGACCACCGCCGCGCGGCTCGCCGTGACGAACGCGCGAATGCTCGCCGAAATCAGCTCTCGGGTGGGTGAGCTCACTGAGTCGAGGCAGCGCATCGTCGACGCCGTGAGTCACGAGCGCGCGAGGATCGCCGACGAGCTGGCCTCCGGTGCCCAGCGACGGCTCGCCGAGGTCTCCGAGCTGCTGGAGCGACTGTCCGAGGACGGCCTCGAGCGTGATCCGAACCTCGCCCGGCTGCGGGAGGAGATCACGCGAGCGCAGGAGGACCTGAGGACCTTCGTCGCGGATGTCCGTCCGGCCGCCCTCGCGGCAGGTGGGCTGGCGACCGCCGTTCGGGAGATGGCCGGTCATCTGCCCTTCCCAGTGGACGTGCGCGTCGAGCCGGACCGTCTGCCCGATGCACTCGAGTCGGCGCTGCTGTTCGTCTGCTCGGAGGGAATAACCAACGTTGTCAAGCACGCTCGGGCCACCCGATGCAGTGTCGTCGTCACGACCGAAGCCGGCGTGGTCACGGCTGTCATCGTGGACGACGGGGTCGGTGGCGCGGACCCAGCTGGCTCCGGGCTGCTCGGCCTCGCCGACCGCATCGAGACGATGGGCGGTCGGCTGCTCGTGACGAGCCGGCCCGAGGGTGGTACGCGGCTCGAGGCGAGCATCCCGCAAGCCGGAGCACTGGGTCCGGTGGCGCTGCTGCCGGAAGCGACGGCGTGAACGAGGCGCTGGCATGACCACCACACGTCGCTCAGCAGACCTGGCTGACCAACAGTCCCAGTCATTGTGGTGATTCCACGGATGTGCAGTGCCGTGAGCGCGGCCTAGCGTCAAGAGCAGAAAAGGAGGCAGCAATGAGGGCAACCGTCGCACGACTCACCATGGTCGCAATGGCTGTCATCCTTGCCCCGGCCGGATGTGCGTCCGCGGACAGGGCCGGCGGCTTCACGCCGGTGTCAGTCACGACGCTCCACGTGCTGAACACCCGTTCGCCCGAGGAGATCAAGCCCGTCGTCGACCGCCTTGCCCAGCTGTCCGGCGGCAAGCTGACGCTGGACGCCGACGGCTACTGGGAAGGGACGGACCTCTCGCAGGAGACGGACGCCATCAACGCCGTCCGGGCCGGCAAGGCCGATATTGCAGTGGTCTCGGCCCGACCCTGGCACGATGCGGGCGTCACGGCGTTCGACGCGCTGATCGCACCCTTCACCATCGACAGCCTCGCCCTCCAGCAGACGGTCCTGTCGAGCGACCTACCCGACGCTATGCTGCCGGCCGTCGAGAAGCTGGGCCTCGAGGGCATTGGGGTACTGCCCGGTTCCATCCGTTTCCCGGTCGGCATCACCCGCGCGTTCACCAGCCTGGCGGACTTCAAGGATGCCCGAATCGGCCACGCTCCCTCGTTCGTCGAGGAACTGACGCTGCTGTCGCTCGGGGCGGATCCGGTGAAGTTCATCGGCAACGGCACCTCGATCAAGGGCCTTGACGGGATCAGCATTCAGGTCGCCGGGATCAGTCAGTACTCGGACAGCGTTAACGGCGTCACCGCGAACCTGCCGCTCTACCCGCGTCCGATCGTCATCGTCGCGAGCGCCCAGGCCTACCAGAAACTGTCCGAGCAGCAACGCGGATGGCTCCGCTCGGCGGTCCGGGACTCCATAGGGGCGGCAACCTCCGGGCTACGCAAGGAAACCCGGGACACGCTGGCGACCCTGTGTCGAAACTCCTGGTTCCGCGTCTACAACGCGACACCCGAGGCTGTCGACGCCCTGCACGACGTGGTGCGACCACTCGTCGCGGCGCTGCGCGACGATGCTGGCACCGCCGGCTACCTGGACCGGATCGCGCAGCTGCGTGCCGGCGTGACGCCCTACTCGGACGAGACTCCCAGCTGCAACGGAAACGCCGGCTCCGTTGGCGCACAAGCCGCACGGCCGGCGCGCAGCGCATTCGACGGTACGTATCGGATGGACCTGCCCGCGGGCTGCGACCGCGCGCCGGAGAACTGCGGCACGTTCTTCTTCGTATTCGACCGGGGGCGCTTCGCGTTCACGGAGGAGAACGGGCCCGCTTGCACGTGGGCGTACGGCACATTCACGGTGAGCGGCATACGGTTCGAATGGCTGTTCACCGATGGCGGCGGCATTGCCCCGAGCGACACGCTGAACCAGCCTGGCGAGTTCTTCGCCTATTTCTGGAAGCGGTACAAGGAACAGGTGACCCTCACCCTGCTGACCCCTCCCGACGGCTGGGCCCCGGCGCCGTGGCGGCGCATCAGCCCGACGCCCGACGCCTCGTACCTCAGCAAGCGCTGCCCGCCGCCGGAGCCAGGCGCTCCGCTGACCGGCAACCCTCGGTGCGTCGTTGCGGGCAGGGCGTGGATGGGAGAACACCGAACCTGCATCAGGTGCGCGTATGTCCGCACAGACAGGGTGCGCTGAGGACAGCCACGCCGAGCACGCGGCACAGTCAGCCCAACCGCGGGACATCCGTGTCCACACCGCCGACATACCTGTTTCGTTACAGACGAGGCGTTCGCGGAGGCTCGGTGCGACGCGGGCCGGTCGCCTCGAAGCCGGCGGCCAGGCGCAACAGCCGGTTGTCGTCGTAGCCGCGGCCGGCGAAGGTGAGCCCGACCGGCATACCCGTGTCGGGCATCGTGCCCATCGGCACCGTGACCGTGGGGATGCCGAGGTGGCGGATCGCGAGGTTGCCATTGGCGACCCACACGCCGTTGCGCCAACCGATGTCGGCCGAGGCTGGGTTGACGTCCATGTCTGCGGGGCCCACGTCGGCGACGGCCGGGAAGACGACAGCGTCGAGGCTCAGCCCGTCCATCCACGCGTCGACATCGAGCTCGCGGGTGCGCTCGAGGCCACGCAGCCCGTCGGCGAGGTGCGGGATGTCCTGCGGCGACTGGTACGGATGCCGGCGTACCTGCTCGGGGTAAGTGGCGATGTCGTCGTCGAAGCCGGTGTAGCGGTCAGGGAGTGCGCCCTCGGGGTGTGGGTTGATCTGCGCCCCGTCGACGTCGGCGAGGGACGCGAGCGACGGGTCGCCGTTCGCCGCGAGGAAGTCATCCCAGGCCCATGCGGATAGGTCGACGATCTCGCGCCTCAGGAACTCGCGGCTGACCAGGCCCCGGGTCGCCACCGTCGGCGCTCCGGGCCGGTCGCCCTCGTAGTTCGTCACGGCGGGAAAGTCGACCTCGAGGACCTCGGCACCGGCGGCCTCGAGGTCGCGGCGAGCCGCCCGCCACAGGTCCACGACGGACTCGCGGGTCTCGATGCGCCGACCGGTGGGTCCGCCGATGCCCGGTGACGGCGCGGTGCCGGCGTCGGGATCGGCGTTGACGTACATGCGAGGGATGCCGATGCGGGCGCCGTTCAGGGCCGCGACCGCGCCGTCGCCCAGGCTGAGGTACGAGTCGGGCCGGACGGTCGACGCGGCCGGGATCGGCACCCAGGGCTGGGATCGCCAGAGGTCGCCTCGGGTCTCGGGATCGTCGGCGACGATGACGTCGAGGACGGCCAAGAGGTCACCCATCGTGCGTGTGTGCGGGACGACGACGTCCATCGTCGGCACGAGCGGCCAGTTGCCTCTCACCGAGATCACTCCGCGTGAGGGCGTGTAGGCGCAGAGCGCGTTGTTCGAGGCGGGGCCCCGCCCACTCGACCAGGTCTCCTCGCCCAGCCCGAACGCCGCGAAGCTCGCCGCCGTCGCCGTGCCGGAACCGTTGGAGGAGCCAGACCCGAACGGCGCCGTGAGGAAGTCTGCGCTGTATGGGCTTTCGGCGCGGCCGTACACGCCGCGCTGCATCCCGCCGTTGGCCATCGGTGGCATGTTCGTCAGGCCAAGGCAGATGGCGCCACTGGCCCGCAGCCGCTCGATGGTGAACGCGTCCCGCTGCGCCACGAGGTGGGCGAACGCCGGACTCCCGGCGGCCGCCGTGAGTCCGCGGACGAGGTAGCTGTCCTTCGCGGTGTACGGTATGCCGTCGAGCGGGCCGAGCAGGTCGCCGCGCCGCCTTCTCTCGTCCGAAGTCGCCGCCTCCTGGCGTGCCCGGGGGTTGGGCACGACGACCGAGGTCAGCGCGGTCGCTGTGCCCGGAGCGTCGTACCGCTCGATCCTGGCCAGGTACGCGTCGACCAGTTCCAGGGACGTGACCAGCCCTCGGCGCAAGGCATGCTGCAAGTCTGCGACAGAGGCTTCGACGACATCGAACATGGAGGCATGATCCTTCCTGTCGGCCCAGAGTGCACGCGGTATGCCGGTTGACCGCGCCCAGCGGCATGTCGACCGCGCCCAGCGGCATACTGTCCTCCGGGGTTCGCGTGGTGCCCGGGGTGGCCCGTGCAACCCGCCTCCGTGACACGATGGCGGTGCGCGCTCGCGGCTCCGCCTGCGTTGGCTGCGCACGGCCGAAGGACAATGCCATGGACGACCTCCTGTCCCTGTTTCCCCCAGGCAGCGCCATCAGCAGCGGTGGCATGCTCACGATCGGCGGGTGCCGCGCCGATGACCTGGCTGCGCAGTTCCAGACCCCGGTGATGGTTGTCGCGGAGGACGCCCTGCGGGCCCGGGCGCGCGAGTATGCCGCGGAGCTGGCTGCGCGCTGGGCGAAGTCCCGCGTGGTGTTCGCGTCCAAGGCCTTCCCGTGCACTGCGGTCCAGCGCGTGATGGTCGAGGAGGGGATCGGCCTGGATGTGGCCGGTGGCGGCGAGATCCTGACGGCCCTGAAGGCCGGTACGGACCCGGCCCTGCTGGTGCTGCACGGCAACGCGAAGAGCGATGAAGAGATCCGGATGGCGGTCGACCACGGGATCGGGCTCGTCGTCGTCGATGGTCCTGACGATGTCGACAGACTGGAGGCCGCGGTGCCAAAAGGGCGGCAGCAGGCCGTCCTCGTCCGTGTCATTCCCGGGATCACGGCGGACACTCACGCCCACGTCCTCACTGGCCACGAGGGATCCAAGTTCGGCCTCGCGCCGGCCGCTGCGGTCGAGCTCATCCGCCGGATCGAGGCAAGTCCGCGGCTCGACATGCACGGCCTCCATGTCCATGTCGGCTCCCAGATCATGGACGTCGAGCCGTTCGCCGACTCCGTCGCTCCCGTCGCCGCTCTCGGAGAGTTCCGCGTCTACGACCTTGGTGGAGGACTGGGCGCCCGATACACGTATGCCGACAACCCACCGTCCGTCGCGGCATACCTCGACGCCCTGGTGGGCGCTGCCCGGGCCCAGCTGCCCGCCGAGGCCCAGCTGGTCATCGAGCCCGGGCGCAGCATGGTGGCGTCAGCAGCGGCAACCCTCTACACGGTCACTACCGTCAAGCGCGGCGCCATCACCTTCGTCGCTGTCGACGGAGGGATGGGTGACAACCTCGAGGTCGCGCTCTTCCAGCAGCGCTTCGAGGCAGGCCTGGTCGACAGGCTGCAGGATGGCGACGGAGAGGCCGTGACCGTCGTCGGTCGGCACTGCGAGAGCGGGGACGTGTTGATCGACGAGATCCGGCTCCCACACACCAGTGTGGGCGACCTGCTCGCCGTACCCGCCACCGGTGCGTATTGCTACACGATGGCCAACAACTACAACGGAAATCGCAGGATCCCTGTCGTCTTCGCACGGAATGGACAGGCGCGCCTAGCCGTGCGTCGCGAGACGTGGGAAGACCTGACCGCGCGCGACGTCGACTGACGAACACGTGAGCCATCGCTGGGATCTTCCTGCGAGCAAGGCCTAGTGCCAGACTTCAACCTGTGGGTGCTGCGCGGTCATCCGCGGTCGCGCTGAGTCGCCGGCAGGAGGGGTCATGGCGTCGCTGCGCGAAAAGGTCCTACGCCGCAAGCCCGTTCGTGAGATGGAGGACGAGACAGGCGCTGATACCGGCCAGAGCGAACTCGCCAGAACCATCGGGCTGTTTCAGCTCTCGATGTTCGGCATCGGTGCGACGATCGGGACGGGCATCTTCTTCGTGCTCTCCCAAGCGGTTCCGGTGGCTGGGCCCGCGGTCATCTGGTCGTTCGTCATCGCGGGTGTCGTGGCCGGGCTGACCGCCGTGTGCTACGCCGAGCTGGCGGGGGCGGTGCCCGTGTCGGGCTCGTCCTACTCCTACGCGTACACAACGCTCGGCGAACTCCCGGCCATGGGCGTCGCCGCGTGTCTACTGCTGGAGTACGGCGTGTCCGCTGCTGCGGTGGCGGTGGGATGGTCGCAGTACCTCAACGAGCTGCTCGACAACCTGTTCGGGTTCACTCTGCCCGACTCGTTGTCGCAAGCTCCGGAGCAAGGCGGCATCATCAACCTCCCTGCGGTGGTTCTCATCTTCCTCTGCACACTGCTGCTGATCCGCGGAGCGAGCGAGTCGGCGAAGACCAACGCTGTCATGGTGATGATCAAGCTCGGTGTTCTCGTCCTGTTCGTCGTCCTGGGCATACAGGGGTGGAACTCCGACAACTTCTCGAACTTCGCACCGTTCGGGCTCTCCGGGATCACATCGGCCGCGGGCATCATCTTCTTCTCGTACATCGGCCTCGACGCGGTGTCGACCGCCGGCGAAGAGGTCAAGGACCCACACCGCAACATGCCGTTGGCGATCCTCATCGCCCTGGTGGCGGTCACGGCCATCTACATGCTCGTCACGGTGGTCGCGGTCGGTGCCCAGCCGGCCGCCGCGTTCAAGGACCAGGAGGCAGGACTCTCGGCCATCCTCGAGCAGGTGACGGGCGCCACGTGGCCCGGCACCGTGCTGGCCGTTGGTGCGGTCGTCTCGATCTTCAGCGTGACCTTGGTGGTCCTCTACGGGCAGACCCGCATCCTCTTCGCGATGTCGCGGGACGGCATGCTGCCTGAGCTGTTCCACAGGGTGAACCCCCGGACCCTGACCCCGGTCACGAACACGATCATCGTCGCCTGCGTCATCGCTCTCCTCGCCGGTCTGATCCCCATCAACTTCCTGGCCGAGATGACGAGCATCGGGACATTGGTCGCCTTCCTGGTCGTGTCGATCGGCGTCATCGTGTTGCGCCGCACCGCCCCTGACCTTCCCCGCACGTTCAAGGTCCCGGGCTACCCCGTCACTCCGGTGCTCTCCGTCCTGGGCTGCCTGTGGATCATCAAGGACCTCCGAGCCGTGACGATCTGGGTCTTCGTCATCTGGGTCGCCATCGCTTTGGTGTGGTACTTCGTGTACGGCATCAAGCACTCCCACCTCGGCCGTCACGAGCACGTGGGCCTCATCCATGACGAGGTCCCATGACCTACCTCGTGGGCTACTCGCCGGAGGAGCGGGGCAAGGCCGCCCTACATCTGGCCGCGATGTTGAGCCGCTCCTCAGGACAGCCTCTCGTGGTCTGCTCGGTCGTCCCCAAACCCTGGTACCCGAGCATGGCGAAGGTCGACGCCGAGTACCACGTGGCCCTCGACCACGACGCCGACGCCGCGCTTGCCTACGCCCGGGCCAACCTCCCCGCCGACGTCGAGGCGAGCTTCGTGCGCCATCAGGCACGCTCGGCCCCAGCGGGGCTTCTCGAACTCGCCGATCAGCACGACGCGGAGCTCATCGTGCTGGGATCGTCGTCAGCGGGCGTGTTCGGTCACGTGGCGCTCGGTAGCGTCACCAGTCGCCTGCTGCACAGCTCACCGCTGGCCATCGCCCTGGCCACCCGGGGTTTCCGGGCCCCGCCCGGGGTCGCGGTCCGGCGCATCACCGCGGCCTACGGCGGCTCCCACGGCGCCGAGGCTGTCGTGGTCGCCTCCGCCGCCCTCGCGGCCCAAGCGGGCGCATCGCTGCGGATCGCCACTTTCGCGGTGTGGCAGCGACCGGCATACACCACACGGCTCGGAGCGGACGGCGAGGACTCAGTCCTGTCCGAGTGGCTGAGCGATATGCGCGAGGCCACCCAGGAAGCCATCACGACCATCCGCGAGCGGCCCCACGTGCCACGCGATCTCGATGGTGTCGTCGGGATCGGCAAGACCTGGGACGAGGCCATGGAAGACGTCGACTGGGACACGGGCGACGTGCTCGTCGTCGGCTCGAGCGGACTCGGGCCGGTCGCCCACGTGTTCCTGGGGTCGCGGGCGACCAAGATCGTCCGCCACTCGCCGGTGCCCGTTGTGGTACTGCCCAGCGTGGTCGCCGAGGAGCTCGCGGGGCAGACGGGGCCCACCTGACCTCCGGACGGCGGCCGCGCTCCGATCTCGCAGAAGGGTCCGAGGAGTCATGCACGAGCTAGACCAGACCACCCAGCAGATGATCCGCAGCGTATTGGCCTACGCCGAGAACCGGCTGACCATGGAACCGGTCCCCCTGGACCAGGGCACGCTGCCCGCCGCAGAGCTCAACGCACGGCTCGAAGGCGTGATCCGCGAGCAGGGCCGGCTCCCCGACGAGGTGATGGGCATCTACTCCTCGATCATCGCGCCGTCGGTGATCTCTGCTGACAGCCCTCGGTTCCTCGGCTTCATCCCCGCCGCTCCCACGAAGGCGAGCCTGCTGTTCGACATGCTCGTATCGTGCGCCTCGATCCAGGGGATCTCATGGCTCGAGGCTTCGGGCGCCATCGCTGCCGAGAACTCGGTGTTGCGGCTCATCGCGGACGAGGCAGGGCTTCCGTTGACGGCTGGGGGCTGCTTCGTCTCAGGCGGGTCCGCGGGCAACCTGTCGGCCCTCGCCGTCGCCCGCGAAACCGCCAAGCAGCGCCTCGGCGCGGCCGCTGCCGGGCGCCGGCTCCGGGTCGTGGTCGGCACCGACGCGCACTCCTCGATCGTCAACACCCTCAAGCTCCTGGAGATGGACGCCCTCGTCGTCGACACCCCCGACCACCGGCTCACGTCAGGCGCGGTCGAGTCTGCGCTCGCGGCGCAGAACGACCTTGACGACGTCGTGGCGGTGGTGTGCACCTCCGGCACCACCAATGCCGGCATCATCGACGACCTTGCGGGTGTCGGCGCCCTGGCCAAGGACCAGGGCTGGTGGTTCCACATCGACGGTGCGTACGGGGGCGCAGGCATCTTCGCACCGTCACTGCGGGCGAAGTACGACGGCATCGAGCAGGCCGACTCGTTCATCCTCGACCCACACAAGTGGCTGTTCACGCCGTTCGACTGCTGCGCGCTGCTCTACCGGGAGCCCGGACTGGCGCGCGCCACTCACACCCAGGACGCGTCCTACCTCGATGTCATCCACGTCTCCGAAGGCGAGTGGAACCCCACCGACTACGCCTACCACCTCACCCGACGCGCGCGCGGGCTGCCGCTGTGGTTCTCGCTGGCCGTCAACGGGACAGGCGCCTACCGTAGGGCGATCGAGGCAGCGGCCAGCTTGGCCCGCGAGACTGCGGCGCTGATCAGCCAGACCCCCCACCTCGAACTCATCCGCGAGCCCGATCTCGGGGTCGTGCTCTTCCGTCGCATCGGCTGGACCGCAGAGGACTACGACGCCTGGGCGCAGTCACTGCATGAGGACGAGGTCGCGTTCATCCCACCGACCAAGTGGGAAGGCGAGACTGTCGGCCGATTCGCCTTCCTCCACCCGCACACGACGATGGACATCGTGCGGGAGGTTCTCGACCGCACTGCCTGAGAACGGCGGGCTCGTGGTCCCTTGAACACCGGTCCCGATCCCGGCGATCAGTCGGCGACTCCACGGCTCGGCGCTGGCGTACGGCAGCTCGGCCAGTCAATGGTGACCGAGGTGGCTGCTGTGGTGAGACTGGTCGGGCTCGAACGGCGGCCGGGCCTCGAGCAGCGGCTGAGAGGGGTCCCATCTGGTCCCGTCGCGCTCGTCCTTCAGCTTCCGAGCCATTGCCGACAACGCCTCCAGGACAACGCGGTTGGCCAGTGCCGCAGTGATGTCCGAGTGGTCGTACGCCGGCGCTACCTCGACCACGTCCATCCCGACGACCGGAAGTTCGAGGCAGATCCGGCGCACCGCGTCGAGCAGCTGGCGGGCAGTGAGCCCGCCCGGCTCGGGCGTCCCTGTGCCAGGAGCATGCCCAGGGTCGCAGACGTCGATGTCGACGGACAGGAAGACCCCGTCGCAGTCGTCCATCGCGATGCCGAACGCTTCGCTCAGGCACTCCTCCAGGCCGCGGTGCACGATCTCCGTCATCTCGTAGGAGCGCATATTCTGGTCCGCCATCCATGCCAGCGTCTCGGGCGGCGGCCAGTAGCCCCGCAGACCGATCTGGAGGAACCGGTCACCGCGCAGCGCACCCGACTCGATCAGGCGGCGCATCGGTTGGCCGTGCCCCCACAGGGACCCGAACTCGATGTCGCCGGTGTCTGCGTGCGCGTCGAAGTGGATCATCGAAATCCGGCCGTGGCCCAGGACGTTCGCCACGCCTTTGGCGTCGGGGTAGGTGACCGAGTGGTCGCCGCCAAGGGTGACCGGGATCGCGCCGGACCGGGTGACCTTCTCGACGGCCGCTTCCAGCGCCGGCAGCGCCGCCTCGATCTCGCCGGAATACATCTCGACATCGCCCGCGTCTACGACGCGTAGTTCCTTCAAGCCATCGGTGCGCAGGGCGAGGCTCGGGCGCTCACCGTCGTGCGGAAGGTAGTCGCGCATCCGGATAGCCATCGGTCCGAAGCGTGCTCCGGACCGCGCCGAGGTCCCTCCATCGAACGGTGCGCCCAAGATCACGACCTGCGCGTCGGCATACGTCGACGGGTCGTCGAGGTCGCACATAGGTACGCCGAGGAACGTGAAGTCGGGACCGAACTGTTGGCCGTACCTGGTCATGGTTCAGTGTTTGTGCGCGGTGTGCGAGGAGTCAATAACCGCACGTGGGGCCGGAGTTGGCGGGTTTACCGCACCGAATCTCGGTGGGACGTGCCAGCGTGACCGTATCCTCCTGTCGCGACGACGAAGTATCCCATCGGCCGTCTACACCTCTGGCACCTCGCAAGGACGGCGCGTCTCTCGGCCACGAGCGCGGGCTGATGTGGATCGCTGCACGCATGTGCTCGCGACAGTTCATCCAGCTGGGCCTCGTGGTAGGCCGCCATGGCGTCGCGTGACAGTCGACCGGACGGCGGTGGACACGGGCCTAAGCCAATGCGGCGGACCCGTGCCCGCTGCGTTGCCAGACGCCCCACGAAAGACAGGATGGGCCTCGCCCGTTAAGGTCGAAGCCCATCCTGGTGCGCCGCCTGCCTCAGGTCAGAGGCGCCACTCAGCGGCTAGGTCGGCATCTTTTGCTGTCGGTCCTTGCTAGCGGTTGATGAAGATGTAGTCGGCCTGGTAGGGGACGTTGACGGTCGGCGTGGACTGCGGGTCGCAGGTCCCGGTCGGGGCGAGGCCGCCGACGGTGTTGAGGCGAAGCACCTCGACAGCGTGGGCGAGCAGTCCGGTGGAGTCGCCGATCTGGGTGGCGTCCAGGTTCAGCTCAGCGATATTGCCGGCACCGTTGGAGTTCTTGGTGACCAGCTTGCCGCTGACCGCGCTGCCGTCGGGTGCCTGCCACTGCGGCGTGCCCGCGAGTGGCCGGATGAAGGTGTGGTGGATGCCGCCGGTCAGGTGCGCGTCGACGTCGTGCTGGGCGAAGGCGAACGACCCGTCACCCTGCAGCGTGCAGGCGTAGATCTGGCTGCCGAAGACCACCGATTCCTGCAAGGCGGCAACGCCGCTGGTGCTCACGGCGTGGTTCAGCGAATGGAGCTGGGCACGCACCGCGCCGTCCGGGAACTGTCTGGTGTGCAGATCGGTGTAGAAGCCGCCCGGGTTGGACTGCAGCGCAGCAAGCAGCGTCGGGTCGTTGACCGTGACGGTGCCGGACGCGACGCCGCCCGCCGGTCGCGGCGTGTCGAACAGGGTCAGCACGACCGGGCCGTCCGCTCCTCGACCCGCGGCGTGGATGTCGGCCTCGGTCGGGGGGTCGATGCCGCGCCACGAGACTGAGTAGCTGAGCGTGTCGCCCCGGATGCCGATCAGTTCCAACGCTTGCCCGACCGGGGCGCCCGACGTCACCTCGTTGCGACCCTCCAGGCTGGCAATGAGGGTGGCAGGTGCCGCGGTCGCGTTACCCGGCACGGTGATGCCCGCCGGCGGGGTCACGTCGCTGTTCGCGGAGGCCGCGCCGATGCCAAACGTGCCGAACGAGGCCGCGGCCGCGATGGCAGCGCCAATGCCGTGGGCCACGCGGCGTTTTGTGCTGCTGGTCATGAGTGATCCCTCTCGATTCTGCGGCCGAAGCCTCATGCTCGGCCTGCATGGATTACTACGCAGAGCGGTGGGCCGGCGTTTGTGTCGGGACATGCGGAGAAGGTCACAGCCGTCCGGGCGAACCGCATCAGTCCGTCTTACGTATGCCGCTGCGTCTCCGCTGGCGATGATCCCGAGGAAGGCGCCCGGGTCGCCGGGGCAGCAGGCTGGGACGGGCACGGCCGTCGGCCCCCAGGCGGACGGCATACGGGTATCAGGGGAAAACGCCGCTGGCAATAGATCAGGCCGGCACGGCCTGAGCAAGCATCAGGACTTGTTCGCCTGACCGGTGAGGACGACTTGGCCCGACGACGCCTGGTTGCCGTCGGCGACCTCTTTGGTGATGGTCAGCGTTGGAAACGTGGTCGGGCTCACGCCGGACCAGAGCGTGACGTCGGTGCCCTCGTTGAAGCTACCTATCGGAACGAGAAGCCCTGCGGCGCCCTTCAGCCAAGCCTGGTAGAACTCTCCGTCGGCGCGCCGAGGGAGTCCGGTCGCGTGCAGTTCGATCTTCCATCCACTGTCGGTCTTGGTCAGGGTGACGTTCCCGGCCGCATCTGGCGCGAGCCGGGTCCCGGTCAGGGAGGCAGCGAACTGGAGTGGTTGGTCGAGGGTCGCGTGCAAGCCGACCGTGATGCCCGTGGCCAGGATCCCCGCGGCGGCTGCGGCCATGATCGAACTCCGGATCCGTCGCGCACGCCGGCCGGTGCCGGCCTCTGCGCCGATCGCGGCGACCACCCGCTCCTGGAGGTCGAGCGAGGGCTCGGCCCACACGGCCCGGTCCGCGAGAACGCCGTGCACCCGCTCGATCTCAGCGCGCTCCGCCGGCGTCAGGTCATCGTCGGACATCCGAGCCTCCTTCGCGCGGGTCAGCGCGTGCTGAGTCTGCCGGTTCGGCACGCAGGCCGTGCAGGATGCTCGCCAGCCGGCGGTGCGCCCGGAAGGTCCGCGACTTGACCGTGCCCAGCGGGATCTCGAGCTTGTCCGCGATCTCCGCTTGGCTGAGCTCGTCGAAGTGCTGCATCCGGATCAGATCGCGTTCGGAGGGCGGCAGCTCGTCCAGCGCCCGGCGCACCTCGGCCACGTCGTTGATCTGCTCCGCCGATGGCGGCAGCGTGACCAGCGAGGCGCTGTCGGAGGTGTCGATGTTGTCGAGGTTGCGGTGCCGGCGCTCGCGCCGGTGCACATCGATGGCGACCCGCTTCGCGATCGTGGTGAGCCAGGCCGCGAGCTCCCGGCTCGGGTCGTAGCTTCCCGCAGCACGCCAGGCTTGCACGAACGTCTGCTGGGTGGCGTCTTCCGCGAGGCCGGTGTCCCCGAGCACTCTGAACGCGATCGCGAACACCAGCCGACCGTAGGTCTGGTAGACGACCCGGACCGAGTCCGCGTCTCCAGAGGCGAACCATGACGCCAGCTCGGCGTCGTCCAAGGCCACGGTGGTCACGCTAGACCAAGATTCACCGGCGGCCTCCGTGGTGTGCGGCTGTGCGAGAGTCGCGGCGGTCGCGGTCGCGCTGCGTCTCATTTCCTGCCTACGCAGCCGGGTCCGGCTCGGTTCGCCCGGATCCGGCAGCGGATCGCGGAACTGAACCTGAGCGTGAATGTCGCCGTAGAAGCGGCAGAGGTCGGCTGTACAGGGCCGAACTCGGAGCGTCCCCGGTGACGATGATCTGACGATCCATGACGTTTCCTTTCTTCTTGCCATGGCACCAGCGCGTGGTAGCGCCGTCGCAGGTGTTTCGCCCGGCGTGACCGTGCGTGTGAAGGGTCATGCCGAGCCCGGGACCGATGGCCGGTCTCCTCCAGAGCGTTCCCACAGGCTGTCGGATCCAGTCCTCGGGAGGTCTGGTCCGGTCGCGATGGCCGCGCACTCCGCGGCATCTCGGTCGAGGGCCAGGCGTTCGATGTCGCGGGAGACCTGGCGCAGCTGCCGCTGGGTGGCTTTGTTGTCGGGCCGCTTGACGAGGCGGAACCGGCGTTGCCGACCCCGACGCGCTCGGTAGACCAACGTCGAGGTCAGCAGCGCACCCACCTCGTGCTGGGGCCAGGGATCGACCACCCTCACCACCACGTCCGCTGAGCTGTCGTCGTGCTCGTTGCGGACGAAGCAGGCGACCCCGACCAGACGGCCGTCGGCAGACTCGACAACGAGCGCCACATCATCGCGGCCGTCGAGGTCCGTGAGCTGGTGAACGTCTGCGGCCGTGAGCCGGAGCCTGGGTGCCCTGAACCGGAGCTCGCGCGACCGGGGACCTGGACCGGCGAAGATCTCGAGCAGGGAACCGATTTCTCCGGGCCTGAGCCAACGGACGCGGACCCGCCAGTCCTTTGCCCGACACGTACGCGGCGTGGGTGCAAGCACGGCCGCCTCCTTCGATACAGACATCAGTGCTTGTGCAGGCCACATAGGTCACCTCGGGTAGGAAGGTCGGCAGCGGCCTGAAGGCCACAGCCCGATGGGAAGGAGTCGTGGGGATGGTGAGACCGCCAGTGGCGGTGTAGGCGAGGAGCCCGAGCATCGGAGGCGCGGGGCCGACACGACCCGGCGGCCACTCCGACAGAGACGGCGAAGGGGACAGTCAGTCACCCGGGCTCCCGGGGCTGGCGGCCGGGACGAGGTCGGTCTCATCCCGAGGCGTGGTGCTCCGGCCGATGCTGGAGGCCGCCACGGGGACGCGCCGGCCCGCTAGCGCCGCGAGCCCGGAACCAGCGGCGCAGACCCCGAGCAGCGGGAGCCAGGTCGCGGCCGCTCCGAGAGCGAGCAGGCTCGCCAGGATCACGGGTGCCGCGGCGCCGACGCTGCTGCCCGACAGCTGGAAGAGCGCCAGGTAACGGCCGCGAAGCTCGGCCGGCGCGGCCTCGGCCGCCAGCGCGGAGCTGACCGGCCAGCCGATCGTCTCGCCGAACGTGTAGACAGCGACACCGACCATGACGATCGCGACCGCGACGGCCCCGTGGGCGAGACTCGCGCCGAACAGCACCAGGTAGCCAGCGGCATACCCGAGGTGGCTCGCTGCCATCACCCGGCTGCGCACCCGCCCCTCGAGCCGGCGGACGACGCCGTTCTGGCCGAAGCCGATCAGCAAGGTGTTCACGGTGAACGCCGCCCCGGCGACCCAGCCGGGCAGGCCGAGCACGACCGCCGCGTATACGGGGATGGCGACGGTGAGCACCGAGCCCGAGAAGGCGAAGGTCATCCAGTGCGCCACGACGATCCAGTACGGGCGGTCGCGCAAGACGGTCGTCCACGACTGCTGGGCAACCGCTGGCGCGTCGACCTCTGGCATGGGGCGGGGAACCTGCCTCATGAAGGGGACCGCGCCGAGGAACGACGCTGCGGTCAGCACGATGAGGGCCGTGTATGCCGCGTGGCTGCCGACGGCGAGGGCGGCACCGGCCACCAGTCCGCCGGCCGCCTGCCCGAGGTTACGGATGCCGCCGATGCGGCCGAACCACCGCTCACGCTCGCCAGGGCCGGCTATGGCGCTCAGGGCGACCCCGAAGGTCCCGAAGAACACGTTCCGTCCGGAGCTGGCGACCCAGGCGCAGGCCAGCACGCCCCAGAAGGAGTGCAGGACGAGGTAACCGGCCACGCCGACGGTCTGGGCGACGTTGCTCAGCATCAGGACGGGCCTGGGTCCCAGCTCGTCGACGACGCGGCCCGACCACAGGCCGATCGGAAGGGCGAGGAGCCCGGCAACGGTCAGCGCCGTGCCGATCGTGGGCAGGCCGAGATGGGTGGTCGCGAGCAGGAAGATGATGGTGGCTGGCTGGAACACGCCGGCCGCCACGGAGTCGATCGCCATCGCGGTGACGAAGGACCGGTGCTGGTCGTCCATGTGGGTGTCTTCCTTGGTCTGCACGCATCAGCGCCTGACCAAGCAGTTCTACGGACGGTGCCGCACCCCTTGCGTCGGTACCTGATACCGAGATCAGGCTGGCGGAGTACCGAGATCGGGAGCCGCGTCGGCCAACGCGCGGAAGGCCTCCGAGGCGCGATGCCGCGAGGTGACGCCGAGCTTGGCCAGCACGGCGGAGACGTGGGTGTCGACGGTCCGCCGCGACAGGACCAGGCGGTCGGCGATCTGCGCGTTCGTGAGCCCCTCCGCTACCAGCGCGAGCACGGCCAGCTGGCGATCGGTCAGCCCGCTGGGGTTGCCCCGGGTGCGGGCCACGGGCCCCCTGGGCACGGACGTGGACCCTTCATCGCGGAGCTGTCGGCGGATTCGCCGGCCGAGACCGACGGCGCCCAGCTGGTCGAGCATTGCCAGTGCCCGGAGCCGCGTGGTCTCGTCGCCCGCCTCGGCCAGGGCCTGAGCCTCTTCGTAGGGGCGTCCGAGCGCGCGCCAGCCTTCCGCGGCCTCCTGCCATCGACCGGCGGCCTGCTGCGCGAACGGCGAGTCCGTCTGCTGCTGCAGCTGGATGAGTTCGTCGTCGGGTCGGGGGTAGCCAACCGCGCGCAGGCGGTAGGCCAGCTCGGCTTGCAGCCGGCGGTCACCGAGCCGCTCGGCCTCGCGGTAGACCGAGATGGCCCGGGTGATCGGGGGAACCGTGCCGGCCAGGAACGCCACCTCGAGGGCGGCGGCCGCGACAGGTCCCCGACGCTGCAGCTCATCCGCACGCTCGGCCACCCGCCACGCCTCCTGCAGCTTCTCGAAGTGGCCCGGCGAGGCCGTACGGGCCGCGAGCAGAGCCTCGACCACGAGCGTGACTCCGCGACTCGTGTGTGCGGACTCCGGGACGGCCGCGGCGAGCTCCGCGGCACGCCGCCAGTCGCAGTCGGCCATCGCGATCCGGGACCGGATCGCGGTCAGGTGTGTCTCGTACAGCTGGTGCTCCGCCTCGACCGCCAGCGCCAGCCCGTCGGCGACAGCGGTGTCGGCGGCGACCATCGCGTGGCGCCCCACCAGACTCCATGCCAGGTTGACGTACCCGCGGCAGGCGGCGTCGGCGTCCCCGACCGAGAGCGCGAGCTCGATGGACCGGCGCAGCTCGGGCTCGCCCCCGTCGGTGATCACCATCAAGCTGGCGCCGACGTTGTTGAGGGCGCGCGCCATCGTCAAGGTGTCGCCGGCCTCGGTGGCGTACGCGACCGCCTGCCTGCCGAGCTCGATGGCGGGCAGGTACTCGCCATACAGCATCGCGATCTGGGAGCGGTTGGCCAGGGCGAGCGCCTGGGTACCCGGGTGGGCGGAGCTGGTCGCACGACTCACGGCTTCGTCTGCGGACTGCAGTGCGAGCCGCGGCTGGCCGGCGACCCACGCGAGCCGGCTCAGCCAGCACAGGCTTCGGACCAGACGCCCCTCGTCGGGGTCACCGCGGCGAAGGTCGACGGCGCGCTCGGCCGCCGTCACGCCACTCGGGTCACCCGAGAGGTACAGCTGGATGCCGAGTGCCTCCCAGAGGTCGGCGCGGTCCTCCGGAGGGATGAGGGCTTCATGCCGGAGCACCGTCCGGAAGTGGGCGATCGCCTCCCGGTGCGACCCGGATGCCGCCGCCTCCTGGGCGGCACGCGGCCCCTCCGCGATGACGGTCGCGATGTCACCGCACGCCACGGCATGGTGCACAAGGCGGCCGGGGTCCGCGTCGCCGAGCCCGAGCAGCGCATCCAGGGCCCTGCGGTGGAGGATCGTCTGCCGCGCCCCGGGAACGCCCCGGAGCACCGCCATGCGGGTGAGCTCATGCCGGAACCTCACCTCGGCGTTGACGACGGTCAGCAGACCGGACTGCTCGCCGGGCGCCAGGGCTTCCCAGGCCCCGTCGACGAGGGCGGTCGCGAGTGCGGGCTCGACGGAGCCGGGGACGACTGCGAGCAGCTCGACCAGGGCGCGCGTGTCCTCGGGCAGGCGAGCCAGGCGCTCGGCCACCGCCCCCACGACGGACAGCGGGGTCGTCGTCGTCCGGCTGGCCAGAATCTCGGTCACCAGGTAGGGGTTGCCCGTGGTGAGTGCGAAGACGTCGTCGGAGTCCACGTCGTGTCCCGCGCACAGGGTGCTGACCGCCTCCGGCGACAAGGACGACACGTGGAGGGAGATGGCGGTCGAGGATGCGGCCGCCGCCAAAGCGCCCAGTCCCGCCGGGGTCGCCTCGTCGTCGCGGAACGTCACGAGCAGGAGCGCGTGGAGCGAGGCGAGCCGACGCGCGACATACCGGAGCACGTCGAGTGTGCCCTCGTCGGCCCAGTGCAGGTCCTCGACCACCATGACCGTGGTCGGCCCGTCGCCCAGTGCCGCGAGCAGTGCCGACATCACGAGGTCGCGGTCGCCTGCCTGGACGGCGGTGCGGAACTCAGGGCCCAGGCTCGCCGCGAGATCCTTCATCGGCCCGAGAACCCGAGGCGTCGACAAGGCGTCGCAGTATCCGGTGAGCACGCGGGTGTTCGCGCGAACCGAGGATTGGAACGCCCGCACCAGAGACGTCTTGCCGACGCCCGCCTCCCCGGAGACCAGGACGACCGAACCCCGTCCCTGGTCGGCGGCGCGCACCGCCGAGGCCAGCATCCGCAGCTCCTCGCTCCGTTCCAGGAGCCGCCCGGTCATCTCGCCACCATGCGACCAGCATCACAGTCAGGAAGGCAGCGGGAAACGCCCATGCCGATCTGGACCTCGGCACTGCGGTTCGGAGGGCGGCCGCAAGGACTGCGCAGTTGCCAGGGATTGCCAGCCGGGCCACCGGAAGTTCAGTGTCGCTGCACCGAATCGGGCTGTGGGGTGGCCGAGGTCGGCAGGGTGACCGAGACGGCGGCGGCCGAGGAGGCAGCGTCCTGCAGGGTGCCCGCTGCGGTGCGGTGGCGGCCCATGACGACCGCCATGAGCAGGCCTGCGACGCTGAAGCCGGCCATCACCCACGAGGCCGTGGCCAGCCCGGAGGCCAGCGCGTCGGCCGGCTGGGCGCCCTTGGCGCTCTGGTTGGCGCTGACCGAGCCGTAGATGGAAGCGGCCAGCGCGGTCGCGACGGCGGCGCCGACGTAGCGGGCCATGTTGGACACGCCCGATGCGGCGCCGACCTGGTTGGCGGAGACGCACGCCGTCGAAGCTGAGGAGGCCGGGCCGTTCGATAGCCCCATCCCGACGGCGATGGCGATGAGCGGAAGGACGAAGGCGGAGTACTTCCAGTCGGAGTCGACGACGCCGACGAGCGCGAATCCGACCGCGGTGAGCAGGAACCCGAGCGCGATGACCTGTCGACCGCCGAACCGTGCGGCGAGCCTCGGCACGAGCGGCGCCACGGCGACGAGGCCGACCGTGGCGGGCAGGGTCGCGAGGCCGGCCTGGAGCGGGCTGAACCCGAGGGTGGCGGGGTTCTGGAAGTAGAGGCTCAGCAGGTACATCAGCCCGTTGATCGTGCCGGCGCCGATGAGGATCGCGATGGTGGCGCCGACGAGGATCCGGTTGCGCAGCAGCGCGAGGTCGAGCAGCGGCACCTCGACGCGGCGCTCGACGACGACGAACAGGTATCCGGCGACGACGCTCACCACGAAGCAGCCGATCGTCGCGAGCGACCCCCAGCCCCAGTCGCTTCCCTTGCTCAGCGCGAGGATGAGTGGCGCGAGGGTCAGCGCGACCAGGACCGTCCCGGCATAGTCGATCGAGCGGGAGCGGCTGGGGTCGCGCGACTCGCTGACCGTGAAGTAGGTCAGCACGACGCAGATCGCGCCGATGACCGCGTCGACCCAGAAGAGCCCCTGCCACCCGGTGATGTCGACGAGCACCCCGCCGACCAGCGGTCCGGCCGCGGCGCCCACCGCGGCCGCGGCACCCCACAGCGACACCGCCCGCAGCTGGGCCTGGCCGCTGTTGGCCACCGACAGCAGGCTCAGCCCGCACGCGAGGATCGTGGAGCCCGCGGCGCCCTGGATGAACCGCCCGGCGATGACCATGCCACCAGAGGTGGACAACGCGATGAGCACGCAGGACGCGACGAACAGCAGCAGCCCGAGCTGGAAGACACGCTTGCGCCCGAAGACGTCACCGAGCGAGCCGGAGGTGATGATGACGGCCGCGCCGACAAGCGAGTAACCGGTGACGGCCCACTGCAGGGTCGTCACGTCGGTACCGGTGTCCTCGCTGATGGCCGGGAGCAGGATGCTCACCGCCGAGGTGTTCGCGTTGACGACGAGGGTCGAGAGGCACGTGGCCGCCAGCACCCCGCCGGTCCGTGACCTGACTTCGACATCGCTCATGTCACGGACGGTAGGTCGGCGAGGTGGCTCGCCGCCTCACCCGGTTCGGGCGAGTTGTCACGATCCCGTCACGCCGGGTGGTCACCCGAGGTGGGTGCGGCGGCTTGGGCCTTCGCGGGGCGTCGTGCCCCTCCTAGATGCCGCGCCAGGTCGAGGTGGCGCGGCCGACGCGCTCTGCGATGCCGGAGCCCACGAGCACCCCGACAGCTATCGCGACGATTGACATGAGCGCGTTGAGGAAGTCGCCAAGCCCGGCAGCCTGGTCGGCACCGACGATCTGTGCAACTCCCTGCAGCCCCAGGGCACCAGGCACCAGAAGCCAGAAGGTCGGCAGGAACGTCACCGGCACAGGAGGCCCGCTCTTTCGGCTCTGGATCGCGTAGCAGACCGGCAGCACCACAGCCGCCGCGACGAAGCTCGCCCCGAGCGATCCCAGTGCGCGGCCGGAAAGCACCTGGACGGCATACCCGATGTAGAGCACGAGCAGAAGCCAGCCGAAGGTCCGGCGCGGGGCGGACGAGGCGAGGTACTGGCCGAGGCCGAAGACGAGCACGCCCACCCACGGCGCCCACCCGCCCAGCGCGCGGGAGGCGTCGCCGGAGGGCGTCGGTACGCCGGCCAGCTGGGCTCCCATGGCAATGCCGAAGGTCAGCAGGAGCAGCCGTTCCAGCCCGAAGACCAGGCGGGCCGACCCGGCGAGCATGTCCCCGGTCGAGAGCTCGACGGTGCCCATCGTCAGGGCGGCACCCGGCAGGAACGTCACGAGCGCGGGGATGACGATCTCGAGCGGCGGGGTGTCGAGCGCCGGGGACACCCAGGCGAACACCACCCAGGTGACGACGAACGCCGTGGCGACCGGGAGGATGAGCGAGAGCGTCGGCTCCTTGTCGGCCCACCAGCGCATCGACCCGGTCAAGAGCCCGAGCAGCACGAAGACAGGCATCACCGCGACCGTCGGGTTGAGCATGAGCCCCAGCCCTAACGTCAGGATTCCGCTGCCGAGCACGGCCACGACCGGCCCGAACCGCGGCGGCGCAGTGAGCAGCTCGTCGAGACGCTTGCGGGCGATGTCCACCTCGACCGTGGCACGCCGGATGTCGTCGACGAGTCGGTAGAGGGCGTCCACCTGGTCGAGCCGCATGGGCATGCTGCCTCCGGTCCTGACGTCGACCCGGCTCGACGCGCCCAGGTCGATGCGCACGAACAGCCCTGTCGGCACGACGAAGAACGTGACTCCCGTCGCGGCATACATCCTCGCGACCTCGTCGAGGATCTGGGTGACCCGGTCCGCTGGCTCACCCGCGCGCGACAGAGCGATCCCGAGGCCGCACAACAGCTCGAGCACCGCCTCTGGCGGCTGGGCCGGTACCGGCTCGGGGGCCGGAGGGACCTCGCCCGCCAACCGGCCGGCGAAGTCGGAGACCCGGGACCAGATGCGGCCCGTGAGGGAGTGTGGCTTGCCAGGCGGCTGAGCCTCCTTGCCGGCCACGGTGATCGACGCCGTATGCCGTCAGCCGCGGGCTGTCGCGTACGCCTGGAGGAAGAGCGCCTCAACGAGTGCCATGTTCGCGATCTCCGTCGGGTCGACGCTCTCGTTCGGCGCGTGGATGAGGGCGAGGGGCTCCTCCACGCCCATGAGGAACAGCTCCGCGTCGGGGTAGGTCTCGGAGAACACGTTGCACAGCGGGATCGACCCACCCTGGCCCAGCATGGCCATGGGCTTGCCGTAGGCCTCCTGCATCGCGCCAGACATGGCACGGTAGGCCGGTCCGTCGGTTGCGGCCCGGAAGGGCGATCCCGTGGCCTCCGTCTCGACGACCACATGCACGCCCCAGGGCGCTGCGGAGAGCAGCTGCTCTCGCAAGGCCCGCTCCGCCGTGGCCGGGCTGGTTCCTGGCGGGATGCGAAGGTTGAGGCGGGCCCGTGCGGTCGGCGCGATCGCGGCCGCCGATCCCACGACGGGCGGGCAGTCGATCCCGAGGATCGTCAGCGACGGTCGTGCCCACAGCATGTCCGAGACGGTTCCGGACCCCAACAGCGTGGCGCCCTCGAGCACCCCCGCGTCTCCGCGGAACTGGTCTGGGGGATAAGGCTCCCCGGCCCAGGTCTCGGTGTTGTCGAGCCCGGTGACGGTCGTGTTGCCTTCAGCGTCCCGCAGCGACCCGAGCATCGCGACAAGCGCAGCGAGGGCGTCCGGGGCGGCCCCGCCGAACATTCCGGAATGGACCTCCGATGCGAGCGCCTCGACCGAGACGACGACGTTGACCATGCCCCGAAGGCTCACGGTGGCCGCCGGGACGCCGACCGCCGCGTTCCCCGTGTCGCACACGAGAATCGCGTCGGCGCGGAGCAGGTCGGCGTTGGGTGGCACGAATGCCTCGAGCCCTCCAGTGCCCTGCTCCTCGGAACCCTCGACGACGAGCTTGAGATTCACGGGGATGTCGGCGCCGAGCGCACGGAGCGCCGTGAGATGCATGACGATGTTGCCCTTGCAGTCCGCGCTGCCCCGGCCGCACCAGCGGTCAGCAACCTCGGTGAGCTCGAACGGCGGTGTGCGCCAAGCCTGTTCGTGCAGGGGCGGCTGGACGTCGTAGTGGGCGTACAGCAGGACTGTCGGAGCGTTCGGGTCGCCGCACGGCCGCGACCCGACGACCGCCTGGCTGCCGTCGGCCGTCTCCGCCAGACGCGCATCGGCGAACCCGACCGCGGCGAAAGCGTCCAGAACCCACTGCGCTGCCTTGGCGCACTCCTCCGGCGGGTACTGCCGCGGGTCCGCCACCGAGGGGATCGCGACGAGCTCGGCGAGGTCAGCGCGCGCCTGATCCATCAGACCGGCCACCCGGTCACGCAGCTCCATGTCTCAGCTCTTCACGGTGTTGTCGAGGTTCAGTCCGTTGACGAACTCCTGGAAGCTCGGCAGCTGGTCCGGGCAGTAGATCTTGATGATGGCCAGCTCTCCCTTGACCACCCGGTTGTCGGCGATGACCGGGCGCATCCCCGGGCCCGCGGCGCCGTTCATGAGCTGCCCCAGGAAGATCGACTTGCGCAGCGCCCCCGACGGGTCGTCGCAGACGGCGCCGCCGTCGTCACCGAGCACGGTCACGACCTGATCCTGGGTCGGCGCCGGGAGGCCCGCCGCCTTGAGGGCGAGGATGAGCTGGTTCGCCTTCGCCTGGGCCGCCTCGGTGGACTCCTTGGCCCGATGGGTGAACAGCGAGACGACCAGAAGCACCACGAAGACAGCGGCGATGACGATGTACATCGTCCGATGTTCGCGGTGGGTCGGCTCGCGGTGGGTCGGCTGCTCCGTGACGGTCATGATGCCGCCACCTCCTTGGCTTCGGGCAGCTTCCACGACGGCTTGCGAAGCCGGTAGAAGAGGAACGGCACCAGCAGGCCGAGGCCCAGGGCGCCACCGGCCACGATGATCAGGTAGACGCCGGTGCTGCCGCCGCCGAACTGCGACGGTGGCACGAAGCCGATGAGCAGGGCGGCGAGCGAGGCCGCGAACCCGACCCCGCACAAGCCGGTCAGCATCGGTGCCCGGTAGCCGCGAGCGTGGTCGGGATCGTTGCGGCGCAAGCGAACCGCGGCCACGAACATGAGCAGGTACATGATGAGGTAGACCTGCGTCGTGATGACGGAGAAGATCCAGTAGGCACTGGACACGTCCGGGATCAGGGCGTAGCCGAGCGCGATGACCGTGGTGACGAGCCCCTGGGCCACGAGGATGTTCTGCTGCACGCCCTGCTTGTTCAGCTTCTGCAGCCACGGAGGCAGGTACCCCTCCTGCCGCGAGATGAGCAGCAGCCCCTTGGACGGCCCGGCGAGCCACGTCAGCATGCCACCGAGCGAGGCGGCAACGAGCATGATGCCGAGGATCGGAGTCAGCCACTGGGCGCCGAAGTTCGCGAACACCGCGTCGAAGGCCTGCATCACTCCGGCGGTGAGCGAGAGCTGGTCGGCAGGCACGATCCAGCTGATCGCGAGCGCGGGGAGGATGAAGATGGCCAGGACCAGACCCATCGCCAGGAAGATTGCCTTGGGGAACTCCTTACCTGGGTTGCGCAGCGAGCCCACGTGCACCGCGTTCATCTCCATGCCCGAGTAGGACAGGAAGTTGTTGACGATGAGCACGAGGCTGGACAGGCCCGCCCACGCCGGGAGCAGGTTGCTTGCGGTCATCGGCGCGGCGGACGGGTTGCCCTGGCCCAGGAACACGATGCCGAGGACGACCAGCAGCGTGCCCGGGATGAGCGTGCCGATGACCAGTCCCCAGCTCGCAAGGCCCGCAACGCCGTTCGTGCCCCGGGACGAGACCCACACGCCCGACCAGTAGACGACGACGATGACCAGGGCCGTCCAGACCCCGCTCGAGGCGAGGGCGGGGTTGATGACGTACGCCAGGGTGCTCGCGACGAACCCGAGCAGGCTCGGGTAGTAGAAGATCGTCATCGCGAACTGGCACCACACCGCGAGGAAGCCCATGGGCTTGGAGATCCCGCGAGCCACCCAGTTGTAGACGCCGCCGTCATAGCCCGACGCCAGCTCCGCCGAGACCAGCGAGGTCGGCAGCAGGAAGACGATGGCCGGGACGATGTACAGGAAGACGCAGGCCAGACCGTAGATGGCCATCGTCGGCGCGGCACGAAGACTCGCGACCGAGCTGGTGGTCATGAGAGCGAGAGCGATCCACGAGATGTAGGGGACCGCCCTGGCCCGTGTGCGGGTCGAGGCGGCCGGGACCGGCTGGTCGGCCGCGGCGTCGGCGGTGCTCATCCGGCCCACCTCCCGCCGGCCCTCGCCCGCAGGGATACCTGAACAAGCCGCATACTGACCCCCTCATGCCCTGGAGCCGAGGCGCACCCCCGACGGGTTCATAGTTCGTCCGCGAGGAATCGGACACATCACCTGTCCCGGGTGACCCGTTGGCCACGGCCTACGCGACGATGTGCAGCCCGTGGTCGGTGTTGTTGAGGCGGCGCCCACCGTCCTCGGTCACCGTGACGATGTCCTCGATGCGCACACCGAACCGCCCCGCGAGATAGATCCCGGGTTCCACGGAGAAGCACATCCCCGGCACGAGGAGCCGCTCCTCGCCCTCGACCATGTAGGGCGGCTCATGTGTCGTGACACCGATGCCGTGCCCGGTCCGGTGGATGAACGCCTCGCCGTAGCCGGCCTCCGTGATGACCGCCCGTGCGGCACGGTCGATCTCCTGGCAGGACACGCCCGGCCGGACCGCGTCCACCCCGGCCTGCTGGGCCTGCCGGACAACCTCGTGGATCTCCCGGATCTCCTCGGTCGGCTCGCCGACGCACACGGTGCGGGTCGTGTCCGAGCCATAGCCGTACTTGAGCCCGCCGAAGTCGAGCACCACCGCGTCGCCGACCTCGATGATCCGGTCACCGGCCTCGTGGTGTGGGTTCGCCCCGTTCGGGCCCGACCCGACAACGGTGAAGTCGACCTGCTCATGTCCGAACTCGCGCAGCAGTTCCGCCAGGTCCGCCGCGACCTCGGTCTCCCGCCGGCCCGCGAACCGGCGCGTCACGATCTGCTCGTATGCCGCATCGGCGGCCTGTCCCGCTGCCGCCAGCCGTTCGAGCTCGTCGGCGTCCTTGACCGCCCGCATCATCGGCAGGCTGTCGGTGACAGACCGGTACCGCGACCCCGGCAGCCGCGCCTGCAGTCCGAGCAGGTGCATCGCCCACGCGGAGTCCGAGACGCCGTATGCGCCGCCTGGGAGCAACAGCTCTGCCGCCGCGGCATATGGGTCGGTGGCGTCGGCCCAGTCCTTGAGCGTGAGCCCCATGGCCCCCTCGGCCCCCTCCGCGTCCGGCCGCTCGAGTGCCGGGACGAGCAGCGTGGGCTCCTGGTCGCGATGCAGGACAAGCACCGTGAGCCGCTCGGTGATCGCCGTGGGCTGGTACCCCGTGAGCCAGACGAGGTCAGGCCCGGGCGTGACGAGGACGCCATCCAGGCCCACCTGGGAAGCGGCTTCGACGACCCGTTCGGCGCGGGCCCGGTAGTCCTCGGTGGTGAACGGCTCGGGTGCGCCCCCTGATGCGCTCATTCTGGTCTCCTTCGCGTCTGTCACCACGCTAGGAAGACCACCGGCTGGACGTGGTCACCCGAACCGGGTGAGCGCGGACCGCCCCTGGACGTCGAGTGCATCACCGTGGTCGATTCGCACGCTCGCCCAGACGGAGATCCGGTGCGCACGTCTCCGCTTCACCCGGGGGCGATGTTCGGACTACTGCGGCTCGGGTCGGTCATGAGCTTTGTCCCCAACGCGGTGATGACGGCACCCCCGCTGCTTACGAGACGAGGTTCCGCGGCGAAAGCCACGTGGTGCGGCATACGTCGTCATCCAGCTCACGCCTTGGTAGGTCGCCTCGTGGATGGACGCGTGTCAGCGCGGGTCGTTGGTGAAGCGTCCGCTGGTGGTATCTGTCGATACCATGACGGCATGGCGATGACTCTGCGTTTGGGCGAGGCCGATGACCGGATGCTGACCGAGCGCGCCCGAAGTGAGAACCGCAGCAAGCAAGAGGTCGCGCGCGAGGCGATCCACGCCTACCTCACGGACCAGGTGCGGCGGATCGAGGACTTGGAGGATGAGCTCGCGCTGGCGCGGTACCAGCTGCGGCGGCAGCTTGGCGAAGTCAGGTATGTCACGCAGGCCGAGGCCAGGTCATCTCTGGGGCTTGCTCCGGTGCCGCGGGGCGCGGGGGGTTGACCTACGAGCTCGTCTGGGCCGACGAGGCGTTCGCGGCGGCACAGGTCTTCATGGCCGATGACCCCAAGGGTCTGGCCGCGGTGTTCGACGCGGTGGATGAGCTGGCGGACGACCCGCGCCCGGCGAGCGCCTTTGCGTGGGGGAATGCAGACCGGCTGCGCCTTCGCGTCGGTCGCTACCGCGTTCTGTACGAGGTCGACGAGCGGGTGGTCAGGATCGTGGTCATCCATGTGGGTCGTGCCGGCTGACGGCCGACACGATCGTGGTGATGGCGAGACGGGCTGGTGGGACGCTCATGAAACGCCGAGGGTACGAGCGATGCGTGCGACGCCTCGGCGATCTTGGCTACTCACACACGATGCCGTCATGGTCGCGGTCGGTGTACCAGTCGTACTCCGGGTCCTTGCCTTGGTAGTAGGGCCCGTAGCCCGCGGCGTTGGCGGCCTTGCACGTCGCGAAGCGCGGGTCCGTCGCCGTGGGGGGCTTGGCGGGTGGTGGCGTGGTCGTGCGCTGGGGGGCGGGTGTGACGGTCTGGACGGGTCCACCACCGAGGGGGATGGCCTTCGAGGTCGGCAGCACCTGGTTCGGACAGGTCTGCAGGATGCGCGCCATGGCGTCGTGCTCGGCCTGGGTGACCCAGAGGTCGTACTTGACCTTGACCGCGACCTGCCGCGCCACGTAGGAGCACCGGTTGCTCGTCTTCGGCGGCAGCCAGGTGGCGGCGTCGCCGTCGCCCTTGGCCTGGTTCGTCGTCCCGTCCACCGCCAGCAGGTTCAGCGGGTCGTTGGCGAACGCCGTCCGGCTCGACAGGCTCAGCTTCTGCGCACCTTTCTGCCACGCATCGGACAGCGCGACCACGTGGTCGATCTGGACGGCCGAGGACGTGTCCTGGCCCCGGACGAACCGGATGGTGTTGCCCGTGTACGGGCTCACCAGGGTGCCGCTGAGCACCAGGCACCCGTTGGTGCCGGCCTTGAGCGTGAAGTTCTTCAGGTCCCGGCGCAGGACGTCGTTGCGGGTGTCGCACCCGTTGCGGTCGGCGTCGAACCAGGCTTGGCCGAACTGATCTCGCGAGTAGCCGGTCTTGGGCGCGCGGCCCTTGACGGTGAGGTCCGCGACGGCGGCCAGCGCGGTGCCCTTTTCGGCGGTCTCGGGGCCGACGGTGGGCGCTGTGGGGGAGGGCGTCGTCGGGGTCGGTGTCGTCGGGGTCGGTGTCGTCGGGGTCGGGGTTGGCGTGTCGGACGCTTGCGGGCTCGCTGTGAGCGGCGCGGAGGACGAGTCGGTGGGAACCGCGACCGGGGACACGTCGGTCGGGCCCGCGGTCGCGGCGGCGACGGCGAAGAGCGCGAATGCCGCAGCGACCGCGGCGCCGCCGGCGCCGCGGCCCCGAAGCCGGGCCCAGTCCACGTGCCCGCGGGCGAGCGCGACGATCGCCACGACCAGGACATACGTCCCGGCCAGGACCAATGCGCCGCTCACCCCGGAGCTGGCAGCCCCGAGCAGCGTGGTGACCCCGAGACCGCCCCACCCGAGCCAGCTCGCCAGGCCTGGGCGTGCGATGTCGTGTCTGGTGTCCGTGGACGTGGAGCGCGCGGGCTGCCCGCCGGTGCCTGCCGCCGCAGGCGCTGTCGGGGCCGACGGGCCGGGTGCGACGTGTTCAGACCACTGCTGCCCGTCCCAGTACCGCTGGTCGCCCTCGGGCGTTGGGTACCACCCCGCCGGGGGAGCAGGTGCGCTCATCGATCCGCCTTCTCGTGTGGAGGCCGCAGTGGGTCAGGCACCTGCGGAGAGTAGTCAGACCGGGTGAGACTACGCGGCGGTTTCCGGAAGATTGTCCGAATCGGCACCTGGGCCCGTAACGTCCCCATGCTGTGGCCACGATGCGCCATCGGTCAGGGTCGAAGGTCCCTGCACGGGCGTGATCCCGGTAACGGGCGACCGCGCCAAAGAACGCTGGCGATGAAGGACGGCCGGCCGATGGCCCGAGCGAGGTATCGGTGCCGTGGCCGTTGCTCCACGAGTTGGCGCTCAGCACCGAAACCATGGCGCGCGGGTCTCAGCCACGGCGTTCGACCTGCTCTCGCGAAGGCGTATGCCGCAGGCACCGCCCAGACGCTCGAAATGGCCATCGCGGAGGGCACGTCAGTGGACCGCACGCCATGGGTTGAATAGATCTGCATAAAAGGCGATCTGGGTCCAATCTGGTGAGAAGTCGCCGAGTCCGCACTCCCAAGGCGTGACCAGCCGAATCAACCGAAATCCGGTTTCAGGGGGTCCCATGGCGACCTGTGCGGATTCCCAATCACGCTGTCGCCGAAGGCAGCCAAGGCTATATTCCAAAATGTGTGGTGCGGCGTGCTCGGCCCGCTCGTCGTCCAGCGCGATGACGGGTCGATCGGCAGTGTCGGGGGATGGGCTCGGCGACTGCTGTTCGCCGCTCTGCTGAGCCGCGCCGGCCGAACGGTCAGTCCGGACGTGCTGATCGATGACGTGTGGGGTGTCGCTCCGCCGCGTAGCGCGGCCAAGACGCTACAGAGTCACGTCGTCCGGCTGCGACGCGACCTCGGCCGCGAAGAGTCGGAGACGATCCTGGTCAGCGAGCGGACCGGTTATCGCCTCGTCCTCGGCCCGGACGACTTCGACGTGACGGAGTTCGAGAGCCGCGTGAGCGACGCGCTTGCGGCGCAGGCCGGGGGACAGCTGCAGGTCGCGCTTGCCGGTTTCGATGACGCACTGGTCCTGTGGCGTGGCGAGGCGTACGAGGAGTTCGCCGACGCGGCGTTCTCGGTCGGCGAGCGGTTGCGCCTGTTCGAGCTGCGCGCGGACGCCCAGGAACACCGCACCGACGTCGCCCTCGCGCTCGGCCAGTCGGGGGAGCTCGTCACCGACCTCGAGAAGCGGATCGCGGCGGCGCCGTATCGAGAGCGCGGCTGGGAGCAGCTGATCGTCGCGCTCTATCGCGCCGGCCGGCAGGCAGATGCCCTCGGCGCCTATCGCCGGGCCAGCACGATGCTCGCCGAAGATCTCGGCATCGACCCTGGGCCCAGCCTGCGTGAGCTGGAGACGCGGATTCTGCGCCAGGACCTGGACCTGCTCGGAACGCTTCCACCACGCGCTCCCGTTCTGGTTTCACCGAGGCGCGACGTCTGCCCGTACCGCGGTCTGGCCAGCTACACCGATGCAGACAGCGAGCTGTTCGTCGGGCGCGAGCGGTTGACCGCGGAGCTCGTCGGCCGTGTCGCCGACAGCCACCTCGTCGTCGTTGTCGGTGCCAGCGGCACGGGCAAGTCGTCGGCCTTGCGCGCCGGGCTGGTGCCGGCATTGCGGGCTGGTGCCCTGCCTGGGTCGGCTTCGTGGCGGTCGGCGGTGGTCACGCCGGCGGACGACCTCGCGGGCGTGCTCACCGCGGAGCTGGATCTCGTCGTGCTCGACCAGGCGGAGGAGCTGTTCACTCGGTTGTCCGTTCTGGAGCGGCGGGTCGCATCGGATCGGCTCGAGCAGTTCGTGGCCGTCGGCGGCCGCGCGGTCCTCGCATTGCGAGGCGACTTCTACGGGCGGCTCGCCGAGCTCCAGCGGCTCGCGCGCCATGCCCAGGCCGGGACAGTGCTCGTCGGACCGCTCCGCGAGGACGAGCTGCGTCGAGTCGTCATCGAGCCCGCGCAGCGGGTCGGGCTCCAGGTCGAGGAAGCGCTCGTCGAGCGTGTCCTCGACGACGTCGCCGGGCAACCTGGAGCGCTGCCGATGCTGTCAGCAGCCCTCGTCCGGACCTGGGAGAACCGGACCGGAGACGCGCTCACGCTCGAGGGCTACCAGCGCGGCGGCGGGGTCGCGTCCGCGGTGGAGGCCACGGCCGAGGAGGTCTACCTGCGTCTTGACGAGGCCGAGCGCACGCACGCCCGCCAGCTGCTCGTCAGGCTCGCCGTGCGCGAGGGTGACGCATGGATCCGCAGGCCGATGCGCCGCGCCGACGTGCCACCCGACACCGATACCACTACGGTGCTCACGGCCCTCGCGGCGGCTCGGCTGGTGACGATCACTGACGCACGGGTCGAGATCACCCACGATGCGCTGCTCGCACACTGGCCGCGGCTGCGCGGGTGGTTGGAGGAGCGGGTCCTGGCAGCCGCGCTGCTCGACCATCTCGAGGTCGCCTCGCGGGCGTGGCACGACGCCGCTCGGCCGTCGACCGACCTCTACCGCGGCGCGCGGCTCCAGGCGGCCCTGGAGTGGCGCTCTGGACACCCGGATGACGTGTCCGGTGCAGAGAGCGAGTTCCTCGACGCGTCCGAGGCGGCAGCCGATGCCGAGCTCACCGCGGCGCGCGCCCAGGTGCAGCGCGAAGCCAGGGGGCGGCGTCGCTTGCGCTCGGTCGCGGTCGGGCTCGCCGCGATGGTCGTCCTCGCGGCCGTCGGCATCGGCGTCGCGCTGCATGAGCGCGCCTCCGCCGACCAGTCCGCTGCGAGTGCGCAGTCCGCGGCGCTCACGGCGGACAGCCGCCGGCTGGCGGCGCTGTCCCTCGCGGCGCCGGACATCGCGACCTCCAGCCTCCTGGCCGCCGCGGCATACCGTCTGGAGGACTCCCCGGACTCCCGCGGTGCGTTGCTGTCTGCCGTCGAGCGGAACCAGTCGGCGCTGTGGCGTTTCCAGATCGACCATCGGCCACAAGCCGTCGTGGCAACGCCCGACGGCACCCGCGTCGCGGTGCTCGACAACCGGCGCCACGTCCACATCATCGAAACGGCGACCCGCCACCAGGTCGCAGAGTTCAGCTTGCACGCCTTCCTGATTTCCGGCCTCACCCCCGACGGCAGGCAGATCATCACGTACGGGCCTGATCGAAACGAGGATGACAACGGCCGGCTCTCGATCGTGGACGTCGCCACAGGTCGCCGGGTACGGGTGCTCACGACGGCCGGCGCTCTGGATCCGGCGTTGTCGGCGGACGGTCGTTGGTTGGTTCAGGTCACGTCCCAGAAGGTCTCGGGTGGCGTCGTGGTCGACGTGTTCGACGCCCGGGACTGGACCGCCCAGCCGAGGCAGTTCGCTGTTCCGCAGGGTGCCGAGGTCGTGGCCGCCGGCCGGTCGTCGTTGGCCGTCGGGGGGGCGGACGGGTCGGTCGAGGTGCGCAGGTGGGTTGACCTTCGGCCGATAGCTCACGTTCCAGCGATGCTGCCGCCTGGGGCCGACAGCGAGCCGCTTTTCGCCATGTCGCCGGACGGGTCCCATGTGGCAGTCCAGGACAGGTCGGACGGGCGCCGGATAGACATCGTTCGGGTGAGCGGCGCGGGCCCCGCACGGACGACACTCCCGACTCAGGCCCAGGACGTCGGCATCTTCGGCTTCTCGCCGGACGGCGCCGAGCTGGCGGTGACGGGGCTCGGCGGCGCAGTTGCCGTGTACCGCAGCACCGACGGTGCGCAGGTCGAGTCGCTGGCCGGACATTCCGGTCCGTCATACGGCCTGGCCTGGACGGGAACGACCACGCCGGCGGGCCTCTACACCGTCGGCCTGGACGGCAACCTGGTGTCCTGGAGCATCAGCTCGACCCCGCGGCTGCTGACCGAGTCGGGTCCGGACATGTCCACGCCCGATCGTGGAGAGACGTTCGGCCACTTCGTCCTCGGCATGACGCCGGTGGAGGGCTCCGTTCCGGAGTCGAAGCTGAACCTCTATCGGGCGGACCTGTCGAGCGGCACCTGGGAGCAGTGGTCGCCGAACCTGCCGGACAGCGAGTACATCAACCAGTTCGTGGGCAGCGCTGACGGCACGATCGGCCTACTGTCGGTCGGGGACGGGACGCAGCACAACCTCATACAGATCTGGGACCTGGTGCGTCACACACGGGTCGGTGAGCTGGACCTGCCCCGGCAGGCCGGCATACCACTCGATCTCATGGCGGCGATCGCCCCGGATGGTCGCACGGCATACTGCACCCTCGACGCAACCCAGATCGGCGTGTTCGCGCTCCCGTCCGGGAAGTACCTGCGCAGCTTCCATGTGCATTTCGCACCACCCGACGGCGACCGGATCCTCGCCGACCCGTGGCGCTTCGACCCGGCAGGACGGCTGCTGGTCGGCGGGATCGACACCGGCCCCCACGCGCAGAACGGCCCCGATGCCCTGGGTCCGAACGACACGCGGCCCCCCAACCAGCGGCTCCTGCTGCTCGATCCGCGCACCGGGCAGACGCTGTCGCAGATCAGCATGGGCGACAACCGCGGGCCCACTGTGACCGAGTGGTCGCCAGATGGGAGGTACCTGGCGGTGGGCACGTACGACGGCACCTTGACCCTGTACGACTCGGCGAGCCTCGGCGCCGTCGCGAGCGCCGGACCCGTCGAGCCCGGGGCTGTCCGAACTGCGATGTTCGCGCCCGACGGCCACACCATCGTCACCTCGGGATCCGCCGGGTCGATGAGCTTCTGGGACGTGCCGAGCTTGCAGCGGGTCGCCGCGCCGTTCTCTGTCAGTGCCGCCGACGCCAGCAGCGGGATCCTCGCGTTCTACGCCCCGAACAGCGACGTCGTGGGTTTCGCTGCGGACGTCTCGAAGCCGACCGCCGGGCAGCGCTGGTTCGTCCTTCGTGCCAGGCCCGACGACCTCGTCCGCACTGCGTGTGCGCTCGCGGGCGCCGACATCACGCCGGCCGAATGGCAGCGCGACGTCGGCGACCGTCCCTACCAGCACGTGTGCACGTAGTTCCCATTCAGGGTCAAAGCCGCAGTAAATCGCGGCTTCAACCGTGCTGCAACCGCCTCCTCGCACGCTGTGCGAATACCGGCCGCCCGTGCCGGCGCCACTCAGGAGGTGGATTCGATGCACACAGTCACCAAGATCCAGAGCCTCTCGCCTCGAAGCCGGAGGCTGGGAGTCGCGGCAGCAACTGTGCTGTCCGTTGCGGCATTCACGCCGGCCGTCAGCTCGGGCCACGCCTACCCTCACGTATCGCTCGGTGTCGCCAACAGCGCCACCGCCGTCGAGCACCAGCTTCTCAGCTACCTTGACGCCAACTTCAGCCTCGCCGGCAGCGCCAACGCCGTCGAGCATCGGTTCCTCAGCCACCTTGACGTGGCCGGCAGCGCCAACGCCGTCGAGCACCGGTTCCTCACCTACGTCAACGCCGGCCGCGGTGGCGCCGGCAGCTCTAGCTCGGCGGACAACAGCACGGCGCGATGAACAGCCGACGCGGTGGTGCGATCCGACCCGTCAGAGAGTCAAGGAGGTGATCGCGGCACGTGAACCATCCATCCGAGGTGACTTCGCGCCGCGCCCGCGTGGTCCTGGTCCGATGACCGGGACCACGCCCGTGTGCGCTGACTCGATCAACATCGGACAGTTCGTATCGGAGGTCCTTCGGACCAGGGCCTTGATGCTTCGCCTGGCCGGCGCATGGGTTACGGCCGGGTCCGCACGCCGGCCTCGGCGGGGAGGTCCTTCGCTTGCTCGTCGAGGCTCCGTTACATGCGAAGAACCCGTGACGACGGATAGGGATCGATGCGACCGCACCGCTTGCATTGGAGGTACCGCTCGCCCTCCTTGCCGTGGGCGTCGCGCCACGAATGCCCGATCACCTGGCACAGCCATGTCCACGCCATGCTCCAGTGTCCTGCCGCACCAACGTACCCGCTCGATAACCGAGCAGGTGGAGGGATGCTCGACGCGGCTGGTCGGGTCGACTCCACGACGGCGTCGGGCATTCGCCCGAGGAGCGGCATGTCGGGACGAGGCACAACAGTCGACCAACTGGTCGGTTTTTGCGGTGCGTGGCGTTGATGTGGCCCGACAAGTGAGCATCTGGTCGATTGTGGTGCCACTGGCGTCCGCGAAAGGCACTGGGTCCGCTACAAGATCCGGCCGCGGCCGGACCTTGTAGGCGATGTTCGCGGCGGATTCGGCTACCAGGTCCATCCCGGGCTGGATTCTGTATGCGGCAGAGCGTGCACACAACATCCTCAATTCAGCAGAGTCGGGTGCTCACGACCGTCGCGTTAAGGACGACCGGACGCAGCCTGGCGGGAAACGCCGGTCCTGGAGCAGGTCGTCTTGGCGACTCGTCGATGAGTTCCGGGAACCGGCGCTCCTCGACGGCGGGCGCCCTGAAGGACGCACTCGGCGGCCTGGCCTTAGGGTCGCCGCCGGTCAGGGGCGCCGGGAAGGTGCTGGTCGCGGCCTTGAGGACGGCAAGCGTCGATGGCTGAAGATCGCGGGCATTGGGGGAGGAGTCGGGGCTCGGCGCATTCGCCGCTTCGTAGCTTTCGCGACGGACTTACAGCCTGACGTCTGGGTGCCCCTCACCTGCGCAGACTCTGTTGCAGACCCAACTTCGACACGAATTCGCCACAGACCCTCGTCGCCAGCCGCCCGCAGCCGGCCACGACTGGACGCGCGCGATTGGTTGGAATCCTTCACCTGCCACCATGTGATGTCTCAGGACATCGGAATGAGCCGGACCTACGGATCGTAGGTCCGGCTCAGTGTTGTGGTGAGTGTGGGGGTCGTGGTCGTTCCCTGGGCTGTTAGTCGCGGCTGGGGTCGAGGGCGAGCTTGCGCAGGACCTCGCCGGTGGCCTGGCCGGGCCCCCGAGGAGTGACAGGACCTACTGGGTCGGTCCGGGGACCGTGTTCAGGTCGTGGTTGATGATTCGGCCGCCGTACGCTTGGGCGAAGTCGTAGGCGTATCCGAGCATCTCGGCCTCGCTGTACTGCTTGTCGACGATGATCAGGTTGAACGGCTTGCCGCTGGCGTAGGAGCCGTCCGGGACAACGACGCCCGGCAGCTGGGCCCAGTTGATCTCCGAGACGGTGGTAGCGGCGATGGTGCCTCCGAAGATCGGGCCCTGCTCCTGGTACTGCTGGGGGTAGATCAGTGCGTCGAGATGGTTGTCGTCCATCACCTTGTTGAAGATGCGCAGGTACTGGTCGCGGTAGGCCTGGACGGCGGTCAGGTCGGGGTTCACATGCGCGCCCGCGAGCATGCCATTGATCCTGGTGTCACTCGCGAAGCCGTGGGTGTCCGCCCAGTCGTTGAGCTCCTCGACAGAGTGGACCGCCGCGCTCGGGCCGAGCCGCTCGAGGTACTGCTCGATCCCAGGGTTGTTCAGCCCCGACGTTGAGGGGCTCGCGGTCCGCAGCTCGGCGAAGCCAGATCCGGCGAAGGGGTCCTCGACGACGGTCGCGCCCTGCGCCTCCAGCTTTGCAACGGCGTCGGCGTAGAGCCTTGCCGTCTCCGGCGACAGCTGCCCCGTGCTGCCCGAGCGCCAGCCGGGGCCGAAGAGGCCGATCCGCTTTCCTTCGAGCGCATGAGTCGACAACTGCGAGGTGTAGCCACCATCGGGCACGATCGCGCCTGCGGTCTTCGGGTCGTCGGTGGTTGGGCCCGCCATGACATCGAGCATCAGCGCCGCGTCCTCAGGTGACTGCGCGAGCGGACCGATCACGTCACGCCAGGCGCCGGCGAGTGGAAAGTTCCCCGTCGTGGGCACCAGGCCGAAGGTCGGCTTGACGGCGTAGAGGCTTTCGGCGGAAGCCGGGTTCTGGATCGAACCGCCCGTCTCCTCTGCGAGGCCCGTGACGGAGAAGCCGCCCGCCACCGACATGGCCGACCCGCTGGAGGAACCGCCCGGCGCCCACGCCTTGTTCAGGGCGTTGTACGTCGGCCCGTAGGCGCTGTTGTTGGCGTTGTTTCCACTGCCCGCGAGAATCGGCAGATTGGTTTTGCCGAGGAAGACGGCGCCAGCGTCACGCAGCCGACCGACCACCGGTGCATCCTTCTCCGGGACCAGCGAGATGCCGCCGGTGATGGGCGAGGTCAGTGGCCATCCAGAGGTCGTTGCCATGCCCTTGACGTCCATCGAGTCCTTGATGACGATCGGCACACCGTCGAGCGCGCCCACGTCCCCCTTTCCCTTCTTGCGGCGCGCGTCGGATGCGGCGGCGTCCTCCAGGGCGTTGGGGTTCATCTGTGTGAAGGCGTTGTAGTACGGCTCGAACTTCTCGATGCGCGCGAGGTAGGCCTTTACCAGGTCGACCGAGGTGAACTTGCCGGTCTCCAGCCCCTTCAGCGTCTCGGTGAGGGTGAGTGTGGTGGGGTCGGGAAACGCGAGGTTGCCCCAGCCGTTGCCCTGCGCCTGTCCGAACGCGGAGTCGCCTGGTGAGGCCGACGCGCTGGCGGTGGAGGCGACGCCGAGCACGCTAGCGGCGAGAAACGCACTGGCGGCGATCCCGACGGTGGCGGTTCGGCGCCTGCGCCTTGTGTTGTCCATGGAGTAACGTCTCCTGATCGGTGGAAGAGTGTGACGTCACGGACCCTAGAGACGCCCGATTGCGCTGCCGTTAAAGGCGATAGCGCAACAGGTTTCGTCGATCTCACCTCGCAGGTTCCGAGCCCGAGCCACGAGCTCGAACACCGCCGGCATGCCTCGTCCTCGAGGTGAGTGGCCGTGAGGGCGAAGTGGTCCTCGAGCTCAACGGGGGGATCTTCGTCGGCAGACTCAGCCCTCTCTCGTGCCCAGCGAACGAGCGAGGTAGACCTCACCGCCCACATTGAGCCGAATCCTGGCAACCCGCTCGGGCCCGGCCGAGTGATGCACACCCACGCACGGGTCAGGGCACCCGGAAATCGGGGGGCGCTTCGTCATGGGGGTCGTCGATTCGGCGGATCAGCTCACCGCGGCTCCAGGCCGCCAACGCAAGCCCGGAAACCAGGATGACCAGGCCGGCACCAGTGACAGTCGCTCGTGGACCGACCCGGTCCGCGATCCAGCCTTGGACCACGGCTCCGATCGCGAAGCTCGTCGATACGAGCATGATGCGGACGGCGAGGACGCGAGCGCGTAGATGATCCGCCACGATCGTCTGCATTGCGGTGTTGGCGACCGCGAACCCCGCCAGGAAGCACGAACCCACGACAAGAAGAGCCAGACTGCCGATCATGACATGGCGAGCGAGGCCGAACACCACCTCCATCAGCCCGTAGAGCGGCACGGCGACTCCGGCCAGCAGGGCGCGGCTGAAACGGCGACCAGCGACCAAGGGGGCCGCGATCAGAGAACCAACCCCGAGCAGGGCGTTCATGATGCCGAGGGCGATCGCGCCGACCTGGTAGACGTCGCTGGCGAAGACCACGGTGAACCCGAAGATCGGGTTGCCGACGAGGCCGATGATCAGCGAGATGGCGATCGCCACCTGCAGGCCGGGCTGAGCACGGACATAGGCGACCGCGGCTGCGAAGCCACGAACCACGCCCACCCGTGGCGACGAGACGAGTCCCGCTGACTCCGGACCCTTCCCCACCGCGACGAGGGCCACGATGACGAACGCAAAAGTGATCGCATTGAGCAGGAAGGCCCAACCCGGCCCGAGACCAGCGAGAACCACACCGGCCAGGGCCGGCCCGATCGCGCGAGCTGCGTTGAACTGGAGCGAGTTCAAGGTGACGGCCGAGACCAGGTCCTCACGCGGCACGAGGTCGTTGACGAAGGCCTGCCAGGTCGGCATGTTCAGCCCCTGCACGGTCCCGCTGACGGCGACGCACGCAAGGATGGCCAGCGGGTGGCGCACCCCCGCGACCCACACGAGGAACAGGCCGACGGCGGCCAAGGCCATGACCGACTGGGACACGATGAGGATCCGCCGGCGGTCGTAGCGGTCGGCTAGCGCCCCTCCCAGCGGTGCGGCAACCAAGGTCGGCAGGAACTGGAGAGCCGTCGCCGCCCCGACCCACAGTGCGCTGCGGGTGATCGCGAACAGCACGAAGGGGATGGTGAGGTTCGACAGCCAGGTGCCCGTGTTCGAGGCCAGGGCGCCGCTCCAGAAGGTGAGGAAGCGGCGGTGCCGAAGAGCCCGGAACGGACCGTTCGACGCAACGGCCGAGCCGCTTGCCCGTCGCCGGCTAACGGGAGGGACCCGACCTGTGCGCGCCGTCCCGTCCTGAGATGCGATCGTCGCACCGTCCGGTCGGGCGGGCGGCCTCCTCACTAGCTGTCGTTTCCGTCATCATCATCCCGTCGCGTCGTTTGCCGGGCTCGCGACCGTCCCGGGGTGGACCTGGGCCCAGCTGCCGACCCCGGAACAATCGCTGGTGCTGCGCTGTCTCAGTTGGACTGTGGCTTCATTCCGAGCAGGCCGAGAAGGCGGGCGTAGTCGGGATCGGTTGCGACGAGCTTCCTGCCCTGCACGATCTTGCCCGCCGGGGCGGCCTGACACTGGGGGATGGGCCTGTCGAACGGAGCCTTCACTCCCGTCTGTCCGGGCGGGCCCACGGCCGAGCACATCGCCGCCATCCCCTCGGGTGACTCGCGGAAGTTGGCAAAGACGAGAGCCGCGTTGGGGTGGGGCGCGTTCTTGAACACGCTCAGGAACCCGATCGACTGCACGACAGGATCGGTCAGTACCTTGAACGCGATCGGGGCGCCCTTGTTGGACAGATCCGTGATGAGCATGCCGGACTGCGGAAACCCGATGGAATGTGCACCGCTGGCGACCTCTTGGGCGGTCGGCGTCCCGCCGTTGACCATCTGCGGGTTCTGAGCGGCGACCTTACGGACGAAGTCGTCGCCCAGCGTGGAGGCGACCGCGTCGACCCACGAGAACATCGTGTCCGAGCCGCGAACGTCGATCATCGCCACCTGGTCCTTGAACTCGGGCTTGAGCACGTCGGACCAGGTCTTCAGATCGTCGCCGTTGACCTTGTCAGTGTTCCAGGTCACGACCAGGAACTGCTGCTTGTTCGCCACCCAGGTGTCGGACTTCATAGCGGAAGGCCACTTCTCGGAAGCCAGCACCGGCATGACCGAGGGATCGAGCTTGAGGAACCAGTCCTTGTTCGACTGCAGGTCCTGGAAACCGCTGGCCAGCACATCCTGTGCATGGATACCGGACTCCTGCTCCGTCGACACCCTCGCGGCGAGGTCGCCGCTGCCTTGGAGCACCTGGACCTTGATGTCGGGATACTTCTGGTTGAACGCCTTGACCACCGCGTTGTTGAGGGTTGAGGAGTCCGTCGAGTAGTAGACGACCGCGCCCTCCTTTTTCGCGGCTGCTTCGATCGCCGCCCAGCCACCGGCCTGCGCCGTGCCACCGGTGCTCTCTGGCACCTCGTTGCCGCCACATCCGGCGAGCGCGAGCGTCGCGCTCACCACGGCCAGGCTGCCGGCGAGTCGACGTCGGCCACCGGGATCACGTGTCAGGCTGCGCGTCCTCATCGGACGCAGCCCTTCAGCGCTGGGCTGGACGCCCGCGCGTGCATCGGCCCGAAGACCGAAAGCCCGAGCTCCATGACGAGATCAGGCTGACACCATACGCTCGTATACAGATGCATGCCATTACGCTAGCCACGGGGCGCCGCCCTCGCAAGATACCGACGTATATCTATGAGTACGCCTGTGTACCAGTACCGCGACAGCGCCCCAACGGGGTCGATGAAAGGACTGCCCGATGAAAGGGGCCAGACATGTCACGTGAACCATCTGCCGACGAGGTGCTGAGGACCACCAGGGCGGTACGACGTCGTCTCGACGTCAGCAGACCGGTGCCTCGTGATCTGCTGGAGGAATGCCTCGAAATCGCGATGCAGGCTCCGAGCGGCTCCAACCGCCAGGACTACGTCTTCGTGTGCGTCTCGGATCCGGGCCAGAGAGCGGCCATCGCCGATGTCTACCGGCGCGCCTACGACAACGCGGGCAAGGTGCCGATCGAGTACGAGGCAGGGGACATCCGCGGTCCCGCGCAGGAACGGCTGTTGGCGACCGGCCAGTACTTCAAGGAGATCCTGGGCCATGTGCCTTGGATCGTGGTGGCGGCGATCCGTCGCAAGCGATCGGCAGACGCGGACAGTCGCGAGCTCGCCAGTCTCTACGGCTCCGTGCTGCCAGCTTTCTGGAGCTTCATGCTCGCCGCGCGCGCCCGGGGCCTGGGTACGTGCTTCACCACTCGCCACCTGGCCTACGAGCGTGAGGCGGCCGACATTCTCGGCATCCCCTACGACGAGGTCACGCAGGTCGGCATGACGCCCGTCGCTCACTACACGGGCACCACCTTCAAGCCGGCCGCCCGACTCCCTCTCGAGGAGATCGTCCACTACGACCGCTGGGACCGGTGACGGCAATGGCGCGGGCCACGGCTGCAACCCGGCTGGCTGAGCTGTGGGGCGGCATCCAGTTCGCTGACCTGCCCGGACCCGTGCAGCAGCGCGTGACGGAGGTCTTCATCGACACGATGGCCGTCCTGGTCGGAGGCGGTCGGGAGCCCCGCCAGCTCGAGCTCGCCGAGTCCGGGTGGTTCGGGCACGGCCCTGATGGACCCTGCACCGTCCTGGCGACCGGCGGAACCGCCGCCGCCGTGGGGGCCGCGATCGCCAACGCGTGCTGCGGGAACGCCCAGCTCCTGGGTGAGGGGCTGCGTATGCCGGGTGGTCACCCGGCGATCCACGTGGTGCCCGCGGCGCTCGCGGCGGCTGAGCACACGGGGGCGACGACCCACGAGCTGATGAGCGCGATTCTCGTCGGGTACGAGACCGCCGCCCGCGCGGGGCTGGCCGTCGGCACCATGCGCGGGGAGCTCCACCCCAACGGCAGCTGGAGTGTCATCGGCGCGGCGGCGGGTGTCGCCCATCTCGTCAGTAGGGGGGAGCCGGCATCGATCGCTCGTGCGATCGATGCCGCAGCCGGCCTCGCGGTGTCAGGCCCATTCGCGCTCGGACGCCAGGGCGCCGATGTCTACCACCTCGTCATCGGCCTCGGCGCCGGCATCGCCGTCTCCGCCGGCGCCATGACAGGCATGGGCTGGACCGCCGTCCCCGGCACCCTCGAGGACTTCTTCGTCCCGCGCACCAGTCAGCCGGAGTCCACCGTCGACTGGGCGCAGATCACGCGCGCAGAATCCGCGCACCCCGCGGTCCTGGACGGCTACATCAAGCTGTACCCGGTCTGCGCTCACGCCGCGGCGGCGATCGACGCAGCCGCGGCTCTGGCCGACGAGCTGGCATCGACGCGCGACATCCGCGCCATCGAGATCCGTTGTGCAAGCCCGGCCGCTGCTCGGCTGAGCGCGGTCGACCCACCGAACCTCTTCGCCGGCCGTTACAGCATTCCCTTCCTCTGCGCCGTGGCCCTGAGCAGGGGCCGGACCGGCGTGATCCGGCTCGAGGAAGGTGCGCTCGTTGACGAGGAGGTGCGGCGTCTGAGTCGTGCCACGGTCGTGGTCCATGACCCGGCCCTGCAGCTCGACCACCCGCAGGGGAGTCCGGTGACCGTGAAGATCACAGGGGAGGACGGCCAGAGCGTCGAGGCGTCAGTGATGACACCGCTCGGCGACGCTGCCACCCCCTTGACTCGGGAGCAGGCGAGCGAGAAGGCACTCGGACTGCTGGCCCGCCGGTTCGGGGGCGCAGCAGTCAATGTGCTCGACGGGCTGCGCACCGCGGTCGAAGGCAACCAGAGCGTCTCCGAGATCTCACAGCTGCTCGGCGGAGCCCCGGCGCATCAGTAGGACCGTCAGTCTTGCTCCCGGTCACGACCCCCCGAGCGCTCGACGTTGTCCCGCACGATCGCGAGGAAGCGGAAGATCACGTGGGACAGCTTGCTGTAGGGAGCCACCGCGAAGGTCAGCACGACAGCCGCGAAGTGGACGAGGAACGCGATGCCGAACGCCGGCGTCGTGCGCAGCAGCAGCACCGCCAGCCCGGACAGTGCCAGAAACTCCAGGGCGACCAGGAGGCCGTAGTCCTTCACGGTCATCTGCGCGTAGCTGGTGACAGTCGATGCTCGGGTCTTGAGCACGAGCAGCGCGGTGCACCCGATCACCATGGCGACGCCACCGACGGTCCCGGTCAGCACCGGGACGGACAGCCACGGGTACGGAGGCGGCGAATGGAGGAAGTCCTGAAGGATCGCCGCGGACATCGTGGAGACGAGGCACAGGCCGAAGCCGTAGGCGACGAAGCCGTGCAGGACGCGTCGCTTCGACGACGGCTCGGTGTCCTGTGGGTAGTAGCACTCTTGCCCGCCGCCTCGCAGGTAACGCAACGTCGCGGCATACCAGACGGCGCGCGAGACGTGGCCTGCGCTCATCTCCCGGCCGTCTCCGGCCACATCGGTCCAGAACCGTCGCCCGGCGACGATCGCCACCGCCGTGCTGTAGAGCGCGGGGACGAGGATCAGCAGCAGGAGCACCGGATAGGGGATCAGCGCATAGGGCGACTGCGCCCCCGCCCCTGGCGCAACCAGTCCGGACGGACCGGCATACAGCAGTGCGGCGAGGGTCACGAGCGCGGTTGCCAGAACGACGCCCGAGAAAACGCCCGTCCATCCGGAGAACAGGCGTGGCACTGCGGCGGGCCACATGTAACGGCGATAGTCATGAACCCGGACGGCAGACAGGGCCTTGGGCAGGTCGACGGCGAACTCATGCGGCGAGCTGTACATGCACGCGTCGTAGCAGGCCCGGCAGTCATGGCACAGGTTCGCGAGCTGGCTGACGTCGCCCTGCTCGATCACGGTCCGGCGCCCGAGCGCAGGGAAGACCGCACAGAACCCCTCGCAGTAGCGACACGCGTTGCACACGGTGAGCTGACGGGTCGCCTCCTCGACGAGGAGGTGCAGGGAGGTGCGGCCGCCAGGGCCGGGCTGGTCCAGCACGGTCATCTCCGCCCCTCACTCGCGTGCTGGGCGGCTCGAGCACCGGCTCGGCGTCCCCAGACGCTGCCGATCGTCATCCCGAAGCCGGCCAGATACCCCGTGCTCAGGATGTTGCCCGACATGATCTCGCCGGCGGCATACAGGTTGGCAAAGGCCGAACCGTCGGTCCGCAGGACCCGCGCATCGGGCCCGATCGAGACGCCCATGTACGTGAACGTCACGCCGGGTCGCATGGCCACCCCGTAGTACGGCGGCGTGTCGATGGGCTGTGCCCAGTTCGTCTTCTGAGGTGTCAGGCCCTCGGTGTGGCAGCCATCCAGCTGCGAGATGTCGAACGCCCCGCCCGGGACCACGGCGTCGTTGAACGCCTCGACCGTCGCCACGGCGCGCTGCTGGTCGAGGTCGAACGTGCGAAGGAGGTCGCCCAACGTCTCCGCCGACGCCGTGGGGTACATCGGCCGCAGGAACAGGTGGTTGACCTTGGCGTCCCACAGGCAGTAGGCGATCTGGTCGGGCTGCTCGGCGATGTGCCGGCCCCAGGTCGCGTAGCGCTTGGGCCACGCATCCTCGCCCTCGTCGTAGAACCGGTCTCCCCGGCTGTTCAGGACGATGCCGAAGGGGACCGTGTCCAGCCGGGTCGCGATCCCTCCGTCGAACCGCGGGGCCCGGGCGTCCACCGCGATGGCGTGGAACCCGCGCCGGTGGCCGACGGAGGCAGCCTGCGCCGCGTACAGCTGCGCCAGTGCGTGGCCGTCGTTGTACGGGGTCCCGCGGATGATGTAGTTGTCGGCGGCATCGCCCCAGTAGCGGCGCAACCAGTCGATGTTGGCCTCGAAGCCTCCGCTGGCGCAGACGAACGTGCGCCCGCGCACGCGATGGCTGACGCCGCCGAAGCACACGATCACCGCCTGGCACTCATCCCCGTCGAACTCGAAGTCCTCGACCTTGGCGTCGTACGCAACGGTGATGTTCGCACGAGTGGCGATGTAGCGGTAGTACGCGTTGAGCAGTGCCTTGCCGCCGCCGAGGAAGAACCGGTTGGTCCGGCCCAGCTGCAGGGTGCCGGACAGGGGGTGCTGCCAGCGCGCGCCGTGCCGGTACATCCAGGACGGGATGGTCTCGGAGTCCCGGACCGTGAAGCGCGCGAGCTCCTCGACGTTCGGGCCTTCCCCCACGTTGCACAGGTCCTGCCACAGCTCCTGCTCGCTGTACGCCCCCGGATGGAACTCGTCCTGCTCGTGCACGCAGCGGATGTTGCGCGTATGCCGGCTGTTACCTCCGCGCATGTGCTGCGGGGCCCGCTCCAGGACCAGGACCCGCGCGCCGAGGTCGTCTGCGGCCATGGCGGCCGCGAGGGCCGCGTTGCCGCCACCGACCACGACGACGTCCCAGACGGTGTCCGCCCATCCGGTCGCTCCTGGCGGGCGCCTCGTCACGCCTGTTTCCACCGTGGCGCCGCCTTCGGCGCGGGGGTGGGCAGGGTGGGTTCCGGGGGATGGCTCGGCGGCTCGGTCGCGCACGCTGGACGTGGTCAAGGGGCCTCCTTCAGGCTCGGCCGCCAGTCAGGCGGTGCGCGTCAGCGCACGAGTGTATACCGCAGCATACGACCAAGGCGCGGGAGGTGGGGTCGATCCCATGGGCGGACTTGTGCCCGGCGACGGCCGGGGCTGCCGACCTGGGTATGCCGCGGGCCGGGCCCGAGTGCCGTCTCAGCGCAGCTGTTCGGCGGCGAACAGCGACAGGCGGATGTCGCGCGCGTCCTGGAAGTGCCGCATGGCGATGTCGTGTGCGGCCGCTGCGTCACGACGCTCGATGGCATCGACCAGGGCCTGGTGCTGGTCGCGAGCCGACTCCCAGCGTCCCGGCACCTTCAAGGTGGTGCCGGGGTAGCGACCGAGGTGCAGGTGCAGCCGCTCGAGCAGGTCCACCAGCGGCTTGTTGTGACTCGCGCGCCAGACCGCGTGGTGGAAGGCCTGGTTTGCCTCGACGAGCTCGTCGACGCCGTCGGCAGCGGTCTGCGCCCCCTTGCCCAGCGCCCAGTGCAGGAGTCTGAGATCGTGCTCATCACGACGCTCGGCGGCCATCCCCGCCGCCGTCGCCTCGAGCACCGTGCGCACGGAGTACACGTCCAGGATCTCTTCCGGGCTGCGCGTCCGCACCGTGAACCCGCGGCTGCTCCGCTCGATGAGCTCGTCCTGCTGCAGCCGGCGCAGGGCCTCCCGGATCGGCGTGCGGCTGACGCCGCACCACGCGGCAAGCGCTGTCTCGACCAGCGGCTCGCCGGGCTCGAGCGCACCGCTGAGAATCGCCTGCTTGAGCATCTCGTACGGAGCGACGCGCTTCTCGCTGCGCGGAGGGCTGGCCGGCGCTTCATCCTCGCTGGATGTCCGACGCGGTGTCACGGCCATGTCTGCTCCCTCTCGGTCTGATCGGACCAGGGGACCAGCACATGCATGCATCGGTATCCCCTGGTGTGCCAGTTTCGCACCTTGGCGCCGTCGCTTCAACGCGAGGACAGGGGACGACTCTGCGAGCCTCGACCGCGCCGCGGTGCGCGGATCCCCACCATCGCCCCCTGGTTCGTGCATACTGGTGAGTACAAGACCTAGCTAGCGACAGGGAGCGGAACGTGCCCAAGCCGAAGGCCGCAACGTTGGGTAGCCAGGCACGAGGGACGGTTCAGCCCTACGAGATGCTCAGGTCGGCCATCCTCAAGGGTGAGCTGCAGCCGGGGCAGCAGCTCGTGGAGGCCAACCTCGCGGAGTGGGCCGGCGTGAGCCGCACCCCGATCCGCGAAGCACTGCGCCGGCTCCAGCAAGATGGTCTCATCGCCCGCACCGAGCGCGGCATGGTGGTCAAGGAGCGCAGCCCCGAGGACATCCTCGACATCTACGACACGCGGTTGGTGCTCGAAGGCTTCGCCGGACGGACGGCCGCAGACCGGCGCACCGACTACGACCTCCGAGCCATGCGCAAGTGGCTGGAGCAGGGCGACAAGGTCACGTCCGATTCCCAGGGCCTCGTCGAGGCAAACCTCGGCTTCCACGCCTCGATCTGGCGAGCGACCCACAACGAGTCCCTCATCGACGTCCTGGAGCGCCTCAACCTTCATCTGGCCCGCTACCCCGAGACGACGCTCGCCGTCGCCGGGCGATGGGCCGAGGCCCGGGGCGAGCACCGGGAGCTCGTGGACGCCATCGAGGCGCGAGACGGCAACTTGGCCGAGGAGATTGCCACCAGGCACTTCGCCGAGGCCCGCGACATCCGCCTGACCATCTTTGAGGAGATGACCTCGGGCAGCTTCATCGAGTCGTTCTGAGCCTCGAGAGCCAGTTCCCCCGCACGCTTGCGGACTCCCCGGGCAGCTAGTCCGGCAGCCTTCATCTGGGTTTGCGCCCGCCGCTCGGAAGGGTCGTGCCCCGGCCCCCACCTGGAGCGCGGAACCCCGCGCCTTCCGCATGCTCGATGAGGTCTCGACTGTCGCGGTGCATCGTCGTATACTCTTGTGCACAAATGTATAGCCCAGCCCGGGCGCGGCAGAGGAGAGAGATCGGTGAGCGGAAATCGCGGTGTCGTCTACCTGGGTCCACACCAGGTTGAGGTGCAGTCGACCGAGTACCCAGCACTGGAGCTTCGGGACGGTCCCGGGGTCAACCCGGCCAACATCGGACGCAAGTGCGAGCATGGCGTCATCCTCAGGGTGCTGGCGACCAACATCTGCGGGAGCGACCAGCACATGGTCCGAGGTCGCACCACCGCCCCGCCCGGGCTCGTCCTTGGACATGAGATCACCGGCGAGGTCGTGGAGACCGGGTCCGATGTCGAGTTCGTCAAGGTCGGCGACATCGTGTCGGTGCCGTTCAACATCGCATGCGGCCGGTGCCGCAACTGCAAGGCGCGGCTCACCGGAGTCTGCCTCAACGTCAACCCGGCACGGCCCGGAGCGGCATACGGCTATGTCGACATGGGCGGCTGGGTCGGCGGCCAGGCGGAGTACGTCATGGTCCCGTACGCCGACTGGAACCTGTTGCGCTTCCCCGACCGCGACCAGGCGCTCGACAAGCTGCTGGACCTCACGATGCTCTCGGACATCTTCCCGACCGGGTTCCACGGCGCCGTCACAGCGGGAGTCGAGGTCGGGAGCACGGTGTACGTTGCCGGCGCCGGGCCCGTCGGGCTAGCGTGCGCGGCGTCCGCCCAGCTGTTGGGGGCCGCCGTCGTGGTGGTCGGTGACCTGGTCCCCGAACGGCTCGAGCAGGCACGGTCGTTCGGCTGCGAGACGGTCGACCTGCGCAGCGAGGACCTGGCTGGAAAGCTCGAGGAGCTGCTCGGTGTTCCCGAGGTCGACGCTGCCGTCGACTGCGTCGGGTTCGAGGCTCGAGGCCACGGTGCCGAGGCCGCAACGGAGGCCCCCGCGACGGTGCTCAACTCCCTGATGGGCATCACCCGCGCGGGTGCCAGCCTTGGCATCCCAGGCCTCTACGTCACGGAGGATCCAGGTGGCATCGACTCGGATGCCCAGATCGGCGCGCTCAAGCTTCGGCTCGGTCTCGGGTGGGCCAAGAGCCTCAGCTTCACGACCGGGCAGTGCCCCGTCATGAAGTACCACCGCCAGCTGGCGATGGCGATCCTGCATGACCGCGTCCACATCGCCAAGGCGGTCAACGCCACGCCCATCAGTCTGGACCAGGCGCCCGAGGGCTACCGCAACTTCGACCAGGGAGCCTCCCGCAAGTACGTCTTGGACCCGCACGGCGAGCTCGCGAAGCGCGCCGCATGACCGCCTCCCCGGCGGGGCCCGTGCTCGGCCTCGAGCACGGGCCGCAGTACGCCTGGACCGAGCCATGGAATGACTGGCTCGCCTCGCGCTCGCAGCACGAGTCGTCGGCGTGGATCCACTCGGGCATCGCCGCGACACGGTCCGGGGACGTCGTCGTCGTGAGTCACGACCAGGCGGAGGCCGTCCTCCTCGCGCCGGACGGCTCGGTGCGGGCGAGCTTCGACACCGGAGTGACGCAGGGCCACGGGCTTCTCGTCGCCGGAAGCGATGGTCAGGAGGTGCTCTGGATCGCCGACAACGGCGCGCGTCGCGAGCGGGACGCCGAAGGCGAGTACCCCAACCAGGACGGCGCCGCTACGCCAGCTGCCGTGAAGATGTCCCTCACCGGGGACGTGCTCCTGTCCATCCCCGCCCCGGACATCGAGGCGTACCGCACGAACAGGTTCAAGCCCACCGGGGTGGCGGTGGACGACGGGAGCGGTGGGACTGGAGACGTCTGGGTCGCCGACGGTTACGGCCAGAGCTACGTCCATCGTTTCCGCAGCGACGGAACCTACGTCATGTCGCTGTCGGGCACCGAGGGGGCGGGGCGCTTCGACTGCCCGCACGCCGTGTGGGTGGACCACCGCCGGGGCGAGCCCGAGCTCTACGTCTCGGACCGCAGGAACGGGCGGCTCCAGGTGTTCGACCTGGAGGGTGTCTTCAAGCGTGTGGTCGGCAACGCGTCGCTCTTCAGGCGTCCGAGCGCCTTCACGGCCGTGGACCAGTTCCTCGTGGTCGCTGATCTCGAGTCGCGGCTTGCGGTGCTCGGACCCGACGACCAGCTCCTCGGCCACCTCGGCAGTGACGACGAGGCGGCCGTCCGACCCGGCTTTCCCAACCAGCTGGACCACGATCATCGTCCACATCGCCCACGTGGCCTGCGCCCGGGGTACTTCAACAGCCCGCACGGTCTGACGGCCGACGCGCAGGGGAACCTCTACGTCAGCGAGTGGCTGATCGGCGGGCGGCTCGTCAAGCTGGAGCGGCGAGCGTAGCCTGCCTGAGCGGCATACCGGCCGGTACGGTATACAGTTGGATTCGTTAGTATGCCGCGCTGAGGGCGGTGGCCTGGCCGGCCGTCTCGGCCGAGCGCAAACCACGTTCTGACCAGCGGGAAGGACCGCAATGGATCTTGGCATTGAGGGCAAGGTTGCCCTCGTGACTGGCGGCAGCCAGGGAATTGGCAGAGCAATCGCCCACGGGCTGGCCAAGGAGGGCGTCCGGGTAGCCATCTGTGGCCGCACCAAGGACATCGTCCATGAGACCGCCGAGCAGATCGAGTCCGAGACCGGGACACCGGTGCTGCCGGTCGTCGCCGACGTCCTGGTGCCGAAGGACATCGAGCGGTTCGTCGCGGAGACGCTCGAGCGTTTCGGCACGATCGACATCGCGATCAACAATGCCGACCTCATCACCCGAGATGTCGGGTTCTTCGAGCTCCAGGACGAGGACTGGCAGGAGAAGATGAACATGAAGCTGTTCGCCCCCATCCGGCTCATCCGCCTCGTCGCGCCGATCATGCAGCAGAACGGCTGGGGGCGGATCATCAACATCGGTGGCAGCTCAGCGCGAAAGGTCCACTCGGCGGGCTGGGCCAAGGGTGCCACGCAGCCCGGTCTGATCAACCTGACCAAGAGGCTCTCCTGGCTTCTCGGGCACGACGGCATCACGGTGAACCTCGTCGAGCCCGGGATCGTATGGACCGAGGGCCACACCCGCATGGACGGCAAGAGCCGTGCGGAGAGTCGCTCGGAGGACCTCGCGAGGCGAGCGGACCGCGAGGGGGTCTCCTACGACGAGATGGACCGCCGCGCTCGCGCCGAGCTCGTCATCGGTCGACGTATCGAGCCGGACGACGTGGCGAGCGTCGTCGTCTTCCTCAGCTCGAAGCTCACCGGCGCCCTGACGGGAGAGACGATCCTCGTCGACGGCGGAGAGATGAACACCGTCCGCTTCTGATCCATCGATCACGCTGTCTGCAAGGGAGTCCCGGATGACATCGTCCAGCCAGGCCCGTCCGTTCGAGGTCGTCGACGGATGGGAGCAGCTGCCCGAGGGCCTCGTCCATCTCGACGTCGCCGACGTCGCGGTCGACGTTCAGGACAACGTCTATGTGCTCGCCCGCAAGGATCCCGCCGTGATCGTCTATGACGCCGACGGCCGCTTCCTGCGCACGTGGGGCAGCGACGTCCTCAGCAGCCGGCCGCACGCGATCACCTTGGGGCCGGACGGGGTCGCGTACGTCGTCGACGAGGGGAGCCACCTGGTGCGCCGGTTCACGCCTGAGGGTGAGCAGATGGGAGTGATCGGCACCGGTGTCGCCTCGGAGACCGGCGTCGACAGCTCCAACCCCAGCCTCTACCACCGGATCCAGAGCATCGAACGTGGCGCCGGCCCCTTCAACCGGCCGACCAAGGTCGCCATGGCGCCCTCGGGCGACCTCTACGTCTCCGACGGGTACGGCAACGCACGGGTCCACCAGTTCACCAGCGACGGCGAGCTGGTGCGCTCATGGGGTGAGCCCGGCACCGGGCCGGGTCAGTTCAACCTGCCGCACTGCGTGAGCGTGCTGTCCGACGGTCGCGTGCTCGTCTCCGACCGCGAGAACGACCGCCTGCAGGTCTTCGATCCTGACGGCGCCTTCATCGAGGCGTGGGCCGGTCTGCAGCGTCCGACCGCCACCACCGTGGCTCGTGACGGGCTCGTCTACGTCCTGGAGTCGGGCCTCTGGAAGGGGGACGAGTCGATCGCCCGCGGACTCATGGAGGTCGACCTGACGCCACGGGTCAGCATCCTGGACGACCACGGGACGCTGCTTGACCGGTGGGGCAATGTCGGGGACGACCCGTGCGCACCGGGCAACCTGGTCGCACCGCACGGTCTGTGTATCGACTCTGCGCACAACCTCTACATCGCAGAGGTCAGCCACACGTCGCGGAGCCGTCGTGGTCGCGACGCCGAGAACTGTCACACCTTCCAGAAGTTCGCGCCGGTGCGATGATGCTGGTCGGGAGGTATGCGGCGATGAGCAGCAGCAGCGCGCGAAGGCTGCGTGGCCGACCGTGGAGACTCGGGAGATGAGCAAGCGCCTGCCGCCGCCCCGCACGCTCGGTCCCGATGCGGAGCTGCCGCTGCAGTATCCGCTCTCGGCCCATGAGGCGGACGACGCCTGGTACGTCGTCGTCGAAGGTCGCGCGGACGACTGGCTTGCCCGCTTCGAGAAGGCGCCCGGCTTCGATGCCCGGGAGTGGGCGACGAGCATGGCGCACACCTTCAACATCCGTCTGCGTGCCCAGATCGAGCACGACGAGTAAGTCGGTCACACTGTTCTGAACAGTGGTATACAACTGCATGCCAAGTCGGTAGCATGGGTGCCACAGCATTGAGCCACAGGTCACTCAGGAGCCTCAGGAGGCGCAGGGCAGATGTCGGTGCAGACGCGGGAGCGCAGCGCGGGAAGCAGAGCCAAGCTCGAGGACGTCCTGGTCGTCGACACCGACGTGCACGTCTACGAGCTCCCGAAGGACCTGATCGACTACATCGACATGCCCTGGCGCGTCGCGCTCGAACAGGTCAAGGACCGATCCGGCAACTTCATCCCGGCCTTCGCGCCGGGCGCAAGTGGCTTCAGCTTCGGGCCGATCTGGCCGACCAGTCACGAGTCCGACCGGATCGTGCGCACACCCGAGGCGATGCGCGAGGAGCTCAGCCACATCAACGTGGACATCGGGATCCTGTTTCCCAACAACCTGCTCAAGCTCCCGACCCTGACCGACGATGAGTATGCCGCCGCGCTGAGCCGCGCCTACAACGCCTGGCTGGCCGACACCTGGTGCTTCCCCGACCAGGGCCTGCTCGGGGTCCTGTGCGCCTGCCCGCATGCCCCGGAGGACACTGCCGCCGAGATCAGGAAGTACGCCAAGCACCCTGGAATCGTCGGCGTCTACCTGCCCAGCGCCGCGGTCGATCCGCTGTGGGGCAACCACAAGTACGACCCGATCTACGAGGCCTGCGAGGAGGCCGACTTCGCGGTGCTGCTGCACAGTGTCGGCATCGTGCACCCGGCATACCCGTTCAACACCAACGGGTTCACGAGCGGGTTCGCGCGGCATACGACCTCGCACACGTTCTCGATGATGGCCAACCTCGTCGACATGATCAGCACCGGTGTCCCCGAACGCTTTCCGAAGCTGAGGATCGCCTTCACCGAGGCCGGCGTCGCCTGGGTGCCGTTCCTCATGATGCGCATGGACCGGATGTACCGGGAGCGCCGGCACGAGGTTCCGTTCCTGACCAAGCCGCCCAGCGAGTACATGACCTCCTTCTACTACGCCACGCAGCCCGTCGAGGAGCCCCAGAACCTCCGCGACCTGGTCACTCTCGTCGACCTCTACGAAGGACAGACCCAGACGATCTTCGCCTCGGACTGGCCGCACCACGACTTCGACCACCCGAACAAGATCTTCCAGGCACCGTTCTCTGACGATGTGAAGCGAAAGATCTTCGGGGAGAACGCTCTGCGTCTGCTCAACCTCGATGCCACCGGCCATCGGATCGGGCTGACCCCCACCGACACCTGACCCGGCCGTCGACAGGCGCCTCCGCGCGCGAACCGATCGAGGCCGAAACGACCCTGCCCACCGCGGAACTCTAGGAGAAGGAATGGATGCCAACCATGCACGCCTCGGCGAGCATCTGATCGTGGACGCCAGCGTTCACGTGCAGGAAGGTCCGCTGGATCTCCTGCCGTACTGCGACGAGGCCTGGCGGCCGGCACTCCAGTCCATTGCGGACAACGCCAAGACAGCGGGAATCGGCGCCGAGCTGTGGCCGCCAGGTCTGCCCGGCGAGGCGACCACGGCGACCCCAGAGGAGCTCAAAGCGAGCGTCACGGAGCGCGGCGTCGACCTCGCGGTCCTGTGCCCGACCAGTCTGCAGAAGCTGTCGATGGTCGCCCATGCCGAGTTCGCTTCGGCCGTGGCGAGGGCGTACAACGCGTGGCTCACGGAGACCTGGCTGCGCCCGGAGCAGGGCCTGCTCGGGTGCGTGGTCGCCTCCGCGCACGCTCCGGCGGACTCGGCGGCCCAGATCGAGAAGTATGCGAGTCACCCGGGCGTGGTGGGGGTCTACCTGCCCGGCGCCGCTGTCGACCCGCTCTGGGGCCACCGCAAGTACGACCCGATCCTGCGGGCCGCCGAGTCGGCCGGCCTGCCGGTGCTGCTGAACAGCGTCGAGGTCATGCACCCGGTGTTCCCGTTCAACACCCACGGGTTCGACACGAGCCTTGCCAGGTTCACCACGTCCGACCCGTTCTCGATGATGGTCAATCTCATCGACATGATCACCACCGGGGTGCCGGCGCGCTTCCCCGACCTGCGGGTGGGCGTCCTGGGGGCCGGGGTCACCTGGATGCCGTTCCTGAGCCTGCGCCTGGACAAGGTCTACCTCGAGAAGCGCCGAGAGGTGCCTTTCCTGGCCGAGCGACCGAGCCAGTATCTCAAGGGCTACTTCTACGGGTCCTTCCCGCTCGAAGATGCACCCAACCCCGATGACTTCGTCACGATGGTCGACCTGTTCGAGGGCGAGAACGCGATGGTCTTCGCTTCTGGGTGGCCGCAGGACGGCTATGACTCCGCCGAGCAGATCCTCGCTCTGCCGTTCTCGGACGAGGCCAAGGCCAAGATCGTCGGCGGGAACGCGCTGCGGCTGTTCAACATCGACGAGCGCGGGCACCGGCTGTCGCTGTCACGTGAGGCTGCGTCGCGGTGAACGAGGGGCATGTGGTCGGGAGGCTGGAGGAGTTCCCCGAGGGCAGTCACCGGGTCGTGACGGTGGGTCGTCGCCGGATCGGGGTGTTCAACGTCAAGGGCACGTTGCATGCGTTGCCGAACCTGTGTCCGCATCAGACAGGGCCGTTGTGTGAGGTCAAGAAGGTGACGGGGACGACGCAGTCGCGGGTGGAGAACGACTGGGCGATCGAGTGGGCGTTCGACAAGGAGATCATCGCGTGTCCGTGGCATGGGATCGAGTACCACGTGCCGACGGGGCGGTGTCTGACGTTCCCGGAGATCAGTATTCGCAGCTATGAGGTGTCGGTGGACGACGGCGAGGTCAGCGTCCACTTCTGAAGGAGTGCCGTCGTCCCCGACGACGTGGTCGTCGACTCGCGAGGGTGAGTCGACGGCCACGTTCGTGCGTGGCGCCACCCCGGCGTCCGTCGGGGTCACCAGCGGTCGTGGTGGAAGATCTCCTCGACCGGGATGCGGGACGCGGGCTTGAAGCCGGAACCGGTGAAGTAGGCGACCGGCGTCATACCAACCTGGGTCACGTCCTCGAACGGTATCCCCAGCAGCTCGGCGGTCTCCCGCTCGTAGGTGAGGTGCCGCGTGGTGAAACAGGTGCCCAGCCCCCGGGCCTGCGCGGCAAGCATGAAGCTCCAGAACGCGGGCATCACCGACCCGTACAGACTCGCCAGCTCGCGGCTGTCGGCGTTCGCGGTGCGCTTGCGCCGGATGGTCGCGACAACGAGCCAGGGGACCTCGGCGAGGTGGTCGCGCAGATACTCGCCGGCTGACTGGAGCCTGTCCTGGGCCGGCCGACGGATGTCATCCGGCTCGTAGTCGACCAGGGTCTTGACGGCGTTGACCAGGCTGCGCTTGTAGAGGTCGGCCAGGCACTTGCGCACGGCCGGGTCCGAGACACACACGAAGCCGTAGTCCTGCCGGCTCGAGCCGCTGGGCGCCTGCATGGCGACCTCGACGCACTCCTCGACGAGTGTCTGGGGGACCGCCCTGGTCAGGTCCAGGCGGCGCCGGACCGCTCGGGTCGTCGTGAGCACCTCGTCGGCGGACAGCTGCTCCATGGTCACGCTCCTGTTCTGTGGCTTCTGTGGCCCTCGGTTGCTGTAGGCCGGTCATCCCGCGGGGCAGCGTGCGTGTTGCCGAGGGCATGCTGGTGCGCCTAGCATCATGGTATGCGATCGTATACAGCGTCAGGAACCCTGTCCTGTGCGCCGCGATCGGACGACCGGTTCGCTCGCATGGGACTCGGATCTGCGTCGGAGTGACCCACGCGCCACGACCGAGCGGGCGCAAAGCTCGCGTCGGATCTCATCTCCGAAAGGGCGGGGCATGACAGCTCGCTATCTCGTCAACTGTTCGATCCTCTTCACCGATCTGCCTGTGCTGGATCGTCCGGCAGCGGCGCGGGCCGCCGGGTTCGACGGCATCGAGTTCTGGTGGCCGTTCCCTGTGGCGGTGCCCGCCTCCGCCGACGTGGACGCCTTCGTCGATGCCGTGTTGGAGGCCGACGTGCAGCTGGTCGGTCTGAACTTCTTCGCCGGCGACATGCCTGGTGGCGACCGGGGCGTCGTATCGTGGCCCGGAAGGGAGCAGGAGTTCCGGGAGAATGTCGAGCTGTCGGTCGAGCTCGGCAAACAGCTGGACATCCGAGTGTTCAATGCCCTGTACGGCAACCGGCTCGAAGGCATCGCACCGGGTGAGCAGGACGAGCTGGCGCAGGAGAACCTCACCCTGGCGGCGCGAGCTGTAGCCCGCCTCGGTTCGACGGTCCTCGTCGAGCCGCTCAGCGGTGCCGAGCGCTATCCGCTGACCAAGGCCGCCGATGCGCGCGGCGTTCTGGACCGCCTCAAGGCCGGCGGGGTCGAGAACATCGGCCTGCTGGCCGATCTCTACCACCTGGCCGTCAACGGCGAGGATGTCGCTCGGGCCATCGACGACCACCGCGACCTCATCGCCCACGTCCAGATCGCGGACTCACCCGGTCGTGGGGCCCCGGGCACCGGCCACTTGCCGCTACGAGAGTGGATCGTCGACCTGGAGCGTGGTGGCTACGAGGGCTGCGTCGGCCTCGAGTACCTCCCGACGCCACGCCAGGACCCCTTCGCCTGGTTGCCGCCCGCAGAGCGCGGCTCGAACGCCGGAGCGTCCACTCGGACGGAGAGCGACGCATGACGACCATCGGCTTCATCGGGCTGGGCATCATGGGCGGGCCGATGGCCTCCAACCTGGTTGCGGCGGGCTTCGACGTTGTCGGCTTCAACCGAAGCCGCGCCAAGGTGGACGCCCTCATCGCCCGGGGCGGTCGGGGCGGGACCGGGATCGGAGACGCGGTCAAGGGGTCCGATGTCGTCATCACGATGCTGCCCGACTCGCCGGACGTCCGCGAGGTGGTCCTCGGCAGCGACGGAGTGCTGGCCCACTCCCGCCCAGGCCAACTACTCATCGACATGAGCACGATCCGCCCCGACGTGTCGCGGGAGATTGCGGCGGCCGGCGCCGCGGTCGGTGTCCTGACGCTGGACGCACCCGTCAGCGGAGGAGAGGCCGGAGCCGTGGAGGGCAACCTGTCGATCATGGTGGGAGGCGCCGAGGCCGACGTCCAGGCGGCTGCGCCGGTGTTCGCGGCATTGGGCTCCACGATCGTGCACGTCGGCCCGCACGGCGCGGGCCAGACCGTCAAGGCCGCCAACCAGCTGATAGTGGCTGGTCATCTCCAGCTCCTGGCCGAAGCGTTGGTCTTCCTCGAGGCATCGGGCGTCGACCGCGAGGCGGCGGTCAGGGTGCTCGGCGGTGGGCTTGCCGGTAGCACCGTGCTGACCCGCAAGTCCCCAGCGATGTTGGCCGGCGACTTCAGGCCGGGCTTTCGGTTGGCTCTGCACCACAAGGATCTCGGCATCGTCACGCAGGCCGCACGCGAGGCGGGTGTGGTGATCCCGCTCGGGGCTGCGGTGGCCCAGCTCGTCGCCGCCCTCGTCGCGCGCGGCGACGGACAGCTCGACCATTCCGCGTTGCTGAAGCTGGCCAGGGAGCTCTCCTTCGAGCCGGGGTCTGACTGATCGAGGCCCATTGCATACCTTTGTATGCCGCGATACGCTCCTCGGTGTTCCGTTGGCGCGACGAAGGGTCGGGTTGTGACGAACGTGGCTGGCGCGCTGGCGACCATGCTGGCGAAGGTCGGGGTGAAGACCGTCTTCGGGTATCCGGGGGACCCGACGATCGAGTTCGTCGAGCGCTGCCGTGAGGCCGGGCTCGACGTCATCTCGGCGACCAGAGAGGCCAACGCCGCTTTCATGGCCGAGGCGCAGGCCATGCTGACAGGCGATCTCGGCGTGTGTCTGTCGACGCTGGGCCCGGGCTCGACGGCTCTGGTCAACGGAGTCGCGGCGGCCAACCTCGACCGCGTCCCCGTCCTCGCCTTCTCGGGCCAGATCGAGACCAGTCGACAGGCGACCTTCACCCACCAGGTCGTCGACCACGAGCGGATGTTCGGCGCCGTGACGAAGTGGGCCGGTCGCGTCGAGGCCAAGGCCGTCGAGGTGACCATGCGCAAGGCCCTGCGCACCGCCGTGGCCGAGCGTCCCGGGGCGGTGCACCTCAGTGTCGCGAGCGACGTGTTCACCACCGAGGTCGATGATTTCGACCCGACGCCTCCGCCCATGCGCCCCTCCCGCCCGATCCCTCGGGTGGTCTCCTCGACGCGTGACTCCGACCCGGTCGCGGCACTGCATGCCGCCCGCCGCCCGCTGCTGCTCGCCGGCATCGGGGCCGTCCGAAGCGGCGCGACGACCGAGCTGCTGCGCCTGGCCGACGTGGTCGGCATGCCCGTGGTCGTGAGCCCGATGGCCAAGGGTGTGGTCCCGGAGGACTCCGAGTGGTTCGCCGGCATCCTCGACATGGCCTGCAACGCGACGGTGTGGCAGCTCGTGGCCGAGTCGGACCTCGTCGTGGCCGCAGGCTTCGACGCGGTCGAGCTGATCAAGCCGTGGCGAGTGACCGCGCCAGTGCTGCACATCGACGCTGTGGAGAACACCGACCAGATCTACGTCAGCGCGCATGAGGTGGTCGGGGACGTCGCAGCCGTCGTCGGCTGGCTCGCCGACTCCTTTCATGGCGAGGCGCGCTGGACCCCGGCCGAGCTCGCGGCATACCGTGCCGGACTCACCGACGCCTACTACGCGGGTCGCGTGTCCGGTGCCCTCAACCCGACGGACGTCATCGACTCAGTCCAGCAGAGCACTGCCGCGGACGCCGTGGTCTCCACCGACGTCGGCTCGCACAAGCTCCTCGTGGGACAAGGCTGGCGGGCGACACAACCGCGACGCGTCCTCATGACCAACGGCCTGTCCTCGATGGGTTTCGGCCTCCCGGCCGCGGTGGCGGCGAAGATGAGCCGGCCGGAGTCCCCGGTGGTGTCCATGATCGGGGACGGCGGGTTCGCCATGTCGGCGTCCGAGCTGCGTCTTGCGGCGGACCGCGGTCTCGGCATCGTCGTGGTGGTGCTGGCCGACCAGAGCCTGAACCGCATCGAGATCAAGCAGACGGCCCTCGGATATCCGAGCGTCGGCACCCGCGTGCCGGACACCGCGGTGGCCAAGGTCGCCGAGGCCTACGACTGCCACGGCGTTCGAGTCGAGACGGTCGAGCAGCTCGACCGGGTCCTCGCCGACGTCGGCTCCCTGGACCGCCCCCTGGTGGTCGAGGCTCGCATCGACCCGGCTCAGTACACCTCGCAGTTCTGATCCACGGAGGACTCGTGTCGTCGACCCAGACCGCCACCAGGCGGCTCGCTCACCTGGCCCGCGTCGCTGCCGAGGCGCCGGAGGCAAGGGCTCCTGCCCGCGACGCCGTCGTGGACTGGTTCGGCGCCACCGTCGCGGGCCGGCGCATGGAAGCCTCGCAGATCGCGTCGCGGGCCCCGTTCCTCGACGAGCCCGGCCGAGCCAGGCTGGTTCCCGACGGGCGGCCCGCATCGGTCCGCACGGCCGCACTGCTCAACGGGCTGTTCTCGCACGAGGCGGAGATGGACGACATCTACCGCGAGGGCCTGTACCACCCGGGTTCGCCGACCGTAGCGGCAGCCTTCGCCGTCGCCGAGGGGCTGGACGCCACCGGAGACGACCTGCTCGCAGCTGTTGCCGGTGGCTACGAAGTGGGATGCCGGATCGCCGAGACGGTGAACCCGGCCCACTACCGCTACTGGCACACGACGGGAACGGTCGGCACGATGGGGGCCGCTGCGGCTGCCGGACTGTTGCTCGGGCTGGACGAGGAGCGGCTGGCGCACGCCCTCGCCGTGGCGACGTCCATGGCGGCCGGGCTTCAGCAGGCGTTCCGCTCAGGCTCGATGAGCAAGCCCCTGCACGCCGGACACGCCGCCGAGGCCGGGGTGCTGGCCGCGAGCCTCGCCTCCGAGGGGTACCGAGGCACACCTGAGGTGCTCGACGGGGACATCGGGTTCGGCGTCGCGATGTCCGACGCCCCGGACTGGTCCGCGGTCGTGGACCTCACCGACCGGCCGCCGGCTGTCTCGCAGGTGACCGTCAAGCCGCACGCGTGCTGCGGACATACGTTCGCCGCGGTCGACGCCGCGCTGGACCTGCGCGCCGAGGGACTGGATCCCCGACGCGTCCGGTCGGTCGAGGTGGGCACGTACCAGGTCGCGATCGACGTCGCGGGCGGGACCTCCGCCGAGACCGCCGGGGAGGCCAAGTTCAGCATCGGCTACTGCGTGGGTGCGGCGCTGACCCTGGGCGCGGTCGGCATGGACGCTTTCGACGCGAGCCACTTGAGCGACCCCGCGCTGCGGCGGTTCGCGGAGTCCACCCTGCTTACCGCGGACGACCGGATGAATGCCACGTTCCCCGGCCGTCGGCAGGCCCGCCTCGTCGTCGTCGACGACGACGGCAGGACCTGGCAGGCCGAGCGCTCGACGCGCCGGGGCGACCCTGACAGCCCGCTCTCGGCCGCGGAGCGTCGGACCAAGTTCGACGGCATGGTCGTCCCAGTGGTCGGCGTGGAGGCGGCGGCACAGCTGCACGAGGCGCTCACCGGGCTTGCCGACCTCGAGCACCTCAGCATGATCCCGCTTGGCACGGAGGCACACGATGACTGACGCAGGCATTGTCCGGATCGACCCCTTCCTCGACGGGGAGTTCCGAGTCGGCCAGGGAACGACGGTCACGATCGACGACAAGTTCACCGGCGCGCCGGCCGCCGAGGTGTCCCAGGTGTCGTCGGACCAGGTCGAGGCGGCTGTCGGCTCGTTGGTGCGCGCCCAGGCGACGACGGTATGGCCGGTCGCCGACCGGTCCGAGGTGCTCACTGCGGCCTCCGTAACACTGCGCGAGCGGTCTGAGGCGTTCGCCCGGCTGGTCGTCGCGGACACGGGTTTTACGATCACCGATGCTCGCCGGGAGGTGTCTCGGGCCGCCGACACCCTGCAGCTGTGCGCGGAGGAGGCCAGACGACTGGTCGGCGAGGTCGTCCCCGTCAGCGGCGTGCGTGGCCAGGAGAACCGGGTCGCTTTCACGACGTACCACCCGCGGGGCGTCGTGTGCGCGATCACGCCGTTCAACTCCCCGCTGAACACCGTGACGCACAAGGTCGGTCCCGCGCTGGCGGCGGGCAACGCCGTCCTGCTCAAGCCTGCGACCCAGACGCCCCAGAGCGCCGACGCACTGGTCCGGCTCCTCCTCGAGGTCGGGTTGCCGGCAGGCCTGGTCTCGGTCGTCTACGGCGGCGGCTCCACAGTGGGGACCTGGCTCGCGCGCGACGAGCGACTGGCCTACTACGCGTTCACCGGGAGCACGGAGGTCGGCCGGACCCTGCAGTCCTCGGTCGGTCTTCGGCCCACCCAGCTGGAGCTGGGGAGCCTGTCCAGCACGCTGATCACGGCCTCCGCCGATCTTGGCCGGGCCGTCGAGCTGTGTGTCAACGCGGGCTTCCGCAAGGCCGGCCAGGTCTGCACGTCGATCCAGCGGCTCTACGTCGAGCAGCGTGTCCTCGACGACGTGGCCGAGCGACTCGCCAAGACTCTCGGCGGCAAGGTCGCGGGAGATCCCAGCAGCGACGACACGTTCGTGGGCCCGCTGATCGCACCGGCCGAGGCCGACCGGGTCTGCGGCATCGTCGAGGAGGCGGTGGCGGACGGCGCACGGCTCGCCTACGGCGGCGGGCGCGCCGGGAACGTGCTCGAGCCCACGGTCGTCGCCGACGTCCCGAGCGGCTCCCGCGTGATGCGCGAGGAGATCTTCGGGCCGGTGGTCGTGCTGCGCGGTTTCGACGCCCTGAGCGATGCGGTCGAGGAGGTCAACGACACGCCGTTCGGGCTTGCCGCGGGCGTCTTCACCGAGAGCCTCAACGAGGCGATGTTCGCCGCGCAGGCCCTGCGGATGGGCTCGGTGCACATCAACGAGACGTCGAGCAGTCGCCTCGACCTCATGCCGTATGCCGGTGTGAAGGACAGCGGTCACGGGACCGAGGGACCGCGCTACGCCGTGCGTGAGATGAGCGAGCAGCGGCTGGTGTCGTGGCTCCCGACGAGTCCGATGCCGTGATCCGACGGGACTGACCTGCGACCGTTGCACCATTGCATACGAACGTATACCATTGTGCTCGTGAGGTACGACGTCGTCGTTGTGGGGGGCGGAAACGCCGGGATGAGTGCGGCGCTCGCCGCCGCGGAGCGGGCCGAGCGGGTGCTCCTGCTCGAACGGGCCCCGTTCGATGAGCGAGGTGGCAATACCGGCTTCACGGCCGGGGCGATGCGCTTCGCCTACGACGGGGTGCAGGACTTGCTGGAGATCGTCTCGGACATCGACGACGCGACCCTGGCCCGGACTGACTTCGGGTCGTATCCGGAGTCGCAGTTCTACGACGACCTCTCGCGCGTGACCGAGAACCGATGCGACCCCGACCTCGCCGAGGTCCTGGTGACGGGAAGCCAGCCCGCCGTGCGGTGGCTCAAGTCCAAGGGCGTGAGGTTCCTGCCGATCTTCGGGCGTCAGGCCTACGAGGTCGACAACCGGTTCACCTTCTGGGGCGGGCTCACCCTCGAGGTCAGCGGCGGCGGGCGCGGCCTCGTGTCGTATCTCGAGCGTGCCTGTCGCGACAACGGCGTCGCCACGTTGTACGGGGCACGCGCCCGCGAGCTGATGGTCGACTCGAGCGGAGTGGTGGGGGTTCGGGTCGAGCGTCAGGACCCCGACGGCCGTCGACGGGTCGAGGACATCGAGTGCACCTCGGTGGTGCTTGCCGCGGGTGGCTTCCAGTCGAACGCCGCCTGGCGGGCGCGCTACCTGGGCCCCGGCTGGGACCTGGCCAAGGTCCGCGGCACCCGGTACGACACCGGCGACGGGATCGAGATGGGCCTGGCGGTGGGCGCCAGCCCTGCCGGCCACTGGTCGGGGTGCCACGCGGTGGCCTGGGACTACAACGCCCCGGAATACGGCGTCCTGCAGATCGGCGACTCCTTCCAGAAGCACAGCTACCCCCTCGGGATCATCGTGAACCGAGACGGCAAGCGGTTCGTCGACGAGGGCGCCGACTTCCGCAACTACACCTACGCGAAGTACGGCCGGGAGATCCTCGCCCAGCCGGGGCAGGTGGCCTGGCAGGTCTTCGATGCCAAGGTCCTGGACCGGCTGCGCGACGAGTACCGCATCCGTCAGGTGTCCAAGGTGCGCGCCGACAGCATCTCCGAGCTCGCGGCCCGGATGGTCGGCATCGACGAGACGGCTTTCATCAAGACCGTCGCTGAGTACAACGGCGCTGTCCGCATGGACGACGGCGAGTACAACCCGAACATCCTCGACGGGCACGGCACGGTCGGACTGCACCCGAACAAGAGCAACTGGGCACTGACGATCGACGAGCCGCCGTTCGAGGCGTATGCCGTGACGTGCGGGATCACCTTCACCTTCGGCGGGCTGCGCATCGACAACGAGGCGCACGTCCTCAACGACGCAGGCGCACGCATTCCCGGCCTCTTCGCGGCGGGTGAGATGGTCGGCGGACTCTTCTACTTCAACTACCCGGGCGGGTCCGGCCTCTCCAACGGGACCGTCCTCGGACGCCTCGCCGGGAGCTCGGCCGGCGACCGGGCCACCGGCGTGGCGTGACGCCGGCGCCGAGATGACGGCGACCTGAGCTCAGCAGCATGAAATGTGCCCAGCGGAAAGGACCTGGTGATGGCCAAGCGAGCAACTCTCGATGACTTCGTCGTCGTCGACTGTGACGTGCATGTGCACGAGATGCCTTACGACCTCATTCCCTACATCGACATGCCGTGGCGGGTGTCCCTGGAGGCCATTGCCGCGAACGCGCAGAAGTACCTGGAGATCGGGTATCTCGACGTCCCGGCGTTCTCGCCGGGTGCGAGCGGCTCGAGCTTCGGGCCGGTGTGGCCCTCGAGCCACGAGGCGCTGCGGGTGGTGCTGACACCCGAGGCGATGCGCGAGGAGCTCAGCCGGATCAACGTCGACATCGGCATCCTGTTCCCCGACAGCATGCTGAAGCTGGCCACGATCACCGACGAGGAGTATGCCGCTGCGCTGGCCCGCGCCTACAACGCGTGGCTCGTCGAGACGTGGTGCCGGCCCGAGGAGGGTCTCGTCGGCTGCATCGTGGCGTCACCGCAGGCCCCGGACGACGCCGCCGCGCAGATCGAGAAGTACGCCAAGCACCCGGGCGTGGCGGGGGTCTACCTGCCCGGCGCTGCCGTCGACCCCCTCTGGGGCGACCGCAAGTACGACCCGATCTTCCGGGCGGCCGAAGCGGCGGACTTCGCGGTCCTGCTGCACAGCGTGGGCATCGTGCACCCGACGTACCCGTTCAACACCCACGGCTTCACCAGTGGGTTCGGGCGGCATACGACCTCGCATACGTTCTCGATGATGGCCAACACCGTGCACATCGTGAGCACCGGGGTCCAGGAGCGCTTTCCCAACCTTCGCATCTGCTTCACGGAGGCCGGCGTCGGTTGGGTGCCGTTCGTGATGATGCGGATGGACCGGGCCTACCGTCAGGGTCGGGACGAGCTGTCGTCCCTGACCAAGCCGCCGAGCGAGTACATCCGGAACTTCTTCTACGCGACCCAGCCCATCGAGGAGCCGCAGTCCCTGGTGGACATGGTCCGACTGATGAATCTCTACGACGGCGAGGACCAGACGGTGTTCGCATCCGACTGGCCGCACCACGACTTCGACCACCCGAACAAGATCCACCAGATGCCGTTCTCGGACGAGGCCAAGGCCAAGATCTTCGGCGGGAACGCGCTGCGGATGTTCAACATGGACGCCCAGTGCCGGCGGCTGTCGCTGTCGCGTGAGGCTGCGTCGCGGTGAACGAAGGGCATGTGGTCGGGAGGGCCGACGGGGCGGTGCCTGACGTTCCCGAAGATCAGTATTCGCAGCTATGAGGTGTCGGTGGACGACGGCGAGGTCAGCGTCCACTTCTGAGCGGAGGTTTTCGTGGGATTGATCGTCGACTCGCAGTTGCACGCCTGGCGCACCGTGCTGCCCGGCATGACTGCGCACCGGGAAGGGCCGTTCGACGCAGGCGTGATGCTCCCGCTGATGCGTGAGGCCGGGGTCGCCGGTGCGGCCCTGGTACCGACCAGCTGGGACCCGGAGGGCAACCAGGCCTCGATCGACGCGGCCAGGGAGCACCCGGACCGGTTCGTCGTCATGGGGCTCATCGACTCCTTGGAGGGCCTCGGGGACCGACTCGCCGGATGGCGCGACGAGGGCATGTGGGGGCTGCGGCTTCCATGCCGTCAGGAGCCGTACGCCACGTGGGTGGACAGTGGCGAGCTGGACACACTGTGGACCGAGGTCGAGAAAGCGGGTCTGCCCGTCATGGCGTTCGGGCCCGGGTCCAAGCTGGACGTGATCGCTGCCGGTGCCCGGGCCCATCCGGGCGTCTCGATCGCGATCGACCACCTCGCCATGGCGCCGCCGGACCGGGAAGTCGACGTGCCCAACGACGAGCAGCTCGAGCGCGTCATCGCTCTGGCGGACCTGCCCAACGTGTCGGTGAAGCTCTCGAGCCTGCCGCTGTTCTCGCGACAAGGCGCACCCTTCGCAGACATGTACGACCCGGCTCGCCGGGTCGTCGAGGCCTTCGGACCGGAGCGATGCTTCTTCGGCACCGACCTGAGTCGGCAGCCCTGCACCTACAGCGAGGCCATCGCGATGATTCGCGCGGCGCTCGCGGACCTCTCCGAGGACGAGCTCGACCTCGTGCTCGGTACCGCTCTGACCAGATGGCTGGGCTGGAGCCCGGCCCCGCTCTAGAACGCGCAGAGCTGCGCGGCCGGGAGATTTGCCATGAGTGATGTCGCCAACCTGTACGTCGCCGGCACCTGGCGTGGCGCCGCCGACGACGGCACGCTGGATGTCCTGAACCCCGCCGACGAGTCGGTGATCGGCACGGTGGCCGCCGCGACGTCGACGGATGTCGGTGCCGCGGTCACGGCAGCCGTCGCCGCCCAGCAAGCGTGGGCCCGGGTGCCGATCGTCGAGCGCGGCGACGCCTTGCGTCGGCTGGCCGACCTGATCGAGGCCGACACCGACCGGTTCGCGCGGTTGCTGGTCACGGAGGTGGGCAAGCCGCTGCCCGAGGCGCTGGCCGAGGTCGGCTTCGCGGTCGAGTTCCTGCGGTACAACGCCCGATGGGACCGGATCCTGTCCGGCGACATCCTGGCCGGTGACTCGCCCGGCGAGGTCATCCATCTGCTTCGCGTGCCGCTCGGAGTCGTGGCCGCGATCTGTCCGTGGAACTTCCCGCTCGCGGTGCTCTGCCGCAAGCTCGCACCCGCCCTGCTCACGGGCAACACGGTCGTCGTCAAACCGAGCGAGGTCACGCCGCTCACGGCGCTGGAGCTCGTCCGGCTCGTCGACGAGCACCTCGACCTCCCGGCGGGGACCGTCAACCTGGTCAGCGGGGGACCGGCGGTGGGGGCCGAGCTGGTGGCGAACCCCGGAATCGCGATGGTGTCCTTCACCGGCCACCGAGACACCGGCAAGGCCGTGATGCGCAGTGCCGCGGACAACCTGACCCGGGTTGCCCTCGAGCTCGGCGGCAAGGCACCGGCCATCGTCCTGCGGGATGCCGACCTCGACGTCGCCGTGCCGGCGATCCTCCGGGCACGGCATACCAACTCGGGGCAGGTGTGCACGTCCGCAGAGCGGGTGCTGGTCCATCGTGACCTCGTCGAGCCGTTCGTCGAAAGATACGTCGCGGCCGCGGAGGCACTGGTCGTCGGCAACCCGAGCGGCACCGTCGACATGGGCCCCATGGCCAGTGCGGCGCAGGTGACCAAGACGTCGACGGCAGTGGAGCGGGCCGTCAAGGAGGGCGCCTCGCTCCGCACCGGGGGAGGCCAGCCAGAGGGGGCGGCATACGACGCGGGGTACTGGTTCGCGCCGACGGTGCTGACCGATGTCCCGCGCGACGCCGCGATCCTTCGCGAGGAGACCTTCGGTCCGGTCACGCCCATCGTGCCGATCGACACTCTCGAGGATGCGTTGACCGTCGCGAACGACTCCCGCTACGGGCTGTCGGCGTACGTGTTCAGCACGGACTACTCGTCGGTCATGCGGACCGTGGACGAGCTCCAGTTCGGGGAGATCTACGTCAACCGCACCCTGGGCGAGTCCGTCCATGCCCACCATGCCGGGCTGAAGGAGTCGGGCATCGGAGGCGAGGACGGCAAGTGGGGCATCCTCAAGTACACCCACGTGAAGACCGCGTACCACCGCTACGGGTGACCTCGTGACGCCGCGCACCCGCTCACCAAGGCAGCCCTCGCGCCTCGGCAGCCGCATGCTGACGAGGCAACTGGCGCGGCCTGATGACCGGCGCTCGGTCCCTGCCGATCGCAGCGCCAAATCGTTGCGAAGCAGGGTTCGACCAGCTATTGCGTCCCTGTCCGTCGTGCGCGTATGTTCGACGAGTTGAAGGTATGCAGTCGTATACCCAACCATACCAAAGACGGTGTGACCCTGAGGATGGAGCTCCCCTGATGACATCAGCGGACCGCGAGGCGAGGGTGGTGGCATCGGACGTCGGCTTCACCGAGGGACCGGTGTTCCTGCGCGACGGCCGCATCCTCTTCGTGTCGATCGACCACGGAACGGTGTATGCCGTTGACGAGGCGGCGAGCGCCGGTCCGAGGGGAGCGGTGCGGGTCGCCACGGTGGGCGGCGGGGTCAACGGAGCGACCGAAGGCCGTGACGGCTTGGTCTACCTCGCCCAGGCCGGCGGGCGCGGCGGGGCGACGAAGGGCCTGCTCACCTCCACCGGAGGCGTGCTGGTCTATGACCCCCGCGGGGTTGTGAGCTGGCTGACCATGGACCCGATCTCGCCCAACGACCTCGCCTTCGGCCCGGACGGCCTGCTGTACGTCACCGACCCGACCCGCAGCCCGAAGCGCGCCGACGGACGGGTCTTCCGCATCGATGTCGACACGGGGCTGGCCGAGCTTCTCTGCTCGGTGCCGTGGTACCCGAACGGGATCGCGTTCGGTCCCGAAGACGACGCGGTGTATGTCGCGGACACCAGAGGTTCCCGGATCCTCCGGTTCCCGCTCTCGCCTTCGGGCCTGGGCGAAGTGGAGCTGGTGGTGCGGATGGACCGCGGACGTCCCGACGGCTTCTGCTTCGACAGCGAGGGCAACATCGTCATCGCTGCTATCGGTGATGACGGCGAGGCCGGGTGCATCCAGACCTGGACTCGCGACGGCGAGTCGCTGGACAGCTTCGACCCACACCTGGGCCAGGTCGTGACCAACGTCGCGATCAGCTCGGACCGTCGGTGCGTCATCACGGCTGCAGGGGAAGGAAAGGTCGCGGTGGTCGACGACTGGCCGGTCGCGGGCCTGGAGCTGCATCCATTCCGGAACAGCTAGACGAGAACGGGCAAGACGAGTTCGGCACTGGCGCCGATCTCGAACCAAGAAAGGGAAGCGATGAAGAGTTCGAGGGGGCTCGGAAGAGCAAGGTACTCACACCCGCGACGTCGAGCCGTTCACGGCGTGGCCGGGGCAGCCGTCGCGGCACTGTCGCTCGTACTCGCGAGTTGCAGTAGCGCCGACCCGGCAGCGTCGAGCGGCACGGCACCGGCGGCGGGGGGCTGGCAGGCTGTCGTCGATGCCGCCAACAAGGAGGGGGAGGTCGTCTTCTACTCCAGCGACTCCGACAGCATCAACAAGGCGGTCGTCGAGGCCTTCGAGAAGGCGTACCCCAACATCAAGGTCAACCTCGTCAAGGCGGGGCCTGACATCGCCGCTCGCGTGTCGACGGAGAAGCAGTCGGGGATCAACTCCGGCGACGTGCTGTCGACGGGCTTCCAGGACCTCGTCGAGAACACCGAGTGGTTCATCCCGCTCGACAAGACGGTCCTGCCGACCCTCGGAGAGCAGACCTGGCCCGACAACATGATCGGAAAGACCAAGACCTGGGTCGCCAAGTACGTCCAGTACCTCGGCGTGGCCTGGAACACCGCCGAGGTCAAGGGCGATGGCCTCAACACGTGGTCGGACCTGCTCAAGCCGGAGTTCAAGGGAACCGTGACCCTTCCGGACCCGCGCGCGACCTCCACCAACATCTCGTGGCTCGACGCGGTGAGCAACGCCCTGGGTGACGACTACGTCAAGAAGGTCTACGAGCTCCAGCCGAAGATCGAGGCGGGCGGGTCGGTGCCGGCATCCCAGGACGTCGCCGCGGGCGCCCAGGACGTCAGCTTCCCCCAGTCGTCGATGCTCATCGCCGACCTGTCGACCAAGGGCGCGCCGATCGCGTTCCGGGTGCTGACCGACCCCCTCGTCGAGGTGCCCGGCCAGCTGGCGGTCTTCAAGGACGCGCCGCACCCGAACGCCGCCCGCGTGTTCGCCAACTTCAGGGTCTCGCCCCAGGGCATGTCCGCCGTGTGCGTCGCGGCAGGGCCTCCCGGACAGACCGGATTCGCGGCGCCGTTCACCGAGCCCGTCCAAGGCTGCTACACCAAGCCGGACGGCAAGGAGGCCATCCAGGGCAACAAGAACCTCTCCCCGAAGGACGAGCGTTACCTTCACATCCTCAGCCTGCTCGGCCTGAAGCCCAAGACAAGCTGACCAGCAACGGCGCGCCGGGCGGCACCAGAGCCGCCCGGCGCGCCGCCGAAACAGACTGAGGCCGAGCCCGATCGGTCGACGCAGCACCAGTGGTGGCCACACACGAAGGGACAGTGGACGTGCCAGGAGCGATGACATTGAAGCGGAAAGCACCGAGCGATTCGGCAGTCCCCGAAGCCGGACCGTCGGTCGTCGAGGTCAAGGGCCTGTGCAAGACCTTCCGTCGTGAGGGTGGTGAAGTCGTCCCGGCCGTGGATGGCGTCGACCTCGAGATCGGGCCGGGCGAGATGGTCGTCCTGCTCGGTCCGAGCGGGTGTGGCAAGACCACGCTGCTGCGCAGCCTGGTGGGCCTCGAGACCCCTGAGTCCGGCACGATCTCGGCGAACGGGCGCTTGGTCTACTCCTCGGCCGAGCGAGTCGATCTGCCGCCCGAGAAGCGCGGCATCAGCATGATGTTCCAGCACTACGCGCTGTGGCCGCACATGACGGTCGGCAGCAACGTGGAGTACCCGCTGGTCAACCGGAAGGTTCCCAAGGCGCAACGCCGCGAGGCGGTCCGGCGCGCCCTGGCCTCGGTCGGGCTGGAGGAGATGCAGGGGCAGTACCCGGGACAGCTGAGCGGTGGGCAGCAGCAGCGGATCGCCCTGGCCCGGAGCATGGTGACTGACCCCCAGGCCGTCGTGTTCGACGAGCCCTTGTCCAACGTGGACGCTCAGGTCCGGCAGGGCCTGCGCGTCGAGATCCTGGCAGCCCAGCGGCGGGTCGGGTTCGCGGGCATCTATGTCACCCACGACCAGAACGAGGCCATGCAGATGGCCACTCGGCTCGCCGTGATGCGGCGGGGCAAGATCGTCCAGATCGGGACGCCGATGGAGGTCTACAACCGTCCCGTCAACCGCTTCGTGGCGACGTTCGTCGGCACCTCCAACATCCTCGACGTCCGCGACGTCAGCAGAGACCCGTCGGGACACGTACGGGTCCGCACGGATGTCGGTGACCTCACTCTGGATCGAGCTCCAGAGGACGTCGTGCAAGGGGGATACCAGTATCTCGCGGCGCGTCCGGAGACGCTGAGCCTGGCCCGTCCGGGCGAACCCGGCCTGGCCGAAGTGGTGGTCGAGACGGTGATGTTCTCGGGCTCCACCGTTGAGTTCACGGTGCTCGTCGGCGAGGACCGCCGCCTGAGCGGTCTGTCGACGCCGGCCGAGGCGTGGATGCGCCCCGGTGACACGGCCATGCTCGTCGTCAACCCGACGACGCTGACCCTGCTGAAGGACTGAGCGATGGCGAACACGACCGTCAGCGCGGATCTCGCACCGGGCGCCGCCCCCAAGGCCCCAGTCGACCCCCAGTCACGCCGGCGCCCGTGGCGTCTGTCCGGCCGCAAGTTCGGGCCGTTCGACGCGGTTGCGGTGATCGTTGTGGTGGCCATGGCCCTGCTCATCGCCTACCCCCTGCTCCGGGCGGTGATCCGGATCCTGTGGGTGAACGGGTCGTTCAACTCCGAGGCGTTCCACCGGGTCTTCACCTCGTCGCTGTTCTGGGAAGCCGCATGGACCACGGCCCGGCTCCTGGTCATCGCGGTGCCGATCGCGATCGGTGTCAGCGCCCTGTTCGCCTGGCTCACCGAACGGACGAACGCGCGGATGGGCGTGGTGTCCACCATCCTGCCCGTCATCCCCTTGCTCATTCCCGGCCTCGCGGTCTGCATCGGGTGGAAGTTCCTCGCGGACGAGAGGGCGGGCTTCCTCAACGTCCTGATCCTGCGGCCCCTGCTCGGCGTGTTCGGCTACCACTCCGAGACCGGCCCACTCAACATCAACTCGTGGCCGGGGCTGATCTTCGTCTACACCGTCGAGCTGATCCCCTTCGCCTATCTGATGATCTCGGTGGCGCTTCGCGATATCGACTCCTCCTACGAGGAGGCATCGCGTACCACCGGTGCCGGTCCGGTCCGCACGCTGTGGAAGATCTCGCTGCCACTGATCAAGCCCGCACTGCTCGGCGCGACCCTGCTGTGCTTCATGATCGGTGCGGCGATCTTCAGCATCCCGGTGATCCTCGGGACCCCGGCGGGCATCTCGACGCTGTCGGTCTACGTCATCGACTCCACCCGGTCGGTCTATCCGCCGCAGCTCGATGTCACCGTGGTCGGGGCGCTGTTCCTGGCCTGCTTCGTCGGCATTCTCTGGTACCTCGACCGACGGGTCGCACGCAAGGCCAGGTTCGCCCGGATCGGTGGCAAGTCGAGCTCGCGCTCGATCGTCGATCTCGGCGGTTGGCGGTACGTTGCCCGGGTCTTCATGATCACGTTCATGCTGGTCGCCAGCGTGCTTCCGCTGATCGGCCTGCTCTACGTCGCCCTGCAGCCCTTCTGGCGTCCCGTGTTCAGCCTCGCGTTCACGATGGACCAGTTCAAGTCGGTGTTCGAGGAGTCCCGCCTGCCACTGGCCATGCAGACCAGCCTGTCACTGGCCCTGATCGGCGCGACGGTCGGCGTGCTGATCGCGGCGGTCGCCTCCGCCTTCATGGACCGTCACCGCAAGTTCGCTCCGGCCGTCGACGGCATCCTCAAGTCGCCCGGTCCGATCACCCATGTCGCGATCGGCGTCGGCTTCATCATCGGGCTGGGCGCAGCGCCCATCAGCCTGGCCGGCACGTGGTGGATCCTGTTCCTCTGCTATCTGGTGCTGTACAGCCCGAACGCGCTGATCGCGGTGGGGGCGGCATACGGCCGGGTCGGTGGCGAGCTGTCGGAGGCGTCCGCGGTGAGCGGCGCTTCGCCGGGGCGTTCGTTCAGGAAGGTGTCGCTTCCACTCATGGTGCCGGGCCTCAGTGCGGCCTGGGTCTTGCTGTTCGCCCACATGCTGGGCGAGGCAACGGCCTCCTCGCTCCTTTCCAGTCCCAACCACCCGGTCGCCGGGTTCATCATGATCGACATCTTCGAGAGTGGCTTCTACGGCCAGCTGGCCGCCTTCGCGGTGCTCGTCGGGGTCATCAACTTCGTCGTCGCCGGGACCGTCCTGGTGATCGGGCAGTCCCGCGGTGCCACCGGTCGGCTGAACAAGCGGCAGCGCTGGTGGCGACGACTCTTCCGTAGCAAGAGCGGCCTGAGGGATCTGGAGCAGTCGGGCTTTGCGGCGTCGGGAGTCGACGCCCGCCCGGGGTCGGCCTGACGGGTCGCGAGCCCGAGGCCTGAAAGGAGGAGAGCCCATGGATGTCAGAGTGGATCAGGATCTGTGTCAGAGCTTTGCCGTCTGTGTCGGGGTCGCACCGGAGTACTTCGAGCTCGACGCCGGTGGAGACCTCGTCGTGCTGCGGGAGTCGGTCGACCCCGATGACGAGGACACCCTCGGCGAGGCGGCGATGATCTGCCCGCGGCAGGCCATCCTGCTCGCGGAGAACTGAGGTGGGCGCAGGCGGCGCGCCCGGCCCCTTCGTCGTCGTCGGAGCGGGTGCCGCTGGTTCGCGCGCTCTGAAAGCCCTGGCGAGCCAGGGCTATCCGGGTCAGCTGCACCTCGTCGCGGCGGAGCCGGACGGCCCGTACTACCGGCCGGCGCTGAGCAAGCAGCTGCTCTCCGGGGCACAGAACCTCGGCCAGGTGCGCCGGTCCCTTGCCGTCGACCCCGCGGTTCACCGGCATGGCTCCGCCGCCGTCTCGCTCGACCTCCAAGGCCGCGTGGTGACCCTTCAGGACGGGACCGACGTCGGCTTCGACCGGCTCCTGATCGCCACCGGCTCGGTGCCCCGATCTGTGCCGGGCATCCAGCTGGGCGGTCGGATCGGGAGTGTCGACGACCCGACGCAGGTGGCCCGGGTCCGCGGCTGGCTGGAAGGCTCAGGCGGGCGGGCAGAGGTGTTGGTCATCGGCGCCGGCCTCATCGGCTCCGAGGCAGCCTCGACACTCACCGCAGCCGGCGCGGACGTCGTCGTGGTCGACCCCTCGACCACCCCGCTCGACAAGGCCCTTGGCAGCTACGTGGACGCTCTGTGCCGAGACTGGCACGCCGAGCACGGGGTGCGCGCCCATCTGGGCAGCTTCGTGGTGAGCCTCGACCAGGACGACGCAGGCGTCGAGGCGGTGCTCGACGACGGGCGAACGCTGCGGGCCGACTATGCCGTCGTAGCCATAGGTGTCCGACCAGCGACCGACTGGCTGCTGGGGTCGGGCCTGCCCTTGTCGGCATCCGGCGCGGTAGAGGTCGACGAGACCCTGCTCGTCCCCGGTCACCGGCACATCGCGGCGGCCGGCGATGTTGCCGACTGGCACTCGGCCCGGCTGGGCCGGCGCGCCCGGGTGGAGCACTGGGCCGTCGCCCTCGAGCAGGGTGCGGCAGCGGCATACAACCTCACCCACGACGAGCCTCGACCCTTCGACACCGTGCCGATGTTCTGGACCGAACAGCACGGGCGGCTCGTGCATTTCGTGGGGCACCGCGAGCCGGACAGCCAGTGGGTGGACGTGACCGAGAGCGAGCTTCCCCGTGGCGGGCGGGTCGTCGCCGCGGTCAGCCACGGCGTCGAGACCGGGTACCTGCTGATCCAGGCGCCCCAGCTGCTGCGCCGCTATACCCAGCAGGCCGCCCTGTGGCCGCCGGTCGCGTCGTGACGCGAACCTGCCGGTGATGGCGCCGGGGCACCCCAAGGTGGGTCGCGGCCTAGCGCTAGGGGTGGGCTAGGCCCAACGCACGGCCGGTCTCGAACAACAACGTGCTTGCGTTTGCCATCGAGCGAGCGACGTTCGGCTCGAGGTCCTCGAGCGTGTGAACCGCCCGGATGCCAGCGCGCGCCAGGTCGGCCGCGTCGAGCCGGCAGCGTCCCGCCACAGCGATGACCTGCGCCCCGGCGCGGACCGCCCGCCGCGCGACACCAAACGGGCCCTTGCCTTGCAGGGTCTGCCGATCGAGGGAGCCTTCGCCGACGACGACGAGGGTGTCACGGTCGACGATCTCGTCGAAGCCCGCCAGGTCGAGCACGAGGTCGATGCCGCTGGTCAGCTCGGCACCCAGCAGGGCGGCCAGGGCAAAGCCGGTGCCGCCGGCGGCACCGACGCCAGGACGGTCGCGGCAGTCCGTCCCCGTGGTCCGGTCAACGGCGTCGGCCCACCTCGTGAGACCCGCCTCGAGCAGACCGACATCGCGAGGGGCTGCTCCCTTCTGGGGGCCGAAGACGCCAGCCGCGCCATCGGGTCCGAGGAGCGGGTTGGTGACGTCGGTGGCCGCGACGAACTGGACTCCACGCAGGGGCCAGCCGGGCGGGGGGACCAGGCGGTCCAGGTCTGAGAGAGTCCCGCCACCGTCGGGACCGAGGCGATGACCATCGTGGGCCAGGAGCTCGACCCCAAGGGCCTGCACCAGACCGGAGCCGCCGTCTGTCGTGCAGCTGCCGCCCAGCCCGATGACGACCCGTGTGGCGCCCGCGCCGACCACGGCGGAGACCAGCTGCCCGACGCCGAACGTGGTAGCGCGAAGCGCCGTCTCGGGGGTCGGGGGGCCGGGGAGTAGGTGCAGGCCCGCCGCAGATGCGAGCTCGACGACGGCCTCGTTCCCGCGGACCCCGACGGTTGCCTGCACTGGGGTCAGGAGCGGTCCGACCACTGTGTGGGACCGGGAGGAGAAGCCCGCGGCCAGCAGCGCATCGACGGTGCCCTCGCCGCCGTCGGCAATGGGCAGCTGGACGACGGTGGCGCCGGTGGTGACCGCCGTGATGCCCGCGCTCAGGGCGGCGACGGCGTCCCGCGCACTGATCGACCCCTTGAAGGAATCGAGCGCGACGACGACTTGTCGTGTCGGCATGCCAAGGAAGCTAGTCAAATCGACTGGGTCCCAGCGCATTTGACCGACATTCGAACACACTCGAGCCTCGTGTTCAGCACGACGATGGCGGTCCGGGACGGCGTGCAGTCAGCCCATTCATCAGCGCTCATCGCGCTCCACGTCGATCAGCACCTTGTGCCGGCCCGCTCTGGCGATGGCCGCGGTCGTGAAGGCCTCTTGGGTCTGGCGTAGTCCGAAGATATGGCTGACCAGAGCTTCGCCCAGATCGCTGTTCTCGGCCAGAAACGTCTTTGCCGAGTCAAGCGCCTGGCGATGGTCGCGGGTGACATTTCCCAGAAGCGTCAGGTTGCCGCGCATCAGGCGCTCCATGTCGAGCTGGTAGTAGCGCTCGTCAGGAATCCCGAAGTGAAGGACCGTTCCTTGGTCCGCTGTCGCTCGCATCACATCGTCCAAGATGTCGGTCTGATGCCCGACCGCCTCGATGCAGATATCGGGACGGTCGCCTGCAGGTAGCTGCCGCGCCCATTCCGCTGCCGTCGCTTTCTGCAGGTCGTCGACCCCGAGAACGGATGCCACGTCGCTGCGGTCGACCGGGTCCACGCCGGTCACGCGGCGAGCACCTCGCGATCGAGCAACATGGGCGAAAAGGAGGCCGATGGGCCCGAGCCCGACGACGGCGACATGTCTGCCGCCGATCCCTACCTTGTCACTCGCGTGGAGCACGCAGGCCAGCGGCTGCAGGATCACGGCCGTCAGGGGGTCGAGTGCGGGGTCGTAGGTGACGAGCCTGTCGGCGCCTGTCAGGACGTACTCGGCCAAGCCGTTGCTGCCCGATGCCCAGCCCACGACCTCGCTGCCCACCGGCAGGACCTCGTCGTGGGACGCGATGACAGTCCCGGCGATCTCGTGCGCCGGCACACCCGGCGGTCCGGGCAGTGCAACGGCGGAGAGCGTGGAGGTCCCCCGGAAGCGTGCGATGTCGCTTCCGCAGATGCCTACGGCGCGCGTTCTGACCAGAACCTGACGGTGTTGTCCCCCGTCGATCGCAGGCTCCGGGGTCTCGACCCTCTGCAGCACACCAGGCTCCGACAGCCGGTAAGCCCACATGGTCACCCTTCGTATACTAGCGTATGCAATCGATCGGTCGGCGACCATGGTGACTGGAGGCTGGATGGCGGACGCCGCCAAAGTGCGGCTGGCCTACGGCGAGACCGGGCTGGATGTGGCGTTCCCGGTCGGGCGCACGGTGGTGGTCGAGCCGCGGTTCCATCCGGGCGTTCCGGACCCGGCCGCTGCCTTGCTGGAGGCGTTGCGGCGTCCGGTGGCCGGGCCGTCGCTGCGTGAGCGCGCGAAGGGCCGCGGGAAGGTGGCGATCTCGGTCTGTGACCTCACCCGGCCGCAGCCGCGTGAGGCGATGGTGCGGGCGATCCTCACCGAGCTCGAGGGCATCGTGGATCTTGATGACATCGTCATCCTCAACGCCACCGGCACCCACCGGGGCAACACACCCGGGGAGCTCGAGGCGATGCTCGGCCGGGAGATCCTCGGGTCGGTCAGGGTGGAGAACCATGACGCGCGGGACCGGTCGCGTCTGACGTGGTGCGGCGTCCACGGCGACGGGGTACCGGTGTGGCTGAACTCGGAGTGGATCGAGGCGGACCTGCGGATCACGACCGGGTTTGTCGAGCCGCACTTCTTCGCTGGCTTCTCCGGTGGGCCGAAGCTGTGCGCGCCCGGGCTTGCGGGGCTCGAGACGGTGCTGGTGCTTCACGACGCCAAGCGCATCGGGCACCCGGACGCGCGATGGGGTGTGTGTGAGGGCAACCCGGTGCACGACGACATCCGGGCGGTCGCGGTCGGGACGGGGGTCGACTTCGCGTTCGATGTGATCCTCAACCGTGACAAGGACGTCGTGGCCGCGTATGCGGGTGAGCTGCTGCCGATGCACCGCGTGGCCCGTGAGCACTCTCGCCGGCTGAGCATGCAGGCGGTCCCAGGCAGGGCCGACGTGGTCGTCACGACGAACGCGGGCTACCCGCTGGACCAGAACTTGTACCAGGCAGTGAAGGGCATGTCTGCGGCCGCGACGGTCGTGCGGCCTGGAGGCCTGATCGTGTGTGCGGCCGAATGTCGGGACGGCTTCCCTGACCACGGTTCCTACCGCGAGGTCCTGGCCTCCGCGTCCTCGCCCGGTGCGTTGCTCGCGGACATCGCGGCGAGAGAGTCCACGACACCGGACCAGTGGCAGGTGCAGATCCAGGCGAAGGTCCAGACCATGGCCGAGGTCCGGGTCTACTCGGACTATCTGAGCCCCGATGACCTGCGCTCGGCCCACCTCGGGCCGGTCGACGACATCGCCGAGCTGGTCGCGGCCCGGCTTGCGGCCTCGGGTCCGGACGCGTGGGTGTGCGTGCTGCCCGAGGGCCCGCAGACCATTCCGTATCTGGCCGATGGCGCTGGGCCGCCCAAAGCAGGGGGTATGCCGTGAGCCCGGCGGACGGGCTCGGCTTCACTCCCAGCGACGCGAGGCCGGCTGGACGTGTCGGCGAACTTCTCGACTGGCGCCGACGCTCAGTGTGCTGCACGTCCTCTGGGATGAAACGGCGTTGGCGGGCTCAGGCGATGCCAGCGTGAGCGCGGCGCCGACGATAGCTCCGTGTGCTCGCAGGCGTCGGGCGAGGTCGACTGACAGCGAGGATCAGTGCGGAAATCGCGGCGAAGTTCCCTGCTCACCGACGTTTGCGCAGGTGAGCGGAGTGCGCTACGGCAGCTGTAAACGTCGCGAAGCTTACGAAGGTTCGAACGGTTCCTACTGCCGGATATGGTCTGACAGTCGCGCCCGAGAGTGCCTTGCCTTGCCCGATGCGCCCCGTTCCGGCCCGCGCCGCCGGCTCTCAAATTAGGGTGCGGCCATGAGGGCGTATGTCTTCCCAACCGATACGAGTTGGTCGAGCTACCTGCGCGCCCGTCCTCACCTCGACAACGTCAACTTCTGGCTGCCTGGGGGTGGCAACTTCGCCGCGCTGGCGCGCGGAGACCGGTTCCTCTACCGCAGCAAGATGGCAGCCGGGGGGCGACTCATCGGCGGCGGCCTCTATGACGGATTCGTGCGCGTGACGGTCACTGAAGCCTGGCGAGCCTTTGGCGCAGCCAATGGGTGCGATACGCCCGCCGAACTGCTGTCCGTAATCAACCGTTATCGCGGCAAGAACGGCAGCGTGCCGGAGACTGATCCCACCATCGGTTGCATCCTGATTCGTGACTCGTTCTTCGTAGAGCCCGGCCTTGAAGTGGCGGTCCCGCCGAGCTACCCGATGACGTCGACGCGTGGGAAGGGATACGACGCAACCAACTCCGACTGGTCCTACCTCGAGGCGGCGTTCGCGGAGCTCATCGTGCGCGCCCACGTCATCGACCGAGACCCCACAGGCGATGTCGCAGCCTTCGTCGGCGGCCCAACCCGCGGCGCTCCCCGCCTGGTGGTGCCGCGCGTCGGCCAGCACAGCTTCAAGGCATTGACGCTCGATGGCTACCACCGGCGTTGTGCCATCACTGGGGCGAAGATCACGCCGGTCCTTGAGGCGGCCCATATCCGACCCGTCGCGCACGAAGGTCAGCACCGCCTCGACAACGGGCTGCTTCTTCGCTCCGATGTCCACACCCTTTTCGACGATGGCTACCTCGGCATCGACACGAGCCATCGCCTCCTTGTCAGCAAGCGGATACGCGCCGACTTCGGCAACGGCGAGGAGTTCTACTCGCGTCAGGGCGTGACTATCGATCTTCCCGACCGGGTGGCCGATCGCCCTCACCGCGATGCCATCGAGTGGCACCTGGACACCGTGTTCAAGGCTTCCTGAGCGTTCGCTGTGTGCGGTCCAGAGGTGCTGGAACCGGCGATTCCAACGTCGGGAACGATGTGGTGTCCGACCTGATGGTTGGACTCGGGAGCCGCGGCGCCCCGTCGGCGCTCGATGCCAGGATGTGCTCAGGGCGCGACGAAGGGTGGGCTAGGCAGTGGACGACGGTGTCATCGACGTCTCTGACTGGGCGGTGATCGACGACGAGGCAGAAGGCCAGGACCCGGACAAGCTATGGATTGCGCAGCGACCGACGGCTGGACGGCACGAACAGTGGCTCTGGAAACCGCGGCGTTCCACCGCAGACGGCAGCCATGCTCAGCTCAACGACGTCGCGGAGGTCGTGACATCTCGCATTGCCACCGTGCTCGAGCTTCCGGCCGCAGAGTGTCGGTATGCCCGTCGGTATGGGGCGTTTGGCCTTATCTCTTGCAATGTCGCTCCCGAAGGATTTGACCTCAACGTCGGATCCACCTACCTCGTGGGGGCTCCGGGCTACTCGCGGTACGAGCCGGTCGTGGACGAGCATGGGCGTCGGCGGGGTTTGCTCAAGCGCGACAGTGGGTACACGCTGGATGCCATCGAGCACGTGCTTCGCGGCCTTGGTGGCCCGCCCGGCCACGACAAGGTGGACGCCCTGCAGATCTTCAGCGGCTATCTCATGCTCGATGCCCTCACGGCCAATACGGATCGGCACCCTGGCAATTGGGCACTGCTGACCTCTCCCGAAGGGGTACGCTCACTCGCCGCGACTTTTGATCATGGGAGCGCGCTGGGAGCCGGACTGACTGATGCGAAGAGGTCCAACCAAGATGTGGATGTCTGGTGTCGGAGGGGAGCCGCCAAGAGCTTCGAACCCAAGGGCCTGACCCTGCTCCAGCTGGCAAGTCAGGCCATGGGCCGCTGGAACGGCGAGAGCTGGCGGGGTCGGCTCGCCCGTCTCCCTCCGATCAGCGAACTTGGCATACTGGAGGCGCCGACAGGCCGCCTGTCGGTGGTCGGGTCTAGGTTCATCACCGGCATCATCGAGGTCAACAGGAGGAGGTTGTGCGATGTTGACCAAGATCAAGACTGAGCGGCTGCTCGTCACGCGTCAGGATCCGAAGACACGGCGATATCAATCGCTTGGTGTACTCACCTACCACGACGGTCAGTACACGTTCGTCTACTTCGACGATGCTCCGGTCGAACTGCCTGGCCTGCCCCGGGGGGAAGAGCACACGAGCGACGCGTTGTTCCCCGTCTTCGGCGAACGAGTCATGTCCCCCCATCGTCGCGACCACCGACGTGCCATGGAACACCTCGCGCTAGGCGCCGATGCGGAGCCGTTCGAGGTCCTGGCGGTCTCAGGCGGACGTAGGACCGGCGACACCTATGAGCTGACTCCGTTGCCCGAACCGGGACCGGTCGACCTGCCGTTCTTCGTTCACGGCGTGCGCTACCTGGAGGATGCCGAGCGCACGCATCTCGACCAGCTGCGGCCCGGCCAGCGCCTGAGGCTGGAACCTGAAAACACCAACACAACAAACCCGCGTGCGCTGTTGGTCTCGGGCGACGGCACCCGGCTTGGCTACGTTCCAGACCCGCTCGTCGAGATCGTCCGATCGGTGATGACGGATGACTATGTACTGCGGGTGGTTCGCGTGAATGATCCAGAAGCGGGCTTCCACCAACGGCTGCTCGTTCGGCTCGAAGGAACTCTCGGCGGCTGATCCGACCTTGTCATCACACGGAGCGTTGCATCTGGGTCCAAGGGTGGCGGCTTGTGCCGGGTGTGCCCGGAGGGTTGCGCAATCCGTGGAGGAGGTCGGCGATGAGCCACATCTGGGCAGATCAGCGCCTCGGGACTCGTAGATCCGTCGCGAAAGCTACGAAGGTTCGAATCCTTCACCCGCCACGATGTGCTGTCACAAGACATCCCGAACAGCCGAACCTACGGATCGTAGGTTCGGCTGTTTCGTTTGTCCGGCATGTTGTGGCTGGTAGTCGCGGCTCGGGTCGTCCCTGTCTCTGCAGTCGGGGTGGCTATGTCGCGTCCGGGAAACGTGCTTGGGCGCGTGTCGGGTCGTGCCCCGAGGTGTATGCCGCGACAGCCGCCTCGATGGTGAGGCTCAGGCCCCTGGTGTACGCCTCATGCCAGTGCTCTGAGTCGGTGGCGGCCTGGAGAGGTGCGACGAAACGGTCGAGAAGCACCTGGTCCGGCGCTGAGCGCGAGATACCGGTGATGTCCCGCTGGCGTTCAGCGACTCCAAGCAGGTTCGCGGCCCGTGCTGCGTCCCCGAACGCTGCCCAGATGCTGACGAGGATCTCGACGACGTCGATGGAGAGCTCGACGTCTCCGAGAGCCACGGCTGCCGGCGCCACGTCGACGAACTCGCGGAACGCCTGCTCCGGGCCCTCGGCATGGAGCAGGGCTGTCACGAGGTTGCATCGATCGATGGCGACGCCCCACGGGTCGTCCAAAGCCTGGTCCGCGGCCAGGGCTCGGCGGGCCGCGTCGACGGCCGGCCCATAGTCCCCGGTGTCCATGTAGCCGTGGACCAGGTTGCTCAGGGCCGTGGCCTCCCGGCGCGGGTCGCCCGCCTGCCGCGCCAGGTCGAGACTGCGCTCGATGAGCTCTCTCGAGCCCGCCGGGTCCCCGCCCTCTCGACGCGCGATGCCGAGGCTGTTGCACTCCCGGGCCTCCAGGCTGACATCGCCCAGCCGGTGCGCGATGGCGAGTGCGCGCTCCAGGGCCTGGGTGCCGGTCGGGACATCGTTCTGCTGGAGCGCCAGTATGCCGTGACCGTGGAGCGCGTTCACCAAGCCCGCGGAGTCACCGTGGTTCCCGCTGTCCACCAGGGCCAGCGCGCGTTGGTGCCAGCCACGCCCCTCCTGGATGTATCCGAAGCGGTACCAGTAGCTGTCCATCGGCGCAAGGAGTGCGAGGCCGGCCGTGAACCGCTCGTCGTCGGACTGGCCGGCCAGGTCGAAGGACCAGTCCATCGAGGCCCGCACGTCCTCGATGACGGCCTCCATCTGGTCCAGTGCCGTCATCTGCCGAGGCCCGTGCAGTGTGGCCGCGATCTCGCTCGTGACACGGAGGCACCACCGAGCATGCCGAAGCCTGACCTCGTCCGTCTCCCCGCACGACTCCATCTGCTCCCGGGAGAACCGTCGGATCGTCTCCAACATGTGGACCAGCGGCTCGCCGTCGTGGCCCTCGGAGATCTCGAGCAGACTCACGTCGACCAGCCGGGTCACCACGTCCAAGGGGTCGCCTCCCTCGCAGACAACCTCCTCGACCGCGTCCAGGCCTACGGGGCTGGAGAATGCGCCGAACCGGCGAAAGGCGCGCTGATCCTCCTCCGGCAGCATGTCGTAGCTCCATGCGATGGTCCCCCTGAGCGTCCGCTGCCGTTCCGGACGGTCCGGGCGGTCCTGGCCTTCCGGTGCGGCCGCGGTCTCACCGAGCCAGCTGTCGATGCGGCTGAGCAAGGCACGCGGGGCAAGCAGCCGGCAGCGGGCAGCGGCGAGCTCGATCGCGAGCGGCAGCCCGTCCAGGCGCCGGCACAGCGCCACGACGTCGTCGGCGTTGTCCGCCGTGAGCGCGAAGCCGGGCCTGACGAGCCCGGCACGCTGGACGAAGAGCTGGACAGCCGGCACCCGTGCCACGTCAGCCACGTTCGCGCTGCCACCGCGCGCCGCCGGAACCGCCAGAGCCGTCAAGGGATACAGCTGCTCCTCGACGAGGTGGAGGGGGCGGCGTGAGGTGGCCAGCACGCTGACACCGTGCCCGCCCTCGAGCAGCTGGCTCACGACCTGGCTTGCGTCCGGGATCTGCTCGAGGTTGTCCAGGACCAGGAGTGGATCGCGGTCCCGGACGAACTCGGTGGCGCGATCTCTCGGTTGCTGTTCTGCGTTCCCGGTCGCGCCCACGACTTCGGCTATCGCCGCCCACATGAGCGCCGCCCGGTCGGCGGTGTGGAGTGGGACGAAGAAGACACCGTGCGGGAACCGGCCCTCCAGCGCGCGAGCGACCGATACCGCGAGGCGGGTCTTGCCGGTGCCACCCGGCCCCGTGAGTGTCACGAGTCGGGCACCTCGGTCGATCAACGCGACGAGGTCATCCAGGTCACTTGCCCGTCCGACGAGCTCGCCGGTGTATGCCGGGAGGTTGGCGGCCATGCCCAGGCTGCGCAGCGGCGGGTGGTCGGCCAGCAGTCCGGGCGCGGTGACGTCGTAGAGGTGCTGTGGCCGCGGTATGTCCTTGAGCCGGTGCCATCCGAGGTCGCGCACCGTCACGCGCTGGACCGTGTCACCGACGAGGGCGTGGGTGGGATCGGAGATCACGATCTGGCCTCCGTGGGCCGCAGCCGAGATTCGTGCCGCCAGATGTACGTCGATCCCCACGTAGTCGTCCTCGTGCCGCTGTGGTTCACCCGTATGCAGCCCCATCCGCACCCGCACCGGCATCCCCATCGGCCATTCGTGGTCGGCGAGCCCCCGTTGCGCGTCGACGGCGGCGCGCAGGCCATTGGTCGCCGAGGTGAACACGACGAAGAAGCTGTCGCCCTCCGTGTTGATCTCGATGCCGTCGAATCGTGCGAAGACGTCCCTGAGAATGGTCCGGTGCGCCGAGAGCGCTTCTCCCCAGAGGGGGCCAGCCCGTTGAGCAACTGGGTCGACCCCTCGATGTCGCTGAACAGCATCGTCAGGGTGCCCACGGGCAGCGACGGCATACGACACAGTGTCCGTCAACGGGCCCCGACGCGTCAGGAGATCGGCGGATCGGCCGGCCCAGGGCGGGTATGCCGTGCCATCCTCCTCGATTCGTGTGCGGCAGGTGACCCCGCCCATCTATGGTTCCCTCAGCTCGTCAAGGGAAGGCACCACAGACATGACCGGCTTCGAAAGGTCCGTCCGGATGTCCTCCGTCAACCGGTGGACATCATCCGGCCGTCGCGCCGCATGGGCGTTGGTAGGCCCGGCGGCCCTTGCCGTCGTGCTCTTCGCCGGCGGACCGGCGTCTGCGGCGGCAACCTCCACCACCAACGGCATCTGCAACGGGGTCACGAACCAGCTCGCGCAGCGAGGGTCCGTACAGCAGAACCTCGCCAATGCCGCAGCGAGGAAGAACGCCGAGCTGATCGCGTCCCTGACGGCGGAGCGGATCGCCCTCGAGGCTCGACGTGCGGACCTGCAGTCCCAGGTCGACCAGATCGACAAGAAGCTCGCAGACCTCGACGCGCACGGCATCGAGCTCGAGGAGGGCCTCAAGACCCGACACGACATTTTGGCCTCGCTGTCGGGGCAGCAGGCGAGTGTCGCCAGCCAGATCGCCGTCGTTCAGAAGGTGCTGAACGCCGTACAGGCGCGACGGACCGAGGTCCTCACCCAGCTGGACGCGCTGGAGGTCCAGCTCGCCGAGCTCAACTCCCAGGGCACGGCCGGTGAGGGTGTCATCCACGACCTGCAGACCCAGATCAATTCGTTGGTGACTCAGCTCGGCGAGATCGATGACGACATCGTGGCGAAGGGGGCTCAGCTGGCCACGCTGCAAGGCCAGCTGGAGCCGCTGGACAGTCAGGTCGCCGACGCCGAGCGGGTGCTTCGCGACCTCGAGACGCAGCAGAAGGCGAACAACGACGCGATCGCCACTGCGACCGCCACCTTGAAGGGCCTCCAGGACCAGCTCGGGAGCGTCGAGGCGCAGATCAGGGCGATCGACGGCACGATCGCTCTGGGTGGTTGCACCGCTGTCTGATGTGGGCGCCTGTTCGAGGCTGCCGTTGCGGACCACCTCGGCTTCGCCGGGGATGACTCGCCGGTCGTCTCAGAACGACTGGCCAACGGGCTGGCGCTGGAGGGCACCAATCCACTGGTCCTGACTATTTCTCGTCGGAGGGCGACTTCCAGCTCAGACGCTTCAGTTTGACCGGGTCGGCGACGAGATCGATGGCGGCGATGCGGCCATCGACGACCGTGAAGCCGATGACCCCGGCAAGGCTTCCGTCCGGGGCGAACACCGCGCCGGCCTGCCCGTTGACGATCGCAGGCGTCGCATACGCAGCGAACCGGGGCGCCGTTTGCAGGACCCGGCGGGCGACTGCTTGTGCACCGTGGACGGGGAACGCCAGCGCCGGTGCGGCTGCGCCGGCGTCAGCCCGGAAGACCACATTGGGATCGAGCACCTCGAGCAGACCGGCCATGTCTCCGGATCTGGCAGCCGCGAGGAACGCATCGACGGCGACCCGCTGGCGCGCCAGGTCGGGATCCGGTGTGGGCGCCGCCCTGACCCGCCGCCGGGCACGAGCGGCAAGCTGCCGCGCCGCCTCCGGGGTTCGCTCGACGACGGGGGCGATCTCGCTGAAGGGCAACCCGAACACGTCGTGCAGCACGAATGAGAGCCGCTCTGGCGGACTGAGCGTCTCGAGCACGACGAGCAGGGCGAGCCCGACCGAGTCGGCCAGCAGGACGTCCTGCTCGGGTCCGGTCTCCTCGAACTCGACGATCGGCTCCGGGAGTCGCTCGCCCATCTGATACTCGCGCCGATGTCCCCGCCGACGCAGCATGTCCAGGCAGATGCGCCCGACGACGGTGATGAGCCAGGCCTGCAGGTCCTGGACATCGGAGGTCTTGCTGCGATCGAGCCTGAACCAGCACTCCTGGACGGCGTCCTCGGCATCGGAGACGGATCCGAGGATGCCGTACGCGACCGTCTGGAGACGTGGACGAAGCTCGTCGAATCGTGCCGCGAGCCAATCTCGGTCGTCCACTGCATCCTCCTGACGCCACACCAACCCTTACCCCCTTGGACGCACGGCGACTGAGAAGTGTGACCGGATCGCGAACATTCTCGAGAACGGTCACATCCGCCACCCAGCGAACGTCCTCCCTTGCAGCACGGCGCATCCGGCGTTGACACAGATCACGCGTGGTGAGTGAGGACGACATGAACGGCTGGACACATCAAGCAGCTGCCGCCATCGAGGTGAGCGGGCTCCGGAAGACCTTCGCCGGCGGTGTGGAGGCGGTCAAGGGGATCGACTTCAGCGTGCAACCCGGCGAGGTCTTCGGACTGCTCGGACCCAATGGGGCCGGCAAGTCGACGACGATCGGCATGCTGACCACCACGATCCTCCCGACTGCAGGTACCGCTCGGATCGCCGGCCACGATGTCGTCCATGAGCCGCTCGCGGCCCGCCAGGTGAGCAGCGTCGTGTTCCAAGAGGCGACGGTCGACCGAGGTCTCAGCGGACGCCAGCACCTCACGATGCACGCACGGCTCTGGAACGCGGACCGGTCTGGTGCCGGCCGGCGTTCCGATGACCTCGTGGAGGGATTCGGCCTCGCCGAGGTCATCGACCGGCCGGTTGGGACCTACAGCGGCGGACAGCGACGACGTGTCGAGATCGCGAGAGCGCTCGTGTCGAGGCCGCAGGTGCTGTTCCTGGACGAGCCGACGGTGGGCCTCGACACGCGGATCCGCTACGAACTGCTGGATCTCATCGCCGGGCTGCGAGCCAGCACCAGCATGGCGACCCTGATCACCACGCACTACCTCGACGAGGCGGAACGCCTGTGTGACCGGATCGGGGTCGTGCACCAGGGCCGCATCGTCGCGCTCGACACCCCGGCGAACCTGCTCGGACTGTTGGGGGACCAGATCGTCGAGATCCGGGTGACCGACGACCCAGTCGTGTCGCTCGAACGCCTTCGCGGTGGTGGTCTCGCGGGTGGTGATGCCTTCGCCGTAGGGGCGACGTTGACGATCCCGCTCCATGCGCGATCGGCGCAGTCAGTCGTCGCGGCGCTCAGCTCGCTCGATGTCGCGACGTCGGCGGTCTCCACCCGGCGGCCCACCCTCGACGACGTCTACCTCCAGCTGACCGGCGCAAGCCTGGCCGCATGACTCAAGAAAGCGAGACCCTGATGACCACCATCGACATCACCCACCGGCCTTCCGCTCACGCAGCACGCCCCGTCCCCCGCACCGTGGCCAGGCGCACCGCGCTGACCGTTCTGGCTCGGCGGCGGTTGCTGCTCTCGGCGCATACTCCCCGCGAGATCGTCGTCCCGCTGCTCACCCCGATCCTGTTCGCCCTGGTGATCGCGCCCGCGCTGGCCACCATGGTGACCACAACCAACGGACTCGACTACCAGACCTATGTCGCCGTCGGAACGGTCGGCCTGCTCGTGCCTCTGAGCAGCATGTTCGCCGGCATCGGGGTCATCGTCGACCGCGACACCGGTGCCCGGCGGGAACTGCTCGCCGCGCCCGTGCCACGCTCGTTGATGGTCGGCGGGAACTTCCTCGTCGCGCTCGCGGTCAGCAGCCTGCAGCTCGCCGCCCTCGTGGTCGCGGCGATCGCACGGGGTGCCCACTTCCACACGAATGCAGCGGGGGTGGCCTGGTTCGTCGGGGGCGCGCTCCTGTTCATGGTCGCGAGCTACGCGATCGCCGAGATCATGGCCAACCGGATTCCCAGCCAGGAGGAGTACGTGGGCGCCACACCCGCGGTCGCGATCCTTCCCTGGTTCCTCGCCGGGTCCCTGTTCCCGATCAGCGCACTGCCCGGTCTGCTCAGTGGCGTCGCCAAGGTCCTGCCTCTCACGCACGCTCTCGCGCTGATGCGGTACGGCCTCCTCGACACCCACGCCACCGGCCTGCACGACATCTGGGGAATGAGCAATGCGAATGCGATGGCGGCGATGAGCCTCGCGGTCGTCGCCGGCTGGGCCGTCATACTCACCGCCATCTCCGTTCGCGTCTTCGCCAAGGCCGCGGTGCACTGAGCTCGCCCCACCGGCCCAGCCCAGGTCCACCGACGCCGGGCCGCTCCCATCGTCGGGGCCGAGGCTCAGCTGACCGATCAACCGCGTCCACGTTGTGCACCGACCAGCAGGCGCGACCGTCAGTGGCGCCGGCGGCAACCTCGGCCCGGCGCCGGCGCACTCGCTTGTTCGTGTCCGGCGCGGGCCGGTAGGAAGGGTTCGTGGGTCAGAGAGCCCTCGGCGACCGGAGCAGGCCGCCTCCAGGTAGGAAGGAGATTCGCGATGAGCGAGCCCACCATCGACATCGTCGCCATCGACGTGCCAGAGAGCGCGAACGTCATACTGGGCCAGGCGCACTTCATCAAGACCGTGGAAGACCTCTACGAGGCCCTGATCGGCAGTTCGCCGCATCTTCGCTTCGGGCTCGCCTTCTGCGAGGCCTCCGGACCCCGCCTCGTCCGGCGAGCAGGCAATGACACGACGCTTGTCGACCTCGCGGTGCAGAACGCCCTGGCCATCGGCGCGGGCCATTCGTTCATCGTGTTCCTGCGCGACGGCTTCCCTGTGAACGTCCTCAACCAGCTCAAGGCGGTTCCGGAGGTCTGCCACGTCTACTGTGCGACGGCCAACCCCGTACAGGTGCTGGTGGCTGGAACTTCCCAGGGCCGCGGCATAATCGGCGTCGTCGATGGCGAGCCGCCCTTGGGAGTGGAGAACGACGACGACGAGCGGGCCCGCAAGACCCTGCTCCGTGACATCGGATACAAGCTCTGAGCGGACCTCAGGCCGAGACGCTGCCGATACCGGCGCAACCGCGTACCGACGTAGATCGCAACAGAGACCCTTCAGCTGTCCGGAGGTGGCCGCGTTGATGGCGGCTACGCTCGCTCGGGCTCATTCCACGACATGCCGGCCTTTCGTGAGGGCCCATGCCGAGGGGTTACCGGGCTTCGTTTCTTGGGAGGCTTGTCTTGTGACGGGATCTGATCGTGACCGGGACTCCCGAGGTCGTGCTCGCCAGGCGAGGCCCCGCGACGCGTTGGGCCGGCCGTTGCCCTACGGCGCCGAAGGGGTCGAACCGGTGTCGGAGGAGCCCTTGCCGCCGGCCGAGACACTCAGGGCAGCTCGAGAGCTCGTGGACAACGGACGTCCCTTCGCCGCGCACGAGGTCCTCGAGGCACGGTGGAAGGCCGGTCCGGCCGAGGAACGCGACCTGTGGCAGGGACTTGCGCAACTCTGCGTCGCCGTCACGCACGCGGCCCGCGGGAACCGGGTCGGGGCCGATCGACTCTTCGAGCGGGCCGCAGTGAGGTTGGCAACGTTTGCGGCCACGGGACGCAGGGCCTACGGCCTTGACCTGGACGCGATCGTGGAGCAGGCGCGACGTCACGTCGGGAAGTTCTAGTCTGGAGCGGAGCGTCGTGCTGAGCCGCGGGTGACGTGCAGTCGCGGGCCGGCCTCGCGAAGGCGGCCGGGGCAGACCGGCCGACCATGGCTCATCCAAGCCGCTCAGCCCCGACTGCCTCACGCGGTCACCGACAGGCTGAAGGAGGATCAGGCCATGAAGACACCTCCGATCGTCTCCCCGCAGGAGTGGCAAGAGGCTTGGGAGCGAATGCTGGTGAAGGAGAAGGAGTTCACGCGGGCGCGCGACGCCATGGCTGCCCAACGCCGGCGTATGCCGTGGATGGCCGTGGAGAAGGACTACCGCTTCGAAGGGCCGGACGGGCCGGTGAGCCTTCTCGAGCTGTTCGCGGGCCGCCGCCAGCTGATCGTCTACCGCGCCTTCTACGCCCCGGACATCACCACCTTCGCTGAGGGCGGCTCCTACCCGGACCGTGCCTGTGTCGGGTGCTCGCTCCTCGCCGACCAGGTAGCGCACCCGGCGCATCTGAATGTGCGCGACACCACTTTGGTGTTCGTCTCGCGGGCCCCGCAGGCGGACATCGATCACCTGAAGGCCCGCAACGGCTGGGAGCTCATCCCGTGGTACACCCTGACCGACGACTTCGATGCTGACTTCGGAGTCGATGAGTGGCACGGCACGAACGCCTTCATCCGCGACGGGGAGCGGGTGTTTCGCACCTATTTCCTCAACAACCGTGGTGACGAGGCCATGGGCAGCACCTGGAGCTATCTCGACATCACCGCGCTGGGTCGCCAGGAGTCGTGGGAGGACTCGCCCGGGGACTACCCGCAGACCCCGGCATACCAGTGGTGGAACTATCACGACGCGTACGGCCAGGACGCGTAGCAAGCCCGCCGAACCCCAGTTGGTCCGTCGCGAAAGCGACGAAGGCCCGAATCCTTCACCTGCCACCAGGCACGCAGAAGGGCCTCTGACCAGGACGTCGACGCTGTGGCCTGCCCACTGGGCCCCCTGTGTGGCGGGGGAGATCGTGAGGTGTCCGTGGCCGCCCTTGCCTGCTACGTCTGCACTGGTGTGAGGAGGAAGAAGCCGAGGTCGCGGCCGCCGGCGCGTTTCTCGTACTCGGCGTAGCCGGCGTAGTACGTCAGTGCCGCGCCGCGAAGCTGTTCGCGCTCATTCCCGTGAAGGCGCCGCGCAACTACCTCGTGGTCGACACCGTCGACGTCGAACCGTGCGTGCGGGTCGGCGGCGAGGTTGAAGTACCAGCCCGGTGGCTTTCGGCGCCCCCAGCTCGAGGCGACCACGCCCCATCCGCCCTCCATCGGGACCGCGAGCAGCGGCACGGTGCGCGGGGCGCCTGACTTCGCGCCGGTCGTGGTCAGCATTCCGATGGGCAGACCAGAGAGGATTTCGGCGGCTGTCCGATGCACGCCCGGCATGCGGTCGAGCAGAAGGTCGAGATGATGCAGTGTGCGCTTGAATACCCATGTGCCGGCCTTGCTCGCCGCAAAGGCTCTCATACCGCGCTGAAAGCGGTTCGCCCGGTCGTACGTCCGCGCTATCACCGACTCATCGTACGTCCGGCGAACGTCCAACCCGAGGAATGCGGGAACGACGGCGGCGGTCTCGGCCATGGCGTTGTCGTAATTATGCGAGCAGCTTGCACTGCCTTTGTCGAGACGACCTCGACAGTGCCGTCACATACCCTGAACTACGACACCGCGGCGGATCGCCTGCGGTGTTGCCTTTCATGCGTCGCGGTTGCCTCGTGGCGGTGCTGTGTATGTGGAGGGGACCCGCGACTGCGACCGGTTCCATTAGGTGAGGTGAAATCAGGGTGCATACGCCGAGGGGTATGCCGCGCAGCTCAGGGCTCGTCGCGCAGCGTCTCCACCATCTCCCGCCAGACATTCCGCAATCCGGCATCCCGATCTGCGCCCGACTTGTTCTGCTCTCTTAGCGAGTTGTAGCCACCGAACCCGTATCGGCCAGCTCGTCCTCGCACACCGGAACGGCGAAGAACATGACGACCAGATAGCTCACACACAGCATCACGAGGCCAGCCGAGACCAGGTCTTTCGCGGTTCGACTTGCCGGTCTGGCGTGGGTCAGCCGCCCCGAGGGGCGGTGGCCGCCCGGGGTGCCGTCTGCCGAGGAGCTCACGTCCCAGGGCCCGAAGGGATGGCCGTGGCCAAGGCCACGAGCCGCTGCATGACCTGCTCCGTCTTGGTCTTGGTGCCGGTCTCGTCCTCGGGCGCTTCGGGTGGCAGGTCCAGTCCCGCGATGAACGCCTCGAGCGCCTGCTGGGCGAGCACAGCCTTCTCGACCTCGGAGACGATCGACAGCTCTAGGAAGTCGAGAGGGGCGATCGTCCACCGTTCCGCCCGGACCTTGAGCTCGGAGCCTCCCGGCCCTGGAACGCGGAACGCGGGCCAGCGCATCGCAGTCAGGGGCGGCAGCAGCCGAAGGGTGCTGAGATTGAGCTTGGCCCCAGCGCACCGGGAGATGAGGCGTCGCTGGTCGCCCGTCAGCAGATCAGACACGTCGGCTGCTCCGGCGACAGTGCCCGTCGGGCGATCCGCGGTGAGGGAGATCGCAAGGGTGCGACGCGGACCGGCCCAGTCCTCCTCGATCTTGAGCTCCGTCTTGAGGCTGCCCTCGTGCGACTTCGTGAAGCTCAGCCAGGCGCCGCTGAGCTGGGACCGACGTCCAGGTCGGAACTTGACCGTGACGTCGTCGGGGTCGTCCGGCGGCTTTTCGCGGGCGCGGATGATCACGTTCAGGTCGAGCAGCGGCGTGCGCGACCCGAGTCCGGGAGTGACGTCCTCGGCGAAGTAGATCCGCCACGGCTCCACGTCCCCCAGATTGAGGGCCTGCACTGCGGCGGCCGTCTGTTCCCTGCCAAGGCCCACCTTGATCTCGACATCGTCAAGTCGCATCGCCGTTCTCCTTCGCTGTGGCCAGCGCGCCGAGCAGAACACGCTCAGATGGTGACGAGACAAGGGACTGATCTGATACACCCGGTCCAGTCAGCATGCGGACCTGTCCGTGCGAGCCGGCCGGGGCCGGCCGCGACCGTGCCGCCGTTCACTGGCGGGCCAGCTTCACGACGACGATCGGCCGGCACCAACAAGCACATGGCAGACCTGTAGGCGGATGGGGCTGATGCCCTGAACGCGGCCATGAGAGTGCGATGTCCGGCAAACTTCCGGCATGACGTAGACCCGCAGCGGGGAACAGGACCAGCCGAGTCGGCGAGTCGTCGAGCAGCGCGTCCGGAACCGCGTCATCGAGTACCGCGAACTCGCCTCGTCGTTCGAGGCACAACAGCAGTACGAGCGAACCGTTCCGATCGCACACGTCCCCTATGAGGTCATAAACCAGTGGGAGGACTGGGTCTACAAGAACCCGAGAGAAGACACAGACCTCTCGGACGTCTACTCCAAGGCCGAGATTGAAGCCATGGGCCACTTCCATCGGCGTGGGAAGACGCGGCTTCAGCAGTGCCCAACAACTACCCGCCGCTCTGCGAGGTCCAGCCGCTACCCGCGTGGCGACATCTCCTCGATGCGGCTGCGGCTGCGCTCTCGGTCTTCAAGAGGCGGGGCAAGAGTCTGAGGATTGCGAAGTCGACAACTGACGCACATCGGCACGAGCGACTCGCGCGCCCAGCGGCAGAGATGTCGCACGAGCGTAGCCGCCCAGCGGATGAGCGGACATGCACCGTGCGTGGCTGCGCCGGTCACGGGACGTGCGGTCGCTGGTGGCGTGCGGGAGGATGAGGTGTCGTCGAGGGCGCGATCCGGGAACAACGGTGAACGAGTGCCAAGAGAGGGGGCGCGGTCCGATGGCGAAGGGACTGGGTGCGGTTCGCGCCGGTGGCATGGCCGCGCTCATTCTTGCGTGGGTCGTGGCCGGTGAGGTGAAGTTGGGCGCGGTTGTCCTGCTGGGGGTGTTCGTCGTCCATCCGGTGGTCGCGCTGGCGGCCGGCTTCGTCGCCTACGCCCTTATCGAGCTGGCGTTTTGCACGTGGGTCGACCGGCACTGGGACAGCTGGGAAGCGAAGGCCGGTCCACGCATGCGCAAGAAGATCGACAAGTGGCGCAGTGGACGCGTCATGGGTCACGTTGCGGAGTGGATCACGGGTGGCACTGGGATCGTGTACGCATTGCCTCGCTCATTGCCATGTTCGTTACCGACGCCGTGGTGGTCGTCACAATTGCGCGCATGCTTGGCGGTCAGAGACTTGGCCGAGGGCGCGTTCTCTGGACGTGCCTGGCTGCGGCGACGGCGTTCACCATCTACGCCGCCATTGGGATCTACGGGATCCTCGGAATCGAGCAAGCAGTGGAGTAACCGCCGATCGTGGCCGCCGAGCTCGACAAGGACCCCTACCCCGTATGCCGTCCGTGGGCTCAGCCAAACCACACTGAGCACGACAATCCAACGCTCCCACTATTGCGCTGTCATCGGCATGAGGGGAACTTGTCGAACGTCACGACACGAAGGCACCTACGGGTGGCCGCCCTCCAGTCGCGCTGGGGCAGCATTTCGGCAACCGCGAACCCACGCGCGCGGCCCCGCCCTGTCGGCACGACAGGCGGTGGTCGACACAGCCTGCTCGAGGCGCTCGCGGGTGAGCTCAGCCTCTTCACGGGTCGTGTCCTGCGGGTCCTGGCGGTCGCCGGCGGTCATGGTGTCCCTGTCGATCTAGCCTCGGTGTCTACCGTGTGTCAGGTATCTCCCTTACATACTTTCGGTACGACGATCGGCCGGCACCAACAAGCACAAGGCAGACCTCTACGCGGATGGGGCTGATGCCCTCACGCTGATGGTCGGGGGTTCGCCCGCAGAGCCACAGATGCGGATGGCCGCGCCAGGGTCGTGACCGCGTGTTCAGGACGCGCCATGCACGAGCTCAGCGCCCTGGATGACCTCGCCAGCGCCGACCAGTCGTGACGGCTCAGTCATCAGCGGCTCCAACATCCGCCCAACGGCCGGGCCTACGACGGGAAGCGCCGAAGTCGCCTGCTTCTCGGACTCCCACAGGTTGACGATTACGGTCCGCCCGTCACCCAGGTCGACCACGAGGCTGCCGAGAAAGCCCGGCTGCTCGGAGTGGATCCGGTCGAACTCAGCGACATCATCGACCGCCGCAGCCCGCTTCGCATCGTCCCAGGCGTTGAGCCTCACCACTGCGTACATCAGCCGAACCTCCGTGCTGGACACTTCCTTGCCACAGTACCGACGGCAGCACCCCCACTGTTAGGAGCGAGCGGACCGGGGCATGGTCGGGCGTTCGCCTCACGCTGATGAGCGTGCGTGAGCGACGTGGGAGGTAGGGCTCACGTTCGTTTGACCCGGAGCGGGTTCGTCGGTGACGACCCACGTGCCTGGAGGTCACCCCCTAGGGCAGGAGGTCCAGGTACTTCCTGCGGGCCGGCATGGCGTGAATCACCATCTCGTCGGCACTGGCGAAGACCAAGACCACGGTTTCCAGGAGGCGGGCCTGGTGTCGAACCCCAGGCGTAACTCCCGCTTGGGCGGTCCGTCTTCATCCAGAGGCTCGATCCACAGTGGCCACTCTGCAGCCTGGATCGCGTCTTCGCAGGAGAGGCCGTGCTTGAGCGCGCTCGGGTGAACCCTCACGCGGCGAAGTGGGCCAACGCGGCCCGGATGGCCTCGGACCTGCTCAGGTGGTTCTTGGCTGCCGCCTGGTCGAGAGCCTCCAGCTCCTCGGCTGTCAGCCGGACCGCCACGACCTGCATAGGTTCGGCTCCACGTCCAGGTCGTCCACGGCCCCGGCGCTTCAACTCATCGACGTCGTAGCCTGCTTCGGCTTCGTCGGCCCACTGCTGGATCTGCTCGTCGCTCACCACGTGTTTATCGTATGACGAAATTTCGTCGAGAGCCATCGGATCATGGTGGCCCCAAATCTCGCGGCAGGGTGTGCGCGCGCATCGGCATGTCCCGACTCCGTCAGGTGCCGGAGGCCATATACGCGGCGAGGATGTAGTTAGGGTGCCGGTCTAGGTTCTTGCGGGCTCGGTCGTAGCGCATGGTGGTGCGGGGGTCGGCGTGGCGCGCTGCGATCTGGACGGCGCGAAGGTCGACGCCAGCGTCGAGCATGGTCGTAACGAAGGTGTGGCGCAGCATGTGTGGGTGCGTCCGCGCGGCATTGACGCCTGCCTCTGAGGCGAGCTGGTGAAGGCGTCGGGTGGCGCAGTGTCGATCCATCCAGGTGCCACGGCTGGTGCGCAGAACGGGCCCGGATGATCGGCTGTCCACGGCCCGGTCGATAGCACGCGCCACGGCTGGTGGCAGCGGGGTGAGCACGACCTTGCCACCTTTGCCGAGGACGCGTGGGACGCGGTGGCCGTGTTCCTCCCCGAGGTCCTCGATGTTGGCGCCGCAGGCTTCGAAGATGCGCAACCCAAGGAGGCCGAGCATCGCGACCATGGCGAAGTCGTTGAGGTTTGCCGAGGAGCGGGCGGTCGCGAGCATCGCCTCGAACTGCAGGTGGGTCAGCCCGAGGGTAGGTGATTCGGCGGGCACGTTCGGGCGCCGGACGTGCTCGGCCGGTGAGTGCGGCGGGACGGCGTCGATTGACGCAGGTGCGATAGAACCCGGCCATGACCGCGATGCGGCGGCTGACGGTCGACGGTTTGTACCGGTGTGCTTCTTGCATCCACCGGATGTAGAGCTCGATGTGCAGGCGCTGGGCTGCGAGCGGGTCGAGGGTCCGTTCCCGGCACCAGGTCAGGTAGGCGCGCACGTCGGACTCGGTGCGGACACATGACTGACCGGAGCAGCGGGCCAAGTAGGCCGCGGCCGCCAGCCGCAATGGCTCGGGCACTGGCAGCAGGATCGGGACCAATATGTTCGAATCAGCAGTCATCGATGAGCGTGACCCCTGCCGGCATTGGCGACAAGATCCGCACCCCACGTGCGGGATGGTCGGACGAACGTCCTCCGCGCGGCATTTAGGTTGGATGTGCTCCTGGTGGTGGTCTCAACACAAGCGGCTGAGACACCTTGTGATCTCTTGCTTTTGGGTGGCCATCGCCGGGGGCCTCTGATGACGGGCGGTGTCCCTGTTCGGGAACTTGGAGCCTTCAACGGGACTCCTACTTGCAGAATGTCTGGGCGGTGCCGACCCGGAATCGACGAGCCATGTTGTCGACGAGTAGGAGGCACCTGCCGTGGGATGGACACTCGGGATCGATCTGGCCTGCCGCGCCGCGCATGTCGCGTCGCTGGCCGGTCCGGACGGTTCGCTGGCCTGGACCGGGCGCACGTTCTTCACCCGCGCCCATGACCTGGAGCAGCTGTGGCGTGACGTCGACGTCGAGCCCGGCGAGTTGACCGTCGTGATGGAACCCACCCGCAACGCCTGGGCACCGGTCGCGGCCTGGTTCAAGCGCCGCGGGGCCAAGGTGGTGCTCGTTCCCACGACGCAGTCGGCGGACCTGCGCTCGTACTACTCCAAGCACACCAAGAACGACCGGCTCGACTCCGCGCTGCTGGCCCGGCTCCCGCTGCTACACCCCGAGGGCCTGCGCGCGCACACCGGGGACGGACCCGCCGACGCGCTGCGCCGCACCAGCAAGCAGCGCTCATCGATCATGAAACGCCGGACCGCGGTCTTCGCCCGGATCGATGCACTGCTGGAGCTGCTCGGCCCGGACTGGTACGAACAGCTCGGCACCGACTACGGCAACGCCAGCCTGCACCTGCTGGCCCGGTACGCCGACCCGCACGACCTGATCCGGTTAGGCCCAACCCGCCTGACACGGTTCCTGATTCGCTACTCCCACGGCCAGTGGCGCGAACCCAAAGCGGCCGCCCTGATCCACGCCGCCAGACAGTCACTGGCCCTGTGGGAACCGACCGGGCCGGCCGGAACCAATGGGATGGACTTCGCCGCACTGGCCGCCGACATCGCCATCGAGGCCGAGCAAGCCCTCATGCTCACCAGCCAGCTCGACCGGCTCAAGACCCACCTGAGCCTGCTGTACACCCAGGCCGACCCCGACCAGATCGTCACCACCGCACCCGGTGTCGGGCCCATCCTGGCCGCGACCATCACCGGCCGCCTCGGGGACCCGCGCCGGTTCACCAGCCTGGCCGCGATCCGTTCCTACTCCGGCCTGGTGCCCAAGGTCAGCCAATCCGGCCAGGCCGAGCACCACGGCGGGATCACCAAGGCCGGCGACCGCACCCTGCGCCAAGCCGCGTACATGGCCGCCGACATGGCCCGCCGCGCCGACCCCCAGCTCGCGGCCCACTACGTGCGACTGATGAACGCCGGACGCCACCACGACTCCGCGATCTGCCACATCGCCACGATCCTGCTGACCAGGATCGGCGCCTGCCTGCGCACCGGCCAGCCCTACATCATCCGCGACCTGGACGGCACCGTCATCACCGAAGCCCAAGGCCGACGCATCGTCACCCAGCACCACCAGGTCGACCCCGCCGTGCGCGCCAAGAACACCGGGACACGCAAACCACAACGGCTCAAACACAGGACGAGCCGGGTGCCACAGAAGTCGCTGAGCGCTTCAACATCCCGGCCCGCCAACCCCCAGCCTACGAACCCGACCGCGGCTTGACTTCGCTTAGGAACTCAATTCCGTGCGTTGTGCCCAGTCGTTAGGGGGATTGTGGCCCACCGAGACGGTCCTTCGCACCGGACCGATCATGAGCGAACGCCTATTCGTGCGCGGGCATGAACACGGCGATGTCACCGTACGCGCGCATCGCGGCGATCCGGTCACCGGCGAGGTCGTAGGCGACGCAATACGGGATCCGGGAACTTCCGTCCTTGCCGGCGCAGCTTCCTTCGATATATGCCGTGCCGTCCGCGACGGACAGTTGACGAGTCTTCACGCCGGTCATGCGAGCGTGCAGGCCCATGATGCCCGCTTCGACCGCTTCCGGCCCCAGGAGCTCTTCGTCGCTCTGGATCGTGGTCCAGGTGACATCGTCGGTGAGGAACTGTTGGAAGTGACCACTTCCCATCGCTGTGAAGTATGCCTCCATGACCTTCGCGGTGTCATCGGCCGACATGGGCTCCTCCGGTCTCGTGGTTGGGCCAGGCTTCAGTCCCCATTGTGGTTCCCGTGACGCCCAGCTGGCAGGCCTCGATGGCTACCGACGGCGTTATGACCTGGACTGCTTAATGCCGCCTTCGCAAGCCGTTCGTGGCGGAGCGTGGCGGAACGGAGGAACCGACCTGGGGACGGTGTGCGGCTCCCCATCCGCTCATCGGCTGAGGGTACGTTGTCGAACGTCGCGGTATGAAGCCACCTACGGGTGGCCGCCCTCGAGTCGCGCTGGGGGAGCGTTTCGGCAACCGCGAACCCACGCGCGCGGAGCCCGCCCCGTCGGGACGACAGCCGTGGTCGACACGGCCTGCTCGAGGCTCTCGCCTATCAGCTCGGCATCTTCACGGTCCGTGTCCTGCGGGTCCTGGCGGTCGCCGGCGGTCATGGTGTCCCTGTCGATCCAGGCTCGGTGTCTGTCGTGCGTCAGATGTCTCCCTTACATACCTTCGGTACGACGAAGGTGACCGCGAGGTTGAAGTCGACGATCGCCCACAGGCCCAGGACGACAGCGAAGCCGATCACGTTGCCGATCGTGGACGCGGCGTCTCACGCCTCGCGGGTCACGGAGGGCGCGGCCAGGCACCCGCCGCCGACGCCCATCTCGGCGTTGTCGACGACGTCGTCGACAACGTGGTGCAGGTCCAGCGGACGTGGTCCCCCTGGTGGACACCGAGCAGCCGGCCTCCGGCCAAATGCCCGCAGCGGCGGTCGTCATGACGGGAGGCTGCGATGTATCTATCGGGGCCCGGACGGCTCCTCTATGCACGATCTGCCGACCCGAGGATGCGCGATGACACTGTTGGCGAACGAGCGTGCAGCGCTGCGCTCGTATCTACCCGGGCTTGACGAGTTCCTGTGCGGCGAGATGCTCACGGACCTGGAGAGCGCGGAGAGCAAGGGCATCGCCGCCTTTCGTGAGCACGGGGGGCCGGCGCTGCTCGTGCCGGCAGAGCACTCCGGAAGCGGCGCGAGCGCGATCGACGCAATGCGGGTGCAGCTCGCAATCGGCTCGCGCTCGCCGTCCCTGGCCATCGCGACGACGATGCACCATTTCTCCGTCGCCAGCCTGGTCGCGCTCAGCGAGGTGTCCACTGGCATGGAGTGGATGATTCTCGAGGGCGTCGCGACCAACAACCTGCTGATCGCTTCTGGCTTCGCCGAGGGTCGCCCCGGGGGCGCGATCCTGCATCCCACGATGCTGGCCACGATGGTAGACGGCGGCGTGCGGGTCAGCGGCGTCAAACGGCCGTGTTCGCTCGCGCGTTCCATGGACCTGCTGACGGCCAGCGTCCAGGTGCCGCGTGTCGACGGCAACGGCACCCAGCTGGCGGTCGCGCTCATCCCGGCGGCTAGCGAGGGCGTCGAGATCACCCCGTTTTGGAGCACCTTCGCCCTCGCCGGCGCCGAGAGCGACCAGGTCAGCCTCACCGACGTTCTCGTGCCGAACGAGCTGTTGGTGCGGACTGAGCTGCAGCCCGGAGAGCGGCTGGACGATGTGCAGACGACAGGTTTCGTCTGGTTCGAGCTGCTGATGATGGCGTCCTACCTGGGCGCCACCGCGGCCCTGGTCGAGCGGGTCCTGGACAACGAGCGGGTGCCCGAGGCCGAGCGAGCCCGCGTCGTCACCGATCTGCTGGGAGCCGTCGCGGCCGTCGAGAACATCGCCCGGCAGATCCCGGAGCGGCAGCGTGACCGCGACCTGCTGGCCGAGTCGCTCTTCGTCCGCTACGCCGTCCAGGGCGCGATCGCCCGGACCGTCCCGCAGGCGGTCGAGCTGCTCGGCGGGCTCAGCTTCATCAGCTCCGACGACACCGGCTACCTTGCCGCCGCGGTCAACGGGCTCGGCTTCCACCCGCCCGCACGTACCAAGATGGCGGCCCCCCTGCTCGGGTACCTGGCCGGCGCACCTCTCGAGATCGCCTGAAGAGGCATTCCATGCGAACCGCGCATCCGACAGTCCTGCTCACCGGGGCCTCCGGCGTCGTCGGCCGGGCCCTGATCGACGAGCTCAGCCGAGACCACCGGATCGTCTGCCTGCGCCACCGTCGGGACCTCGCCGACCCGCGGGTCGACCAGGTCACCGGCTCTCTGGACGAGCCCCTGCTCGGGCTGACGCCGCACGACTACGACCGGCTGACTGCCGGGGTCGACCTGGTGGTCCACGGGGGCGCAGCAACGAACTGGAAAGCCAGCGCCGAGACGATCAGGCAGATCAATGTCACCGGCACCCGGGCGATGCTGGCGCTGGCCGAACGCGCGCAAGCGCCGATGATCTACGTCAGCACCGCGTTCGTCGCGAACCCTCCTGGCGGTGCCAACGGTGAGTTCGCCAGCGCACGCGCCTACATCGCCTCGAAGGCCGAGGCCGAGCAGGCCACCCGCGACAGCGCCGTTCAAACGGTCATCGTCCGGCCCTCGCTGGTGATCGGCGACTCGCAGGACGGCCACATGGCTGCCTTCCAAGGGCTGCACCGCGTGGCCGGGCTGATCGCCCAAGGCCTGGTCCCCCTGATCGCCTGCGACGAGGACGCACTGGTCGACGCCGTCCCCCAGGACGTCGTCGCCGCGGCGATCGGGGAGCTGATCCGCGAACGGCATACAGAAGGGGAGCTCTGGCTGACAGCCGGCTCGACCGCGATGACGGCGGGGGACATCGTGGCCAGCTCGCTTCGGCTCGGGCACGCGCTCGGGCTCAGCCCGTCGGCACCGCGCTTCATCCCCGCCGAGGCGGTGAACCGGCTGTTGCTGCCGCTGATGGCCGACGCGATCAGCCCCGAGCTGCGGCAGATGTTCGCCGAGCTCCTGGAGATGACCTGGCTCTTCCAGCTGCCGGCCGCACTGCCGACATCCCTGCCCGGGCTGGGGCTCGGCGCCGCGGTGACCCGACAGCGGCTCCACAGCGCCTTCGACCTCTCCCTGGGCTTCTGGGCCGACGTCAAGGGTCTGCGGCCCGCCCGCGCCGACGAGGACGCGGACTTGCCCGAGCTGGCGTCATGACCCTCACTTCGGGTCCTCCGATCGTGGACGTCAGCGGCGACCTGCTAGCCACGTACCGCCGTCACCTGGGCGCCGGCCGCGCCGCCGTCGGGCAGTTCCTCGGCGGGATGGTCGAGGTCGGGTCGTCCGGTGCCTGGATCGAGGTCGCGGACGGTCGACGGTATCTGGACTTCGGCGGCTACGGGGTCTTCATCCTCGGTCACCGGCACCCGGTCGTGGTCAGAGCCGTGCACGAGCAGCTCGACCGCCACCCACTGGCCAGCCGCACCTTCCTCGAACCGGTCACCGCCGCGGCCGCGGCCGCCCTCGCGGCGACGACCCCAGAGGGCCTGGACCTCGTTCACTTCGTCAACTCCGGAGCCGAGGCTACTGAGGCGGCGCTGAAGCTCGCCCGGATCCACGGCTGCAGGTCGGTCATCACAACGTCGTCCGGCTTCCACGGCAAGACCCTCGGTGCACTGAGTGTCACCGCGAACCCTGTCTACCAGCAGCCCTTCCGCCCGCTGCTCCCCGGAGTCACCGAAGTCGCCTACGGTGACGCCGGCCAGATGGATGCGGCGCTCGCGTCGGTGCCGGAACGGGCCGTCGTCATCCTCGAGCCGATCCAGGGCGAGGGCGGCGTGGTGATCCCGCCCCCCGGCTACCTCCGCGCAGTAGCCGAGCTCTGCCAGACGGCCGGCGCCCTCCTCGTCATCGACGAGATCCAGACCGGCATGGGCCGGCTCGGCACGTGGTGGGGGGTCGAACCCGAGCAGGTCGTGCCTGACATCCTGCTGGTGGGCAAGGGCCTGTCGGGCGGCGTCGTGCCGATCGCAGCCATGGTGGCCACGGAGCGGGCGTACGCACCGTTCGCGAAGGACCCGTACCTGCACACGTCCACGTTCGCCGGCTCGCCGCTGGCATGCTCCGCAGCGCTGGCGACCATCGCGGCCATCCACGACGAGGACATCGTGCGGCGCGCGGAACGGGTCGGCGCCGAGCTTCTGGAGGGCATCCGGGCGATCTGCCGGCGGCTGCGACCGGCCGACCTTGTCGAGGTCCGCGGGCGCGGGCTGCTCATTGGCGTCGAGTTCTCCAACCCTGGCTCGGTGGGCGAGCTGGCCCTGCTGCTGGTGGAGCGCGGCGTCATCTCATGCCACTCGCTCAATTCCTCGCGGGTGCTCCGCTTCACCCCTCCCGCAGTACTCGATCGGAGCGAGATGGGGCAGTTCCTCGCAGCCTTCGGCGCGGCAGTCGCTGCGCTCGGAACCGAAAGGTAGACCCATGCCCAACGTCGCGATCCACCTCCACGCCCCGGATGTCGACCATCGACAGGCCTACGCGCGGGTCAGCGATTTCGCCAGCTATCCGAGCCTGGTCGAGACGGTTCGACAGGTGGTCGTCGAGGAGCCCGAGGCCGACGGCTCCGTCGTGTCCAGCTGGACGGTCGCCTTCCGCAGCGGCCTGCTGCAGTGGACCGAACGCGATGTGCTCGACCGGGTCGCCAACACCATCACCTTCACTCAGCTCAAGGGCGACTTTCACAGCTTCCGGGGGCAGTGGCGGATCAGCCCGGCCGCGAACGGTGGCACGGTCGTCGTCTTCGAGGCAGCGTTCGACCTCGGTATCGTCAGTCTTGAGGCGATCCTCAACCCGATCGCGGAGAGCACGCTACGCAGCAACATCCGGCTGATCGTGCAGGGCCTGCTCGGCGAGGTCGCCGAGGTCGTGCCCGCCCCGGGCCTCTCGGGGCCGTGATGTGGGGCGCCGAGCTCGCGGACGAGGGCGGCCCCGGGCTGTCCAGATCGCTGGGCCTCTACCGACAACTGGCGGCGGGGGTGTGCGTGGTCACGGCCCGCGGTGACGGCCATGCCGCTGCGCTGACCGGGATGACCGCCTCGTCCATCACGTCAGTGTCGCTGCGGCCCGCCCTGCTGCTCGTGTCGGTGGCCAACAGGTCGCGGACGCTTGCGGCGATCCGCTCCCGGCGCGCTTTCGGCGTGCACCTACTTCGTGAGGACCAGCGCGACCTCGCCCGCCGGTTCGCCGCACACGATGACCGCCAGGTCAGCGACCGGGCCGTGCGAACCGTCCTTGGTGTCCCCGTCTTGACGGACGTGCTCGCCTGGTCGGTCTGCCTCCTCGAGGCGGAGCATGCCCACGGCGACCACACCCTGGTCATCGGTGCGGTCGCCGCCATGCACATCGGAGTCGGGCGGCCCTTGCTCTGGCACGACCAGGCGTTCGCCGAGCTGGCCGGCTAGCTCGGACAGCCGGCTCAGCCATCGCCCGGCTGCTCGCATTGAACCGAGCGGCAACTTGCATGAGCAACCACGGCCCGCACGGCAACCGGGCTTCGGGCGACGGCGCATCCCACACGCCAATGCTTGCTCGAACTTCCGATGTTCAGCCGACCGGGCGCCGAGCATCCTCGAGCCGCGCCGCCGGATCGACGTCCACAGGTCGACTGGCCCCCTGGCTGCATCCTGCGGCCGATGACCAATGCTCGGGTCGGGGAAAGATTCCACTGCTGCGGCCCGGGGCCGCTTCTGGTTGGCTCATCGGCTCGTCAGGGGTCGATGCCATAAGTGGCCAGCGCCTCCTTGGCATCCGCTACGTCGTCCTCGTCGCGGGCAAGCTCAAGGGCCAGCAGGAGGCTCCGCCTACCGCGTTCAAGGTCCCCCGCCGCGAAGAACAGCTGACCCGCGTTGTAGTGATAGCTGTGGGTGGGCTGATCGAGAGAGACCAGCCGCTCGACCTGCGCTGGGAGATCCTTCGCTCGCCCGCGGGCAAGAAGCCCAAAGCAGTACGCGAAACGCCACACCTCGTCGCGAGGGCTGTCATCAGCGAGCTGGCCGAGGTCGGCCAGTGCCGCATCCGCCAGCTCAGTGTCGCGTTCCTGAACCAGCCTGAACAGGTGGGCGGCAGCGGCGGTGGGGGTCCCCTGCGCCTTCTGTCTTGCCAGGAGCGCTGCCACGTCGTCAGGCAACGCATAGGCAGCGCCTGCTCGGATCGCCTCGTCCATACGGCCGTTCACCTCATCGAGAGCGGCCCGGTCATTGAGCTCCGCGGCGCAGAACATCAGCCCGACCAGCAGTCCGATGGAGTAGGGGTATCGCTTCGCGGCCGCGTCGAGCAGCCCCCTGATGCGGGCAACGCGGTCCGTGCTTGGCTCTGCCCTGATGAACTCTGGAAGCAGGGTGCCCACCGTCTCGAGGTCGACGAGGTCCGCGGTCCGCTCGGCTCGACTCAGCGCGTCCGTGAACTCCTGCCGATGGCGTTCGCGCGCCGCCGCGAAGGCAGCCTGCTCCTCGTCTAGTCGGCTCAACTGGTCCTTGCCGATCTCCCGGAGCTCATCGGAGGCGCCCTCGGCCGCGAGGTAGAGGAAGTGGTACCTGCTCAGGGCAGCGAACCCGAGCGTGTCGTAGGCGGTGCCCAGACTCATGCGCGCGATGTCCGCAATCGGCTCTCCAGACGCGAGGGCGAGCAGCTGCTCCCACACCGCGGCCGCTACGCGAGTCCGGCCGAGCTCCGCATAAGCGAGCGCCAACCGGTTGACGAGCGTCAGGTCACCGGACTCCTCCGCCGCGCGACGCAGCTCTTCCAGGATGTCCTCCCGCTCCGAGTCGGAGGCGTCGCGCAGCCGATCCGTGAGTTCGTCGTCACTCATCGTCGGACCCCGCGGCACTCGAAGTGGCTTCTGACGCAACGCTGTCCTGGTCGGCATAGCGTGCGTCGGGCTCGGCGTACCCATAGGCCAGGAAACGCGACAGTGCCTGCCCACACTCGATCTCGGACGTGGGGCTCTGAGGTAGCGGCCAGCGTGTCGCCTGGTACAGCAGCGTTCGGTACAGGTCGAACGCGGCCTCGACCATGTCCCCGTACGTGTCCGCCCGTGGGACGAGCAACCCACGGTGCAGGACCCACGCGACGAGGACTGCGGCCGGCAGCGCCCACCACGCCCAGATGACCCACACCGAGGAGACCACGGCCCACATCCAGGCCGCCACGGCGGCGTCCAACCGCCCCCGCGCGGCCGAGACTTCTCCCTGGGCCTGCGTCGGCAGCAAGAGCCACAGCCGCGTCCACAGACGCACAGGGTCGAGGCCGTACAGGTCGGCCGGCCTCGTCTCATGTGCTCTCAGCAGGTTGCCCAGCCGGGTCGGCATCATGAGCTCAGTTCGACTGGGTCGCTGAGCGATTCGCCTCAGCAAGACCAGTAGCTCTTCGTCGCTGTCGCCATCGCCCCCCTGCTCAGCCAGGACGGTGAGACGTTGGGCGTCTCGCTCGGCATGACCTTGCACGCGGCTGACGAGACGGCTGCGTAGCGGGTTGAGCCAGGCGGGCCAGTAGCCCTCCATGAGCCGGAGGACGGGCAGCACGAACGTTTCGGACAAGAAGCCGGAGAGCAGGACGGCAACGAGCGTGCCGGCCAGGATGACCAGTCGGGAGCTCGTGGTGCCCGCCTCCAGCCAGCTGCTGACGCGGTCCGGCACCCCGCTGATCCCGCCGTGCCCGTATGCCCAAGCCAGCAGGCCAACCGCGCCGAAAGCACCTGCCCCGGCCACTCCGATGCTCGTCACCCTGCTCGCCGCCTTCGAGGCGAGCTCGTCAGCGAAGGTGCCCACGCCGGGGATGTCGGTGAGGCTCATCGTGGCGCCGGTTCCAGAGTGACGCCGTGTTGGGGGCACGTCATGAGCTGGCTCGGTGCAGTCACGTACTGCACGTATGCGCCGTCGACCGGGCAGGCATAGCGCGGGGGCAGCAGCAGGGCGCCGAGGCCAGGGGGCGACTGGGCGCCGCCGCCCTTCTCCACGACGTCCGCCATAGCGGGGGGCCCTCCACGCGCAATGAACTCGGTCACCCAGGCGCCAACCTCTGGGTATGCCTGAACCAGGGCAACGATTCCGGCGCCGTCCTCGGCCGGATCCACCAGGAGGCGGGCGAGCGCCTCGTCGAGCTCGTGCCAGTCGCTGTCCACCAGCTCGGGCAACCAAGGCCGCACGGCCCGGGCCGCCTCGAACAGCTCATCCGAGTTCATCGCTCACGCTCCCACGTACGTCAGGGCCGCCCAGTCGCCGGGCCGGCGGAACGGCGCCGACGACTGCCACAACGACCGGGCAACTTCAGGGATCCTTGCTGGATCGAAGTCGGGGATCCCGGGATGGCGTTCATGCAGCTCTTCGTATCCCGCTTGCCGCGCCCACGACTGAGCAGCGCACAGGGCTGCCGCCCCGTCCTGCCCGGCGCCCGAGCGCCATCGTCGATAGAAGTCCTCCAGGACGACCGCGGTGGCAAGCTCCGGGACGGACCACAACGATGCGACGACTCCGGCAGCACCAGCCTCCAGGAATGCCGCAGGCAACCCGACGAGCTCATCGGGCAGCTCGGTGCCGACGAGACCGCTCTCGCAGGCAGAGAGAACGGCCAGCCGGGCCCGCAGCTTGCTGCTCATGACGACCTGTGCGGTGAGCCGGGCGTCGTCGGAAAGGTCCAGGCCGCTCATCAGTGGCGTGTCCGGATCCGCCTCTCCATGACAGCAGAAGTGCAGCACGCGTGCCGAAGGTGCCACCTCGAGCACCCGGTCCAACCGCGCCGTCGCCCCGACCAGGCGCCACACCGGACCGGGCGACACGTACCGGCTGGCGGCGGTCACCTCAAACTCCGCATTCGGCAGGCGGACGTGACCTGTGGGCTCCGGATCCTCGACGGCCAGCAGTCCGCCCGGGCCAGCGGTGTCCGCCCTGCGCCGCGCCTCTTCGAACGTTCGTGCGTTGGGCACATACCGGACCGCGCGGTCATCCACGACGTACCGGGGGATGCCGTCAACCCGTCGCCACGCCGCGTGCAGAGGGAGCACCCCGAGCAGCCCGTTCGCCACGAGCGCGACAGCCTGTCCCTCGGCCAGCCTGGCGTGCACGGGCTCCATGACCGCCTCCCAGAGCCACTGGGTCGTTCCGTCGACAGCTCGCCACCAGGCCTGCCGATCCGTGGATCGACCGAGGTATGCCGCTCTCCACTCGGAGGCATGCACGCGCAGGGCATCCAGCGTCAAGGCGGGAAGGCTCATGGCCTGCAGGTCGTCGTCTGAGCCGACGACGAACGCGACTCCGGCAGGTGTGCAGGCGCTCACGTAGACCAGGCACTCGTCCGGCGACGCGACGCGCAGATCCTCAGCAGTGGGTGTCGAGCCGAAGCGCTCGTGGCCCGGCACGGTCCGGACCTCGGCGACGGCGTTCTCCAGGTCCCGTCGCGCTTGTGCGATCCGACCGGGCAGGTCGACGCGTGCGAGCTCGCCTTCGTCTGCCCGAGTCAGCGCCAGCCAGCGCTCCGCCGCAGCGGCATACTGCAGTGCGATCTCAGCATGGCCAGCGCTCGTGAGTGCCTCGAGGTCGAGCCGGTTGCGCTCGAGAGCTTCGGTCAGGATCAGCGCCCGGCCCTGCTCCAGAGCGAGGACTCCGCCGACCTCGTCGCCGGACTCGTGCCGGGCCAGCGACGCACTGCTTGAAAGGCCTTGGGCGGTGCTGATCCAGTCCGCCTTGGCATCCCTGCGCAGCTGGGTCCGCACGACGGTGTCCAGCGCCGTCAACCCGCGGCCCGTCGCGTCGACCGCTTCCGCCCATGCTCCTCGCTCCAGAGCCCAGCTGCTCCAGTGCACGGCGCACGTGATCGCCAGGGTTGGCGCGGTCTCGACGGACGCGGCCAGAACCTCACGGAACTCCAACGCGGCTCCGACCCGGTCGTCCTCGCCGCCGTCTCGCGCCCACCGCGCGACCATCGCCCTTGCCAGGTCGGCCCGCACCTTCAGCTGTTCGCGCCGATCCGTGCCGCGAAGTGCCGCCTGCAGATCGTCGATCCCGCGGTCGAGGTCGTCGGGATCACCATTCCCCCGTCGGGCCCGTTCGACCCGTAGCTGTCCGAGCCCGGCGCGGGCCGCCGCACCGACCTTTCCCGTCCGGGAGGCAGCGGCACCGAAAAGCGCTTCGGCTTCGTCCGCGTCCCCTTCGGCACCGTGCAGCGCATACCGAGTCGCCAGGCTCCCGGCCAGATTCACCTGTCCGTATGCCGCCAGGTCCGTGTTGTCGCCAGCGGCTCGTACGCCGCCCCGGAGCAGCGAGATCGCGGTGTCCAACCCGGCCGGACCTTGGGTCGTGGTGATCGCGCCGGCGAGAACGGACAAGGCATGGATCGCGCCCGACTCCGGGCGTGGGTCGATGGCCAGCGACTCAGTCACGGCCTCTCGTGCGCTCTCGAGATCCTCCGGCATGCCGCGGCGCCGATATCTCTCGCTGAACGCGTTACCGATCCCGGTAAGGGCTCGCGCCCGGACGGTGACAGGGGCGGCCTTCGTATCGAGAGCGTCCTGATAGGCCGAGATCGCCTCTTCAAGCAGGCCCGCGTCGCCCTGAGTCACCGACAAATCCCTCAAGACATGCCCGAGCGCGGTGAGACAGAGAGCCCTTTCTGCGCTTTCTTCACGCGCTGCAGCCACCGCGCGCCTTTGCAGGGCTTCTGCACGGCGAAGGTCATCGAGGCTACCCGCATGCTCGGCGCGGTGCCGGAGAAAGACACCCAAGCCCGTCAGACGTCCGACGTGATACCGAGAGTCTGCCGGGGTCAACGCCAGGGCACGCTGACCCAGGACAACCGCTTCGCTCTGCCGCGCCGGGTCGTAGGGCTCGGACTCGTCGAGGATGTTCGCCAGGTTCCACATGGCCAGCGACCGGTCCGTGTCGTCATGCTTCATTTCGTCCAGCAGCGCCCTCAGGCTCTCCTCTGCTCTCCGGAGCTGACTGGCATCACCATGCCCCAGAACGTTGGACTGGTTGATCAACGCGTCGATCCGCTCCTGACTGCCCGCGGGCGCCAGCGCTACTGCCTCGGCAAGGAGCGAGTCAGCGGCGTCCATGTCCGATCGACTCGCTCGAGCCCGGGACCGTTGGGCGTAGGTCACACCAAGCTGGTTGGCCAGGGCCGCCCGATCACTCGGCGAGGCATTGGCCGATGCCGCATCCGCACGGACGGCCTCCCCGACCCGGACTGCCTCGTCGAGCAGGTCAGTGTCATCGGTGGTCTCCCATCGACCGAGCAGTGCTGCGACCTGAGCGGCGGCGGACTTGACGCGGTCGGGCGGAGTCGGTGGCACGAAACGGTCACCGACGCGCCACGACTCGAGGATGTCAGCGCGTTCGGTGGCCGCGCCGGCGTTGACGTCGTCGCCCTCGGCCCACATCACCTGCACCAGCTGATGGAGGTAGGCAATCGCAAGCGATGCCGACAGGCCAGGGTGGGCTGCGGTCATGCCTGCGAGCTCGCGGGGAGTTCTGGCGCCCAGCAGCTCGAAGAGCACTGCCCTGAGGCTCTGGTCGGCCGCCTCGAACTCCGCGACGGCCTGCCGGACGCCGATCTCGCGACAGCGCACGATGAACTCGCGACGACGATCCGTCAACGCCGCGGCGTTGGTGTCGCCGGAAAGGCGCGCCAAGCCTGCCATTTCGCGCAGATGCTGCTCGACGTCGGGGTCGAGCAGCCGAGGGTGCCGCGCAAGCAGTGCCGCCACCGAATCCCAGCTCTCGGTCGACAGCAGAAGAAGAAGCGGCTCCTGCACGTCGGCCGCGACACCTGTCGACGACCCCGAAGCCTCGGCTTGGTCGCCGTCCGCAAGCCGCGCTCGCAGACCCGAGGGCAGGCGGAGCAGGGCGAGCTTGTCCTCGTCGGATCCAGAGCGAGCACGTGTCGCTACAGCCGTGCCCAGCTCGATGGCGCGGCCTAAGGACTCCGGGTCGCCTTCCGTCTCATACCGATCGGCGAGCAGGGCGGCAAGGTCCGCGAGCCACCGGGCCTTGGTCGCCTGGGTGCCATCGAGAACCCGATCCAGGACGGCGATGGCACGGTCCCTGTCGGCGGCGTCGCCACGGAGTCGGAACCGCTCGCTGTAGACCTCGGCGAGTCCGGGAAGCAGGACGTCTGCCGACTCGGTGTCGAGATCGCCACGCTCCGCGGCTTCGCGCCAGAGCGGAACCGCCCGGTCGAGATCCGTTGCGTCGTGAGACTGCTGGTACCGCAAGGTCGAGGCCATCCCCGCCTGGAAGAGCACGAACGTCGGCACGCGGCGGTCCCGCTCGGCACTGCGACTCAGCAAGCTGTCCCAAGCGGCAATGCAGGCGTCCCACGCGGACAGGTCGCCCCGCTCGACGCATGCGGCCGTCTGCTCCACGGCCTGCCTGACATCTGCGGCCAGCTCGTCAAGCCAGATACCGGCTTGCTGCCGGTCCGCCTCGACTACCGCCCCGAACTCTGCGAACGCCGCTTCGACCCCGATCTGCCGGCTGCGCCTCACGAGGCCGAGCGCAGTCTGTGCCGCATCAATCCCACGGAGGTCGCCTCCCTCACGAACAAAAGCGACGGCCTCTTCGAGCGCATCGAGTCCGTCGTCCGACAGAAGTTCGGGGTGTTGCGTGACGAGTGTCCTGAGGTCATCCGGTGATCCGCTGAACAATGCCGCTGCCGCAAGCTGGAGCGCCGGGCCCTGCTGGGGCTCCTTCGACCGAGGAGCGACATCTGCCAAGGCTGCATCAACGCCCCGCGCCAGGCACGCCTCGATCACACCGAGGTGACGTTCGACCATGAGCGCCATGAGGGGTTGGCCCTCCTGATTGCAGCGCTCGACCAGATCCCGCATGGCCCGGACTCCGGCTTCGCTCACCAGCTGCGGGTGTCTGTCCAACACCTGTCTGGCCTCGGACCAGGTCGGGGCCCTGACGAAGTCCACTCCCGCGATCATCAGATCGAGGTGCTCGCTCACAGTCTTCTGACGTTTGCGGCGCATGGTCGCTCTTCCCTGTCCGCCCAGCCAAACGCGATCGAGGGCGCCCGGCGAAGGTGACTACCCACCACCAACTGTCCCGTGGTTTTCGGGTGATGTCACCCGAAGGGCCCAATTACCGTCAGGCGAGACAATGCGCGTCATTGGTCGCCCGATACGCTCCCGCCGTCCTACAGACATTCGCCGCAGTTAGCGGGAGTTCGCGCGAATCCAATCGATGAGGAAAGCGTCACCCTAGCCCCCGGTCGATCGGTTCTGACGTACGAACCTGACAGCGAGGTGCCCACGCAAGAAGTGAGCAACGTGCGATTTTCCTGATTCGTCCACCGGGGCGACGGGGCCGACTCTACAGTCGGAACATCCGGATATGCCCCCGTGCCCGATCTGGACCGGAGCGGCAGGTCGCCGGATGTCTGGGTTCGCGCTGTACAGCACGAGTGGGGGGACGACATGGGTGCATTCCGGGGGCGGTCCATACCGGCGATCTGCTTGATGCGCGGTGGCTCGCGATGACCGACGCCGCCACGTGGTTCGTCCCGTTCGCCGAGCCGGGGAGGTCGGCGCCCGCTGATCTGGCCGGCCTGCCGTGGGGCTCCGGCACGGAGTACGCAGCGCGGGTCAAGCCCACGACGCCGGTGCCGATGGACACCGGCTGCGCTGTGGAGGCGATCAACGGGGGCTACTGGGCCATGTCGGCGATCCGCGACTCGCTCGTCGCCTGCCTCAGCGCCGCCCGGAAGAAGGCGGCGGACCCGCCGCCGACCAAGCACGGCGAGCGCGGCCTCGTCTACATCGCCGGGTGGAGGTGCAACCCACTGCGAGACCTCTCGTCGGGCAACTCCTGGGAGACCAGCCCATGGATGAGCGGCAACGCCCCGATCGGGCAGGCGAACGGGCGCGACGAGACCGTGCTCGGACTCCTGCTCGCCTGCATCGCCGCCGGTGTGACCGTGCGCGTCATGGTCTGGATGCCGACCCAGTCCATGCCCGACGCCGCGCATCCACGCGACCACCTCTACCTCGCTGATGCGATCGCCACGGGCAACGAGCTGGCCAAGGCTCACCTCGGATCCAGCCTCGACCTCGGGGTGGTCTGCCTCGACGCGCGGGTGAGCGGCTTCGCCGGCTCACACCACCAGAAGATGTGCGTCATACGGTGCTGTGACGCGACGCCGCCGGTCGCTTATGCCGGCGGTGTCGACCTGGCGTGGACGCGCCGCGACGCACCCATGGTCCCCAGCCAGCACCCCAAGGGCGAGCTGCCCACGAAGTTCTACGCCGGGGACTGGCAGTCCGCCCCGAGCCGAGCTGCCACGCCTGGCTCGCCACCGGGCGGCATACCGTGGGCGGTCGACGGGTGGCCCTTCGGCGACGGCGACATGCCCGACTGGATGTGGGACGTCCGCACGATCCCCTGCCCGCCGACGGACGTGCGGCCGGACACCGACCTGTATTCCGGCGTGTACGGGGGTGGGCGACAGAAATGGCACGACCAGCACCTGCGCCTCAGCGGCCCGGTCGTGGCGACGATCGAGCATCAGTTCCGCGAGCGATGGGGCGACAGCGGCCTCTTCTCCGTGCTGGACCACAAGGCGGACTTCGGCTGGCTCGCCTCGGGCGGCCATGCGTACTTCACCGCTGCCTCGGCTATCACCACCAGCCACCCCAGGAACCCTGACCAGAACACCGCTGTGCTGCCGGACCCGTTGCCCGTTGCGCAGGTCGCGGGCGGCACGAGCTCGGTGCAGCTGTGGCGGACGATCCCGTACCGCTCCCGGGGTCGCAACCCCGGGCGGTTCGCGCGCGGCGAGTTCACCGTCCTGCGCGGCTACGCGAGAGCGATGTCGACAGCGCGCAATCTCATCTTCATCTGCGACCAGTACTTCTGGAGCCTGCCGGCGGCCCGCTTGCTGAACCAGCGGCTGCGGGCGATGCAGTCGCTGGCGGTGGTCGTCGTGCTCCCGCCCCACGCCGACTCGGGGTACGGCGCCGTGAACGTCGCCGAGTCGACCCACGTGGCGCGCCGCAGCGCGATCGCGGCGCTCGTCGCCGGGCTCGACGCGCAGGCCCTCGGCCGGGTCGCCGTGTTCAACGCCTGGGACCCGCCGCAGCAGGTGGGTGGTGTCGAGGTCGCGAACCGTGGCGTCTACGTCCACGCCAAGGCTCACGTGTACGACGGCGAGCTGCTCGTCTGCGGATCGGCGAACATCAACCGCCGCTCCCTCACCGGCGACACGGAGCTCGCGCTCGCCGTTCACGACCCCACGGTCGCCACGTCGCACCTGCACAACGTCTGGACCCTGCTGACGGGCGGGGAGCCGTGGCCGCTCGTCGACGGAGCGCCCTTCGACCCGAAGACGATGCCAGGGAGGCCGTTCGTGACAGCTATGCGTGGAGCGGCGCACCCGAACCTCATCATCGACCCCCACTTCGCGAACCCGACGGCGGAGACCGTCGCGCTCCCCCTGGGGAGCCGGAGCACCGCGACGCAGGGTCAGTTCGGCCAGGTCTACAACCAGCTCATGGAGAACTGCTCGATGCACAACTCCTTCATCGAGACGCTGACGAGCACTCTGCAGCAGGTCTCGGACCAGGTCGAGGACCCAGCGGGCTTCTGGTTCATGTCACGCGCCACGGCCCAGGACCGCCCGCCCGAGCCGCCGATGCCGCCGATGGTGATCATGCCATGACCGACTCCGACGCCGCCGTCCTGGCACTCGCGCGCGATCTCGCCTCCGCGGTCACTGACCTGTCGAACTACCTGTCCGGTCCGGTCGGTCTGAGGCTGCTGCTCTCCGATGTGGGGCACGCGGTGCCCGACGGGGTCGACCTGAGCAGCGGGCTGGCGAAGGTGTCGCCACTCGTCGACAGCATCGGTGCCCTGGTTCGTGCCCTGGCCGCGTTCGACCCGCAGCATCCCGAGGTCGGCGGGGAGGCCCTGCTGTCGGCGCTGCTGGACGTGTCTCGGGAGGTGGCCGAGCTGACGTCAAGCGCGCCGCCCGCGGCCCTGCCGCCGCCCTGGAACCAGCCAGAGGCGTGGGGCGAGCTGGCAGCGTCCGTGCTCGGTCATGTCGTGTACGACGCGATGGAGCTGAGGATCCCCGGATTCCTGAGCGCCCTCAACGTCCTCGGAGTCGCCCGGCCACGAGTGGTCGACCAGACCGGCGCGAGCGTCGTCTCACCGAGCCGCATCATGTGGGACAAGATCCCTGCTCTCGTGTCAGACCCTGTGGGCCACCTCGTGGAGACCTACGGCTGGGACTCGACACCCAACGTGCCCCTCCTCGTCGACTCCGCCATGCGCATCGCCATCGCGCTGGGTCTGCCGGTGACGCTCTACCTGGACGAGACGGCACTGGGCATGTTCTGGGACCTCGGCAACGTCGATCCCGCGAGGACCATCACCGGAATCGCGACGGCATACCGGTTCACGCAGGGCACCGGCCCGCTCGCGTCCTCGCAGACGCTCAGTCTTGCCCTCTTCGGCATCCCGGACGACACACGGCGGGGGCAGGTCAAGGGGTTCGCGCTCGCCGCGCAGGCATCGGGCGCCGTCTCCGCCGCCATCACCATCACCGACTCGGTGACGCTGACCCTCGCCGGCGGCCTCCAGGCGGGCGTCGCGATCGCCTTCCGCCCCGGGAAGGTCGGGCTGACCACCTCCACCGGCGGCTCCCTCGCCGGAAACCTGAGCGCGTCACTGCTGGCCCGGCCGGCCGCGCCCTGGGCGTTCGGCGACCCGCAAGGAACGCGGATCGAGACCTCGCGGCTGGCCGCGGTCGTCAAGGCAGCGGCCTCCACCTCCACCGGGAGCGAGCCCGAGCTGACCGTGAGTGTGGACGGCGACTTCACGGCATACCTCGACCTGTCTGGCGGCGACAGCTTCGTGACCGCCCTGCTCGGAGACGAGACGCACGAGCTGCCGTTCACCGCCGGGGTGGTCTGGTCGTCCCGGACCGGGCTGCACTTCGTCGGCGGTCCACCCGGCGGTCCCGGTGCCTCCGGGATGTCCACGACGATCCCCCTGAACCTCGACCTGGCGGGCGTGCTGCACCTGAGCGGACTCACGCTCGACGTCGGGCCCGCGGAGTCCGGAGCGGCCATCGAGGCGCTCGCGACCGGCCATCTGTCCCTTGGCCCGTTCACCGTGACGTTCAAGGGCCTCGGGCTGTCGAGCGTGCTGGACGCCCCCGCCGACGGCACGGGCAACCTCGGGCCGCTCGACCTCCGACTGGGACTGGCCGGCCCCGAGGCGATCGGCCTGTCGATCAACGCCACCGCGGTGACGGGCGGCGGCTACCTCGACGCGGACCACGACGCCGGCACGTACATCGGCGTGGCCGAGCTGACGATCGCCGGCACCGTGTCCGTCAAGGCCATCGGCATCATCACGACCCGGATGCCCGACGGGAGAGACGGGTTCGCGCTGCTGCTGCTCATCACGGCCGAGGGGTTCACCCCGGTCCAGCTGGGGCTGGGGTTCACCCTCACCGGCATCGGCGGCCTCATCGCCCTCAACCGCACCGTCGACGCCGATGCGGTCCGCGGTGGGCTCAAGGACGGCATCCTCGACTCGATCCTCTTCGTCAAGGACCCGGTCAAGAACGCCGACCGCGTCGTCGCCTCGCTCGACACCGTGTTCCCGCTCGCCCGTGACCGCCTCGTCGTCGGACCACTGGCAGAGATCTCGTGGGGCACCCCGGCGATCGTGCACCTGCGCCTCGCCCTGCTGCTGGACCTGCCCATGCCGGTCCGGGCCATCCTGCTCGCAGCCCTCTCGGTGACGCTGCCGAAGCCCGAGGCGCCCGTCGTGGAGATCCACGTCGACGCCATCGGCGTGCTCGACCTCGGCAAGGGGCAGCTCGCGCTGGACGCGTCCCTGCACGACTCGAGGATCATCCAGTACACCCTCACGGGCGACATGTCGCTCCGGATGGACTGGGGCACCCAGCCCGGGTTCCTGCTGTCGATCGGCGGTTTCCACCCACGGTTCAAGCCGCCGCCCGGGATCCGCCCGCTCAGCCGGCTCGCCCTGCAGATCACCTCGGGTAGCAACCCGATGGTCCGCTTCGAGGCCTACCTCGCGATCACGTCCAACACCCTCCAGATGGGGGCTCGGGCAACGGTCAAGCTCACCGCCGGAGCCTTCGGCGTGGACGGCGGCGGCAGTTTCGACACGCTCATCCAGTGGTCGCCGTTCCATCTCGAGGTCGATGTCGCGGCCTGGGTGCGGATCACCGCGGGCACCACGACGATCCTGTCGCTCAACCTGGCCCTATCGGTGACCGGGCCGGCGCCCTGGCACCTGACGGGCACCGCCGAGTTCCACGTGCTGTTCCTCAGCGCGACCGTCCACGTCGACCTCACTCTCGGCGCCTCGTCCACCGCCACGGCCGCCGTCGCGACCGTGGATCTTCCCGGCCTCGTCTGGAACCAGGTGAGCAGCGCCGCGTCGTGGGAGGCCGCCCTGCCGGCATCCGCGACGCCAGGAGCGCTCATCGGCGTCACCGCTTCGGACCCGAGCCGGGTGCTGGCCCACCCGCTGGCAACGGTCTCGGTCCGGCAGAAGGTTGCACCCCTGGGGCTTCGGATCAGCCACGTCGGGGCGAACCTGCCGGCCGCCGGACCCGCCACCCTGGCGCTGAGCCTCACCGCCCCGGCCGGGACCGTCGCCCAGCCGGTCAACGACCTGTTCGCCCGGGCGCAGTACGCCGACGTCCCCGCCGAGCAGAAGCTGTCCGCACCGTCGTTCGAGTCGTTCGGCAGCGGCATACGCCTCCAGCCGGCCGCGGCCGCGAGCGCCGGGCCGTCCACCCCCTGCCTGGCGGTGGTGGACACCCTCGACCTGACCTCGTTCGACGGACCGGTGACGCCGGGCGCGCCCGCGGCGGCCGTCGTCGACAGCGGAAGCGGGCGATGACGATGCCGAACTCGCGGACATTCTGGTCGTGGCACCGCGTGGGGCTCGCGAGCGCCGTCGCGGGCGCCCCTGCGTCCGGCGGCCGCGCACGGCTCCCGGCTCGCATCAGCCTGGACGCTACCCACAGCGCCGACGTGCCGGTCGACCTGCTCGGGCCCGGCGACGTGACGGGTCTGGACCCGGCGGAGATCGTTCGCTGTGAGCCCGCCGACGGCAGCACGGACTTCGCGCCGTCCGAGTTTCCCTACGTCGAGCTGCGCCACGCCGACCTGCCGTGGCGGTTCACACCGGTCGGGCCCGTGACCGGGACCATCCCCGACCCGGAGCACCCGGCCGGGCCGGCGGTCGCGCAGAACCGCCTCCAACCGTGGATCGCGCTCGTCGTTGTTCCGGCGGAGGCGTCCGATCTGACCCGGGGGGCAGATGGGCGAGCCAGGCTCGAGTGTGCCGCGACCCTGCTGCCCGACGTGCGCGAGGCCTGGGCCTGGGCCCACGTGCAGCTGGCCGGCACGGTGGTCGGTGACCCGCTGGCCGCGCTCGGGGACCCCGAGCAGGCGTTCGCTCGTCTGCTCTGCCCGATCCGGCTCGCACCCAACACCCGCTACGTGTCCGCCATAGTGCCGACGTATGCCGCCGGGCTGGCCGCCGCCGGCCTGCCCCTGCCCGGGTCGGTCCCGCCACTGGACCCGGCCTGGGGCGCGACCGGTGACGTCCGGCTCCCGGCATACCACTCGACGACCTTCACCACGGGGGAAGCGGGCAGCTTCGAGAGCCTGGCCAGAGCGCTGCGCCCGCGTCCGGCTCCGGCATCGGCCAACGGCGTGTCTCTGCGCATCGACGCTGCCGGCTGGGGTGCGACTGCTCCGAGCGGACGCACCGTACTCGTGCAGGGCGTACTCCGGCCCCTGACAGGGGCGACCGGCGACGCCCCTGCCGACGCGACCTTCGCGACCTCGCTGGCCTCGGCCGTGAGCTCGGCAGCAGGGGTCGTCCAGCTGCGACCGCCGCTCTATGGACAGGACCATGCCCGCGGCGCGACGAGCGTCGTCGGCGGCGCAGCGGGCTGGTTCAGCCAGCTCAACACCGATGCCCGACGCAGGTTCGCGGCAGGGCTCGGCAGCTGGGCCGTGGCCGTGGACCAGGAAGACCTCTGCGACCGGGCCTGGCAGCAGCTCGCCGACGCGGGAGTGCCCGCCACGGGCACGGCCTCCGCCGACATGGCCTCGGCCGTCCTCGGAGCGCTCGCGGACCGGCATGCAACCACCGCAGGAGCGGGGCCGGCGGCGGCCGCAGGTCTCGCGGCGCCGGCCGCAGGTCTCGCGGTGGCGGCGGCAGGTCTCGCCGGGCTCGCGGATGCCGCGGGCCCCGGCACGGAGGCCGTCGCGGACTACCGCCCGGCCATGCCGGCGCCCCTGTCGCCCGCCTCTGTCCTGGCGCGGATGCTTCGACCTGGCGGCTCGCTCGCCCGGGTCGGGTTCGGTGCGACGACCTCCCTCGCGTCGGCGCCGAGCGAGACCGAGGCCGTGGCCGGCTCCGCGGTGAAGGCTCGGTCGGCAGCCATGACGGCGCAGCCGCCGAGCCGGTTCTGCCCCACCTTCGACGACGACGGCCTCCAGCGCCTGCAGTCGACCGCGCCCGAGTGGGTGCTGCCGGGGCTCGACGACCTGCCCGAGGACTCCGTCGTCCTCATGCGCACCAACCCGGCGTTCGTCGAGGCATTCCTCGTCGGGCTCAACCACGCCATGGCACGTGAGCTGCAGTGGAGGCGCTACCCGCTGGACCCCGACGGCACCATGTTCGCCCGGTTCTGGCCGGCCATGACGGCGACCGTGCCGGACATGACGCCGATGGCCTCGTGGAACGCCTCGAGCGACCTCGGCAGCCATGTCAGTGGCGGCGGCAACGTCGTCATGGTCGTCCGGGGTGGTCTGCTGCGGCGGTTCCCCACGGCGAGGATCTACCTGTCGGGCCGGGTCGGCACGGGGGCTGAGACCGTGGTCACCCCGACGATCACCGCGTATGCCGGGACCGACACGACGATGGTCGGCTTCCCGATGACCGCCGACCAGCTCCTGCACCCGACGACGCCTGGTCAGGTCTGGTCGGTCGTCCTGCAGGAGTCCGTGCAGCACGTGAGGTTCGGCATCGACGACGCTCCAGCGAGCGGGGCGACGGCCACCCTCCGGACCTGGCAGGACCTCGACTGGGCTCACCCGCACGTCGCCGGGTCGACCGTTGTCCGCGTGGCCGGACCGTTGGCCGGGGTCGGTCGGCAGACCGGTCCCACGACGACCCTCGGAGCCCCACCGGTCTCCAGCTGGGCCGCGAACAGCTCGGCCATGGCGGCCGCCCTGACCCGGGCTCCGGTGCGAGTCCGCATCCCCGCATCACTCTGGCTCACGCCCACGGCGTCCTGACCGGTAGGAGACCTCGTTGTACGACTACGCACGATCCGGACTCCAGGCGACGCTCGCCGCTCGCCAGCAGGCCCAGTCGGCCGCTCACCAGACCGTCTTGACCGCTCAGGGCACGGTGAGCACGGCCAACAACAACCTCGCTGCCGCGAACAACGTGCTCAACGTCGCGCGGGCCGGGGTCCCTCCAGCACAGTCGAATCTGACTGCGGCGCAGGCGAATGCGGCCCAAGCCGCCCAGACCGCGGCCAACGCCCAGGCGGCGGTGGTGGCGTGGGAGGCCCAGATGCCCGACCCCTACATCGGCGGGGAGACGCCGTTCGCCCCGAACCTTCCGCTCAGCGGCTCCGCCGAGCGTGACCCGAGCCGCGCGCTGCCCGGCGGCGGCTACCCGCGCCCCAACCCGGCATACGCCACCTGGCTGCAGCAGTACAACGTGCTCAAGGCCGCACGGGACTCGGCCAACGCGGCGCTCGCCACCGCCAACAACAACGTGGCGGCAGCCCAGTCCGCCCTCAACAGCGCCAACAACCAGGTGACGGCTGCGCAGAACGCCGTCACCGCCAGGACGCAGGAGCTCGCCGCCGCCAACGCCCAGCTCACGTCGGCCCAGAACGCCGAGTCGGCCGCTGCCGCCGCGGTCACCGCCGTCCAGGCCCAGATCGCCGCCCTCGACGCCCGGGCGGCCCGGTTCGTGGCCGTGCCGCTCGACCGAACCGGGATCACCGCGCTCGCCGACGAAGAGCAGGCCGAGGTCTCGCGGCTGCGGCCGCTCCGGGCGACGGCCCGCGCCAACCGCCTGACGGCCAACACGACCCGGGCGACGCTGCTCGCCGCGCACGACGCCTCCATCGCCAGCCTCGTGCCCCTGTCGACAGCGCTGCGCTCGTGGGTCGATGCCACGTACCCGGATCCGCCGAACGTCGCGACGATGCTCGACGCAGTGGTCGCCTCGGCGACGGGCCAGGCAGCCTCCAACCCGCGCAACGACGACCTCGCCGCACTCACCAGCCAGGCCCAGGCCGCGCTGACCCGACTGCAGACGACCGTCGACGCCGCAGTGCGCGACCGGGACGCGAAGTACCAGACTCTGCAGGCCGCGCGCGACGCGGTCGCCTCGGTTGTGGCGGACCAGCCATGATGCCCTACACCGATGGCGAGGACCCGTACGCCTGGCGCATTGCGTACAACGCCTGGAAGACCCGGGTCACCAACGCCACCAACGCGCAGAACGCGGCGCTCGCGGCATACAACACCGCCTTGAACAAGGCCAACCAGCTCGTCGCGTGGCGCGACCAGCTCGCCCGGGTGGTCGCCGACATGAACTCCCGGGTCGCGGGGTACGCGACGGTCAACGGGACCCTCGCCTCGCTCGCCACCCAGCTTGCCGACCTCGAGGGTCAGCTCAACGACCACCTCGGCGCCAGGGACACCGCGACCGGCCGGCTGCTGACCGCACCGCCGACGACCCAGCCGGTCGTGCTGCTCCCGGTCCGCGTGCACACGGCCTGGACCAGCAGCTCGTCGCTCGCGGTCCGGATCTTCCCGAGCGAGGTGAGCGTCGACCGGCACGACCCGCGCCTGTCCCCGATGGAGTCGACGCTGGCACAGGCGTACTGGGCGACCCGCAACCGGGCCGGTACCGGCCAGGCCGACCAGGCCTGGGCGGACCTCACCCGACGGGTCACCCCGCAGCGAGCCGCGTGGATCGTCAAGGCCACCAGCCCCGGTGCCCCGGCCGTGCAGTCCCGCGGCGACCTCGACACGGCCGTCACGGTGCGTCTGCTGCCCGACCGGTTCGCCGTCGTGCTGCTCTCGAGGGGGGAGCCGGTCAACGTCTCGGGGACGACGCCGACCTACGTCACGTGGGGTCAGCAGATCGCCCCGGACGTGCCCGTGCCGCTGCTGCAGACGCCCGGAAGCGCAACGTGGCTGACCGACCTCCAGACGGCCGTCACGGCCGGGCTCGCCGTGCGGATCACCATCCCGGCGGGCGCACCGACGATCGACGAGCTCGTCGTCATCGGCCTGCGCGGTGCGTCCGGGCCTAACGACCTGGCCGACCTGCTCGAGCGGCACATCTACGGCGGCGGCATCGAGTTCCTGCCCGACGGCGCCACGACGAACAACGGCCCAGCCACCCGCACCCTGCGCAACGCCGACCGCGACGCCGCGGTGCTCGGCGCACTCGTCCAGACTCCGCCGTCGACGACCCTCGCAGCGGCCTCCGGAGGCCACCAGGCAGCCGTCCTGCTCGGCCTCACCGACGCGCGCGTCGCCGTGATCCCCGGTGCGCCAGCACTGCGCGGCACCGTGTCCGACGCCGTGTCGGTGCTCGTCCGAACCGGGGCCACCGGCACGCTGACGCGCCGCTACGGGATCGCCGCCTCGGACGTACCGACGCTGAACCCCGCCGGTGCCGCGCCGGCACTGCGCGTCGGCCAGCAGCCCTTCGGCATCCTGCCTGCCGTGGACTCCGGTCGGTGGCAGCCCGCGGACACCTACGATGCGCGGTTCCTCGGCCCGATGAGAGACAGCTCGGTCGGGCACCTGGCTCCCCTCGACGTGGACCCGGCAGTGCCGTCGGGCCCGGCTCTGCCGCCACGTCAGGTGACCCGCGACGACGACTCGGCCGTCCCGACGATCCTCGTCGAGGGCGCGTCGTCGATGGCCTGGTCCTCACCCGGGGGCACGTGGAGCGGGGTCGACGCGGTCGTCGGTCCCGGCACCGGTCCGAGGTCCCCGGCCGTGTACCTCGACCAGCTCGCCCGAGGAGTGCGCACGACCGACGTCCTCGACGCGGCACGGGAGTCGGTGCTCGGTGCGGTCGCCGTGGGGGCCGGCTCCGCGACGGGGGTGGCCGCCGCACTGGCCAGCCTCGCCACGGCAGCCGCGACGGACGACGGACGAGCGACGATCGCGGCCGCGCTCGGGCAGCACCTCGACTCGCTGTCGCACCGGGTCGACGCCTGGGTGACCGCGGCCGCTGCGCGCCGGCGGACCTCCGGCCTGACGGGTCCGCCCGTCATCGGGGCGTACGGCTATGTCACGAACGTCATCCCGCGACCGGCCTCGCGGCCGCGGTCGTTCGGCCATGTCCTCGCGCCGTCGCTCGCCCACGCGGCGACCGCCGCCGTGCTGCGGTCCGGGTACCTCGGGCAGCGGCGGGCGGCGTGGGCGGCGCGGCTCGCCGACGCGAACAGGCGTGGCGACCTGACGGCGGCACAGGCCGCACGTACGGGCCTGGCGAACCTCGCGCCGCTCGATGCCGCGGCGGAGTCGCGGCTGCCGATGGCCATCGACCTGTCGTCGCGGCGGATCAGGCGGGCCCAGTGGATCCTCGGTGCGGTGCGCAACGGACAGCCGCTGGCGGCGGTCCTCGGCCAGCAGTTCGAGCGAGGCCTCGTCGACGGTGGGCTCCAGCGCTACCTCGCGGCGTTCCGCAAGCTGACGCGTTTCTCCACCGGGACCGAGCTCGCCAGCCTCGAGGCGGCGCGCCGCGCGGCGTCGGACGCCGTGGCCACGGCCCGGGCCAATGCGCTGGTGGCCCACGCCAGCGCCGATGCCACGGCCGGACCCCTCGCCGCCGCCCAGACCGCACTGGCCTCGGCGACCGCCGCCCGAAACGCCGCGACCGCGGCCTGGGCGCCGTACCAGACCCAGGTCGACGCGAGGGCCGCCGCGCTCGCGCAGGCGCAGGCGGCCCAGAACACCCTGAACGCGCTCTTGGCCTCGCCTCCGGCCACGACGACCCACACCCGCACCGTGCTCGTGCCCTGAGGGGAGACGCCATGCTGTCCGAGAACGTCATCGTCCCCGATCCCGTCGACTACGCCGCGATCACCGCTTGGAACAACGCGGTCGCGGCGGCGCGCGCCCAGGTGGCCCTGTACACGGCCAACGCCGCGAGCATCGCCGCGAACCTGCGCCTCGACCTGCCGACGAGCCCGGCGAGCCTGGCCCAGACGGCCGTCGCCACGACGGCGACAGCACTGGCCTCGGCCAACAGCGCGTTCGCCTCCGCCCAGCAGGCACAGACCCAGGCGCAGAACGCCGCCACCACGGCCGACGCCGCGGTGCTCACCGCCCTCGCCGCCGAGGCTGCCGCGACGAAGCGGGTCAGCGACGCGCTGGCCGCCCGGATGGCGGCGGCCACGACATCGGCGGCCCTGTCCTCGACGGTCGACGGACTGGCCTTGCGCGAGCGCTACCGCGCCGGCGGCGCTGCGACTCCTCCGGTGTGGGATCTCGCGACGATCCCGTTCCGGGCCACTGCCGCCGAGCAGCCCCTGGACCCCCAGGTCAGCCTGCCCGTGGTCGGCGACGCGGACCACACCGCACTCGTCAAGATCCTCGACGACCTCGACGACGGCGTCGACGCCATCGCCGATCTCGTTGCCGCAGAAGGGATCCACCAGCTGGCGAGCGGCAACCTCGTCCGGTCTGGCGCCGCTCTGGAGATCGCCCAGACGGGCACGGTGCCGGACGACCTCGAGGTGATCACGACGCCAGTGCGCGGGTACGACGTCACGCACCGCGTGCTCGTCGTGGGCGATGCCGCACCCTCTCCGCCGTGGACGGCGACCGGTCCCAGCGTGATCGGCACGGTCGACCCGGCGTATGCCGCCTGGCTGGCCGGGCTTCTCCCCGACCCGTCCCGCGTGCGCTTCCGGGCTACGGCCCTCGACGACGCCGGATCGCTCGTCGTCGCCATGGACTTCTCGGCGAGCGAGCTCGGCCTCGACGCGCCCGGCTGGCTGCGGGTCGCCGCCGACCGGGGAGAGCTGGCGGCGAGGGCCGCCCGCGCGGCCCGGCCGATCCTGGCCAGCTCGGTCGAGGTGCCCGTCACCGGCCTTATCCGGATCGACCCGCCGAGTCAGCTTCCCCCGGGAACCCTGCCGCTCCAGGCACTCCTGAGGGCGGCGGACGCCGCCCGTGCACTGGTTTCCGGAGCGCGGGCACTGGTGGCGGGCGACCTGGCCGCCGCGGGCGAGGTGGTGGCCCCGCCGGCGGCCGCGGTCGTCACGGCGGCCGTCACCGCCGTGACCGCGGCCCAGCAGGCGCTGTCGGCACTGGACACCGACCTCGCCGCCGCCCCGAGCACGTCGGGCACCGCCCTGTTGGACCTGCTCTTCCGCGCTGCCGCCGTGGGCCTCGCCGAGGCGACCCCGCCGCTCGCCGCGGGCGTTGTCGGCGACAGCGCGCTCCGGAGCCTCGCCGCCGCGGCGCGCAGACGCCTGGCGCCACGGCTGGCACGGCCCCCCTTCGCGGCCCTTCCAGCGGGGCCGGATGCCACCCTCGACGCAGCCCGGGACCTGCTGCCGAGCCTGCTCGGTGCGCCGGTGCCGCTCCTGCTCCCCGTGCCCCTGACGTCGGCGACTCTCGTGCGCTCCGACCTGCAGGAGGGTGCGGCGTCGATCGCCACCCCGGCCGTCGTGCGCGAGTGGCTCATCGACCACGGGCGGGTGCGGCCGGCGGTCGCCACCCTGCTCGACGCGTACGACACGGCCGAGGCGCTCGGGGCCGCCGCGAGCCTCCGGGTCCGCGCCACCCAGCTGCCGAGGCAGGCCAACGCGGTCTGGGCCGGCACCGACGCCCGCCCCGCCACGGGCCTCGTCGACGCCGTCGTCGTGCGGTTCGGAGGGGTCACCGTGCCGGCCACGGTGTCCGGGCTGGCCGTCGACGCGTGGATCCAGACGGTGCCCGACGCGGCTCACGACGCCGCCCTGGCCTTCCACTACGACGAACCCGACGCCGACCCGCCGCAGGCGATCCTCGTCGCGGTGCCGCCGTCACTGTCGCAGACCCGCATCCCCGCGACCTGGGACCTCGGCAGCCTCGTGGGCGTCATCACCTCGACGATGGCCCAGGCCGCCGACCGTGCAGTTGCCTCGGACCTCGTGGGCGGCGTCTCCGTGACGATCACGGGTGCGCCGTGACCAAGGTGACGGGCGCGTTGAAGCCCGCCTCCACCGCGACCACGGACGAGCAGCGGCTGTCCGCCGTCATGGCGCCGGTCCGTGACCCGCTCTGGTTCCTGAGCCGACAGCTGCAGACCCGTGGTTTCCTCGCCGACGACGGCGGCTCCCCGGTGACCGTGACCGTGGCGCGTTCGACAACGCCGCTGACCGTCGACGGCGTGCTGGTCACGGCCCCGCTGGAGCCCGTCGTCGAGGCGGAGCCACCCACCCCGCGCGACCGGGTCGACACCGCGACGCGGATCAGGCTCACGAGCGAGCTCTTCCGCCGAGTCGCCGAGGCCGGCGTCCCGGCGGCAACCGTCACGACCCTGCGGGCGGGCCTCGCGGCGGCATACCCGATGCGGCCCGTGCTGGCCGGCAACCGGGCCGATCCGGTCGCGCGCGTCCTGCCCGACGCCATCACCCTCTATGCCGTCTGGTCCGCGGCGGTCGGCCCCGGCGGGACGACCGGGACGATGCCCTCGCTGCCGGGCTCGGGAGCGAGCCGCACGGCGATCGAGGCCGCGGCGCGCGCCTGGGTCGGCTGGATGACCCCGCGGCTGGGATCCGTGGGCGGACCGACCGCGCCCCCGAAGTGGGACGGCACGTCGGTCGCGTACCAGTTCTCCGCGGCGACGACGATCGGCGCTGCGACGATGACCTTCCCCGCGCCGGACTACGACGGTGAGGGAATCGACTGGTACTCCTTCGACCGCACCGCCCTCGCGACCCCGCCCCCGGCCAGTCCCGCCGTGACGGTGCGCCCCTCGCCGGTGACCTATCCCGGCATGCCGGAGCGGGGCTACTGGACCATGGAGGACGGCACGGTCAACCTCGACGTGCTCGCCGGCCAGGATGCGTCGCGGCAGTTGCTCGTCGCCTTCGCCCACGCCTTCGCGAACGACTGGTTCGTCGTGCCGCTGTCGCTCGACTCCGGGGCGACGCTCATCACGTCGCTCACCGTCACGGACTCATTCGGGACGGTCACGACGGTGAGTGCCGCTGCAGCTCTCGACGGTCCACAGGCCCGGTTCCGGCTGTGGGAGCTCACCGCCCCGTCGGCGACCACGGACGTCGGAGTCGGCACGCGGGTCATGCTCCCCGGCTCGCCACCGGCGCTGCATGGCCCACCGACGGAGGAGGTCCTGCTGGCTCGGGACGAGATGGCGAACCTCGGATGGCTTGTCGAGCTGGGCACCACCGACGAGGACGGCACGAAGGTCGACCGCTACCGGCGGTGGCTGTCGATGCGCACCGAGCCCGACCCGGCGTTCACCCCCCAGGCGGCCGGGGCCGCCCTCTACTACCGGCTCGGCACGAGCCTGCCGGACTACTGGTACCCGCTCGTGTCGTCGGGTGCCGCGCTGGCACTTGCCTCGGTCCCCCAAGGGGCCACGGACGTCTCCTCCGAGGGAGTCGCCGGCACGATCGTCCCGCACGTCTCGGGCACGAGGATCAACGACGAGGAGGTGCCTCGGACCGGCACGGCTGTCAGCCGGGTCTACCGGCTGATCCAGACCGCGTCCGGGCGCCGGGTCTGGAGGGCGCGGCGGCGAGGGGCAGGCAGCGGTGAGGCGTCGAGCGGTCTGCGTTTCGACACGCTCGGAGCGCCTGCGGTCGGTGCGAACCTCCTCGTGAACCCGGCGTTCGCGCTCGCCTCGCGGACGGTCACGAAGGCCACGGTGAGCAGCGCGGGCCGCTCGCCGAGCCTCGGACGTGACTGGCAGGTGGTCAACACCAAGGGCGGGCGCACGGAGGCCAGGCTCGAGCCTGCGGCTCGGGCAGCGCACGGCTGGCAGCTTCACGTCGTCGCGGACAAACCGCGCAGTGGGGTCGCGCAGACGTTCGCGAGCAAGGGCGACGCGCCGAGCGCCGCCGAGGCATCGGCGTGGGTCTACGTGGTCTCGGGTCAGGTGTCGCTGGCCGCCGGGCCCGGTGGGTCGATGAAGCCAGGAGCGCTGTCGACGACGATCGGCCGGTGGGAGCTGCTCGCGGCCGCAGCCTCCAAGGCTCCCGTGACCCAGCTCGTCGTCCTGTCGCACGGCGGCCCGGCCGAGTTCATCGTCGACGGGGGCGCGGTCCGGGCGAGCTCATAAGGCTCGAGCCGTGCCCGAGAGGCCTTTCCAGGGTTCACCCACCCGCGCGCCGCTGAAGGTGCTGCAGATGGGGGAGTCCGGAGAAGGACGGAAATGATGGGGGGGTGGGTTCGTGACCTCCTGCCACCGCGGTGACAGGACAGATCGTGATCGACAGTGGCGCCCTTGTGTTGTCCCGAAGAGAGATCGCCGCCAAAGCGGGCTGGGTTATCCGGTGACAACCGGCGCATCCCGCTCGCCTGGGACACAGCCTTCTCCCTTCAAGCCGGCCAGCCGGACGACGAACGGATACTTTCGCCTGGCCTGAACGACCTCGAGCCAGCAACCGAGAAGGAGGCAGTTACCAGCCTGGATTCGCTGGTGTTCACCTGGCACCAGTGCGAGTCGTTCGAACGCCTATTTCACCGCCGTTGCCAAGACTCTCGAGTTCCGCAACGACCGCCTGGTGGGGCTCGAGCAATTCACGGACGGCCTGCGGACTCAATGTGTCGAACCGCCAGACAGCATCACTCTTCAAGATGACTACGCGCCCCCGATCGCCGCTGGGGCTCATCACGGCGGCTGTGGCCCAGAGCACCTGACCAGCAGCCAGTCGCGTTGCCATTGCAATTGGCAATGCCAATATGACGCCCACCGGGCGGACTACGGTACGAATGCGGACGTCCTCCTGGCGACGGTTTCCTTTGGACGTACATGCGCGGGAGCGAAGGCCGGGTTCTCAGCGGGCTCAGGTGGCGCTCTGTCACCAATGGCACCGTGCCTAACGCTCTGATCGAGGCCCCTGGATGCTAGTTGTGCCAATTCCCTTGATTCGCCTGCGGTTGTCACCTGCGCACGGCAACACTGAAAGGTCGAAAGTTCCAATACGGGGAAGGAACAGTCATGACAAACCGTGCCGTGCCACGTGTGCTCGCGGTGACTTTGGTGGCGGCATTGCTGCCCATCACCTCGGCACAGGCCCTCACCAGTAGTCCTGAAGGGACGGTGACGGGCGCTGGCAGACACGCAAGCCCCTTCGTCAGCGCCCCCTTCAAAGCGGGGAAGACGAGCAAGCCACTCAAGGCGATGAGCCACAAGCCGAGCGCCACGCGCACCGACCCGGGGGAAGGCCTGGGTCGCGGACGGATGACCGCAACGACGACGACCAAGGGCCCGAAAGACCCGGCGCTCCAGACCTCCGCCATACCGTCGGGGACGGGGTCGCGGACGAGCGGGGAGGCAGCCCAGGAGCTCACCTCACCGCTCGTGTCCTTCGCCGGGCAGACCAGCCCGTTCTCGCCGCCGGACCCCAACGGGGACGTGGGTCCCAACCATTACGTCCAGACGGTCAACGCCCAGATCCAGATCTGGGACAAGCAGGGCAACTCACTGGCCGGACCGACGAACTTGAACCAGCTGTGGATCAACGGCACGACGGCGGGCACGGGCTTCGACCAGTGCCGCACCCAGAACGCGGGCGACCCGATCGTCCTGTACGACCAGCAGGCCGACCGGTTCATGGTTAGCCAGTTCACCAACCCGAACTCCGCGACGGGGCCGGGCGGCACGTTCCCGATGTGCATCGCCTACTCACAGACCGGTGACCCGACACAGAACTGGTTCCTCTACCAGTTCAACCTGCCGCGGTCCCACGACTACATGAAGTACGGCATCTGGCCGGACGGCCTCTATATGTCGACCTACGAGGGCGGCGCCGTCGGCGCCTACGTGTTTGACCGCGCACAGATGCTGTCCGGCTCGCCGGCGACCTTCCAGTCGTTCTCCGTCCCGGTCGGCGGCGGCGTCGACGGACGCGAGCGGCGCATCGTCCCGGCCGACTGGGACGGCGCGGACCCACCACCGGCGGGAGCGCCGAATCCGTTCGCCATGTCCTTCGACGGCGCCTTCGACGGCGGGAACGATCGCATCGAGATCCGGTCCTTCCACGTCGACTGGGCGACGCCCGCAAACACCACGTTCACCTTGACCGACACGTTGGACACCGCCGCGTTCGACACGGACTTGTCCTGTTCGCCCACGTTCCGCGACTGCATCCCGCAACGCGGGACCACGCAGAAGGTGGACGGCATCACGAACCGCCTGATGGCGCGGCTGCAGTACCGCAACTTCGCCGACCACCAGTCGATGGTGATCAACCAGACGGTCGACGCGGACGGCAACAACCGGGCCGGCGTGCGGTGGTACGAGCTGCGGAACACCGGCTCCGGCTGGTCGATCTTCCAGCAGGGCACCTACGCCCCGGTCGACGGCGTGCACCGCTGGATGGCGGCAGCAGCCATGGACGGCCGAGGCGACATCGCCCTCGGATACTCGGCCTCGGACGGGACGAACACCTTCCCGTCCCTGCGCTACACAGCCCGCAACGTCAACGACGCCGCCGGGTCGATGCCGCAGGGCGAACAGACCCTCACCTCGGGCACGACGTCCCAGACCGGTTCCAACCGGTGGGGCGACTACTCGGGCTTGGTCGTCGACCCGGTCGACGACTGCACCTTCTGGCTCACCGGCATGCACGACAACGGCCTGACCACCATCGGCTCGTTCCGGCTCCCGTCATGCCTGCAGAGCGACCTGCGAATCACCAAGGCCGACGCACCCGATCCGGTCATCGCCGGGCAGGACCTCACCTACACCCTGACCGTCACCAACGACGGACCGGCAACCGCCCAGAACGTCAGCGTCACCGACGTCCTGCCCGCCGGAACGACGCTCGTGAGCGCCCCCGGATGCACGAACGCCGCCGGCACGCTGACCTGCGCCGTGGGCACGGTGCTGTCGGCGCAGAGCGTGGTCATCGCCATCCAGATCCACCTGCCGTCGGGGTTCCTCGGCAACGCGGCGTCCGGGCTGATCACCAACACGGCCTCGGTCGCTGCGGCGAACCAGGCCGACCCGACGCCGGGCAACAACACGGCAACCGCCACGACGACGGTCGTCGCCCGAGCGGACCTGGCCGTCACGAAGGTGTGCAAACCGGACGGGTCGGCGCCGGCTGGGACGACCGCGTTCTGCGACATCCACGTCGACAACCTCGGGCCGTCCGACGCGGTGGGCGTCACGCTCACCGACGTACTCACGTCGGCGACTCCGTTCACGGTCACGGGAGTGACGGTCACGCCTTCCGGAACGTGCCTCCCGACCTCGGGTGGGCCTGCGACGTCCTTCACGACGACGTGCGACCTCGGGGTCGAGCCCTCGGGCGGGCGCACGACGATCCGGGTATCGGTCACGGCATCCGACGTCGCCGAGGTCAACGACGTCGCTACGGTGACAAGCGCCACGCCGGACCCGAACACGGCCAACAACCAGGCCACCGGCAGGCTGGTCTTTACCGGTTCGGCCGACCTTGCCGTGACCAAGACCGGTCCCGCCTCGGTCGTAGCCGGCATGCCCATCCAGTACGTCCTCACGGTGACGAACAACGGTCCCTCACAAGCGGTTTCGGCCGTCGTCACCGACCGTCTGCCCGCCGTGGTCACCTTCGTGTCTGTGTCGCCCAGCGTCGGGACGTGCACCTTCGGCCAGCCGACCGCACACGACCTGACCTGCAACCTGGGCAACCTGGCTGCCGGCGCGGTCGTCACGGTGACGGTCAACGGCACCGTCGCCCCGGATGTGGCCCCGGGCACGATCATCGTCAACGAGGCGGTCGTCTCCAGCGCCACGGCAGACCCGAACAACGCCGACAACCGGGTCAGCGTCCCGACGAACGTCACAGCGCAGGCCGACTTGCGGGTGACCAAGGCCGACTCGCCCGACCCGGTGCTGGCCGGCAACCTCCTGACGTGGACCATCACGGCCACCAACGGTGGTCCCTCGACGGCGACCTCGGTCCTGCTCACCGACACCCTGCCGGCGGGCGTGACCTTCGTCGCAGGAGTCAACAACAACGGCCAGACCGTGTGCACCCTCGTCCAGACGGGCACCGTCGAGTGCGCCGCAGGCACCCTGCAACCCGGCCAGACAGCGGTCGTGCAGCTCACGGTCCGGGTCGCCGCGTCCGTCCCGCAGGGGACGGTACTTCACAACTCCGTCACGGTGAGCTCCGCAACGCCGGATCCGGCGCCGGGCAACAACACCGCGACCCAGGACACCACCGTCAACACGCAGGCCGACGTGTGGCTCGACAAGCAGGCCACCAAGCGGTCCGGAAACCCGTCGCCGACGTTGGTCTACACCCTCGTCGTGCACAACGACACCGGATGTGAGACCGATGCCCAGTCGACGCAGACCCCCACCTGTGGCACGGGTGGGCCGTCCGACGCACGCAACATCGTCGTCACCGACGCCCTGCCGCTGACGAACAAGAAGCTCGTCGTGCAGTTCGTCTCACCGCAGTGCGTCTACACCAGCTCGACGCACACAGTGCGCTGCACCTCAGCCAACGTGCCCGCCGGCGCCACGGTGACGTTCGTCATCGAGGCACAGGTGTCCGGCAGCGTCGGCACCGTCCTCAACACCGCATCGGTGACCAGCTCGACCCCGGACCCGGTGACGGCGAACAACACCAACGCCGCCTCCATCGTCATGAAGGGAGGCACCGGCAAGTAGACCCCCACCCGAATCGCCTTACTGCATGGACGATTCATAGAGCAGGGTGACCGTCGGCACCGGACCGGAGCCGACGGTCACCTGCGTCGGCCGCGGCGTCACGCGCGGTGGGGCCGCCGGCGACGCCGTGAGCGTCACCGTGCCGGTAGGCAGATCGAGAACGGCGCGGCCGGACGAGTCCGTATGCCGCCTGGCCACGACCGTGCCGCCCTGCGCGGTCGCGACGACCTCGACGCCGGCCACCGGCTCATCCGCGCAGCCGGGGGCGGTGGGCTGAGGGGTCCGCGGCTGGGGGCCGCATACCGGGCGGTAGACAGCAACCACCTCCACCGGTGACAGGGAGGAGGCGAAACCACCGCCTCCGCCGGCTCCAGTGCCGGAACTGCCGGCATTCGAGCTGGAGCCGGTGCCACTCGGGCCCTGCACCGGGTCATCGGGCGCCGAACAGCAGGCGAGCGCCACCGAGCTCATCACCACGCACGCCAGGAGTGACCGCATACCTGATTCTGCGCCTGATCCGGGCGCCGCTCACCCCGATCCTCGGCCACCGCGCATCCGCTTGGCGCGGGCCTGTCACTGCCCAGTGGCCAACCTCACGGTGCTGTTCAGCGACATCGAGGGCTCGATCTCGATGCTCCATGCGCGGGGCCGGGCTCGTCGCCGACGGGCTGAGCAATCGCCAGATCGCCCAGGAGCTCGTCATCTCCGAACGCACCGTCCACGGCCACATCCGCAACATCCTGACCAACCTCGACGCCACCTCCCGCGCCAAGATCGCCAGCTGGTACGTCCAACAGACAGAAGCCGGTGCCGGACAGAACGCAAACGCCTGAGCGCCGAGGGCTTCTGAAAGCCGGGATGTCGTGCCTAGGGCTCGTTTCTCCTCGAGAGCTGGCCGCCCTGGTTGCGGCTCAGCAGGTGTAGGTGAGCGTTACGGAGCCAGGCGCGCCCTGGCCACCGTTGGGGTTGTTGGCAGTCACCCCTGAGGTGGCCGTGACGCTGGGGTCGGCGAAACTCGAACCGCCACCGCCGCTGCCTGCGGCGGTAACGAAGGGGTGTCCGTTGCTGTCGAGCGTGGTCCAGTAGAAGAGGCTCCCTCCGGCGCCGCCGGCATACCCACCGCCGCCACCGCCACCACCGGCGGCGAGGAAGTTTCCGAATGGATCGGGGGAGAACGGTATGGCTCCTGCGCCGCCGTTGCCGCCGCTCGTGGTGTGATTGCCACCCGCGGTGCCCGTTCTGGTGCCCGTCCCGGTGGTGCCCGGCTGCACCGTGGCAGTGGACGGCGTACCGCCACTGGCGCCACTGGCGCCGCCCGCAGACCCGGTGACCCCTTCGTTCGTTTGGGGGCCGGGAATATTCGGCTGGTACCAGCCGGTGAGGCTTCGGCCCGACAGCGCCGCACCGCCGACCGGTCCTGCGTTGGAGACACTCGCCGCCCCGTCCGGAGTGATACCGGTCTTCCAGGTCGACGGGTTGACGTTTCCGCTGGCGTTGCTGGGCCACGTGCCGCCGCCGCCACCGGCCACGACGAGAGGGGTGCCGGTCAGGGTGTTGCCGACGAGGATCGCGCTGCCACCCCCGCCCCCACCGGCACTGGCGCCGGTTTGCCAGTTTTGGATGGTCGTGTTGCCGCCGTTGCCGTACCCCGTCCCGCCGTCCAGGGTCGTTGACGTGCCGCCGGGGAACTGATCGCCCCCTTGCCCGCCACCACCCGCGATCAGGGTCAACACGGAGGGCCCGCCCAGAGCGGGCCCGTTGAAGGTCCCCGTGATCGACGCGCCCTGGCCGTTCACACTGTGCCACCCGCCACCGCCGCCGCCGACGACCGTGTACGTGACCGTCCTGACGTTCGCCGGGACGGTGATGCCGACCATACTGGCCAGGGGTCCGCCGTTGACGTTCACGGACGTGGCCGTGACCGACGTGCCCGGTGTGCTGCAGGTGGCCGCCTGGGCCGTCGGGGCCAGCACGATCGCGGGAACGGACCACGCCACTGACGCCGCGATGGTCCGCCGCGAGATCTTCGGCGCCCGGCCCCGTGCACCACCTGGCTCAGACGGGGGCGCGACTTCCGGATTCGACTGCTCGGACATGATCCTCCAACTCAACCTGGCAACTCAAAGCGTGACGACCGAACAAGGGCACACCGGCTAACCCACCGGCCCCTCACCAAGAAAGACGCAGCAGACCCACGACTGTGACGACCACACCGACAGCCCCCGCCGTGTTCCAGCCCCGTGACCACCCCCGTGACGAGGCCCGTGACCAGCCCCGTGACCAGCCATCGGACGGCCCCTCGGAACATTTCGCCCATTTGGGCCTGCGTTGGTTGTATTGGGTCGGGATTCGCTGTCGGGCCTGTCACGATTGTCCGGTGGGCATGGGCTCCGCGTTCGGGACCCGGTTCGTCGGTAGGGAGCGAGAGCTCGGGGACCTTCGCGACCTCCTGGCGGTCAACCGGGTGGTCACGCTGGCCGGTTTCGGCGGTGTCGGAAAGACCCGGCTGGCCGCGAGGGTGGCCGACGAGATCGGCCCGGGGCTCGCCGACGGCGCCTGTCACGTGGCCTTGGCGGACCTGACGGATCCTGCACTGCTCGGCCACACCGTCGCAGGCGCCTTGGGGCTGCAGGTGTCTGGCACGGAATGGAACGCGGCGGTGCTGACCGACTTCCTGCGCGACCGTCAGGTGCTGCTGTGGCTGGACAACTGTGAGCATCTGGTCGCGTCGGTGGCGCCGCTCGTCGCAGACCTGATGCGTGAGTGCCCGGGTGTCGCCGTCATCGGCACCAGCCGTATGCCGTTGGGGCTTGCGGGCGAGGTGGTGTACGACGTGCCCCCTATGCAGGTGCCGCCGCTGGGGCACCCGGGCGCCCACGGGTGGTCTCTCGAGGACCTGATGGCGTTCGATGCGGTGGCCCTGTTCGTGGACCGGGCCCGCCTGGCCTCGGAATCGTTCCGTCTGGTCCCGGACAACGCGCCGGCCGTGGCCGAGCTGGTCGGGGAGATGGACGGCATACCGTTGGCGGTCGAGCTGGCAGCCGCCCGGATCCGGAGCGCGGCGCCGCAGGTGATGGTGCGGCGCATGCACGAGCTGAGGCTGGCGGACGGCAGGCTGGTCGGCGCTCCGGCACGGCACCAGTCGATGGCGGCGTCGATGGAGTGGAGCTACCGGTTCTGCACGCCCGAGGAGCAGGCGGTGTGGCGGTGCCTCAGCGTGTTCGTCGGCGGGTTCGACATCGACGCCGCCGAGGTCGTCTGCGCGGCCGGGACGATCACCTCGGCGGACGTCCTCGGGCTGCTCTTGTCGCTGGCGGACAAGTCGTTGATCTTCGCGGACCCCGACGTGCCGGGTCGCTACCGGATGCTCGAGCCGATGCGCCAGTACGGCGCACGGCAGGCGAATGACGCCGATGACCTGGCGACCTCGCGGGATGCACACCTGGCGTGGTCCGAGTCATTGACGGCGGAGATGGTCGCCCACTGGTCCGGACCCGACCAGCCCCGATGGATGGCCCGGCTGCGCCGCGAACACGCCAACCTGCGGGCCGCGCTGGAGCATGCCGTGTCCGACCCGGCCACATCGCCGGTCGCGCTTCGGATGTGTCGGGACCTCGAACCGTTCTGGACCACTGAGGGCGCCTTTGACGAGGCTCGGCACTGGGCCGATCTCGCGCTGGCGCAGCCCACCGGCAGCCCGGCCGAGCGCGCCCGGACAGCGTCCATGGCTGGGTGGCTGTCCGCGCCACAGCTCGACCTGGAGTACTCACGAGCCAGGCTCGCAGAGGCCGCAGGCCTCATCGCCATCGTGGATGAGCGCGCGGACGGCGACCGGCACACCCACCGCAGTACTGACGGGTGGGCGCCAGAGTGCCTTGTCGGGACCGACCATCTTTTCGGGTTGGGCACTCTCGCGCTCTACAGCGGGGCGCCCGGCGAGGCTGGCGACTACTACACAGCGGTGGTGACCGAGCTCGACCGGACCGGACACGCCGATGGGTACGGTTACTTGCAGGCCATGCTGGTGATCGGCTTCGCGCGCCTGGCGGCCGGTGACCTCGCCGAGACGACAAAGGTATGCCACCAGACGCTGGCGCTGAGCGAGACCCGCGGTGAGCTGGTCAACCGCGCGACGAGCGAGTGGGTCCTGGGTCTGGGTGACCTCAACGCTGGGGACCTCGCCACAGCCGAGCACCACGAGCTCCAGGCTCTGCGATGTGCCCGGGAGCTCGACGACCGCTTCCAGACGGCGCAGTCCACCGAGAGTCTCGGCTGGGTTCAGGCAGCGCTGGGTCGTGGGGTCGCCGCGGCGACGCTGCTCGGTGCCGCCGACGGCTTGTGGCGCTTCATCCACATGCCTCCCGACGCGACACCCTTCGCCGCGTACCGGGCTGCCGCCGTCGCCCAGGCCACCGCAGCCGCCGGTCCCGAGGCGTATGCCGCCGCGTTCGCCCGCGGACTGGCCATGGACGCGTCCGCCGCGGCGGCGTTCGGTGAGCAGGCCGTCGCAGCCGGGCAGGGCGCCGCGGCCGCCCCGACCCCCGACGGTGCGGCATACGACCCGCTCACTCCGCGTGAGGCCGACGTTGCGGGGCTTGTTGCCGACGGGCTGAGCAACCGCCAGATCGCCGAGAAGCTGGTCATCTCCGAACGCACCGTCCACGGCCACATCCGCAACATCCTGACCAAGCTCGACGCCACGTCACGCGCCAAGATCGCCAGCTGGTATGTCCAGCAGGCAAGAGGCGGTGCTGCACCGAATGCAAACACCTAGCCCCAGCCGCACAGCTGATTGATTCCCGCCCTGGGGGGTTGCCCGGCCGGTCTTGAGCTCGATGACCACCACCCGGCCTGGCCGAGATCCCGCACGCACGGGCAGAAGGCGCAGGCTCAGTCGACTTCGGCGCTGCCTTCGACGCGCAGCTTGCGCCTGGCCCGCTCATAGAACGTCGTCCGGCCGAGACGCACGACCCGGGCCGCGGAACGCGCAGAGGCGATCGGGAGCGTGTCACCGGCGGAAACGTGCCCGGCCACGATCCCGTCGACCTCTACCGCCAGGGGGCCGCTCACCGGGAGGACCCGCAAGGTGAGCTCCTCGTCCGGGGAGAGCATCAGCGCGCGGTTGAACGACGAGTGCGCCGCAGCCGCGGCCACAAGGACGCCCTGCACGTTCGGCGACACGATCGGCCCTCCCGCCGAGAAGCTGTATGCGGTGGAGCCGGTCGGTGTCGAGACGATGACGGCGTCCGCCGCATACCGCACGAACGGGCAGCCCTGCACGGAGATCTCGACAGCGGCGAGGCGGTGCCCGGGCACTCGCACGACGGCGATGTCGTTGAATGCCCGCACAGCGGTCCCGTCCGGCAAGGTTGTACTGACCGCCGCGCGGTCCTCCACCGTGAACCGGTCCGCATCTATGGCCGACAGCGCGGCCTGCAGCTCGGCCACATCGACCTCCGCGAGAAAGCCGAGCCGGCCGAGGTTGACCCCGAGGACCGGCGTGGCCCGACGGTCGAGCAACCGCATGGCGCGAAGCATCGTGCCGTCTCCGCCGAGACTGACCAGCAGCGACGCGCGCTCGACCAGCTCGGCCGGATCCACCCCCACGGCCCGGCACTCGATGCGGCCGATCTCGTCGCGGAGTCCGAGCACAGTGACCCGATCGCTCGCCCAGCCGCAGATCGTGTCCACCGCCGACCTGGCGTCCCGGTCCGGATGTAGCACCAGTCCGACCGTGTGAACCATGCCCATCACGTCAATGTACGGGGAGACCTGGCGGTGCGCTGCGGTCGGCAGCGCGATCCGGTGAGTGCCTCACGCTGCGGCGGCGATCAAGGCCGTCACGTGCAGCCCGCCCAACCGTCTCCTAAGCAGGGAGCTGGGCGGCGGGCCCATCGAAGTACATCGACCGCCACGAGAGAGCCCGGGATCGGTGGTCCGCGTTGGAGCGGGCTTGGGAAGACAAGGGAGTGCGGACAATGGCAGGGTTGCAGGCTAGCCGGACGGCGGTATGGGTGTGCCAGGGCCGGGCGGTGGCGCACGGGCGTCTGGCGCCGGGGCGGTTCAGTGATCCGGTGGCCCAACGGTTGCTGCGCCCCGATGAGCAGGCCGATGTCGACCTGGCCCTGGGCCCGGTGCCGGATGGCCCGGAACGCCGGGTCTACGACCTGCTCTGGTCGACCGCGGCGGTCTTCGCAACCAGGACGGTCGCGATCGACGACGCGTTGGGCCCCAGACCCGGGACCCAGGTCGTCGTCCTCGGGGCAGGTCTTGATGGCAGGGCGTGGCGCATGCCGCAGCTGGCGGACACGACCGTCTTCGAAGTCGACCAGCCGGCCTCCCAGGCGGACAAGAAGGCCCGCACGGACGGACTTGCCTCTGCTGCCAAGGGCGTGGTGTTCGTCCCGGTGGAGCTCGGCAAAGACAGGCTGCTCCATTCGCTTGTCCGAGCAGGCTACGACCCGAGAACCCCGACCACCTGGATCCTGGAGGGTGTGCTGGACTACTTGACCGGGGCCCAGGTCCACGCCACTCTCACCGGCATCTGTGGTGCCTCGGCCCCCGGGTCTCGGCTCGTGGCCACGTACACGGTCTGCAGCGACGCCAGCGGCAACCACCCGCTCGACATGCAGAGTCTTGAGGCCCTGTTCACAGCTGCGGGCAGGCCCAACCTGTTCGAGCACGAACCGATGATCTCCGCATGGACTCCGGAACAGATGCACACCTTGCTCGCCACGCACGCACTCTCCGTTGTCAACGACATCGAACATCTCGCCCTCGCCCGTGAGCTCGGCCTGGACACCCAGTTCTCCGACATGCAGAAACTGGCCCGGGTCGTCGTTGCCACCATCGGGTCCGCGTCACCGGGACCACCGAGCGGGTGAGCGTGGATCGGATCGCCACCGACGCCTAGGTCCCAGCTGTTGACGGGTGAGAGCTCTATGGAGCAGCGTGAAGCTCGCGATCATCGGCAGACAAGGAGATCCACGTGAGCCTCTATGCGGTCACCGACCCGGCTACGGGCGAGGTCCTCCAGCAGTTTCCAACCGCGACGGATGCTGACATCGAGGCGGCCATCGCCGCCGCGGCGACCGCCAGCCAGGGTTGGGCCCGAACGACGACGGTCGCCGAGCGTGCCGCCCTGGTGAGGCGGGTCGCCGAGCTGCACAGCGAGCGCAAGGACGAGCTCGGCGCCATCATCGTGCGCGAGATGGGCAAGCCGCTCGGGGACGCGGTCGGCGAGGTGGAGTTCAGTGCAGCGATCTACGAGTACTACGCAGACAACGCTGAGAAGCTGCTCGCGGACGAGCCGATCGAGCTGCTCCAGGGCGAGGGCTCGGCGCTGATCCGCCGGTCGCCGTACGGCGTCCTCCTCGGGATCATGCCCTGGAACTTCCCGTACTACCAGGTCGCCCGGTTCGCCGGTCCGAACCTGTGCATCGGCAACACGATCATCCTCAAGCACGCGCCCCAGTGCCCTGAGTCCGCCGCCGCGATCATGCAGGTCTTCGACGACGCGGGCTTCCCGCCGGGCGCCTACGTCAACGTATACGCCACCAACGAGCAGGTTGCCACGATCATCGAGGACCCGCGCGTGCACGGCGTCTCGCTGACCGGCTCGGAGCGGGCGGGTGCGGCCGTCGCCGAGATCGCGGGGCGCAACCTCAAGAAGGTCGTCCTCGAGCTGGGCGGCTCCGACCCGTTCATCCTGCTCTCGACCGACGACCTCGACGCGACCGTCGAGGCCGCCGTCAGCGCCCGCCTCGACAACACCGGCCAGGCCTGCAACGCGGCCAAGCGGTTCATCGTCACCGAGGACCTCTACGACCCGTTCGTCGAGAAGTTCACCGCGGCAGTCAAGGCCGGCGCAGAGGGCATCAGCCCGCTGTCCTCGGTCGCTGCCGCCGACCGGCTCCAGCAGCAGGTCGACGCCGCCGTCGGGCAGGGCGCCCGCCTCGAGTCCGCGGGCGAGCGCAACGGCGCGTTCTTCCCGACCGGCGTTCTCACCGGTGTCACCCCGGACAACGACGTCTACCGTCAGGAGCTCTTCGGCCCTGTCGCCATGGTCTTCAAGGCCGCCACGGAGGATGAGGCGGTGCAGATCGCCAACGACATCCCGTTCGGTCTCGGCTCCTACCTCTTCACCACGGACCAGAAGCAGGCCGAGCGCGTCGCCGACAAGATCGAGGCCGGCATGGTCTTCGTCAACGGTGTCCTGCTCGACGGGGCGGAGCTGCCCTTCGGCGGCATCAAGCGCTCCGGCTTCGGCCGCGAGCTGGGTCGCTACGGCATCGACGAGTTCGTCAACAAGAAGCTCATCCGCGTCCTGAAGTAGCGCGCCCGTCGCGGGCGCCGCGTCTCAGTCGCGCGGCGGGCAGAGGCAGAACGGGTGCCCGTCGGGGTCGATCATGACCCGCCACGTCGCGCCCTCCGGCTGCTCGGGCGCCACCGTTGCACCGAGCGCCCGGGCGTGCTCCATCGCAGCATCGAGGTCCGAGACCCGGAAGTCGAGGTGGAACTGTTGCGGATGGGTCTGGCTCGGCCACTCGGGCCTCGAGTAGTCCGCGACCGTCTGGAAGTTGAGGGCCGAGCCGAGCACGGACGCCGAGGCGTAGCCGTATTCGGGATAGTCGCCGGTGACATCGCCGCCGGTGAGGTCGGAGTAGAAGCGGGCCAGCGCGCTCGCGTCAGGGGTGTCGATCGTGAACGCGAGCAGCTCGGTGATCGCAGAGGAAGAAGTCATGAGGGACAGGATCGCACCGGCCACCGACACTGGTCCTCAGCAAGTCACTGCGGAGGAGCCCACCCCCTTCAGGTGAGCTTGGCTATCAGGTTGCCCACGTGAGGTGACCCGAGGCCCGTGACCCGGTCGTAGCCGGCGGACGCCTGGTACGCGCCGTTGGAACCTGAGGTGACGTCACGGAAGCAGTTCGTCCCGGAGAGCGGGTAGAGCAGCGGCGCCAGATAGCCGTGCGCAGGCTTGCCGGCCGCGACTCGCGACTCGTTGAGCAGCGCGCAGATGCCCGCCCAGACCGGGGCGCTCCAGCTCGTGCCGCCGATCTGGTTGTCCTTGCCGTGCAGGATGACGAGCGCGCCGGTGTTTGGGTCCGCAGCCGCGCTGACGTCGGGGACGAGGCGCTTGTTGCCAGTGGGGACGCCCGGTCCGGTCTGCCATGGTGGGCGACCGAAGAACGCACTCACGCCGCCTCCGCTGCCGGCCCAGGCGGTCTCGCTCGTGACGGCGCCTGCGGAGTCCAGGTCGAGCGTCGTGCCGCCGACGCCGATGACCACGGGGTCAGAGGCCTCGTACTCGACCTGGAGCGGACCGCTCGAGCTGTGCCCTGACCCGTCCGGGTTGGACCCGGCATCGCCGCTGGAGACGAAGACGTTGACCCCGGCCGCTGCGAGCTTGAGGAACTTCTGATGCTGGGCGGCCACCTCGCCACCAGGGCCGCCGAGGAAGGTCTCGCCGAGCCCCAGGCTGATCGAGAGCTGACGCATGCCCGGATAGCGCGGTAGGTCGGCGATGATCCGGTCGAGGGCCCGGTCAAGGTCGACGAAGCGCAGCGACCCCGACGCATACACTCTGATCTTCGCGTCTGGCGCAATGCCGCTGGACCACTCGACGTCGAGAGTCTCCTCGCCTTCGGCGGGCGGCAGGGTGGTGCCCCCCACGTTGATCCGCTTCACCCGCTTCGTGCTGGCGGACGTGCCGGTCATGCCGTTGCGAGCCCAGAACGCCTTGAGATCCTTGCCCGATGGCACGGTGTCGATGAGGATCGCGATGATCTGGCCGGCACCGGTCACAGCAAGATCCTGGGCGCCGTAGGCACTGCGCAGGTCGTCCACGAGATAGGGCGGGGTCCCTGTGGCCGCAGCTGCGGCGGCCGCCATCATCTCGCGCGATCCCGTGGCGGCGGGTGGTGCGACGTACTTGCGAAAGTGCTTGTTCAGCTGCCGGTAGGGCTGAAGGCCGAGGATGGCCTGCACGCCCTCACCGACATCGGAGGGAAGGCTGGGCGCTGTGCGCGCCGCAGAGTAGGTCACGCCGTCCTGGGTGACCTTGGCGATCTCGACCTGCAGCTGCTCAGCGATGTTCGAGACTGTCGATCTCGCATACACCGAGGTTCCGTCTGCAGAAGGCTTGTCAACCGAAAAGCCATGAGCCTCAAGCCAACTCGTCAGCTTCGTGCGAGCCGCGTCCGGGGCCGTCGCCGCAGCGATCTCTTCGGGCGTGGCGACCTCGCCGGCCGCCACCTTGCTCTCGAGCGCTGCTGTGGCTTCAGGGTCCGGTGCGAGCGTGAACAGCACCTCCATGGTGTCATCGAGCTGTCGCTGAGTGGCAGCCTGAACGATCGCGCCATGCGAGGCGAGGCCGTCGGGCTGGGGCAGTGGAACGACACTGTCGGAGAAGATCTTGCGGGCAGCCATGCCCTCACCACCTTTGGATGGCCACGGGCGCTGCGGGCCTGAACACCTGATCACACATGTCGGCCCCGACCCATGGGATGCGAACAATTTGGACGAACCTTGATTGTTCGGCGACCTCTCCACGGTCGCACGGATCGCAGCTCCCGACGTGCCGAACGGCCAGAACGAGGTTCAGGGGCTGAAGGCCAAGCTTGGCGTGCTCCGCGCGACGTGTGGTGGTCGCCCGGGGTGTGTGATGCCCTCAGTGGCGGGTCGGCCCGGGCGCACGCCCCTCGGGATGAGCGGACCCGAATGCCGGACCGCTCGTCCCACGCACCATGATGCGGCCGTGGTCCGGTACTGGCGGTTCAGGGCGATCGACCCCGTCGATGCGGGTCAGCAGCCGGGTCACCGCCTGCCAGGCCAGGGCCTCCGGCTGAAGGTCGACAGCCGAGATCGGAGGCGTCCCGGCCCGGACGGCTTCGGCATCGGAGCCGCACACCAGCGGGACGTGCGACAGGCCGCGCTCGACGAGCACCTGCTGGACCCCGACCGCGTGCTCCGGGATGAGGACGTAGACGCCGTCGAGACGCGGGTCCACGTCGAGCGCCTCCGTGATCGCTTCTCGCCCTCCTTCGACGTCCGAGAGCTCGGGTCGGCGCACGACGACCGCCTCGAGACCACGCTCTCGAACCCATGAGCAGTAGCGGGTCTCGGTGTCGATGTTCCAGGCGTTCTGATCGGTGCCGACCACTGTCGCGATGCGGGACGCGCCCGACTCGACCAGGTGCTCGAGCACGCGGTCGGTGATGAGATCGGTTGCGATGTCCACCACGGTGTCGGGCTCGTCGAGACGCGGGTCGCGTCCGACAGAAAGATACGGAATGCCGTGGCGGGCAAGGGTTTTCAGCAAAGGGTCGTCGGCGACTGGCTCAGTGACCAGGAAGCCGTCGCAGGCGAATGCCGCCCCCGGCGACTCGTCGCCAGAAGGGTCCGAGACGAACATCAGCGCGTACCCCTGGTCGAAAGCCGCAAGCGCCGCGGCACCGGCGAAGCGCAGGAAGTAGTCGATGCCCAGGACGGCGTGGGCCTCCAGCTCCGTGAGGGATCGTTCGACGAGGGCGATGACGCCGAGCCGGCTGCTGCGCAGTCCCCGCGCCAGGGCATCAGGCCGGTACCCCAGCTCGGTGGCGGCCGCGCGCACGCGCTGCTGTGTCGTGGTCGCCACCACGCCGTGCCCGGTGAACGTGTGCGAGACCGTCGTCGCCGACACGCCTGCGCGCCGTGCCACGTCGTGGATCGTCACATGCCGCCTGCGGGTCACGCCTCGACGCTAGCCGCGAGACCACCCGTTGTCCAAATCGATTTGGGTCCCTACGCTCCGACTCGCCCGGCAACCGAAAGCACCCGCACCCGACAGCACCCGCACCCGACAGCACCCGGCATCAGAGCCGCCACCGACGCTCAGGTCAACGACGACTGGAGGACCCATGACGACAACCGACTGGACGCAGGAGCGGACCGCGCCCGACACATCGCTCGAGATCGAGTCCCACGGCATCGACGTCATCCCCGAGTCCGAGCGGCGTGGACGACCGCGTCAGCTCTTCGCCGTGTGGGCTGCGGCCAACGTGAACTTCCTCGGCTTCATCGTCGGCACCGTGCTCATCCTCATGGGCCTGAGCGTGTGGCAGGCGCTCGGCGTGATCGTCGTCGGGAACCTCTTCGCGGTGTTCACCGGCATCGTCGCCGGCAGCGGACCGGCAGCCGGCACGCCGAGCGAGGTCATCACTCGGGCGATGTTCGGCGTGACCGGCAACCGCGTCAACGTCGCGATCGCCGGCTGGCTCGTGAGCGTCTGCTACCTCGCGCTCAACTGGGCAGCGGCGGCATACGTCGCCTTCAGCCTCGTCGAGCGGATCGGCATCCCCGTCACGACTCCGGTCGAGGTGGCGATCATCGTCCTGATCGCTGGGGTCACCCTCGTCATCAGCGTCTACGGTCACGGCTTCATCCTGCGCTTCTACCAGCCGCTGGCGATCGTGCTGGCAGTGGTGTTCGCGGTCATGGCGGTCTTCGTCATCAGGGGCGCGAACTGGGGGTTCACGCCCGCCACCCCGATCGACGGGATCGACCTGTGGGCGGCTGTCGCTGCCGGAACGGCGCTCGTGGCCTCCGGGCCGCTCTCGTACACCAACAGCGCCGACTTCGCCCGCTACCTGCCGAGCACGACCCGCGTGCGTGAGGTGGCCCTCTGGACGGCGCTCGGCTCGATGGTGCCCGGCATCATCATCTCCTCGGTGGGCGCACTCGCGGCGACCGCGGTCGACGCGAGTGACGCACGGGCGGCGGCAGAGAGCCTGTTGCCCGGGTGGTTCACGCCCGTCTTCCTCGTCGCGGTCATTGTCGGAACCATCGCGAACAACGCCATGACGGCATACAGCTCGGGCCTGGCCCTCCAGTCCATCGGAGTGCGCCTGCCGCGCTCCCGGAGCGTCCTGCTCGACGGCGCGGTCGGAACGGCCATGACGCTCTACGCCCTGCTCGTATGGAACTTCCTGGACAGCGTCTCCAACGCGATGCAGCTCGTCGTGACGGTCCTGGCGCCGGTGATGGCCGTCTACTCCGCCGACATGTGGTGGCGGCGGAACCGCTATGACGGCCGCGCCCTGAGCGACCAGAGCAAGACCAGTCGGTACTGGTACACCAACGGGGTCAACGTGGCCGGCGCTACGGCGCTGCTGGTCGGTGTCACCCTGGCCCTCATGAGTGCGTCGACGCCGGTCTTCACCGGCCCCATCGCCGGCGCCCTCGGCAACGTCGACCTCTCGTTGGTCGTGGGTCTCGTCGTCCCTGGCCTGCTCTACCTCCTGCTCATGAGCACGTATGCCGCCCCGCGGGAGTCCCGATGAGTCGCGTGCACTACCGCGGTGGCCGGGTCTTCACCGCCAGCGAGACCGCCTGGGCCGAGTCGATCGTCGTCGACGGCGAACGGATCGCCTTCGTGGGCGCCACCGAGGAGGCCGATCGACTCGATGACATCGTCCGCACCATCGACCTCGATGGGGCGTTCGTCGCGCCCGGCTTCGTCGACGCGCACACGCACCTCGTCAGCCTCGGCGAGTCGCTGTCGCAGGTCGACCTGTTCGGCGCCCTCGACCTGGCGGACATCCAGGGCCGACTGGCAGCCGCCGCGGCGAACGACCCGGGAGCGGAGCGCCTGCGCGGGCGCAGCTGGCTCTTCTCCGCCCTACACGGACAGCAACCGCACCGATCGATGATCGACGACGTGATCAACGACCGGCCTGTCTATCTCACCGCGGCCGACCACCACTCCGCCTGGGTCAACTCGGCTGCGTTGCGCGAGCTGGGAATCCATCGAGACACGCCTGACCCGATCGGAGGGCATATCGCCCGCGATGCCGACGGAGAGGCCACCGGGATGCTGTTCGAGAACGCCGCACTCGTCCTCATGCGCGGGGTGCTCGACCGACTGTCCACCGACGCGGATCGCCTTGCGGCACAGCAGGATGCGTTCGCCTGTTACCTTGCCGCCGGAGTGACCTCCGCGATCGACATGGGACTCGCGGACGAGGAGCTCACCGCACTGGACGACGCGTTGGCTGCCGGCGGGGGACGGCTGCCGTTGCGGGTTGCCGGACACTGGGTCGTGAACCGCACCGGCACGACCGAGGGCGACCTCGCGCAGGTGGCGCGGGCAGTCGAGCTCCACCGCACTCGAACAGGCCCGTGGTTCCGGGTCACCGGCATCAAGATCTTCGTCGACGGCGTGGTCGACAGCTGCACCGCCGCGATGGTCGCCCCGTTCGCCGACGGCAGCCACCCTGACGCGCTGTGGGACGACGAGTCCCTGGCTACCGTCGTCGCAGCCGCCGACGCTGCCGGGCTGCAGGTGGCCATGCACGCGATCGGCGACCGTGCCTCCGGCATCGCGCTGCGCGCCCTCGAGCGCGCCGTCGAGGTCAACGGTCCCCGACCCCGCCGGCACCGGATCGAGCACCTCGAGACCGTCACCGAGGACACCGTGCGGCGGCTGGGCGAGCTCGGCGTCATCGCGTCGGTCCAGCCCGTTCACGCCGACCCGGCCATCCAGGACAACTGGCGCCGGATGCTCGGCGACGATCGGGTCGACCGAGGCTTCCCGTGGGGCGAGCTGGCCGACGCCGGAGCCTCGCTCGTGATCGGCTCGGACGCCCCGACCGCGCCGTATGCCCCGCTGCCCAACCTCTACGTGGCCGCGACACGCAGGTCGGCGATCGACACCGACCTCCCCGCCAACATCCCGGACAGCGCGATGCGCCTCGGGGACGCGTTGGTTCGTGCCACCCGGGATGCCGCTCGCTCGGCCCGGTGGGAGGACGTGACGGGTCGGCTCGATCCCGGGCTCAGTGCCGACTTCGTCGTCATCGACGCCGACCCGTTCAGGGACGGGCTCGAGTCTCTGTTGAGTGCCCGGGTTCGGCTGACCGTACTGGCCGGCCGGACGGCATACGACGCGGGCTCCGGGAGCGTGGCCCTGTCCTAGCCGCCCGACGCCGAGGACAGCTGACGACTCCGGAGTCGCAGCTGCACCCTCGCGCCGCGCAGCGCGACAGCGCCGGCATACCCCGCCCCGACAGGGAGCTCGGCCAGGGACCATCCCTGGTCGGTCCGGGGGTGCGCACCGTCGGTGACGTCGTGGTCGGTCAATCCATGAGCGAGGCCGGTTCCGATCCCCTTGAGGAGGGCCTCCTTGCGGGTCCACATCCGCGTGAAGTCGGCACTGCGTCTGGTCAGGGGCGCTGCGAGCACGGCATCCCGCTCGCGCGGATGAAGCGTCTCGAGCACGGCCGAGACCACCTCGACCCCGGGAACGGGCTCCACGTCGATCCCGACCGGAGCCGAGGCCACCGCCACGGCAACAAGTCCGCCCGCATGGGAGAGCGAAAAGTGCAGAGACGCAGCGGAATCCATGAGCGTGGGTCGGCCGTTCGGGCCGCCGCACACAGGACATGGATCTCGGCCGAACCGGAGGCACTCAGGGGCGACGCCGAGGCGGGCGCCCAGAATGACTCGGAGTGAGGCATGGGCCACCGTGTAACGCCGGCGGTCGTCGTCGCGGTGAAAGCGCTCCGCCTGCTGCCGTTCGTCCTCGTCGAGGATGCGTTCAGCCGATGGTCCGAGCAGGCCCGAGGTCACAGGAGCCAGCCAGACGTCCACGACGTCACTCAAGCCCTCACTGACGGCCACGATCACCTCGAACCCTATACAGTCGTCTCGAACCCAGAACGTCGAGCCAGGCGAGGTGGGCGATGCCAGACTACGAGAACCAGCCCCACCGAGTCTGCGCGGCCGACGTGGCCGGCCGCTGGTCCTTCTGCGACGACGGCTGGCTCGCCTCTCTCACGCTGGAGCCGGGCAGCCAGGACTCGCACACCGAGGTCAACGGACTCCTCCACAGCGAGCGCTTCGATGACGACTACGTGGTCACCGGACGCGTCGGCGTTGGCGGTCCACGGGCGGTCGAACTGACGATCCACGACTACAACTGGCTCGAGCGTCAGGTCTTCTCCGGCTACCTGACGACCGCCGGCGAGCGCTCCATCTCCGGTGCCAGCCTGTGGCAGGGCACGCCCTACGGTTTCTTCGCCTCCCGCGCCGCCCGAATCCTTCTCGGGACGTACCGCGACGGTCCCGCGACCGCGTCGGACTTCGCCGGCCGATGGTCTGCGGACGTGGAGGGCCTGACGGCCATGGTGACGATCGCGGCGGCCGCAGACGGCGAGTCCTTCAGTGGCACGGGAGTTCTCGGGCCCGATCGCACGGCCTTCCGCATCGACGGTCACCCCATCGCAGGCATCCCTCACGGTGCGACATTGACGTTCACCCATGAGGACGGCACGGTGCGCGAAGGACCTGGCTACCTGGCGTCGCGTCCCAAGGGCGTTGTCTGCGGCTGGACGGCGCGCCCGGGTGACCAGCCGGATCAGTCGGATCAGTCGGACCAGTGGGGTCTGGTGATGGTGCGGTCGTCCTGACCGCGTGGAGGATTGGCGGTGAAGCGACAATGACCTACTTGCAGTTCAATGACGACGAGCACTCGATCTTGGTCGAGGTGACGCCTGCAGACGTGCAGGCCCGCCCGGGCGTGGTCAAGGCGGGGGTGGCGGATCGCATCAACGATGGTCTGGTCAAGGCGCAGACGTCGTTGCAGGCGGCGTTCGGCGCCCTGCTCGAGCAGACGGCCGGATCGTTCGTGCAGGCCGTTCGCCGTCTCGAGGACCCACCGGACAACATCGAGCTCCAGTTCTCGGTCAAGGCGACCGGCGAGCTCGGGAACCTCGCGATCGGCAAGCTGAGCGGCGAGTCGAACTACGCCGTCAAGCTGACCTGGACGCGGCCAGTTCCGTGAGCCCTTCGGTGCCGGGACCGGCGCCGATCTCCGCGGCGCGAGCGTCGGTGGTTCGCGTCCCGTCGGCGACCGAGACGGCTGGTACGGGGTTCATCGTCAGCGAGCGGGAGCGCCTTGTCCTGACCTGCGCGCACGTCGTTGAGTACGCTGGCGGGGGCCCGGGCAGCACCCTCTCCCTCGTGCATCACGCGAGCCGGCAGCTGCTGGAGGCCACGGTCCTGCCGGAGCATTGGCACAAGGATGAGGACGTGGCCGTCCTGCAAGTGTCCCCGGACTCACCGTGGCCGGACGGCACAGACACCGTGCCGTTCTCGATGTCGACCAGCCCGGTCGGTCATGAGGCCTGGACGTTCGGATACCCGCCGGCGAAGCCCGTCGAAGGACTCGTCGGTACCGCTCAGATCGCCGCCGAGATCGCCGACGAGGGCGGCCTGCCGGTGCTTCAGCTGTCCCGTGCTGACGAGATCGTCCCTGGTTTCAGCGGTGCGCCGCTCGTCGACGTCGTTTCGGGCAGGCTGGCGGGCATGGTTGTCGCGATCACGAGCGGGGACCACGGCCGCCAGCTCCGGACGGCCTTTGCGATCCCGGCCAGCACCATCCTCCGGCTGGTTCCCGGACTCGCGGCATCGGACGTCCAGCCGTACTTCGCGCTCGAGACGTTCACTGAGACCCAGAAGGACCTCTACTTCGGCCGTGAAGAGACCGTCGCCCGGCTCGTGACTGCCATCCGCAGACCAGGAACCCGCTTTCTGGCCGTCCTCGGTCCCTCCGGAAGCGGCAAGTCGTCGCTTGTCCGTGCGGGCCTGGTGCCGGCGCTCGCGTCAGCGAATGGCGGGGCCAGCGCGCGCCCGCGGGTCATCGTGACTCGTCCAGCCGACCTGCTGGGGCATCCGTCCGACCCCGCGTCGGACGACGCGAGCGTCATGAGCGAACTGGACCGAGTAGTGCCCATGGGCGACTCACCCGTGCTGCTCACCCTGGACCAGTTCGAAGAGACTTTCGTCGTCCTGCCGCCTGCACAGCGTCGTGCGGTCCTGCAGTGGTTGGCGTCCTTGGTGACCTCGACCCGGCCGGTGACCGTCGTGCTCGTGATGCGTGACGAGTTCTTCGCCGCTCTGGTGCATGAAGCACCCGGGCTCACGCGCGCGTTGGAGGAGGGGCTCCGCACGATCCCTCCGACCCTTGGCCGCACCGATCTGAGTGCCATCGTCACCGGCCCCGCCCGGGCGGTCGGCCTGCGTTTCGAGGAGGGTCTTGCCAAACGAATCGTCGACGATGCGATCGATGCGGCTCCGAGCGCCGACGAGGACACGGCCGCAAGCACCGTCCTGCCGCTGCTGGAGTTCGCTCTGACCCAGCTGTGGGAGCGTCGGGTCGACGGGCTCCTCACCCATCAGGCCTACGAGCAGATCGGGAAGGTCTCTGGCGGCATCGCGGGATGGGCCGAGGAAGCCCTCGCGCGTTTCGACGAGTCGGACCTCCCGCAGGTGCGTCGCGTCTTCCTCGACCTGGTCCACCTCGGCGACGAACGGCACTCAACCCCGGACAGCCGGCGGCGACGAGATCTGACCGAGCTGGCACGTACGCCGGACGAGCTGCCCGACGTGACCGCGATCGTGTACCGGCTCGCAGACGAACGACTGCTGGTCACCCGGCTCGACTCCCAGACGGCCGACGTGCTCGTCGAGCTCGTGCACGACTCCCTCCTGCGCGAGTGGCAACGCCTGCGTGAGTGGCTCGATGACGACCGCAGCTTCCTGATCTGGCGGCAGGACCTGGACCGCGCCCGGGAGAGGTGGGAGTCCTCGGGGCAGATCGGGAACCGGGACTCGGGAGCGCTCCTGCGCGGCCGGACCCTCGAGGCCGCGAAACGCCTCGACCCCATCCAGCTGGACCGCCTGAGCGATGCTCAGCGTGAGTTCATCACCGCGAGCGACGACGCCTGGGTCGCCGAGCAGCAGCGGCTGCAGCGGGCCTTGAGCGAGGCCGAGCAACAGCGCGCCCGGGCGGAGGAAGAACTCGTTCGTGCGGGGCTGCGCGAACAAGCGTTGAGAGTCCGTCTGCTCCTGGACGTCGAGCCCGTAGCGGCCCTCGCCGTGGCCGCCGACACGGTGCTCACCAACCTCGCCGAGCTACCGGACGACCTCATCGACCTCCCGCAGGTGAGCCTGCACGCTGCGCTCCTGACTGCCCGCGAGCTGACCGTGGTGGGCGCTCACCATGCACCGGTGACCTGCATCGCCGCGAGCCCAGACGGTCGCCTCGTGGTGTCGGCCTCGGTGGACACGACCCTGCGCGCCTGGTCTCCGACGGGCCAACCGCTGGGTCAGCCCTGGCAGGGCCACGACGGCGCGGTCACTGCCGTCGCGGTGGATCCGCTCGGCCGGTTCGTCATCTCCGGCTCCGCCGACACGACCCTGCGCGCCTGGTCTCCGACCGGCCAACCGCTGGGTCAGCCCTGGCAGGGCCACGACGGCGCGGTCACTGCCGTCGCGGTGGATCCGCTCGGCCGGTTCGTCATCTCCGGGTCCGCGGACAGGACCCTGCGCGCCTGGTCTCCCACCGGCGAGCCGGTAGGGGCACCCTGGCACGGCCACGACGACGAGATCACCACCATCGGCATCCTGCCCGAGAGAATCGTGTCCGGCTCCGCGGACAGCACCCTGCGCGCGTGGGCGGAGAACGGTGACCCGATCGGGCCGCCGTGGCGAGGACACGACGGTGTCGTCCTGAGCATGGCCGTGAACGTCCCCGGCGGCCTGGTGATCTCGGGCGGTGCCGACCGGAGCATCCGTGTCTGGTCCCGCGACGGCCGCGCCGTCGGGCGGCCGTGGCAGGCGCACGTCGGCGGGGTCAGCGCGTTGACCGTATCGCGGGACGGCCTCGTCCTGGTGTCAGCAGGCGGGGACGGTGTCGTGCGCACGTGGGATCTGTCGGGCCGCGCCATCCGGCCGGACCTCGTCGGACACCAGGGCGCCGTGACGGCACTCGCGCTCGTCGACGACGACCGCCTCGTGGTGAGTGCCGGCGCCGACTCCACCGTGCGCACCTGGGCCCGCGACGGGCATGGTCCGTATGCCGTGTTGTCGGGTGGCGGCACGGACGTGAACGGCGTCATCGTGCTCGACGACGCACGGCAGCTGGTCAGTGCCGGCGCCGACATGCTCCTTCGACGATGGAGCACCTCCGGCGAACCCATCGGCGACCCGTGGGTCGGCCACGACGGCTACGTCTACTCGCTGGCACGCGATGCCGCCGGTGCCCGAATCGCCTCCGCCGCAGCGGATGCGACCGCCCGCGTGTGGGATGCCTCGACCGGCCGGTGCGAGACGGTGCTGAGGGGTCATCGAGGCGCCGTGTATGCCGTTGATGTCAGCGCGGACGGTCAGCTGGTCGCCACCGGCGGCGCAGACGCGACGGTGGTGCTGTGGCGGCCGGACGGCGCCGTGGTCGCCGGACCGCTGACGGGACACCGCGACGAGGTGTGGTCGGCGGTGTTCACTCCTGACGCACGCCTGCTCGCCACCGGGAGCAACGACGGCACAATCCGGCTCTGGCGCCCCGACGGGTCATCCGTCGGCAAGCCGCTGGAGGGACACGAGGCCGGCGTCCGCGACCTGGCGTTCTTTCCCGATGGGACGACACTCGTCAGTGCCGGGCTGGACCGCACGGTGCGACTGTGGGACGTCACGACCGGGGACGCCGTCGCCGAGCCGATGCATGGGCACAAGGGTCCGGTGCACTGTGTCGCCGTCGCACCCGACGGGCAGTCCATCGTCAGTGGCTCGGCCGACGGCACGCTGCGGATCTGGGACAGCGTGGGCAGAGCGGTGAGCGAGCCAGTTCACAGCCATGACGGCGGTGTCTGGCGTGTGTCGCTTGCCCGTGACCGTGGGCTGGTTGCGAGCGCCGGAGCCGACGGCCGGGTGCGGCTGTGGAGGCTGGGCTGGCGAACCTTCCTCGAGATGGCGTGCCTGCGCATCGACGGCCACCCAGCGATCGACGGCAGCTATGGAGCGACGATGGAGCGCGTCAGGGCTCAGGTGCCGCAGCGGCCGTGGGGGGTCTGAGGAACGAGGCCAGCGTTGCCGCCCAGTCGGTATGCCGCGGTCTGAAACCGCGGGCCAGCATCCGTTCCGTGGCGTACCAACGGACCCGGGTGTGGAGGTCGCCCGGAGGCACGTCTCCCGTTCGCACGGTGACGTCGCGACCGGTGAGCTGCGACATCTGGGCGTAGAAGTCGGACCACGCGATCCGGCCAGTGGCCGCGTTCAAGGCACGGCCGGCCGGCTCCTCGACGCAGTCGGCGACGAGGACGGCGAGGTCACGTGCGTCGATCCAGCTGAGGGCCACCTCGGACGGATCGCCCTGCGGAATCGTGAGGGCCTCCCCTGCGGCGGCGGTCCGGTAGAACGCATGACCGGCGCCGGTGCGCAGCTGCCAGCGACAGTACGGGTGCGGCCCCCAGACGAAGGGCGATCTCAGGATCGTCACGCGATCGGGTGCGCCCGAGCCGACTGCCTCGTGTAGCAGTCGTTCCGCGCGCAGCTTTCCACGGACGTAGTCGCCGGCCGACACCTCGGGCTGAAGGACAGCGTCTTCGTCGATCGGTCCCGGCGCCGACCATGGGTAGACGTCCGTGCTGCTCATCAGCACGAACGGCCCGCCAGCCCAGCTGGCGACGAGCTGCGCGACGGCATACGCGTCGTGGTTCCAGTCCCGGAAGGTACAGGCCAGGTGCACGACGCCACGGGTGCCGCGAGCGGCGGCGTCGAGACTCCCGGCATCGGCCAGGTCACCGATGGCCAGCTCGTCGTCGGTGGGCAGCTCCACCAGCATCGAGGTGTCGCGGACGAAAAGCCGCAGCCGGTGACCGCGACGGCGCAGCTCGCGAACGACGAAGGAGCCGATCATTCCTGAGGCGCCGGTGACCAGCAGTGGTGTTGTCGTCTTGCGGACGGGCGCCGCAGTGGATCGGCTCGGCCCGGCAGCCGCAGTGGATCGGCTCGGCCCGGCCGCTGCACGGGAGCGGTCCCGGAGCGTGGACATGACGCCGGCCACGGTCGGATCGTGCAGGAAGGATCGCAGCGTGAGCTGCAGCCCCAGCTCGGCGCGCAGTCGTGCCACCGCTTGTGCAGCCAGGAGGCTGTGCCCACCTGCGTCGAAGAAGTCCTCCGTCCGACCGAGCCGGGGGACGTCCAGCACCTCGCACAGGAGCGTCGCGACGCCCTGCTCCCTGCCCGAGATGTGATCCTCGGTGCCCTCCTCGGTGCCTCCGTCGGCGGGTTCCCGCTGGTGGCCGGAGGTGTCGGGGGCGACAGCCGGCGGAGGCGCCAGCGCGGCGTAGTCGAGCTTGCCGCTGGCCGTGAGGCGGATGTCGGTGCACAGAACTATCCGATGCGGAACCATGACGCGTGGCAGCCGCGACGCGAGATGCGCACGAAGGTCGCCGGGCGTTGCTGATGTGTCCCCGACGACGTAGGCGACCAGCCGCCCAGCCGAATCGCCCTCCTGCTCCAACCGGACCGCGGCTGACCGCACGGCCGGATGGGCGCGGAGCACGGCCTCGATCTCTCCAGGTTCGACCCGTTCGCCCCGGAGCTTGAGCTGCCTGTCGATGCGTCCGAGGAAGAGGAGCGCGCCGTCCTCACGGCGCACCACCCGGTCACCGGTGCGGTACATCCGGGATCCCGCGGTGGGGGTGAAGGGGTCCGGCACGAAGACACGCGCGGTCGGCCCAGGCGAAGCGAGGTACCCGAGCGCCAGCTGGACGCCTCCGATGTAGAGCTCGCCCGCCACGCCCGGTGGAACGGGCTGCAACAGTGCGTCCAGGACGTACAGGCTGCAGCCGGGCATCGGCTGCCCGATGGGCACCGTCTCCCGGTCGTCCGGCTGCACGCGCCAGCCGGCGACCTCGACCGCCGCCTCGGTGGGTCCGTAGAGGTTGTGCACCTGCGCCATCGGGAACGTTCGGGCGGCCTGGTGGGCCAGCCCGGGCCCGAGGGCCTCGCCACTGCAGAAGAGCCGCCGCAGCCGATCCACGCCGGGTGCGCCCGTCGGTGCGCTGCGCACGTGAGTGACCGCGTCCAGGAAGGGTCCGAGGACGGATGGGACGAAGTGGGCGATGGTGACCTCTTGCTCGAGGACCAGCTGTGCCAGGGCATCCGGATCGCGGTGTGACCCCGGGGCTGCCACCACGAGGACGGCCCCTGACACCAGCCCTGCGAACAGCTCCCCGAGAGCGACGTCGAAGGTGAGCGGGGTCTTCAGGAGCACCCGATCCGACGGCCCGATCCGGTGGAGCCGAAGCATCCAGCCAACGCGGTGTTCGATGGCCCGCAGCGGGACCACCACTCCCTTCGGTCTGCCGGTCGAACCGGAGGTGTACATCACGTACGCGGGCCGGTCACCCGGGTCGCTGACCACCGGGTGTCGCAGGCCGTCCGGCCCGTCGAAAGGTGCGAGCGAAGGGGTGAGCAGCGGCATACCGAGCGGGCGCAGCGCTTCCGCGCCGTCGGGCGGGACCAGGACGAGTATGCCGCCTGCCTCGGACAGGTGTCCGCGAAGGCGTTCCAGGGGCTGTTCCGGGTCCAGAGGCAGAAAAGCCGCTCCGGCAGCCAGGACCGACAGCACTCCGATGACGGTGTGGAAGGACGGCCGCGAGCTGATGCCCACGACGCTCCCGGGCCCCACTCCGGCGCTGCGGAGCCGGTCGGCGCATGCGTCGACGGACGCGACGAGCTGTCCTCGGGTCAGGTCTTCGGCGCCGAAACGGATCGCCACGCGATGTGGGTCCGCAGCGGCGAGATGGCGGACCGTCTCGAGGATTCCGGGCGGTGCGCCCGGGTCAGGTCCGTGGGACGCCGCCTGCAGCTTTCGGGCATCCTCGGGTGCCGCGATGTCGAGCCGCTCTACGGTCGTGTCGGGCTCGGCCACGGCGTGCTGCACGAGCCGGACCCACGAGTCGAGCAACCGCCGCGCCGACCCCGACGGGATCACGTCAGTCGCCGTCGAGAGTCTGACTTCGGCCGTCCTGGAGTCGATCCGAAATCCCCAGCACAGATCGAACTTCGTCGTTCCTGTGGCGATCGACCGCTGCCTGAGCGTCGTCCCGCCCAGCCGTGGTTCGAGTGGCTCCATCAGGTCAGCGAGCACCTGGAACAGCGGCGAATGCGAGGGTGACCGGAGTGGGACCGCATCCTCCACCATCCACTCGAGGGGCACCTCCTGGTGCTCGAGAGCGGCGATGACTGCGTCCCGAGTCTGCCGGACGAGCTCGCGGAAGGAGCGGCGGAGGTCCACCATGATCCGCGTCGGGACGGTGTTGACGAACAGACCCACTGCGGAGTCGAGCTGAGGATGGACTCGACCAGACATGGGGACGCCGATGAGCAGGTCCCGCTGCTCCGTGACCCGGGCCAGCAGGGCAGCAGTGGCGGCGAGCAGAACCATGAACGGCGTAGCCCGTTCGGCGCGGGCCAGATCGGAGCAGCGTCCCGAGACCTCCACCCCCAGCTCGTGCGTGGTCTCGGTGCCGAAGGAGGTGCGAGTCGGAGGCCGGGCGCCTCCGTCGGGGAGTGGGAGGACGGTCGGTGCTCCGGCCAAGGTCTCACGCCACCAGCGACGGTGCCCCTCGAGCTGGTCACCTCCGAGACGCTCGGCCTGCCATCGGACGTAGTCCGCGTAGAGCGCCGTCGAGGCCGGAAGCTCCGCGTGGATGTCGCCCCCGCTGCGAGCCAGGTCGTAGGCGAGCGCCAGTGCGTCGAACAATGGCCCGATCGAGCCCGCGTCCGCTACGAGGTGGTGCACGCACACGAGCAGGGCGTCGGAGCCGCCGTCGGAGCTGAGGTCGGAGTGGATGAGCCTCACCCGCAACAGGGGTCCTCGCGCGAGGTCGAAGGGCGCTGTCGCCTCGCGCGACAGAGTCGCATCGATGTCCTTGAACCCCGTCGCCGCGATGACAGCGAAGTCCGGCTCGTCGTACTGCTGCGGGAAACACCACGGCACGCCGTCCACGTCGCGGAAGCTGCTCCGGAGCACCGGCCAGAGCTGCATCACGGCCCGCACCGCCTCACGGAGGGACTCTGGGTGCAGACGAGCCGGGACATCGAAAGCAAGGGCGATCGTGTACGTCGGCGCGCCGGGCTCCAGCTGCTCCAGGTACCACATTCGCTGCTGGGCGGCCGACAGCGGCAGCCGTGCCTGCGGGGCAACACGAGCGATCGGGGGCACGGTTGCCCCGATGCCCGAGAGCCGCCTGCGCAGCTGGTCGAGCTGCCCCGCCGTGAGCCTCGCCCGGAGCTGCTCCAGCTCGTCGCGCGACTCGTCACGGTCAGGCGTGGTCGACATCGCTCCGGCTCCTCGTCGTGGAGGTACCAGTCCAGATTGACAGGTCCTGAGCACGATGCCCAGACTCGTAGCACGAGTCGTCAACCGACGGGGAGGTCGTGTGCGATCGCTTCCCATGCGGGCCGACATCGACGCCGGGCTCGGCGGAAGATGGTCATCGCTGGTGGGTCGCAGCGGCCGGGAATGGTTGTGGCGCAACGATGTTCCGGCTCGGCGAACTGTTCGTCCCGGAGACCCGTTCGTGGACGCGGGTGGTCTCGAGGAGTGCCTCCCCACGATCGGCGGGAGTCCTGACCACGGGGATGTGTGGTGTCGGCGGTGGCACCCAGAAGGCGATGGGCTCATGGTCTCGGCCGACCCATTCACCCTCCGCAGAAGCATCGACGCCGGCGCCTCCGGGATCACGGCGCGCTATCGGTTGCAGGGTCCGCCCGGTGCGCGTTTCGTCTGGGCGGCACACGCAGCGATCGACCTCGCTCGCGGCGCTCGGCTTCTTGTCCCCAACGGACGCGATATGTGGGTCAACGACGAGCACGGCACATCGGACGCCTCGTGGCCCAGCTTTCGGGGCACGGACCTGAGCCGGTTGGACGATGACGACGGCACCGCCCTCATGATCATCGTGCCCGAGCTGCGGACGGTATCGGTTCTGGATGGCGACGACGTTCTCGTCATGACGCTCGGGGTGGAGGAGCAGCCTGCCGGCATCGCGATGTGGCGAAACCTTGGCGGGTGGCCCTCGGACGACCCCTATCGCTCGGTCGTCCTCGAGCCGATGCTCGGCTACTCACCGACCCTGTCGTTGGCTCGTGACGGTGAGGCAGCGGTGGTGCCGCCGTCGGGCGAAGTGACGTGGATTCTGAGCATCGATGGCTGACCTGGAGAGAAGATGATCTGGTGGGAGCGTGACCCGGAGGCGCCGAACTGCCGCGTGGTGGTCAACGACGAGGAGCAGTATGCGCTGTGGCCGCATGACGCCGCCGTGCCGGCGGGATGGCGCGACACCGGCATGACCGGCACTGCTGACGAGTGTGCCGACTACGTCGATCGGGTGTGGACCGACCTGACGCCTGCGAGCATGCGAGCTGACCGCACCGCCGCTGGCAACGCCGGCGTCACGAAGGACCCGTCAGGAGCTGGTTGATCACCGCCTCCTCGATGCGGGCCGCGAGCGCTCGCACTGTCGGGTTGGTGAACACCAGCTCCAGCGTGACATTGCAGTCGAAGTCTGCCGACGCGCGAGCGGACACGCGAACAGCGAGCAGGCTGTGCCCCCCGAGATCGAAGAAGTCGTCGTCGATGCCCACCTGCCCGGCTCCCAGGACGTCGCCGACGATGCCAGCAAGCCGGCGCTCGACGTCGGTCCGCGCGGGAGCGAAGGCGGCCGCGAGCGATGGACGGGTGCCCGACGGCTCGGGAAGCGCAGCCGTGTCGACCTTGCCGTTCGGTGTCAGCGGGAAAGCATCCAGCACGATGATGGTCTCCGGCACGAGGTAGCCGGGCAGCACTCGGGAAACCTGACGCCGTAGCTCTTCTGGAGCGATCGGTGCGACCGCGACGACGTAGGCGACGAGCCGGTCCGGCGCGCGCTCTCCGTGGCCCACGACCAGGGCTTGCCCCACGGCGGGGTGATCGGCCAGGGCTGCCTCGACCTCGGCGGGCTCGACGCGGAACCCGCGGACCTTGAGCTGACGATCGACGCGACGAAGGTATTCCAAGGTCCCGTCGCGACGTCGGCGCCCCCAGTCTCCAGTCCGATACAGGCGGCCCCCATTCGCGCCGTCACCGGAGGCGAAGGGAAGAGGCAGAAACCGCTGGGCCGTGAGCCCCGGCCGCCCGCGGTAGCCGCGAGCCACTCCTGCGCCGGCGATATAGATCTCTCCATGCACCCCTGGCGGAACCGGTTGGAGCCGTTCGTCGAGGACGACCACGGTGGTGCCGGCGAGCGGGCGGCCGATGGCGACCGTCTCGGGTTCGGGCCCGATGCGTGAGATCGTCGACCAGATGGTCGTCTCAGTGGGCCCGTAGAGGTTGTAGACATCGTCGGCAAGGGGCACCAGTCGCTCGGCGAGGCTGCGTGACAGCTTCTCGCCCCCACACATGGCCACTCTCAGGTGCGGCAGCTCCGGACGGAGCACCAGACCCTCCCACGTGGCCGGCGTCGCCTGCAGGATCGTGGCTCCCTGGCGCCGCACGAGCTCGGCAAGCGCTATGGGATCCTGCGCCGTCGCACGATCAGAGACCACGAGTCGTGCACCGGCCAGCAACGGGAGGAACAGCTCGAGGGCCGCGATGTCGAACGACACGGTGGTGACCGCGACGAGGACATCGTCAGGGGCGACGGCCAGCCGCACCAACACGTCAGCGAGCAGGTTGAACAGTGCAGCCTGCGTGATCTCCACACACTTGGGCTCCCCGGTGGATCCGGACGTGTGGATCAGGTAGGCGAGATCCTGGGAGTCGACCCAGCCATCCACCTCAGGCAGCGCCGCATCCGCCGACGGGTCAAGCCGCTCGTCCACGACGACCACAGGTATGCCGTCCGGGACGCCCCACGCGGAGTCGGCCGTGAGGAGGGCGGCCGCGCCGACGCCGCGGACCAGGTTGCACAGTCTGGCGGGCGGCTGCGTGGGGTCGAGCGGCGAGTAGGCGCATCCGGCGAGGTGAACGCCGAGCAGCGCGGCGACCAGATGCGGGCCCCGCTCCAAGCAGACCGCGACCACGGACCCTGGCATTACACCCGCCGTCCTGAGCGCCAGAGCGTGGTCGGCTGCCGCTGCCAACAGCTGACGGTAGGTCCATGAACGTTCGCCGCTCGTGAGCGCGACGGCGTCCGCACGCTGCACCGCCGCCTTCACGAACTCTGCGATGAGCGTGCCTTCTCGGCCGGGCGGTGCTTGCGCGTCGGTCACCTCCGCGAGCTCGGTGGCTCCCACGAGAGGGAGGGCGTCCACAGGCGTGTCAGGCTCGGCGCAGGCCTCGGTGAGGAGCAGCTCCAGGCCGTCGGCCAAGGACTCGATCGTGGCCGGGTCGAACAGGTCCGTGTCATAGGTGAACGCTGCCTCGAGGTGGCTTCCTCGATGGGCGAACGACACCGACACGTCGAAACGGGCGGTGCCGGAGTCGACCCGTTCTGGCTGGGCGACCATCCCGCTCCACGCCGGCATCCGAGGCGCCTGCAGGTCAGCCAGCACCTGGAAGATGGGGCTGTACGCGAGCTCGCGGTCGGGGCGGAGAGACTCCACCAGCTTCTCGAACGGCAGGTCTCGGTGCTCCAGAACTCGCAGCAGAGTGTCGCGCACCCGGCTGACGAGCGCGCGGAACCCGGGCCGACCCGTGAGGCGGATCCGCACCGGCAGCATGTTGACGTAGAGGCCGAAGGACCTCTCGTGCTCGACCGACTCCCGGCCCGAGGACGGCACACCGACGACGACGTCCTCCTGGCCGGTGTACCGGCCCAGCAGGGACGCCCAGCCGGCCAGCAACACCATGAACGTGCTCGCCGAACCCGTCCGCGCGAGCTCCTCCAGGTCGCGGGACAGCGATGTCGGGAAGGTCCGGTAGAGCTTCGCGCCGCAATGACGCTGGACGGATGGACGGGGACGGTCGCACGGCAGCGCGATGAGGGCAGGAGCACCGTCGAGCTCGGAGCGCCAGAAGGCGAGATGGCTCTCCACGATCGCGGGCGAGAGCTCGGCCCGCTGCCGCGCCGCGTGGGCCGCGTAGTCCGCTCCCGTCGACACGGGCGGCGGACGTGGGCCCTGGATTCCGGTGCCGTGGGGCACCGCGTCGTAGGCCTCGCTGAGCTCGTCCCAGAAAAGGTTCACCGACCAGGCATCCGCTACGAGATGGTGGACGCGGAGTAGGAGCACGTGTTCTGTGACGCCGCGGCGAAGACAGGCGAGACGCATCAGCGGCACCTGGTCCAGCGGCACCGGCTCCGCGGCGAGAGCCCGTAGCTGCCGTGAAAGGTCGGCCTCGCTGGGTGATTCGATGAGCTCGACGATGTCGCCGGGGACATCGAGGCACGCGCCCGGCACCCCTTGGTCCATGGTGTAGCGCGTCCGAAGTGCATCGTGGCGGGAGATCACGATGGAGGTGGCTGCCACGAGGGACTCGAAACGCACGTCGCCGTGCACGCGAACAGCGACGGGAATCGTGTTGAGCGGTGTGCCTGGCAGCAGCTGCTCGAAGAACCACAGGCGCTCTTCCGCGAACGACAGAGATCGGGTCTCCGAGCCGGTGGTGGACGTCCCCGGGTCGACGCTCGGCCCCGGGTCGACGCTCGGCCCCGGGTCGACGCTCGGCCCCGGGTCGGCGCGCGGCCCCGGGCGAGCCTCACCCTCCGGCGATCGGTCCCTCACGCGGGCGCTCAGGAGCGCTGGTGTCGGCGCGGCGAACAGCTCTCTGAGCGTCAGCCGAACACCCCACAGCTCGTGAACACGAGCCAGGAGGGCCATGCCGCTGATCGAGTCACCCCCGACGTCGATGAAGTCGTCGTCCATGCCGACGTGGGCGCCGAGGACCTTCTTCCAGCACACGAGCATGTCGTGCGCGTCAGTGGCGGTGTCGAGCTCGTTCGAGGAGTCCGCTCCTCTGTGTCTGGACACTCGCTCAGGATCGGGAAGCCGGGCCCGATCCAGCTTTCCCGTGACCGTGCGCGGGAGTGCTGCGAGCCGGACCACGCGATGCGGGACGAGGGGCTCCGGAACGTGATTGCGCACGTGGGACATCAGCTGGCTGTCCGAGACTCGGCGCCCCGGAGGATCGACGACGTAAGCCACCAGCAATGGTGAGGCGCGACCCCGGTCGACCAGCCGGACTGCTGCGTCGGCGACGTCGGGGTGAGCAAGCAGGATGCCGTCAAGCTCGGCGGCCTCGAACCGAAACCCATGGAGCTTGAGCTGCTCGTCGACGCGTCCCAGCAGATCCAGCCGACCGTCGTCCCAGCGACCAAGGTCGCCCGTGCGGTACATCCGCGCACCCGGGGTCGGGCTGTACGGGTCGGGCATGAAGCTCCGCGCCGTGAGCGAGGGCTGGTTGAGATAGCCGCGAGTGACCCCAGCACCGCCGATCCAGACCTCGCCCGGCTGGCCTGACCGCACTGGGCGGAGCGCATGGTCCAGCACGTGGATGTCGGTGGCAGGCAACGGCATACCCACCGGAATCCGATCGCCGTCAACTGACTCGACCGGGTGGAACGTGCTCGTCATGGTGCACTCGGTGGGTCCGTAGTGGTTCACCACCTCGGCGCAGGGGAAGACGCGGAACGCGCGAGACACGGTCTCCGGGGGGAGGCGCTCGCCACTCACCATGAGCAACCGAACCGTCGAAGCCCAGTGTTCGTCCGGCCCCGGCTGCGCGCACAGCAGCCGGAGAGTGGCGGGCACCAGGCTGGGGAGCAGCGTCACGCCCTCTCCAGCGATCAGCGCGTGCAGCGTCGAGGTCACGAACTGTTGGCCCAGCGGTGGAATCACGCTGCGGCCGCCGACGGTCAGCGGGCCGAACAGGTCGCGGATCGAGGCGTCAAAGGTCATCGCTGCCATCTGAAGGGCGACATCGCCCGACGTCAGGTAGCCCGCGTCGATCAGCCCACGCAGGTATGAGACGGCATTGCGGTGTTCCGTCCCGACCGCTTTGGGCCGCCCCGACGATCCGGACGTGTACGTGATGTATGCCAGCCGGGACGCGTTCCGGGCATCACCCACCGCGTCACTCACAACAACTGCGTGCATGTCTCGTGAGCCGATGAGCCCGTCGGCCGCAGCGTCGTGCCGCCGGACGTGGAGCTGGTCCTTCCTGCTGTGCACCACCACGAGGGCACCTGCCTCGCGCACCATGAGCTCGCGGCGCGCACGTGGTAGGGCCGGGTCGACAGGCAGGTAGACACCGCCGGCCTTCCACACCGCGATCATCGCGACGACGAGATCGACGCCGCGAGGGAGCAGGACCGCAACGACCGGCTCAGGGCCCGCGATGAGCTCCCGCAGCCGTCGAGCCAGGCGTTCCGCACTCTCGTTCAGCGTTGCGTAGCGCAGCCGCCGGTCACCACAGATCACGGCCTCGTCGTCGGGGTGGGCGCTCGCCGCGTGCTCGAACAGCTCGTGCAGGAGGGTCTGCTCGTTCACTGCGGTGCCCCCAGCAGCCGATCCCACTCGTCGTCGGTGATGCTTCCCCCGGACACCACGACACCGACCCGGCTGTTCGCCGGTTCGCCGAGCCGCTCGGACAGGGCGCCGGCCAGGGCGACCGCACCACTCGGTTCGGCGTGGACGCCAAATCGGTCGTGAAGCAGGCGCATCGCAGCGAGGATCTCGGCGTCCTCGACGACGATGATGCGGTCCACGAGCCGACGCACGATGGGAAAGGTCAGCTCTCCCGGCGTGCGGTGCCGCAGCCCGTCGGCGATCGTTGTCGGCACAGGGATCCGCACTCGCGAACCGCGGATCATCGACCGGCGAGTGTCGTCGCCGGTGCGCGGTTCGACACCCACCACACGGCAGCCGGGGCACAGGAGGTGGGCGGCGATGCCAGTTCCGGCCGCGAGACCGCCACCCCCGACAGGGACCACGATGACGTCGAGCCCGCCCGCCTGCTCGAACAGCTCGCTCGCGACGGTTGCCGCACCGCAGACGACACGCATGTCATCCGCGGACCGCACGACGGTCCGCGCTTCCTGACGCGCCACCCGGGCGACGACCTCGTCGCGGTCCTCAGTCTGAGGGTCGTACTCAACGATCCGGGCCCCGGCGTCGGCGATCGCCGTTCGCTTTCCCATCGGGCAGTCGTCGGGGAGAACGACGACGGCACTCGTGCCGACTGCGGCCGCTGCCGTTGCCAGCGCGTAGCCGTGGTTGCCCGACGACGCCGCCACGACGCCGCTGCGCATGGCGCGGGGATCAAGACACAGGACCGCGTTCCATGCCCCCCGGGACTTGAACGACCCACACACCTGCTCGTGTTCGGCCTTCAGGAAGAACTCGGTGCCCTGTCTCTTCAGCCTCAACACGCGAGTCAGCGTGATCGCCGGCTCCAGGCGGCGACACGTGGACGCGAGGTCGGAAGCGTGGATCATGGCACCTGCCGAGCTGATCGGTTGCACCAAGCCTCCCGCGAACGACGCTCCGCGACAATCCGCCACCGGACCGACCCCGCTCAGCCGGTATGGACTCCGACCGCAACACACCCGGTTATCGCAACTCCTGCCGGTTGTAACCGTGTTCAGCTTGCGACTGCTCGGTGTGTTGCCGGCCTATGCCGGCCACCCGGCATACGGCGCGGTCGTGTCGGTCGGGTCGTGTCAGGTCGTGTGGGTCGTGTCATGTCGTGTCTAGAGCATCGGCGGCGCTTCGTGGCCGGTGCGGTGGCCGTCGGCGCGTTCGAGCCGTCCACGGTGGTGCCGGACGACCAGCTCGCGCGCCGTCACGGCAGGGAAGGCGTGGACACGCCGCACCCCGACCGACTCTCCCCGGGCGACGACACGCTCGCCCAGCAGCACCTCGTGTCGGCCGATGAGCTGGCCGTCGACCAGGTCCTCTGCGAGGTCCAGGTGGTCAATCGTCGTCTCCCGCGCCCAGGTGAGGCGAGTTCCGCCCGGGAATGAGTGCGGGGTCGCCGGAAAGGGCGTGCCGAAGCGGCGTCGCAGCTCGGTCGAGGTCGCCAGCAGCCGCTCGCAGTCTGCCGCGTCGAGCTGTCCACGGCGGTCGGGAGGGACGTTGAGCAGCAGGCCCGCTCCCAGCCCGACGGAGCGGTACCAGATCGCCAGGAGGTGTTCGCCGCTCTTGAGGGTCGCGAGGTCGTCGGGCTGCCAGAACCAGTTGGCACGGATGGGCACGTCGCACTCCGGCGGCAGGTAGATCTCGTCCGTCAGGGCGTCCTCGTCCGTGGCGTAGATGCTGCGCGTCGTGGCCCGGGTGACATAGCTGCATGGGTCGCTTGCGAGACCGTCCTCGTTGCCGATCCAGCGGATGGTCGGGCGTCCGAGGTTGAAGACCATCGCCCCGGGCTGATGCCGATCCACGATGTCCATGAACCGGTCCCAGTCGTAGCTGCGCCCCTCTGAGCCGGCGCCGTCGAACCACAGCTCGACGAGATCGCCGTAACGCGTGCACAGCTCGGTCAGCTGGGTCGCGTAGAAGGCGTCGTATGCCGTCGGGTCGGCATAGCATGCCGCGTTTCGATCCCATGGGGACAGGTAGAGACCAGCCCCGAGCCCGGCCGCGCGGCAGGCCTCGGTGAAGTCGCGCACCACGTCCCCTCGCCCACCGCGCCAGGACGACGAGGCGACGGAGTATGCCGTGGTGGCCGTCGGCCACAGGCAGAAGCCGTCGTGGTGCTTGGCCGTCAGGACGGCATAGCGCGCTCCCGCCCTGGCCGCGGTCTCGACCCACTGGTGTGCGTCGTAGTCGGACGGCTGGAAGGTGTCCGGGTGGAGTGTCCCGTCGCTCCACTCGACGCCGTTGAACGTGTTGATCCCGAAATGGAAGAAGAGCCCGAAGCCGGCGCGTTGCCATGCGAGCTGGCCTGGGGTCGGTCGCGGCCTCATGACGCGACGCCCGGCATCACGCGGCCCCTGATGTTCCACTTTCCATGCCTCCCGCCGCTCGGATGCCTTTCACCGATCTTGCCCGCGTCCGGCCTCGACGCTGGGAGACTCGAGGTGGCGCCGGGCGGGCTCGCAACCGGCCAGCTCGCGTCAAGGCGCTCCTCAGGCACACTCCCGGGGAGGGGACAGATGGCCGAGAACAATCTTGCCAAGCCGACGGACATCGGCTTCACGACATTCCAGCACGCGTCTGGGACTTTCACCGCGTGCATCTGCTTGGCCGCGTGGCTCCCGTTCGCCGAGGAGCTCGGGCTGGCCAGGGGCCTCATCCAGCACAACCTCGACATCATCCAGCTGACCGGTGATGCGCAAGCGGCTGCGGGAACCCACCGCCGAGGTGGCGCCTTCGACGTGCGGCAGGACAGCGACGAGTGGGTCGAGCTCTTCCGCGAGATGGGAGCGCCGGCGTCCTGGCGGCGAAACAGCGGCGCGTTCGAACACAGCCCACATGCGCACGGGGTCCTCAATGGATGCCCGCACAACGGCCTCGTGGCCTATCAGCTCAAGGCGCAGGAGGAAGGCTTCAACGGACTCGGCCCGGAAGGCCACGGCGGTCCGGACCCGCACCCGGCGCCAACCGTCCGCCGGTCATGGATCGAGGGCATCACCTGGGCCCAGGAGCAGCTCGCCGGGCTCGCCCAGGGCGGTGGAGGGATGTAGCGGTGGAGGGATGTAGCGGTGGAGGGATGTAGCGATCGCCATTGTCGCTGAGCTCCCCGTCGACGGTCCGAGAGCTCCGCGCGACCGCGTGACAGAACACCGGTCGGGTATGCCGTTCGGCTAGGCCGGCCGGCGGCCGATGACGTACAGCCGCTGGGTCGTCTCACCACGGTCTGGGATGGGCCCACGGACGTACCACTCGACGTCGACGAGCCCGGCGCTCTCGGCTACACGGACCACGAATGCGGGCTCGTGCAGCACAAAGTCGAGCTGGACCTCGTGACCGAACCAGTCGTCGAGATGGCGGACGTCAGCGCCCGCATGCATGCCCAGCACCAGCCATCCATCCGGGGCCAGCGGGCGCACCAGGGCGCCGACCGCGTCCGGGAGCTCGGAAGGTGCCAGGTGGATGAGGGAGTACCAGCCCAGCACTGCCGCCCACCCGGCACTCGTTGCGGGGCGGATCAGGCGCCGAAGGTCGCCGATCTCGAAGCTCCGTCCGGGGAAACGCCGGCGCGCCTCGGCAACCATGACCGGCGAAAGGTCGATCCCCACGGCGTCGGCTCCACCGTCGCCCAGGTATGCCGTCACGTGTCCCGGGCCTGCGCCGACCTCCACCACGGGCCGCCCGTCCGCGTGGGCGATCACGCGGTCCAGCAACCAGCGCTCGAACGGCAGTCCACGCAGCTCGTCGACGAGCCGGTCGGCATACGTGGCGGCAACGGCGTCGTACGACGTCCGGACGCGCGCGTCGCGCGCGTCGGCGCCGTCGACCAGCACTGTCTCGCGGTCGACGGTGGCCGCCGGGGCGGCCTCGGCGTGGTCCGGGACCGGCCCGAGAAGATGGACCCAGCGCCGGTCCTTCTGCCCAGGTCGGCGGTCGAGCTCCTGCACGAGGGGTTCGGAACGGGCCGCCATCCTGCGAAGGGACTCCTCGACCTCGCCCCGGTCAGCGAAGGTGTGCAGCCGTTCGGTGCGGGTGCGCAGCTCACCGGGCGCTTGGGCGCCGCGCAGCAGGAGCACTGTGAGGATGGCTCGTTCGTCCGGCTCGAGTCCGAGCTGCTCGTCGAGGATCTGGTGGTACTTGAGCGTCCGGCGGCCCGTGTCGGACCACACGACGCGGACCAGCCCTCGCTCCCTGAGGTCGCGCGCCGTCCGCTCGACCGTCTCCTCGTCGAGGTCGACGACGGGCTCTCGGTTGCTGGTCTGGTTGCATGCGGCGCGCAGCGCGTTGGCGGTCAGGGGATACGAGGCCGGCACGGTGGCTTGCTTCTCCAGGAGACTGCCCAGGACGCGCTGGTCCGTGGGATCGAGAACAGGGAGCTCGCTCACCCCAACGACTCTAGGGCGATGTCCTCCACGGTCGGATGGGAAGTAGGGGTGGGCTGACGTGTGTGGCTAGATCGGCAGGTCTGAGTTGAGCGGATTGTGCTCGCGCGTCGCCGATTCCGACATCAGCAGCTGTTCGACGATGAGCAGGGTCTGCTCGTCCTCGGTGCTCATCCGTCGACCGAACGGTCCCCGCGCCCGCGCGAACGCCTGCCCGAGCTCGAGCAACGTCGACCGGGCCCGCTCGGCGTCATGCGGACCGGCCCGGTCGAGCAGCCCGACCACGGCGATGAGCCCCGACGCGGTCGGTCGGCCATCGAGGTAGAACTCATCGAGGAGCCATCTGCGATCTGACGCCATAGCCTCCAGGATCCGCCTGCTCAGACCCTCAGCTCTCAACGCGCAGTCGGACACGCAGTCCCAGAAGGCGTTCCGCTCGTCGTCGTCGAATCTCGTGCGGCCCACCAGAGCGCTGAGGATCCACACTCCACCCTGACGCACGGTGAGCCACTCCGACTCGGACCATTGTGTCTCATGCCCTGGCATATCGGTCCGCCTTCTCCCAGTCCGGCCGACGCGCCGGGCCGAACACAGGCCGAGACGTCACTGGCCACCGCCAGGCCGCTCCTTCCCACTATGCCACCGGGAAGCGCCATCCACGACGGCACACCTCAGAGCTGCTGGGCCAGGCCCACCACGTGACCCTGCGGGTCGGCAATGAGCGCGAACGACACTCCCGGGACGGTGACGGGCTCCTGCACAACGCGGCCGCCGAGCCGCGTCGTGTTCGTGATCGCATCGGACATGTCCTCGACGCCGACGAAGAACGTGACCAGGTCGCTGTCGCCCTGAAGTGGGCTGATCGCGGTGTACAGCGCACCAGGGACACCGGTCTCGACGAAGGTGTAGCCGGGAAAGGCTCCTTCGGTGGGGTAGGTCCAGCCGAAGAGCTCACCGAAGAACGCTCGGGTTGCGTCTGGGTCGCTGGAGCGGATCTCGGCGTGCACGATGGGGTGACTCATGATGACCTCCTTGGTTCGCGGGCCACCGGATCGTGAGCTCGCAACACCTTGACGAACAAGCGCCTCCAAAATCGACATGCGTCGGGTTCAGGGCGCGGCGCGGCGGACCGCGAGGCAGCCGAGCCCAGCGCAGGCCACGGCGTGAGCGAGCCGCGTAGGCTTCCCGTATGCCGCAGGAGCCGACCCGCCGCGCGCCTGCAGGCGCCCGCGTCCTCTGGGTCGATGCCTCGGCGGGAGTCGCGGGGGACATGCTCCTCGGCGCACTCGTCGATGCTGGCGTGCCGCTCGAGGTGGTCGTCGCGGCTGTCGAGGCCGTCCTGCCCGATACCGTTGAGATCACTGCCGGCTCGGTCCTTCGGGCCGGCCTCCGTGCGACGAAGGTCGACGTCACGCTGCGGGACTCAGATCGCCGCCACCTGCATCATCACGGGCGCTGGGCGGAGATCAGGGCGCGCCTCGAAGTCTCCGACCTACGGGCCCGCGTCCGCGACCGCGCCATCCGGGTGTTCACGGCGCTGGCGCAGGTCGAGGCACGTGCGCACGGTGTGGCCGAGGACGACGTCCACTTCCACGAGGTCGGCGCGTGGGACTCGATCGGCGACGTGGTGGGGGTCTGTGCGGCAGTCGACCACATGGACATCGACGACATCGTCGTCAGCCGAATCGCCTTGGGATCAGGGACAGTCGGCGCGGCGCACGGCATACTTCCTGTCCCCGTCCCTGCCGTCCTGAGCTTGGCGGCGGGCTGGGAGGTCGCCGCCGTGGGGGACGGCGAGCTGGCGACGCCGACGGGGATGGCGCTCGTGACCAGCCTCGCCGGGAGCCAGGGCCCGCTTCCTGCGCTGCGGGTCGAGGCGGTCGGCGTCGGTGCCGGCACCAAGGACGTGCCCGAGAGGGCCAACGTCGTGCGCGTGGTCGTGGGCGCGCGGGCCGATGCGCTGGGATCGCCGAGCGCGCAGACCTCGGCCGGCGAGGAGCAGGACGGCGACGACCTGCTCGAGGAGGCTCTCGTCGTCATCGAGTCGAACGTCGACGACCTCGACCCGCGCGTCTGGCCCTCGGTCGTCGACGTTCTCATCGACGCCGGGGCGGCCGATGTGTGGCTCACCCCCATAGTCATGAAGAAGGGCCGACCCGCCCACACGCTCAGCGTCCTCGCGCGACCCGAGGACATGCCTGCCCTGCGTGACCTCATGTTTGAGCACACGAGCACCATCGGCGTCCGTGAGCTGGCCGTATGCCGCTGGGCCCTGCCCCGCTCATGGGTGACGGTCTCCGTCGGCGGCCAGGACGTCCGCGTCAAGGTGGCGCACCGCAGCGGTCGGATCGTCCACGTCACACCGGAGTTCCGTGATGTCGAGGCCGCGGCGTCGGCGACCGGACGACCGGTGCGGGAAGTGCTGGAGGGCGCGATTGCGGCGGCCGCGGCCGCCGGCCTCGAGCCGGGAGCGCCCACGCCCTGAGGCCCGTTCCCGGCCAGCGTGGCTGGTGGGACGGGGCGCCCACTCGACGCAAGGGGGCGCGGCCCCGGCGGCACAGACCGCCAGCCCGTCAAGCCCGGAGACCCCGGTCGAGTGGGCGCCTGTTCCCACCGGTAGCAGGCGGGTGGGGTCCGTTGCGCTGTGACGCGTGGGACGGGGCGCCCACTCGACGGCAAGGGGGCGCGGCCCCGGCGGCACAGACCGCCTGCCCGTCAACCCCGGAGACCCCGGTCGAGTGGGCGCCTGTTCCCACCGGTAGCAGGCGGGTGGGGTCCGTTGCGCTGTGACGCGTGGGACGGGGCGCCCACTCGACGGCAAGAGGGGCGCGGCCCCGGCGGCACAGACCGCCTGCCCGTCAACCCCGGAGACCCCGGTCGAGTGGGCGCGCGTTCCCACCGGTAACAGGCGGGTGGGGCCGTTGCGCTGTGACGCGTGGGACGGGGCGCTCACTCGACGGCACGGGGCGCGCGCTCAGCGGCGCGCTTGGTCGCGGGGGGCCGCGATCTGCGCCGCGAGATGCCCGCCGCCGTACCCGTTGTCGATGTTGACCACACCGACGCCCGGTGCGCACGCATTGAGCATCGTCAGCAGCGGGGCGATCCCGCCGAAGGCCGCGCCGTAGCCGACGGACGTGGGAACCGCGACGACCGGGGCGCTCGCGAGACCGGCGACGACGCTCGCGAGAGCACCGTCCATGCCAGCCACGACGACGAGGGCCCCGGCCCGGTCGATCAGCTCACGCCGCGCCAGGACGCGGTGGATCCCGGCGACGCCGATGTCGACGACGAGCTCGACAGGGCGCCCGAGGTGGCGCGCCGTGAGCATGGCCTCCCGGGCGACCGGTAGGTCCGACGTCCCGGCACAGAGGACGACCACGAGCTCGCCTGTGGGAGAAGGCGGTTCGGCAGGCCAGACAACCAGTCTCGCAGTCTCGTCGTAGGCGGCCTCGGCGAAAACCTCGACGACCGCAGCCGCGTGCTCGGCGGACGCGCGGGTGAAAAGCACTGTCCCCGAAGTCTCGCCGGCCGCGTGCGCGGCTCGAAGGCGTCGCGCGATGGCCCGCACCTGATCGGCCGTCTTGCCCTCGCAATAGACAGCCTCTGGATAGCCCCGTCGAGCGCCGCGCTCGAGGTCCAGCTCGGCGACCCCGTCGAGTTGGGTGCCCGGCTCATCGGCCATGGGTCGTCCCGACCAGCGGGAGCGTGAAGGCGCCGGACTGCACGCCGGCGAGGTCGAGGGCGACGAAGCGGAAGCCGGCCGCCTTGACGTCCGCGACCAGTCGTCCGCGAACTTCGGGCGACACCGCGCGGGGCAGGTCGTCCGGGTCCAGCTCGACCCGGGCCACGTCGCCGTGGTGCCGGACCCTGCTGTCCGCGAACCCCAGCCCGCGCAGCGCGTGCTCGGCCGCCTCGACCTGCGCAAGCCGCACAGGATCGACCTCGGTGAAGTGCGGGATCCGCGACGCGAGGCAGGGCGCGGCCGGCTTGTCGGCGTTGGGCAGCCCGAGGGCGCGGGCGAGCGAGCGCACGTCACTCTTGGTGAGGCCCGCGTCGGCGAGCGGTCGAAGCACCGCGTGGTTCGTCGCAGCCCGTGAGCCCGGCCGGTCCGGCCGTCGCGCGTCGTCGGCGTTTTCGCCGTAGGCGAGGACGGACAGATCGTGCCGCTCGGCGACCTCGTCCGAGATCCGGGTGAAGAGCTCGTCCTTGCAGTGGAAGCAGCGGTCGGGGCCGTTGCGGCGGTATGCCGGGTTGTCCCCTTCGTGGGTCGCCACCTCCACGAGCGGGACGCCGAGGTGGGCAGCCACGTCGTGCGCCCCGCGCCGTTCGTCGGCCGCCAGGCTCGGGGAGACCCCGAGCACGGCGACGACCCGGCTGGCGCCGAGAGCCCGGAGCGCGAGCGCGAGCAGGAGGCTCGAGTCGACGCCACCGGAGAAGGCGACGCCGAGCCGCTCGGCCGAGCCGGGCGGCATACGGCGACGGATGGAGTCGGTCACCTGCTCGGCGAGCGAGCCCAGAGGTTCGGGCAGGTCGGCACTGACACTCTGGGGCCCACGCGCGGGAGTGGTCATCTCCCCATCCTTACGCCTCGACCTCGCTTCGGTCACCCGACCACAGCGTGTGGAAGGCACCGGGGCGGTCGACGCGGCCGTAGGTGTGCGCGCCGAAGTTGTCGCGCAGACCTTGGACGAGGGCGGCGGGCAGCCGCGCGGCTCGCACGGTGTCGTAGTAGCCGAGCGCGCTGGAGAATCCGGGCACCGGCACGCCCGCCGCCGTCGCGAGCCCGATGACGCGGCGCCAGGCGTCCTGACGGCCTGCCAGGCCCGCGGCGATGCTCGGTGCGACGAGGAGCGTGCGGAGACCACCGGCGGCGTACTCGTCGCTGATCTGCGCGAGCAGGCGAGCCCGGATGATGCAGCCGCCGCGCCAGATGCGAGCGACCGTGGCGATGTCGACGCCCCAGTCGTACTCCTCGCTCGCTTTGCGGATCTGCTCGAGCCCCTGGGCGTACGCGACGACCTTCGAGGACCACAGTGCGTCGCGGACGTCGTCGACCAGCCGCTGCCGATCTGTCACGGGGACAAGGCGATCCGGCCCGGTGAGCACCCCGCGAGCAGCGTCGCGCACGGCCGTGTCACCGGACGCCGACCGTGCGAAGACCGACTCCGCGATCACCGAGACGGGCACGCCGAGCTCCAGGGCGGTCTGGACGGTCCAGCGCCCGGTGCCCTTCTGCTCGGCGGCGTCGACGATGACCTCGACGAGGGGTCGTCCGGTGGCCGCGTCGACCTGGGAGAGCACGTCCGCGGTGATCTCGACGAGGAAGGAGTCGAGCTCGCCGGTGTTCCACTCGCGGAACACGTCGGCGACCTCGGCTGCCGTGAGACCGGCGGCCGACAGCACGTCGTAGGCCTCGGCGATGAACTGCATGTCGGCGTACTCGATGCCGTTGTGCACCATCTTGACGAAGTGCCCCGCACCGTCCGGCCCCATCCAGGCGCAACAGGGCTCGCCGTCGACCTGCGCGGCGATCGACTCGAGGATCGGCCCCAGCGCGGCATACGACTCCTTCGAGCCGCCCGGCATGATGGAGGGCCCCTCGAGCGCCCCGACCTCCCCACCGGAGATGCCGGTGCCTACGAAGTGCAGGCCGTGCTCACGCAGCGCGGCCTCGCGGCGCCGGGTGTCCTCGAAGTGCGCGTTGCCACCGTCGACGACGATGTCGCCCTCCTCGAGCAGCGGGACGAGCTCGTCGATCACGGCGTCGGTCGGACCGCCGGCCTTGACCATGATGATGATCCGCCGGGGGCGCGCGAGCGAGGCGACGAAGTCCTTGGTCGCCTCCGACGGCAGGAACGTGCCTTCCGAGCCGTGCTGCTCGACGAGCACGCGGGTCCGCTCGGGCGAGCGGTTGTGCAGCGCGACGGCGTGGCCATGACGGGCGAGATTGCGGGCCAGGTTGCTGCCCATGACGGCGAGGCCGGTTACTCCGATGTCGGCAAGATTGCTCACGATGGGCTCCTTTGGAGGAGAAGGACTTTGACGGTGTGCCGGTTGGATGAAGTATGCCGTGTCGCTGCGGGGGCCGTCAGGCGTCCTTACGCCAGCGGCGGCGGAGCGCGAAGGCGGCGGCCTTAGGCCGTCGGTCGCGGGTGAAGACGCCCTTCTTGTTGCCGTCCACCCGCATGATCCCGGAGGTTGTCGCGAAGTCGGCGAAGTTCCAGACCTGCTCGCCCACGACGGCATCGCAGGCGTCGAAGACCCGGTGGTTCATCTCGAGGTAGCCGACCTGGTACTCCTCGCTCCACGGCTGCGGCGTCAGCGAGTGGTTGCCGGCCAGCGTGTCGGCGCCGTACTCGGTGATGATGATCGGCTTGCCCTCGGAGGCCCAGCCCGCGAGCTCGGCCGTCCACGCGAGCTCGGCGCCGGTGAGGTCGCCGGTGTTGACGTACCACCCGTAGTAGCGGTTGAGCATGAGGACGTCCGCGAACTGCGAGACGCGGCAGGTCCCGTGGGGCGAGAGCATGACGTTGACGAAACCGACCGGCCTCGTCGGGTCGGCCTGACGCGCGACATCGAACAACGGGCGGAAGTAGTCCTCGGCGCCCTGCGTGTCGGACTCCGGCTCGTTCGCGATCGACCATACGACGACACTGGGGTGGTTCTTGTCCCGGGCGACCAGCTCTCGGATCGCTTGGGCGTGCACCTCGCGGGTGGTGTCGTTGACAGTCTCCGGCGAGAAGGTCTGGTAGCCCTGCCCGCCGAAGATCCCGCCGCCGAGACCCATGTTGAGCCCGACCGCAGCCGTCTCGTCGATGACGACGATGCCGTGGCGGTCGGCGTAGTCCAGGACGTCCTCGGAGTAGGGGTAGTGCGACGTGCGGAACGAGTTGGCACCGATCCACTCGAGCAGCTCGAAGTCCTGGACGAGGTGGGCGGGGCTGTGCGCCTTGCCGATGGTCGCGTGGTCCTCGTGCATGCCGAATCCCTTGAAGTAGAAGGGGTCTCCGTTGATGAGGAACTCCGCGCCGCGGACCTCGACGGTGCGGATCCCGACGGGCTGGTGGTAGCTGTCGACGATAACGCCCGCAGCGTCGACGAGGCGGACCTCGAGGTCGTAGAGGTAGCCGTGGCCCGGCGCCCACAGGTGGACGTCAGGGACACTGAGAGACCCGGTCGAGCCGCGTCCGGAGGCCACCTCACGTCCGAGGGCGTCGACGAGCGCGACGGAGACCTCGAGCCCGTCGGCTTCCGCAGCCTCGACGCGGTAGTCGACGGAACCGGTTGTCCCCTCGAAGCCGGTGACGACCGTGACGTCCTCGATCCGGGCCGAAGGGGTGGCGACGAGCCACACCGAGCGGTGGATGCCGGCGAAGTTGAAGAAGTCGTGCCAGTAGCGCTGCGCCGGTCCAGACGGGGTCTGCTCGATCACCCCTGGCGGGATGGACTGGAAGCTCAGCGTGTTGTTGACGAGCGCCGTGATGCGGACCGGCTGCCCGGGCGCGACGAACTCCGTGATGTCGGCCTCGAACGGTGTGTAACCGCCCTCGTGGCTCGCCACCTCGTGGTCGTCGACCCACACGATCGCGCGGTGGGTGGCCGACTCGAGGTGGAGCACGACACGCTGGCCGGCCCAGCCACGCGGCACGTGCACCGTGCGCTGGTACCAGATGTCGCCGACGAAGTCCCTGACCGCGGCGTCGGCGGTGAGGTCGTTGAAGCTGGCCGGGACGGCCATGTCGCGCGGCGAGGGGAGGGCTCCGCGGTACCAGCCGGCCTCGCGGCCCTCCGCGCCGACGTCGAGCCGGAAGGCCCAGATGCCGTCGAGGCGCTTGGTCTCTCGGGTGGTCGTGTCCTGGGGGCGCAGCATCGGAGGCCTTTCGTGAAGCGGTCGGGGTTCTTTCCATTGAGTCACCCATCCGCGCACGGGGGCGAGCGATTGCCACCAGTTGCCATGGTTCCTAGATTGGCGAGATGGACCGTCGTCCCACGATCTACGACGTGGCGCAGGCTGCCGGGGTGGCGGCCTCGACGGTGTCACGGGCTTTCGCGAGGCCGGGCCGGGTCAACGCGGAGACGGCGGCCCGGATCTTCGAGGCAGCCGAGGCGCTGGGCTACCGCTCCGGCGCACTCCCGGGGTTGGTCACCTCGCGGACCAGGTCGCTGGCCCTGGTCGTCACCGACATCACGAACCCCTTCTACGCCGACATCATCCGCGGTGCGCACGAGGCGGCCGGGGAGCTCGGCTACACGGTCCTTCTCTCCCACACGCAGGAGGACGCACAGCTCGAGCGCGAGTGGACCGAGCGCGAGCTCCGCGCGGTCGAGGGGGTCCTGCTCGCGAGCTCGCGCATGTCCGACCAGGCGATCCGGATGATGGCCAAGCAGAAGCCCGTCGTCGTGCTCAACCGCCGCCTGCCCGAGGTGCCGAGCATCCTCGTCGACAACGCCCGAGGTGTGCGCCGCGCCGTCGAGCATCTGACAGAGCTCGGCCATGACTCCATCACGTACGTCGCCGGGCCGGAGGCGAGCTGGACGGACGGGACGCGCTGGCAGGCGCTGCGCGAGGCGGCATACGAGCTCGACATCCGGCTGCGGCGGGTCGGACCGTCCAACACCCCGACTGTCCAGGCCGGCTTCGGCAAGGCCCGCGAGGTCGCAGAACAGGGCGCCACCGCCGTCATCGCCTACAACGACGTCATCGCCATCGGCGTCCTCAAGGGGCTGCTCCGGCTGGGGGTCGCGGTGCCCGGCGAGGTCAGCATCGTCGGGTTCGACAACACGCTTCTCGCCGAGATCACCGAGCCGGAGCTCACCACGGTCGCGGCACCCCTGCACGCGATGGGCACGACCGGCGTGCGGAACCTCGTCGCCATGGTCGGTGGCGCCGTGCCGAGCCGGGAGCCGATCGTCATGCCGGTCCGGCTGGTCGTGCGCCGCTCGACCGGTCAGCGGAGCCGGAAGAGGACCTCGCCCGCGTCGGGCACGACGAACGACCCGGCCTCGGCCTCGGCAGCGACGTCGATCGAGTCCGGGTCGACGTAACCAAGGTTTGCGGCACGGCACACGTCCTCGGGGATCCGCGTCGCCAGCGTCACCCTGACCCGCATCCGCTCCTCGCCCGTCTCGGCGTCGTACGTGCCGGCGCCCCCGAGGTGGGTCGAGTGCGCGAGCGTTCCCCAGTGGATGTGCTTGAAGCGGTCCCACTGCTTCACGAAGTAGTCACGGCAGTGGTAGCCGATCTCGTTGATCTCCGGGTGGCTCGTCGAGATCTCGGTGATGTGCGGGGCGTAGAGGATGACCTCGCCGCCGTCTGCGACCGCGGGCTCGAGCTTGTAGAAGCCCTTCGCGCCCGTCCAGATGTCCTCGTACATCGCCGGGATGATCGAGATCACTCGGCGGACCGGCTCGTCGAGGTAGTGGACGTGGGTCGCGGCGCACACCCGGGCCGCGCTGGCCCACGAGGCGACGGTGTCCCCGAACGAGATCGAGTGCAGGTCGAGCGAGCCGCTGGCACCGACGACGCAGAAGGCGAGCTTCTCCGCCGGCACGAGAGCGGCGCCCTCGTTGATGAGGGCCCGCACCGGGGTCACGGCAGTGGTACCGATGATCTCGGCTGACGTGATGAGCGCGCCGATCCAGTGCGAGACGTCGATGATCTCCTGCCCGGCGACGCCGGGGAAGAAGTACTTGTTCCCGCCCGAGATGCCCACGACCTCGTGCGGCAGCACCGGCCCGACGACAAGCGCGACGTCGTGCTCGACGACAGCGCGGTTCAGCAGCACGCGGACGTCCTGGCTCAGGCGCCCCTCGGACAGCTCGGCCAGGCGCGCGGCCGGGATCGTGCCGAGGTCGGCGAACGTCTCGGGCTTCCACCACTCGTGGTTGACCACGGTCATGCCGGGGTAGGTCTCCTCGAGCCGCCCCGGCTCGTAGCCGAGGTGCTTCCCGAGGGCCTCCTCGCTCATCGGCTGGTGCGTACCGAGCGCGACCAGGGTCGTCAGGCGGCTGACCCTGCCGTGCAGGGCCTCGTGGACGGCGCCGACGAGGAGCGGCATCGGGCAGGTGCGGGTGCCGTCGGGCACGAGGATGCACACGCTCTTGCCATCGACATCGGTTGCCGCGAGCTGCGTCGCGATGAAGCCGCGTACCTGCTCCGAGGTCAGGACGCCGTGCTCGTCGCCGAGCCGCGCCGCTCGCCGGGCCGACTGCTCGGGCGCCTCATCGAGCGCCGGCGCCGTCGTCGGCCCGGTCTGCTGGGTCGTGGTCATGCGCCCCACTGTCCGCCCAGCCCTGCGACGTGACAAGGCGCCCGGGCAACTCGTGGCAACACGTGGCGTCTCAGAGGCGTGCCGGTCGACCATGGAGCGCATGACGACCGTCGCAGCAGCCCCACCCCTCGTCCTCGACCCGGACCGGCTCTTCCCCGCCGACCCCGCGACTCGTGCCATCGCGCGCCGGCTGTATGCGGTCGTGCGGGACCTGCCGATCGTCTCCCCGCACGGGCACGTGCCGGCCGAGTGGCTCGCCGACGACCTGCGCTTCCACGACCCGACCTCGCTGCTGGTGTCGCCCGACCACTATGTCTTCCGGCTGCTGCACGCTCAGGGCGTCTCGCTCGAGGATCTCGGCGTCGGCAGCCCCCTCGACGAGGCCGGCTCACGCCGGGCCTGGCGGCTGCTCGGCGAGCACTGGGCTGCCTTCCGCGGCACGCCCAGCCGTTTCTGGATGGAGGCGGTGCTCGGTGACGTCTTCGGCGTGACCCAGCGGCTGACGGCCGAGACGGCCGACCAGATCTACGACGCGATCGCCGAACGCCTTGCCGCCCCGGAGCTCCGCCCACGTGCTTTGATGCGTCGCTTCGGCATCGACGTCCTCGCCACGACGGACGACCCCGCGGACGACCTGCACCACCACCGTCGCCTCCTGGACGACCCGAGCTTCGGCCACCGGGTCGTGCCCACCTTCCGGCCGGACCGGTACCTCGAGCCGGCCCGCCCCGACTTCCCCGGCGTGATGACCGACCTGGCCCGGGCGAGCGGCATCGACACCGGGTCGTATGCCGGGTACCTCGCCGCGCTCGAGGACCGGCGCCGCTTCTTCATCGAGCAGGGCGGGGTGTCGGCAGACCACAGCCACGCCGACGCCGTGACTCTCGAGCTCGCCGCCTCGGATGCGGCCGCCATCTACGACCGGGCCTTGCGCGGCGTCGCCAGCCCGCGGGAGGCGACCGCGTTCCGCCGGCACATGCTGCTCGAGATGGCGCGCATGTCGGTCGAGGACGGCCTTGTCATGACGCTTCACCCGGGCGTGCACCGCGACCACCATGGCCCGACCGCGCGCCGTCTCGGCTCCGACACGGGCCACGACATCCCGGTCGCTGCCGAGTTCACGCGAGGCCTGCAGCCCCTCCTCGACCGCTACGGGACCGAGCCGGGCTTTCATCTCGTCCTCTTCACCCTCGACGAGACCGTCTTCTCGCGGGAGCTGGCGCCGCTGGCCGGCTTCTACCCGAGCGTCTTCGTCGGCGCCCCGTGGTGGTTCCTCGACGCTCCGGAGGCGGTGCGCCGGTTCCGTGGTGCCGTCACCGAGACGGCGGGCTTCTACCGGACGTCGGGGTTCATCGACGACACCAGGGCGTTCCTGTCCATCCCGGCACGGCACGACATGTCGCGACGGCTCGACGCGGCATACCTCGCGCAGCTCGTCGTCGAGCACCGGCTGGAGGAGGACGAGGCGGCCGAGACTGCGGTCGACCTGGTGACGAGCATCCCGCGGAAGGCGTTCAAGCTGTGACCGGCTCCACGAGCTCCGAGGCGTCGTATGCCGCGGCACCCGAGCGCGGCGAACCCGCGCTGTCCGCTGGGGCCCCTCACGCGCTGAGCCGCTCGGTCGCCGGGCGCCCGGCGGCGCCGGTGCGCCAGGTGCACCTCGGGGTCGGCAACTTCTTCCGCGCGCACGCGGCCTGGTACACGGAGCATGCCTCGGACGCGGGGGAGTGGGGGATCGCTGCCTTCACCGGCCGGTCCGCCGACGTTGCCGACGCGCTCTCTGCCCAGGACGGGCTCTACACGCTGCTCGTCAAGGGGCCGCAGGGGACCCGTGCCGAAGTCGTGTCCAGCCTGAGTGCGGTCCACCCCGGTGCCGATCTGGCGGAGCTGCGCGCCTACTTCGCCGACCCGCTGGTCAGCGTGGTCACGTTGACGGTCACGGAGGCAGGCTACCGTCGCCGAGCCGACGGGTCCCTGGACGTCGACTCGACGGATGTGGCCACGGATATCGCTGCGCTGCAGGCAGATCCAGTCAACGGCGTGGTCACGACCACACCCGGTCGGCTCGTCGCAGGGCTGCTCGCGCGACGTGCGGCACTCGCGGGCGCCATCGCGGTCGTGCCCAACGACAACGTGCCCGAGAACGGCGCCATGGTCTCACGGATCGTGAGCGACCTTGCGGCCCAGGTCGACCCGTCCGTCGCGGCGTGGATCGACGAGCACGTGTCCTTCGTGACGACGATGGTCGACCGCATCACGCCGCGGACGACCGCGTCCGACCGACAGGAGGCCGCGGCGCAGACCGGCCACAACGACGCGGCTCCGGTGCCGACCGAGCCATTCTCCGAGTGGGTGCTGGCGGGTGACTTCCCGGCCGGCCGACCGCGCTGGGAGGATGCTGGCGCGAGGTTCGTCGACGACGTGCGGCCCTTCGAGCAGCGAAAACTGTGGCTGCTCAACGGCTCCCATTCGCTCATGGCCTACGCGGGGTCAGTGTTGGGGCACGAGACCGTCGCTGACGCGATCGACGACCCCACGGTGCGGTCGTGGGTCGAGCAATGGTGGGACGCAGCGACACCGCATCTGGAGCTGCCGGCCCACGAGATCATCGACTACCGATCGGCGCTTCTCGACCGCTTCCGCAACAAGAGCATTCGCCACCTGCTCGCCCAGATAGCCGCCGACGGCTCGCAGAAGGTCAGGATCCGCGCCGTCCCGGTCATCCGAGCCGAGCTCGCCGCCGGCCGGTCGGCCTCAGGCGCCACGCGGCTCGTCGCCGCGTGGGTCGCACACCTGCGCGGACACGGGGCACCGGTGACCGACGCGCTGGCTGAAGAGGTCCGGGCACTGGCCGGAGGGTCGGTCGACGAGGCTGTTACTACTGTCCTCGGTTGGCTCGGCATCGACCCGTCGCTCGCGACCGTGGTGGCCGGCCAGGTCGAGGACATCGAGCGCCGGGCAGCACTGTGACACAGCCGGATTCCGTCGTCGCCGGCGGATCACCGGCAACAAGCGGCAACTGATTGCCGCACGCGGCCCAGGGGCCCTGTACTTGAGGCACTACCCGGCAGAAATGCCTTGGCCCACAAAGGAGTTCGGCTGATGGCCACCATCACCACAGAGCAGATCGCTCAGAAGTTCATCGACGAGCGGCTGCCCAAGCGCTCGGTCGCGGGCTATGGTTTCGGCGACTTCGCCAACAACCTGGCCTTCTCCCTCAGCACCGCGTTCCTGCTCTACTACTACACCGATGTCGCCGGGCTCTCGGCCGCGGCGGTAGCCACGATGTTCTTCGTCGTGCGGCTCTGGGACGCCTTCGCCGACGTCTTCGCCGGGCGCCTCGTCGACCGCACCATGACGCGCTTCGGCAAGTTCCGCCCCTTCCTGCTCTTCGGCGCGGTGCCGCTGCTGTTCCTCAGCTTCCTCACCTTCCACATGCCCGAGTCGATCGACGACGGCGCGAAGCTGCTCTACGCGTACGTCACGTATGCCGCTCTGGGACTGGTCTACTCGCTCGTCAACATCCCCTACGGCTCCCTCGCCTCGGCGATGACCCAGTCGGTCAAGGAGCGCGCCAAGCTCGTGGCATCGCGATTCTTCGGCGGTGCGGTCGGCGGCGTCGTACTGACGTACATCATCGCGCCCCAGATCTCCGACCTGAAGGCGCAGCGGAAGACGATCTCGCCCGCGGAGTACCGGGAGCAGGCCCAGGCGATCTTCACCCAGACGACGCTGCTCTTCGTCGCCGTGGGGACGGCGGCATACCTCATCACGTTCTTCCTCTGTCGCGAGCAGGTCGTCAGGACCCAGCCGCGGGTGTCCTTGCGCGACACCTGGGAGACGCTGCGGCACAACCGCCCACTCGGCTACCTCTGCGCCTCGAGCTTCTTCTACCTCGTCGGGCTGTTCGCGGTCGGCGGCGCCTCGGCGTTCTACGCGCAGTACGTCATGGGCGACATCATGTGGCTCGGCCCGGTCACGCTCGTCAACAGCGGCATCTCCATCGTCGCGGCTCCCTTCATCCCGAAGCTGGTCGACCGGTTCGGCAAGAAGGCGCTCTTCCAGTGGTGTGGCCTGTTCACGGTCGGCGGTGGCCTGGCTCTCTTCTTCACTCCCACGGGTGCCATCGCGCCGGCGCTGATCTTCATGGGAGTCAAGGGAATCGGTGCCGCCCTCATCAACACCGTGATGTTCGGCCTGGAGGCCGACACGGTCGAGTACGGCGAGTGGAGGTCCGGCTCGCGCTCCGAGGGAGCGACGTATGCGGTGTTCTCCTTCACGCGCAAGATCACCCAGTCGATCGGTGGCGCGGTGGGCGCCGCGGCCCTCGCCTTCGGTGGCTACGTCTCGGCGTCGGCCGCAGTGCCCAACCCGGATCAGCCCGACTCGGCGATCCTGGCGATCCGGGTGACCATCGGTCTCCTGCCCGCCCTCGCTGCCGCCATCGCGATGCTGATCTTCTGGAAGTACCCGCTCACCGACCAGCGCTTCCGCGAGATCCGGAACGAGACCGAGCTGCGCAAGGCCCGGCAGGGCCACCTCATCGCACCCGACGGACAGGTCATCGAGTAGCGAGCAGGTCCCTCGCCGTGCCCTCTGATTCTGCTCTGTAATGCGGAGCAGAATCAGAGGGCCGCGACGGCGTCCACCTGGGCTGAGGTGTCTCGCGGGTGTCGCGGGTCTGGCGGGTGTGACGGCCAGACGGGTCAGAAGGGCATCGAGATGAACGGCGATGCGTAGGCCTCGTCGCCGACCAGCTGGCTTTCGGCCTCCGGAACCGGGACGCGGTTCATTTCGGCCTCGAGGGTCATGCCGAGAAGACCGACGTCGCCAGCAGTGGCGATGCCCGTCACCTCCGTGTGGGACAGGACCCAGGACACTGTCGCCGTGATGCGCTCCTGGTCGTGGTAGGGCTCGTACCAGGTCGTGTGCGAGTGATCGGCGCCGTCCGGCCAGTTGCGACGCGAGACGGTCTTGATCGTCATCAGACCCGCGTCCTGGCGGCGGACCTCCTCGACGAGGGCCGTGTAGTCGGTGCGGAACTGCTCGGTGCGCCAGAGCACCGGGTTCAGCGGCGTCAGCACCGTCGCGAAGGGGTAGCGACGTAAGGCCTCTCGGTGGGTTGCGGCCGCATCACGACCGTGACCGGTGATGCCGACCGCGCCGACCAGGCCCTCGCTCTGTGCGCGCACCGCCGCCTCGAGCGCCCCATCGGGCCCGGTGGCAGCGTCGAGCTCGGCCAGGTCGCCGATCGCGTGCAGCTGCAGCAGGTCGACGCGGTCCGTCTGGAGCCGTTCCAACGAGGCGTTGATCTCCTGCCAGGCGGCGTCCTTGGCGCGCTGGCCCGTCTTGGTCGCCAGGAAGATCCGGTCCCGGATCTGCGGCATCCACGGTCCGAGGCGCAGCTCGGCATCGCCATAGCTGGCCGCCACGTCGAAGTGGTTGATGCCGCCGTCGAGTGCCTCCTGGATCGACCGGTCGGCCACGTCCTGGGACACCTCGCCCAGAGCCGCCGCGCCGTAGATGAGTACCGAGCTCTGGTGTCCGAGGCGTCCGAGCCTACGCATCTCCATGAGCACCAGCCTCGACCTCCGAGGCGAGCCAGGCAACCCGGCCACCCTCATCCTCGAGACCGCTCCGCCTGATACGAGGCCGCAGACTTCGAGCTGATCTGATGAGGTCTTGATCATGGGCATTTCGTCCCTGGCGCGCTCAACCGACGCCCAGCAGCCTGGTGAGCAGGAGGCACTCATGACGATCACGGCTGACAGCGAGCACATCGACCGGCTGTACCGCGCCACGACCACACCACGGCTGGTGCGGGTGCCACGCCTCACGTTCTTGTGCCTCGACGGGCACGGCGACCCGAACACCAGCCCGGCCTATGCCGCGGCGGTCCAGGCGTTGTACTCGGTGTCCTATGCAGCCAAGTTCGCCGTCAAGAAGGCCGGCGGCCCGGACGTCAAGGTCTCCCCGCTCGAAGGGCTCTGGTGGGCCGAGGACATGAGCACGTTTCTGACAGGTGACAAGTCGGCGTGGGACTGGACCATGATGATCCGCCAACCCGACGCCGTGACCGCTGACCTCGTTGCACGCCTCGCGCAGGAGGCTGTGGCTACGAAGTCCATCGCCGCTGCCGCGGAGCTGAGGCTGGTCTCCTTCGAGGAAGGCGCCGCCGCGCAGGTGCTGCACGTAGGGCCGTACGCCACCGAGGCGCCCACGATCGCCCGACTGCACGAGTTCATCCGAGAGCAGGGGTTCACCTTCGATGGCCCGGGCCACAGCCACAAGCACCACGAGATCTACATCGGAGATCCCCGCCGGTCGGCGCCGGAGAGGCTGCGCACCATCATCAGGCAGCCGTATGCCGTGAGCTGACCGAACGCTGGGTCCCAGGCCCTACCGCGTCCGGCAGGGTGGCCCTGGGGCACCTGGCCTACGGAATCCAGCCGAGGGTGGGTTTCGTCGGCAGATCATGGAGTCATGCCTACGCGATCCCGTCGGGGCTGGATCTCGTAGGCCGATCTGATGTGTGGAGGCTCCGCCGGGGCCGGCGGAGCCTCTCGCTGTCGTCGGACGCGTCCGACGCGTCAGGCGCGTCGGCGCATCATCGGCATCGGCATCGACATGACCGCCATTCCACTCGCGACCACGACTGCACCCACGATCACGTTGCTGAGGATCATCGCCGTCGTGGTGCTGACACCTGCGACGACCCAGGGCGAGATGATCAGCCACACACCGAGCAGCGGGGTCACCCAGCTGAGCACGTGCGTGCGGGCGTAGTTGGTCGCGAACCCGAACGCCAGCATCGTGATCGCGATGCCGACGACCAGGTTGGTGGCCGTCAGTGAGGATGCCGTGGCGTTGAACCCGATGATCCACGCCGAGATCGCCGCATACGCGCCGGCGAGGAAGGTGAGCCCTTCCGCCAGCCATGCCAGCGACGTCTCGGACGCGACCTCGTAGCGCTCACGGAGCGCAACGATGTCGGGGTGCCGTGCCATCGACAGCTGTTCTTCTTCGGTCCTCTCGATCGACATACAGAACACCTCCTGCACGAGAAGACACCATCAGTATGCGCTGGTCGGGGGCGCATGGAACCGGCCGTTATGCGACATCCATGACGTGCTGATCCCGGCTCCGTCGACGGCATGCTTCTGAGGCCGCACCCCGGACGCCGAGGCCGCGCTGCAAGCCGAATCCGCGTACGGCCGCGCCGTCCCCGGGCTATCTTTCGTCTCAACCGGACCTTATGGAACCTCGTCATGACGGCGAGTCGCCGGTCGGAGGCGTGTTGGACAGTCCCACGGTGCAGGCGGCTGAGGCACAACGCCAGTTGCCTGCCGGGATTGTCACGTTCGTCATGACTGACATCGAGTCGTCCACGCGGCTCTTCCGGGAGCTGGGCGATGACTACGTCGGCCTTCTCGCCATCCACACGGGCCTGCTCAGAGAGGCCTTCGCTGCCCATCGGGGCGTCGAGGTCGCCACCGAAGGCGACGCTCTCGTGATGGCCTTCGACGACGCCGCCGAGGCTCTGCGCGGGTGTGTCGACGGCCAGCGCGCGCTGTGGGCCCACCCGTGGCCGCCTGGTGCCGAGATCCGCGTGCGGATGGGGCTGCACACCGCGGAGGCGGCGCCGACGGGGGACAACTACGTCTCGCTCGGGCTCCATCAGGCCGCGCGGATCTGCGCGGCGGCGCACGGCGGCCAGATCCTGCTGTCGGAGGCCACGGCAACCGCGGTGGCGGCGGACCTGCCGGCGGACGTGACGCTGTCAGTGCTCGGGTCCTTCCAGCTCCGAGGCTTCACGGCGCCTGCCCGCCTGCTCCAGGTGTGCCATCCCGAGCTTCAACGCGAGTTCCCGGCGCTGCGGGTCCACGGCGTGGTCCAGCACAACCTGCCGTTCCACAGGGCGGCCTTCGTGGGCCGTGACGACGAGCGGCGCGGCCTGGCCGACCTCATTCGCCAGACGGGGGTCGTGACCGTCGTCGGGCTGGGCGGGGTGGGCAAGACGCGCCTGGCGGTGCAGGTCGCGTTCGACGTGATGGACGAGTTCGACGATGGCGCCTGGCTGGTGGAGCTGGCCGCAGCGACGGATCGGCAGGCCGTAGCCAGCGCGATCGCTGCCGTCCGCCAGGTTTCGGAGGTGCCGGGGCGCAGCCTCGAGGACCTGGTGATCGATGACCTCTCGGGGAAGTCCGCCATCCTGGTGCTGGACAACTGCGAGCAGGTGCTCGACGCGGTCGCGGCCCTCACCGAAGAGCTGACTCAGCGGAGCCCGCACCTCGCAGTCCTTGCCACGAGCCGGGAGCCCCTTGCTATCGACGGCGAAGTCGTCTGGCGGCTGAACCCGCTTCCCGTTCCCGACCCCGCAGCCGCGAACACGGCGAAGGATGTGGGGGCGGACGCCGCTGTCCGCCTGTTCGAGCAGCGAGCGGCACTGGTACGCCCCGGTTTTCGCGTCTCCGACGCGAACGCGGCCGACGTCGCAACGATCGTGCGGCACGTCGACGGCCTACCGCTGGCCATCGAGCTCGCGGCGGCAGCGCTGGCGGACACCTCCCTCACCGGGGTCCTCGAGGGGCTGTCGGACCGCTTCTCGCTGCTCACCTACGGTCGCCGCACCGCGCCAGGTCGTCACCAGACCCTTCGAGCAGCTCTCGAGTGGAGCCTGGACCTGCTCGGTCCCGACGAGCGCCTGCTCTTCGCCCGCCTGGCCGCCTTCGCGCGCACCGGCACGATCGAGGCAGCCGGAGCCGTATGCGGTGTGCCACCTCTGAGCGAACGGTCCGTCCCGCAGCTGCTGCGACGGCTGCGTCGCGGCTCCCTGCTGTCCTCCGGCGACGACATGGAGCGGTGGACGATGCTCGACTCGGTGCATGAGCTGGCCGGCCTAGAGCTGACCGGGTCGGGGGAGGCCGACGAGCTGGCCGCGCGCCACCGTGAGTGGTTCGCCCGCCGCGCCGAGACCCTCGGCCACGACCTCGGCCTGCGCGGGCACGCTCAGGCGAGAGCCGACCTGCTGGCAGACCTGGACAACATCCGTCAGGCCCTGGCCACCGCCGTGAGCGCGGGGGACACCGACGGCGCGATCCGCACTGCTGCGGCCATGGCGCCGTTCTGGGTCTCGCACGGGGACTGGAGCGCTGGGGTCGCCCACCTGCGTCAGGCTCTCGACCTGCCCGATGGGTCCGAGCCCCTCCACGAACCGCTCCGCGGACCGGCCCTGGCCGCCCTCGGGAACCTCCTGATCCTCAAGGGCGAGACGACCGCCGCGAAGGAGTGTCTCCAGCGCGCGGTCGAGATCGCAACCCGTCACAACGACGAGGTCACCCTCGCGCGCTCTCGTTCCGGGCTGGGGTATGTCGCCTTCCGGGGATCCGACCTCGACGGCGCGCAGGAGCTCTGGCAGGAAGCCCTGGGACATGCCGAGCGAGCGGGCGACGAGAGGGTGGCTGCCGGCATACTGCGCAGCCTCGCGATCGCGTCGGGCAGCCGCGGTCGGCAGGACGAGGCGGGTGACCTGCTCGACCGAGCGATCCTCTCCGCGGAGCACGCCCAGGACGACCAGCTGCTGCGCCTGTTGTTCGGCTCGCGTGCGGAGATCGACCTGTGGGTCGGCCGCTACGAGCAGGCGATGGATCTCTATGGCCGGGCGCTCGGTCTCGCCTCGACGATCGGCGACCTGTCGGCCCGGCCCCTGCTGCTGTGCGAGCTCGGCTGGGTCTCCCTCCTCTCCGGCGACCTGGCCACTGCCGAGCGGCTCGCCTCGGAGGCGGTGGAGCTGGCCGAGGACCTCGGCAACCGCAGGACACTGTCCAGCTCGCTGCGCCTGCGGGCGGAGAGCCTCCTTCGGCAGAGCCGCTTCCCGGAGGCGGACGTGGACGTGCACCGGGCCCTCGTCGTCGCACAAGGGCTGGCGGCACCTGCCGAGATCGCGGGTGTGCTCTGCACGCAGGCCTGCATCGCTCTGGAGCGGCGGGACCACGCCGCGGCCGAACGGCTGGCGGAGTCCGCGCTGGCGATGACCACCCTCGGGCATGCCATGCGATCGACCTTTCCGCGATGGGTCCTGGGCGTGGTGGCCCTGGCCCGCGGCCGGCTGGAGACGGCTGCTGACCAGTTCCGCGCGGGTGAGGAGCACCCCGTGACGGAGGCCGCCCCCCGCCATCGCGCCAACAGCATGTGGGGGCTGGCGTGCGTGAGCCTGGCCGCGGGCCGGGTCCCGGAGGCGGCCCGGCTGCACCGCGTCGCGCTCGAGCTCCGACGCGACATGGGGGACCACCTGGGTGTCGCCGAGTCGCTCGTCGGGGCCGCCGCCGTCCTGGCTGAGGCCGACCCGCGTGCCGCCGCCGTCCTGCTCCGCGAGGCCGCGAGGCTGCGCAGCTCATGCGGAGCCGTGACGACCCCGCGTCAGGCCGACGACCTCGCGGCCGTTCGGTCGGCCTCGGGAGGACCTGAACATCTCCTGGAGGCGGATGAGCCTCTCCTGGAGGCAGACCCGGTGGCGCTGGCTCTGCGTGCACTCGAGGTGGTCGAAGGCTCAGCCGGCGCGCTGCCGGCGGACGACAAGGGAGGACAGTATGGGCTGGCTGGAAGGTGACGTGGCGCTCATCTCGGGCGCCGGGTCGGGGCTCGGGCGTGCCCTGGTGGACCGGTTCGTCGCAGAGGGCGCACGGGTGCTCGCGTTCGACCGGAACCCGGAGCGGGTCGCCGCCGTGGAGTCCGCCCACGGCGGCAGCGTGGTGGGAGTAGTGGGCGATGTCACCGTTGCTGCCGACAACGAGCGTGCCGTCGCCGCGGCTCTGTCAGCGTTCGGCCGGCTCGACACGTTCGTGGGCAACGCGGGCCTGTTCGACTATGGCGCTCGCCTGGTCGACACTCCGATGGAGGCCCTCGGCCGCGGCTTCGACGAGCTGTTCGCGGTGAACGTCAAGGCCTACATCCTCGGCATCAAGGCCGCGGTGGACGCCCTCATCGCATCAGGCGGCAGCGTCGTGCTGACGGCCTCGTTGGCAGTCCGAAACGCCGGCATCGGCGGTGTCGTCTACACCGCCTCGAAGCACGCCGTGGTCGGCCTGGTCGAACAGCTGGCCTTCGAGCTCGCACCCCACGTCCGCGTCAACGGCGTCGCACCGGGCTTCATGCGCACCGACATCCGCGGGCCCGGCGCGATGGGCATGGCCGACCGCACTCTGGACTCGATGCCTGACCTCGACCAGCTGGCGCGCGCCCTGCTGCCGCTGCAGTTCCTGCCCGAGCCGGCGGACTACACAGGCCACTTCGTCCAGCTCGCATCGCGCGTCAACGCCGCCGCGACCACGGGAGCCGTGGTCGAGTGCGACGGCGGCTTCTCGGTGCGAGGCATGATGCCTCCTCCCAGCGCGCCGTGAGTGGACGGACCTCTCCCGTCGGAACCTCGTAACGTCGGTCCATGGCGGGAGCGCAGATCAGCTCGCCTTGCGATACGAGGCGAGGACGGCGGCGCGCAGCGACAGGGCCGGTGAGCCGAGCGCCGAAAGGATCCCCGGAACGGTGCCTTCCTGCATTGCAAGCACACCGAGGGTGAGGTGCTCGACGCCGATGTAGTTGTCGTGCAGCGCTTTCGCCTCACGGAGCGCGAGCTCCAGGCTCTGTTTCGACCGCGAGGTGAACCGCAGGTGAGCGCAGGAGGCCGAGCCAGCGACCAGGGGCTCGTCGCTGCGGCGCCGTCTGCGGCGGGCGCGGCGGGCAATCTCGGCCAGCGGCCCCTTACCTCGCGCGGGTCGCCTGCCGCGTCGGGCGGCGAGGTGGTCTCGGGTGAGATCGTCCTGACCGAAGGCCGCTTCGATCCTGGCTCGGACGACGTCCAGGTCGATGCCGATGAAGGCCAGCGCCTCCCGGTCGAGTCCACTCAGCGGGTCGGCTGCCGGGCCTCGCCCGACGGTGCGCAGGATCTCCGCCTCGACGCTCTCGGGCGTGATGCCCGAGCCGCGCAGGACGGCGCCGGCCGGCTCGTCGGCCGCCGCTACCGCGAGGAGCAGGTGCTCGCACCCGATGAAGTCGTGCCCGAGCCGGCGCGCATCCTCCTGGGCCCGGACGACGATGCCGCGGGCCGTGTCGGTGAAGCGTTCGAACATCATCAGCCCCCGATCACACGGCCGTACTTGCGGTGGATGGTCTGCTTGGTGACGCCGAGGCGCGTGGCGATCTCCTGCCACGACCAGCCGAGCTCCCGCGCCTGCCGGACCTGAAGCAGCTCCAAGCGCTCGGCGAGGGCGCGAAGCGCGGCGACCGCGCGCAGTCCGACCTCAGGATCGTTGCTGGCAGCGCCCTCTGCTACCTGGAGTGAGGATTCCATGGTGTCAGCATATGCTGACACGGGATGGTCGTCAACATATGCTGACGGCACGGAGCGTGGCCGGCGCATGGCTCGTGCGGCCAGCCGATACGCCACGGCGCCCAGCCCCAGTCGTGGAGCAGGCCCCCGGTCACCCGCACTCGGAGGCAGGCTGGGTGGTCGCTGTCCGGCTCGGGGGCTTCGTTGCCGAGGGCGCGGACGTGGAGGGTGACGACGTGGACGTCGTCGATGGAGAAGGCGAGGACGGCTTGGGTGAGGCCGGCGCCGTGATGCCCTTGTCGACGAGTCGACGGATCCGGGCATAGTCGGGGTCGCTGCTGTCGATGCCCTGCGCCGCAGTGAGTGCGACACTCGTGATCGTCGACTTCTGGACGCGCTCGATGAGGTCGACGAATGCCGGCAGGCTCTGAGCCGGGATGTCCGTGTAGATGTTGTCCTTGGCGATCTGAAGCAGCCTCGGGTACTCGCCGAGCATGCGAGCAGGGTTGACCTGATTGACAATCGCCTTGATGACGCAGCGCTGACGCTGCTGCCGGAAGTAGTCGTCGTCCGCGGCACGGGTGCGGGCGTACCAGAGCGCGTAGTAGCCGGTGAGGTGCTGGTAGCCGGTCTTGAAGAAGCCCGTCTCGCCGACGACGCCCCCGTGGCCGTCGCTGTGGCCTTCGATCGGCAGGGGCAGGCCGGTGCCGCTGGGCTTCACGTCGATGTAGATGCCACCCATGGCGTCGACGAGCTGCTCGAAGCCTTTGAGGTCGATGACGACGAGGTGGTCGATCCTCAGGCCGACGATCTCCTGGATGACGTCACGGATCTCCCGTCGTCCCGGCACCCGGACGCCGGCGTAGGAGCCCGGGTGGTCGGCGTGCCATTGGTCGGCCTCGGTCCAGACCGCGTTGAGCGAGCAGTAGTCGGAATGGCTCGGGTCACGCTGGAGCCGGTAGCAGCTCGGGGCGCCGTAGATGCCGCTCGGATAGAGCCCCCGCAGCGGGCTGTTCTTGGGCAGCGGTGCGCGAAGGAGGTTGCGCGGCAGCGAGATCAGTGCCGTCCGGCCGGTCTTGGTGTCGATGCTGGCCACGATCATCGAGTCGGTGCGGGTGCCGGTCCGGCCCACGCCGGCGTCGGAGCCGAGCAGCAGGATGTTGACGCGGGACTGGGCGGCCCACGGGTCCTCATTCTCGGCGGCGGGGGTGCCGTGGCCAGGCAGGACAGGCAGTTCGGGCGTGGTGTCGAAGACAGTCGTGATGGTGCTCTGGGTCATCGCGGCATACTCGGCGACCTTGAAGCAGCCCGCGGCGACCGCGGAGACCATGACCGTCGTGAAGCCCGCGAGGATGACGGTGCGGGTGCGGTCGAGCCTCGCCGGCCGCGACCGGACCGCGGTGAGGATGATCGAGGAGCACCACAGCAGGCCGCCGGCGATGGCGCCGATGGTCAGCGCCTGCAGGGCCGTGGGCCGAGCGAGGAGGGACAGCGCCACGTTCGTCACGCCGGTGGTGAAGACGTAGTACGCCGCGGCGGCGATCCCGAGGATCGTCAGGACGAGCAGAGTCCATCCGGCCTTACGGCTGCGGGTCTGCGTGAGGCCCGCGCCCGGAAGGATGGTGCCGAGAGCGGTCAGCCCGAGCGCGCGACGGAAGTCCGCAATCGACTGACGGCGCAGGGCATTCCGAGTCTGCGGCGCCGGATCGTGCGCGTCTGGTTGGGTCATCGCGGCCTCTCATCGGCTCGCACACACGAACCGAGGGACATCCTGACACCCTCCCCTGATAGTCAACTCACGAATTGGTGGAACCTGCCTCACAGCGAGCCGGAAGACGACCGGGAAGCGGGCCCCACCGGTCAGCGCATCGTGCCGTGGAACGGCTTGCCGGGGCAAGCCCCGGTGGTCGCGCCCGCCTCACGTGGACCCAGCCAGCAGCTCGGTCATCGTCACCGCGGAAAGCCCGCGTTGCTGCAGGCCGTCGAGGATGCCGGGCAGGGCCGCCGCCGTCCCGGCATGTCCGAGGTGCAGGCTGACGATGCTCCCGGGGCGGACGGCGGCCAGGGTCCGGTCTTGGACCGCCGCCGCGCCCGGGTCGAGGTAGTCGAGCGGGTCGACGTCGTACGAGATGCACCGGTGGTAGCCCGCTGCGAGCGCGGCCGCGCGGATCGTGCCGGTGCTCAGCTGGGTGCCGGACGGCCGGAAGAGCAGGCCCGCGCTGCCGCGGACCGCTGCCACCGCAGCCGCGCCACGGCTCACCTCGAGGTCGGCCTCGGCGGGCGTGAGGCGTCTCATGGGCCGGTGGCTGTACGTGTGGTTGCCCAGGTCGTGACCGCCCGCGAGGATCGCCCGGCCGAGGCTCGGGCTCGCCTGCAACCACGTGCCGACGGCGAACACGGTCACCTTCGCGCCGTGCGCTCGCGTGATGTCCAGCACGCGGAGCGTGAGCTCGGCCGGACCTGCCCCGTGGAACGTGAGCGCGACGCGGGGCGCGCCGGCGGGTCCCGCCTGGATGTCGGGTCCGGTCGACTCGAGCACCGCGGGCGCGCCCGCGCTCGACCCGGGCGGTATGCCGGAGGGCGAGCCGGGTGCGCTCGGTGCGGTCGTCGTCGGGTGGCCGGCGGTCGTCGTCGGGGCTGACGGCGAGGCCGATGGCGACGGCGACGGCGACGGGGTCTGCGACGACGAGGGGGTGTCGCACGCGTCGAGGCCGACCGACCCGAGTGCCACCGCGGCCGCCGTCATGACGGCGCGGCGCGTGGGGCGGGGTCCGGCGGCCATGCCCGAGTCATACTCCTCGACGCTGGCTTCACCCTGAGAGGTCAGCACGAAGGACGCGGACGAACCACCCAGCCCCGCGGACAGCGCCCGGCGAGCCCTGCGGCATACGAAGCCTGCTTGCGGACGGGCCCGGCCGTGCTCATGCTGAAGGCATGGCCACGGACCTGAACCAGCAGTGGTTCAGCGGGCTCACCGAGCTTCGCTACACCGCCACCCCGAAGCGACTGCGCGCGCTCCTCGACGGTCAGACGGTCATGGACACCCGCGACGCCGTCCTCGTCTACGAGCCGCGTCGCGTCGTCCCCTGGTATGCCGTGCCGCCGGGTGATCTTCACCTGGCGCTGACCGAGCACGACCCGTCCCCGGTGCCCGAGGTCTCCGCTCCGGTGCTGCCGCCTCTGAACAACGACTGGCACACGGTGCCGGGCCGGTCACTCCATCTGGAGGGCCACGGTGAGGTGGCCTTCCGGCCTGATGATCCCGACCTCGATGGCCGGATCCTGGTGCGCTGGGAGCCCTTCACTTGGATGGAGGAGGACGAGCCGGTGATGGGCCATCCGCACGACCCGTTCAAACGGATCGACGTCTTGCGCAGTGACCGCCACGTCCAGGTCCAGGTCGGCGGGGACACCGTCGCGGAGTCGACTCGGCCCGTGATGCTGATCGAGACGCAGCTGCCGGTGCGGTGGTACCTACCGCGCGAGGACATCCGGATGGACCTGCTGACGCCCTCGGACACGCACACGGTCTGCGCCTACAAGGGAGTCGCCTCGTACCTCAGTGCGGACGGCGCCCCTGACGTGGCCTGGTTCTACCCCGAACCGCTCCACGATGCGCTCCCGGTCAAGGACCTCGTCTGCTTCTGGAAACCCGCGACCGTTTTCGTCGACGGTGAGCCCGTGGACACCTCGATGCCTGGCCGTCCCTGACCAGGATCCACCTCGCCTGGAGCAGCTCACGCAGGCCGCGCACCGCGGCCGCAGTTCCAGATCGGTGAGGCAAGGAGATCCAATGGGAAACTGGCAGCTGGACCCGTTCCACACGCCCTCCGAGGCCGGGAGGCGGCATACGTGAGCGGAATTCCTGGGCACCGGGTCATCGTGTTTCTCCAGGAGAACAAGACGACGGACTTCTACTTCGCGACGATGGCGGCGTGGGGCGCCGTCGTCGCAAACACCGGGGCGCTGCTCGCCAACCCTCCGGACTTCGACCAGCCTCATGACCGCAACGCGTGGGTGCACTACTCGATGGGCAACTACCCGGCGCTTCCGGCGCAGGTGGACACCGACGTCGTGATCCCGTTCTACGCCTGGCTGGCCAAGCAGTTCGTCTTCTGCGACCACCATTTCGGGTCGGGGTCGAACTCGACGCCGGGTCACATGCTCGCGGTCGGCGGGCAGATGCCGACGTTGAAGAACCCGCCGTTCACCGGCCCGCACCCGGTCTGGGACCTGCCGTCGATCTTCACCGTCGCGCAGACCGCCGGGGTCGGGTGGGCGGCCTTCCCCGACCAGTCCGGCTACCCCACCAAGTTCTACGCCTCGTTGACCACGGCGCCCGGCAACGCCAACGTGCTCCCGCCCAGCCAGTTCGTCCCGATGGCCAAGGCCGGCACCCTTCCACAGGTCTGCTACGTGTGGAGCCCGGCGGGGTACGACGAGCACCCTCCCTTCGTCAGCCACCCCGACTACGTCACCAAAGGCCATGACCTCGTGTGGCGGCGGGTCCAGGCTGTCATCGACGGCGATGGCTGGCAGGACACCACCTTCGTGCTCACCTGGGACGACTGGGGCGGCTACGCCGACTCGGTTCCGACCCCGGCCATCGAGACGGTCCCCGACGCGCTGCACCCGGACGGGTATGCCGCGATCGGAGGTTCACGCATCCCGCTGGTCATGTTCGGCGGCAAGGTCGGCCAGCACATCGACGCCCAGTGGCACTCGCACGCCAGCATTCCCAAGACGATCATCGACCTGCTCGGCCTGCCGCCGATGCAGGTCCCACGCGTCGACGATGCCCCGTCGCTGGCGCACCTCGTCGACCCTGGCCTGGATCGGCCGGTCCCGCCGGCGCCCGGCGACGTCGTCACCCAGCCCACGCCACCGGACCCGCTGCCCGAGCCCGATCCCACCGCGCCGTGGGCGGGCCCGTTGGGCGAGCCGATGCCGCCGCTGGTCACGCTCGACGGAAGCGTCGTGCCGGCTCCCACCGACGGTCTGGTCCACCGAAGGCCGCCAAGGCCACACAAGCCCCTGTAACGGGCGTCCGACTTGTCCACTCGACAGGCGATTGGACAAGTTTGTTGCGCCGTGCCGCAAATGTTGCCGCCCTTCCAGGCCCGGTCAATACTGGCCGCTCCAGGTTTGCTCCTTTGCGCCGAAGGGAAGTGGCCCATGAAACATCCTCCACGCCTCGTCTCCATGCTGGTCGCTGGAGCCCTTGTCGCCGGGCTCGCGCCCGCACTGGCGACCGGCTCCGCGTTCGCAGACACCTCCGCCAGCCAGCCGGCTGACACGGTGAGTGACGAGCCCGCCGAGGCCTCCCTCCTCAAGGTCGTCGTCCCGGACGGAGCCGCCATCGACCGGCTCGCCGGCCTCGGGTTCGACCTCACCGAGTACACCCGTCCCGTCGATGGTGGGGTCGAGATCCACGTGGTCGCGGATCCCACTGAGGCACAAGAGATCAGCCAGCTCGGCTATCGCGTCGGGGACGCGATCACGACTCCGTCGGACGTCGCTGGTCTGCGGACCCAGCGATCCGCCGCGATCGCCGCCGAGGCTCAGGCCCTGGCCAGCACCGACACACTGACGGTGCTGCGGTCCGAGTGGTTCACCTCCCTGGACGACCAGCGGTTCATCTCGGTTGAGGTCAAGACCGACGCCCCGACGGCCGAGAACATCCTGACGGTGCAATGGGACTCGGGCCCGGGCACCGCCATGGGATCCGGTGGCAGCGCGACCATGTCCCGCTTCGTCGACGCCGGCCAGTACATGTACCACCGCTTCAACGCGCCCATCCCCATCTCCGTCGAGCCGTCGCAGGTCCGCATCACGAGCACCGAGGGCGGCACGGCCACGGCCGCCGTCACGCAGTGGCTCGGTGCGGCGCGGAAGGCGCCGAGCCCGCACTACGTCACCGACTTCGTCGACCACTACATGGACCCGACCGAGGTCTACGGCCGGATCAAGGCGCTCGCCGCCGAGTTCCCGTCGCTGACCGAGCTCGTCGACCTGCCGAACAAGACGAACGGCTACCGCCGGGCGGCGCAGGCCCAGTTCGGGACGGCGACCGCCAGCACCTTCTACGTCACCTCGAAGGCCTACGGATCCGAGGGTGGCAACGACCTCAGCATCGCCCTCGTCAACCCGGGTGCAGCGAGCTCGCCGCTCAGCGTCTCCGTCACCGGCAAGGCCGTCACGGTCACCCTGGCCACCAACGGCTCCGGTGCGCTCAGCTCGACCGCGGCGCAGGTCGTCAGTGCGATCAACGCCAACCCGAGCGCCAACGCGCTGATGGTCGCGAGCACCTACCGCGGCAACGCGGGCGCAGGAGTCGTGGCCGCCGCCGCGAGCACCCGCCTGACTGACAACCTCAACGCGCCGGCATCGGTCTCGCGAGAGCCGTTCCAGATGCAGGCTCTTCGGATCGGCAAGACCCGCAACGGTTCGAAGACCGGTGTCTTCCTCTACTGCCAGGAGCACGCCCGCGAGTGGGTCACTCCGCTCGTCTGTGTCGAGGCGGCGGAGCGGCTGCTGCGCAACTACCAGCTCGACCCGACGACTCGCAAGCTCGTCGACAACCTCGACATCTTCATCGTGCCGTCCATGAACCCCGATGGCGCGCACTACAGCATGTATGACTTCGCCTCCCAGCGGAAGAACATGACGAACTACTGCGACGCGGCCAACTCCGACCCCGCGCGTCGCACCTCGTGGGGTGTCGACATCAACCGCAACTTCTCGGTCGGGTCGGCGTTCGACGGCTACACGGGCGCGTCCACGACGAGCTGCACGTCGGGCACCTACTCCGGCCCAGCTGAGCTCTCGGAGCCGGAGGCCCGCAACGAGGTGTGGCTCGCGGAGACCTTCCCGAACATCAAGTTCGCGATGAACACGCATTCCTACGGCGGCTACTTCATGTGGCCTCCGGGCGCCTACAAGGCCGCCGGCCGCATCCCGCTGCCGCCGGTCGAGCTCGGCACCGAGGAGTTCTTCTGGGCCGCCTCCGACCACATCCTCAGCGCGGTCAAGGCTTGGCGCGGCACCGCGATCTGGCCCGGCCAGACCGGCCCGGTCATCGACGTCCTCTACTCCGCCGCGGGCAACTCCGCCGATGAGCTCTGGTACAACCACGGCATCATCGGCTGGGACTTCGAGGTCGGGGCGGACATGTGGGACCCGCAGACGAAGAGCTACCGGTCCGTCGGCTTCCAGCCACCGTTCGCCGAAGGGCACCAGGAGGCAATGGAGTTCGCCAACGGCCAGATCGGCATCCTCGAGGTGGCGCTGGCCCACGAGACCGACACGACACCGCCCAAGTCGAAGCTCGTGGTGACCAAGCAGGCGGCCGGCCAGACCAGCTTCACCTTCAGCACGAGCGAGCCGTCCACCGTCTACTACACGCTCGACGGGAGCCGCCCCACCCTGAGCTCGCCGAAGCTCGCATCGTCGGGGCTCCGTGAAGGCGCCGGCGCGGTGACCGTCAACGCTCGGACCGAGGTGCGGTGGTTCTCCACCGACATCGCCGGCAACACCGAGTCGCGATACCGGCCTGACGGCAGCTCGCAGAACTTCAACCACCAGCTCGTGGCAGTCAGCTAGGCGCCACCTTTCGTGAATGGTTCCGCCCCCCGGGCGGGGCCGGCCACACACCCGAGGACGGTATGCCGCTGCGCCACCCGAGCGGCATACCGTCCTCTTCTGTGCCATCGGCGTGACAACCTCTCGGCCCTCATGTGCGTCTACCTATTGGTGCAGTCCGACACAAGGGGAGGGGATTGGGCAATGGAGCCTATTCGTCGGAAGGTGGCCGTCGCCGGGGTCGTGGCCCTCGCGGTGGCCGGAGTCGCCCAGGGCGTCGGCGCCCTGGCAGCCAGCGGCGACCCGCAGGTGAGCCTGCGCGTCGCGTCGGCGACGGTCGAGGTCGAGCGGATCGAGGGCGACCCGTTCATCTGGGCGCCACTGGGCACTTATGTCGGGGTTACGGGTGGGCCGCTTCTGGTCGAGGCCCTGCCCGGTGCGGACGGCAACGCCGATCTGTGGCGGGTGCGTCGTGACAGCGCGGGCGGGATACACCGCATCAGCCGGATCCAGACGCCCACACGGGGGTTGATGTTCCTCGGACTGCCCGACTTCGTGAACGTCACGCTCAAGAGCCCCTCGGGCGCGGTCGTCTCGCAACAGAGCCTTGCCTTCTGCCCAGCGGGTGGGTTCTTCGGCGGTGCGTCGATGGCTCGCCTGGACACCAGCGGGCCCGACGAGCCGACCCTGCCGAACAGCTGCGGCTCCGAGCTGACCCGCCATATCGTCTTCGGCCTCGACCAGGGCTGGGCGTCCTCTGTCGGCAACGAGCTCCTGTCGAACTTCACCGGCCCGGATGGGGACTACCGGGTCGACCTGGCGATCGCGCCGACGTATGTCGAGCAGCTCGCCATCCCGGCGGCCCAGGCCCACGGGTCGCTGACCCTGACGGTCACGACGATCCCGTGCCCGTACGACCCTGAGTTCTGCCCGGGCGGCGGCGGGGGTGGTGGAGGCGGCGTCGGGGTCGGCTTGGCCGGCGCAGGCCCGGGCGGGGTCGACACTCTCGTCCGGTCGGCCGCCGCGGACGTCAACGCTCGCGCGGCGCGCACCGCCACGCTCGCGTCCTCGCCTGCACTGCGGACCCTGTCCGATCGCGCCAACCCGACGCGCACCGGCCAGCCCGATGCGAACAACGGCCGCCGCGCCAAAGGGCTCCCCGACCTGGTGCCGCTGCCGGCGTTCGGGATCTCGGTCCGCACGGACGAGACGGGCCGCGACCAGCTCGGCTTCGGCGCCAACCTTGCGAACCTCGGCGCCGGACCGCTCGTCGTCGAGGGTTACCGGCAGGGTGCGGAGCACATGGTGGCCAAGCAGTTCGAGTACCGCGACGGGACGCCGGTGAAGGTCTTCCCCGTCGGTGAGTTCGAGTGGGACGAGCGCGAAGGGCACCACCACTGGCACTTCGAGGATGCGGCGCAGTATGACCTGGTCGCCGCTGACGGTTCGCTGCAGCGCAGCGGCAAGCAGTCGTTCTGCCTGGCACCGACCGACCCGATCGACCTGACCAGGCCGGGTGCGGTGCAGCAGGTCGACTCCGACCGGATGTGGTCGATGTGCGGTGGCTCGGAGGCGATCTGGATCCGTGAGGTGCTCCCGGCGGGGTGGGGCGACACGTACTACCAGGGCGTCGCCGGGCAGGCGTTCGACATCACTGACCTGGCCAACGGCGTCTACACCATCCGCATCACGTCGAACGTCAGCGGTCGCCTGCACGAGAGCAGCACGAGCAACAACGTCTCGACGAAGAAGGTGGAGCTCGGTGGCACCCCGGGTGCGCGTACGGTGACCGAGCTCGGCTGAGCGACGTCGCTGCGAGCCCTCCCCTGACCAGCGGCATACGACGCGTCCCCATCAGGGCCTTCCGGCCCCGGGTCGTATGCCGCTGGGCGTCGTGCGAGCGCGGAGCCCGGCCGCTCGTGGGCCGCTCGTGGGTTGGGCTGTGCTGCGGCGGGACGGGTCGGATGAGCGGAACGGCCTCCGGACGTCTTCCGTCCGGATTCGGTGCGAGTATGCGGAAATGACCTCAGCGATCGACGCCACGGCCACGTGGCCGCAGGCACTGGCATGGCGGATGGAGCGGCACCTGCTCGACCCGCTCGGGCCCGCGTCGGCGGCCGACGTCGTGCGACGGCTCGGTGCGGTGCTGTCGATGGACGAGTCGCTCGCCGATCTCGCTGTCGGCACCCGGAGCACGACGACGCGTCCCGGCGATCTCGCGAAGGCACTGGGGGACGGGTCGGTGATCAAGGCTTTCGCGTTCCGGGGGTCGATGCACTACCTCTCGCCCGAGGACGGCGGTATCTACCTCGCGCTTCGATCGGCAGGTCGGCAGTGGGAGCTGTCGAGCTGGGTGGAGTTCTATCGCCTTGCGCCGCAGGACTGGCCGGACTTCCGGGCTGCGGTGCGGGACGCGCTGAGCGACGGGCCACTGACCATCGCCGAGCTCGGCGGCGCGCTGGCGCGGCGTCGAGAGTACCGGCACCTGAAACCGGTCTTCGACGATGGTGCGGGCACGCTGATCAAGCCGTTGACGTGGCAAGGGGACATGAGCTTCGGTCCACCGCGCGACGGCCAGCACACCTTTCAGCGGCTCGACGGCAACCCGCGGTGGGCCGGCATCCCCGACCTCGAGGACGCGGGCCCGCGCGCCATCAGCGCGTATCTGCGGACCTACGGGCCGGCGACGCTGGACCACCTGCACTACTGGCTCGGCAACGGGCTGAGCGCCGGCCGCAAGCGGCTCGACCGGTGGATCTCGGGACTCGGCGATCGGCTGGTGGGTGTCGATGTCGGGGGCACGACGGCATACGTCGTGTCTGAGGACGTCGAGTCGCTCACTGCGGCGCGGCCGTCGGAGGCCGTGCGGTTCCTTCCGGGGCACGACCAGTGGGTGATGGGTGCCGGCACCAAGGACGTGCGTGTTACCCCTGCCCCGCTTCGGGACGCCATGACCCGCAAGGCCAACCCGATCGTCGCCGGCGGTGTGGTCAGTGGAACGTGGGCGCGCAAGGGCGACTCGCTCGCGATCTCCTGGCAGAGCGGTCGGAAGCGACCCGACGAGGCCATTCAGCAGGAGGCGGAGCGACTGGGTGGCATCCTCGGCATGGACCTTCAGGTGAGACTTGGCTAGAAGTCGGTGAGGTCGGCGTAGATGGCCGCGTGGTCGGACGCCTCCTGCTCCTTCTTCTCCAGTGTCGGGAAGACGTCCCACGGGTCCTTGGTGCGTGGCCCGCGATAGACACCTTTGCGGAACACGCCCCCTCCGGTGACCTTGGCGAAGAGCGGGGGCGACATCAGGATGTAGTCGATCTTGTCCTTCTCGTTTCCGGAGCCGTAGGTCCCCTTGCGGTGGTTCCAGTCGAATGCGGGGTGCTCGCTGACATCAGTGAGGTCTTTGTTGTTGACCAGCGGACGCAGAGCGGGACTGGAGGGGTCGTCGTTGAGATCGCCCGTGATGGCGATGAACTCGATGCCCTCGGCGCGCAGACGCTTGTAGATTGCCGCAACGCGTGTGGCTTGGCGCTTGCGCCGCTTCGCGCCGATGGGGTCGCCTTTGGAGGCGTAGCCCTTGGACTTGAAATGGTTGGCGAGGACGACGAGACGGTTCTTCTGGGGCGTCTCGAAGTGGTACTCGCAGCAGTCGCGCGAGAAGACCGGCCCCACCGCGTCGGTGTCGAAGATGTGCGTACGGAGCTGCACGAGGTTGTACCCATCGGCGGCCATGCAGCCCACGTCGATGCCGCGGGTGTCGTTGCCTTCGACGACCATCACCTCGGGGTATGCCGTGCCGCCGACCGCCGGCAGCATGGCGACGGAGAACATGTCGAGTCCCGGGCGGTTGTCGGCTTCGACGACGGTCAGCACGTGCGCCCCGAGCTCGGTGATGACGCGGGCGGTGTTCTCGGTGGCCTGCACGTTCACCGCCACCGTCTTCAGCTCGACCCATCCAACCCAGCTGGCGCGTCCTGTGGCCACCAGGGTCACCGGCCCGCTCATCGGCCGACGCAGTAGCGAGCCCCGCAGCTTGCGCAACCGGACGAACGTGCCCTCGTCGTCGTTGAGTACTCCCAGACTGTCGAGCTCCGACAGGATCTCGGACTCGAGTCCGGCATAGGACTCGTGCTCGAAGAGCTCGGAGATCCTCGCGTGTGCACCGAGGATCTTCTTCCGGGTTGCGTCGTCCGCCTCCTGGGCGTCCATCGCTTTCGGCCTGGCGAAGAGATTCTCGACGTTGAACGATGCGATCCTCATGGTCTGCTGTCTTCCTTGTCGTCCTGCCCGGTCGTTGGTCGCGCTTTTGGAGTCCTCGCACCTGGTGCGATGCGAAGTGTGGGAGCGGGACTCGGCGCCTTGACGCTCAGGTCGACGTTCTCTCCGTGCGCACTGGCCTTCTCGATCGCCTGTGCCAGCTCGCCGAGCCCCGCCATGAAGGACTTGGCAAGGGCCTGCTGGCTCTGGTTCGTGAACGGATAGCTGGGTGCGGCGTTCAGCGGGCCGTCAAGGTCTTTGGCGTACGACTCGTCGAAGCGCTTGGACAGCGACACGATCGCACCGGACATGAGGGCAATCGAGGTGCGCAGTCGGATCCGGCGATGGTTCTCCCAGGACACAACCCGTCTCCCGGGACCGGCTGAGGGCGGGTCCGGCGGGTTCGTGTAGTAGCTGACGAGCCGCTCGCCGGCGCAACGTCCTCGTTCGGACAGCTTGGTCAGCACCTCCGGCGGCATTGCCAGGTTCATGCCACCCTCTTTGTCGGTGTGCGAGATGTGCACGACGCGGTCGCGGTATCCGGGGACTCGCATCTGGCTGTTGTCGACCCAGTTCTGCATGGCATCGAGGATGCTGTGCAGGAACCATGCGACCCTGCGCAGCCCATGACCTTCCGGCGGGCGTGACCATGACTCGAGCAGTCCGCTGCTGTTCGTCCGCGGCATCCACACGTTCGCGCATTCGTCGTCGTCGTTGACCGGGTGCGCGGGATGGAAGAGGCGCAGGTTGATCCCGAACGTGGGGCGCGACGGCAGCATCGAGTCGAAGTACGAGATCGGGAAGTTCGAGGTGATGCCGCCGTCTGAGAACCATGACGGCTCGAAGACCTCCTCGGTGCCCTGCTGCATGGATCGGTCGACGCTGTGCAGCGGCACGGCGGAGATGAGGATCGGAAAGCTCAGGCTCATGCGCGTGGCCACCACCACCGGAAGATCGTGGGCCGGAGGAAGGGGCACCAACCCCTGCGCGTTCATGTCGCCGCCCTTGTCGATCAAGTGCTTCACCACCCGATCTGGGAACAGCTGCCCGAACTCCTTCGGGTCGAACCAGAAACGGTCGCCCAGGTCGTTAGGCAGCCGATACGGCCGACCCTCTGTCACGTTGGTCGTCTGCATCTCCAGGTTCACCGCCGGCTGCTCGCCTTCTGGTGCCTCCCAGAGATCCCCGAACGTCAACGGCCCCGTGGCCGAGTCGTGCCCGGCGAGCGCATCCAGCCTGTCGGCAAGCCAGTCCGAGAGCGAGTCGCCGCCGTCATAGGCCTTGGATCCGGAGACCAGGCCGAACATGTTCCCCTCGATCGCCTCGCCCCCATCCAGCGCCACCGCGAGCGCCGCACCGACCACCAACCCGATGACGGCCAGCAGCAGCGCGACAACCACACCGATCCAGGTGAGAGGCGACGTCGCGTCGGCAACAAGAAGAGCCGTCACGAGCAGCGCACCCGGCAGCAGACCTCCGACCGGCATCCACCACCGCCGCGACCGGAAGGAAGCAGCGACCGCCCCGACGAGCAGGCCGAGCCGGCTCGCACCGGGCTTGACCGCACGTAGCAGCAAGCCATGGAGGCGGCGCGTGCTGCTGGGCGGTCGGAACAGGTTCACGAGGTTGTCGTCGGCGCCGAGCCAGTCCGGCAGGGCGGCCAGGCCGGGGAATCCGCTGCCTGGGCGCTGGGACGAACGCCCATGCTCGGCAGCGGCGGCCGCCGCGGCTGCGATGGCTCCCGCCGACGTGCCTCCGACATTGCGAAGTCGATAGGCAGTTGCCAGCTCACACACCGCGAGGGGATACAGCACCCCGCTGGTGATGCCGCCTTTCATGATGACGTCGCACTCGCGAGCCGCTTCCTGATAGGCCGCAGCATCCAACAAACGGGCCCTCTTGCTGCCTTCGGCGACCTGGCTTGACACGGTGGACTCCTCGATACGAACGGTCCTTCCCCTCTAAAGAGTCCTCTCGACGCCCATTACGTACATCGGAATCGGCAAGAAAGTCACCATCTCTCTTGCCGGCCCGATGCCGCTCGACCGCGGCGTTCGCCCTCGCGTTGCCGACCCGCAACGGTCGCGTAGAGTCGAGGGGTACCGCGGATCGACGGGCTTCCTTACCGGACATGCTCCCCCGCACGCCAGTCGTGCTGCCCAGGAGTCGGTCTTTGTCCGCGTTGCTGCGTCACACCGCTGACGGGTTCGCCGTCGTCGAGGCCGGGCTGGAAGAAATGCTTGCACGCCAGATGCTGCATCAGACCGGACAGCGTCCTTCCCCGGGCGAACGAACCTCCTGGCGAATGAGTCTCCCTGTACTTGCAGCGGATCTGGTCGGCGCCGGACGCGGCGGCGTCGAGATGCTCATCGAGTACCGGCTGCCGTTGACAAGCAAGCGTGCTGACGTGGTCCTGGCGGGAATGTCGTCTCGTACCGGAGAACCCGCGTACCTCGTCGTCGAGATGAAACAGTGGAGCGAGGCGCACCGGTACGAGGACAGCGATGTCCTCGTGACCGTCCCCAGCTACGGCAAGCGGCCCGTGAGCCACCCGCTGGACCAGGTGCTGGGCTACTGCGAGTACTTGACCGACTTCGTCGCGACTCTGTCACAGCATGACCGTCAGGTCGCTGGAGTCGCGTATCTGCACAACGCGAGCGACGGCGGGGTCCGCGACCTCCTGAGCGGCCAGTTCGACACCCGCGTAAGGATGTTCACTGGACAGCGTCGTGGCGAATGGGTGGCGTTTCTGCAGTCGTTCTTTGCTGCCGGCGATGGGGCAGCCGCGGCCGACGAGCTGCTGTCAAGTCGGGTCGCGCCCTCCAAGCAGTTGATGCGCCTCGCAGCGGAAGAGGTGCAGAAGCGCGAGATGTTTGTGCTTCTGGACGAGCAGCGGGACGCATACAACACGGTCCTGCATGCTGTTGCCAGGGCGAGAGAGGGCAACACAAAGACAGCGGTCGTCGTTGAAGGTGGTCCAGGAAGCGGCAAGAGTGTCATCGCGCTCTCGCTCCTGGGCGAGCTCGCAAGGCAGGGTCGTACTGTTGTCCACGCGACTGGGTCGCAGTCGTTCACCACGACCCTGCGAAAGGTCGCTGCACGTGGCGCCCCGCGGGTTCGGCGGGCATTCCAGTACTTCAACTCGTTCATGGCCGCATCACCCAACGAGATCGAGTGCCTCATCATGGACGAGGCACATCGGATCCGGGAGACCTCGGCCAATAGGTTCACTCGAGCGTCATTGCGCAGCGGCCGTCCTCAGATCGACGAGCTGCTGTCCGCCGCGCGCGTTCCGGTGTTTCTTCTCGACGAGAACCAGGTCGTCCGGCCGGGCGAAATGGGGACCGTCCGCGATATCACGGCCGCGGCGCAGGAGAGGGGCATTGCGGTGACGCACATCGATCTCGACGCGCAGTTCCGCTGCGGCGGGTCGCTGGAGTTCGTCGACTGGGTGGAGCGCCTTCTGGAACTCCGTCCCCGAGGGCCCCGGCCGTGGCAGGACGAGGAGCACGGCTACGCGGTTGAGCTGATGGATTCTCCTGAAGAGCTGGAAGGGTGGCTGAGCAGCCGTCGAGCGGAGGGATATGGCGCTCGAATCACTGCTGGATACTGCTGGAGGTGGAGCGATCCTCGGCAGGACGGTTCCCTGGTCAACGACGTGAAAGTCGGCGACTGGTCGCGACCTTGGAACGTCAAGGGTGACCGCGCCACAGGTGGTGCGCCCCCATCCGCCCTCTGGGCGAGCGACCCTGCCGGATTCGGCCAGGTTGGCTGCATCTATACCGCGCAGGGATTCGAGTACGACTATGGAGGCGTCATCCTTGGTCCCGACTTCGTGCGTAGGGGCGACCGCTGGGTGGCGGACCAGTCGGCCAGCAAGGATCCGGTCCTGACTCGTCGAGGGCAGGTGACAGAGTCCGACTTCGACCGCCTGGTCCGCAACGTGTACAAGGTCCTGCTGACACGGGGAATGCTGGGCGTCGGAATCTACTCGACCGATCGGGAAACGCGAGAGTTCATCGCCAGGTTCGTCTGACACTGCCCTCGCCACTGGAACAGCGTCTACTGGTCGACGGGATCGGTGAACGAGACCGGCTTGCCGGTGGCGTGGGCGTATGCGATCTCCCTGCTCGTGGACTCGCCGATATACCCGCCCGGGTTGACGACCAGAACCCGGTCGGCCAGGTCGATCTTGCGCAGGTGGAGGGCACCCAGCGCGGTCTTCTGCTCGTCCGTGATCAACTCGTCTGCTTGGTGATCCTCGGCGCGCAGGAAGATGGCTGGCGCGACGACGATGACACCCGCGAAGGTCAGATCACGGCTCGCCGCGCTCATCTCGTCCACGAACCGGGTAGAGCCGCAGATGCAGACGATCTCAGGTCGGTCGGGCACGGCTCGGTCCTTCGGGTCGAACGGGAAACCGTCAGTGTGCGCGGAGCCATCACCACGGGCGAACGAGCCAACAGTCTACGTAGGCAGGTGGACACCACGCGGCCGCACCGTCGCAGGCGAGAGGGCCTGGCCCGTGCTGGGAATGACGCTGCTCGACGCCGAAGTCCGGGGTGCACCAGGCTCACCAGCTTCCTTTGGCAACCCGGCCTAGCGGCTCGGGTCGGGCGCCGGTGCCGAGATGGTTCTGCGAACACGCAGCTCGCGCAGGATCGCCTCCTCGCGCGAAGCGAGCTCGATGATCTCGGTGTTGACGGTCCCGACGAAGCCGTAGGGCAGTGAGGTGTTCGCCCTAGTGCCGGGCCGGTGCAGGGGAGTGTGCCGGAGGGCGTCCTCGACCTGCGCGAGCTCGATCATGAGCTCGCTGACAGTGCGGGTCATACCTAGGAGATACCCCTCGCGCCCGCCCCAAGACCGCTGCCCCGCCAGGAAACCCAGGGAGCCGTGCCGTTGCCCTCGGACAAGGACCGGTGGGACCGGTGGGACTGCGCGCTCACTCGACGGTTGGGTCGTCTGTCGTCTGAGGTGGGCGGGCTGCGCCGCGGCCATAGGCTGGGGGGTGTCCGTGTTCGCGAGCACGAATGCTCTGGACCTGTTCACGGCGTGGGTCCCGCTGGCCGCCGCGGCGGTCGTGCCTGCGTACCGCCTGACCCTGGCCCCGCGGCTGGCATCGGGGCGGCTCCGCAGGGGTCGGCCGGTCCGCATTCCCGTGTCGCGCGGCGCGCGGCATGGCGACGATGGCTCCGAGGGGGCGCGCATCTCACGCGTCGAGGGCGACGGCCACATCTTCGGTCCGCGCTTCCACTGGGTCGTGCCGATCTCGGGACTGTCGCTGGTCGACCCGGCGAAGTCCTTCCGGGTCACGGACGAGCGGGACAACGTGGACCGCGTCCACGTCCCCGACCGATGGGGTGCCCCCTTCGGCGCCGCCATGAGCGAGAGCGGTCCGACGTGGTCCGCCAGATCGTGGAGGACGCGCTGGCTCGCAGCGCCGACCTGGACCATGGCGGTGGTCGGCTACTTCGCCGCCATGGCTGCTCTGGCCGGACTGTTGGCCTTCACGAGCACGCAGCACGTGGGAACCGTCCAGGACACGGCCGACAGTGACTGCAGAGTCGCAGTCGTGGATGGTGGCGCCGCGTACACGCAGTGGATGCGATGTGGGTTCGACTTCGGGCCCGGCGATGACCTGACGTTCTACGCGCTGGGCCGCCCGTTCGAGGGGGAGGCCTACCTCCCAGAGATGCTGGTCGCGATGGTCGCCGCTCCCGCCGGGCTGGCCCTCGCCTTCGGGGTCGGGCATGTTGCCTTCGCGGAAGTGCGCCGCCGCCGCATCGCCGAGCGCCGCTACGTCGTCGACGAGGTGCCGGCCACCGCCTTCGACCGCGACAACCTCTGGCTCGACACCTACCTCCCCGAGACGGCCATCCTGCTCGAATGGCCCGACCGCCCGGATGCGCTGGTCGACCCTGAGGAGGTCGACGGGCTAGCGGAGACGGATCGCGCGGAGATTGACGAGACCGAGACGTCCGCCGACGACTCACTCTGGTGGCGGTTCCACGCCGTGCGCGGTGGCGACGGCGGGTGGACACTGCTGCTCGCCCGTGGTGTCGACGCGGACGAACCGGCGACGTGGGTGCTCACACCCGACCGACAACCGGCGCTGCATGGCCTGGCGCGGCTGCCCAACGACCCGCCCTCGTCCGGATGGGTGCGCCTCAACTACCCCCGCTCCGCAGGGCGCGACCAGGCGGGGCAGGTCGTCCTGGACGGGTGGGCGTCCTACCACCGCCTTCGGCGGGTCGACGACGTCACGATCGCCTCCCTCCGGGAAGACCTTCTCGGGCAGCTGCGGGACCGTGACGACGAGCGCGCAAGCCGAGACGGCTGACGCCGCCGGACGCCCACGCGTCAGGACGGCTGACACGGCCGGACGGCATACGGCACACGGCGATTCGGCCGATGGCGTATGCCGTGTCGTCAGGTCGGGCGCGTCCCCGCGGCGTCGGCTCCCTGACGAAAGAAGGCCACGATGCCGTCGACACCATCCAGCTCGGCGAGCAGCCTGGCTGCGCCGAAAGGCGCGTTCCAGAACTCGCCCGTGAAGGGTCCCGACCTGGAGACGTAGGCGTAGGGCTGGGCGTCGTAGCGGTCACCGGGGGAGACGCCATAGGTGGCATCGCCGAGCTCGACTGCGACGTCGAAGTGCTCGGGCCACAGGATCGGGTCGGCGCCCTCGTGAAAGCTCCTCAATGCTCGGTCGCCCAGGGCGAGCGCACGCTCCACCTGTCGAACCGACTCCGAGTCGAGGCAGATGGCCTCGTCGGGACTGACCTTGGGCCCGTCGGGATAGATGTCGTCCAGCCGGCTCGCCTCGAGCCCCAGGCGTGCGGCCGCCTCGGCGAACGTCAGGCCGTCGACGTCGACCGTCAGATCTGCGGTGACGAGCGCCGAACCACTCATCGAGATCATCGGTTCGTCCCGCGTCCGGAAGCCCTGCGCCTGGACCCGGAGCTCGATGGATCCTCCCTGCCTGCAGCGCGGCCCGGCGAGCACGAGCTCGGCGAGGCCGTGCAGGCTGCGCTTGGTCGCGGTGTACGTGTCGGCGGCATTCTCGGTCATGCGGTCCTCCGGCTGGTCTCGAAAGAAGGGCGGGGAGTGGGGTGGCGGTGGGCAGGCAGGTCAACCAACAGAGTTCTCAGCCAAGCTGGGCTCGCAGCAGGGTGACCGACCCGGAGACACCCTTGAGGTCGACGGCGCCGATCTCCTGGAACGTGATCCCGTCCTGCTGCGAGACCTCGGCGACGGCCTCGCTGACGAGCACCTCGCCCGGTCGCGCGTACTCGGCGATGCGCGCGGTGAGGTTCACGGTCTGGCCGAAGTAGTCGCCCTGCTGGAAGAGCACCGGCCCGGTGTGCAGGCCGACATGCGCCGGCGGCAGCCCGGCAGCCGAGACCTCGTCGACCATCTCCAGCGCCGAGCGGACCCCGGGACCGGGGTCGCGGAAGTAGAACATCACGCCGTCACCGAGCCACTTGATCGGCTTGCCGCCGAACCGCACGGAGCCGCGCTGCACCAGCCGGCCCAGGGTGTCGGCGAGGTCCGCGGCTGCCTCGTCGCCGCGTTCCTGGGTCAGTCGGGTGTACCCGGTGAGGTCGAGGAAACAGATCGCCGGTGGCCGGTCCAGCCGGCTGTGGATGCCCGCCTGCGCCATGAAGACCTCGAAGGTCTCGATGAGGTTCGCGGTCCAGGCCCGCGCCTGCTGAGCGTGGTAGAGGCCGAGCAGGGCGCGCTCGGCCAGCGGGGTGCTGAGTTCCGCGAATGCGGCGTTGGCCGCGCCCTCCGGCCCCAGGCCGGCAGCGATCGCCGGCTCCACCACCTCGGAGTTCCACCACCCGCCCTCCGCCTCGGCGATCCGGCGGGTGCTGTCGCCATGGACCCGCAGCAGGTGCTCGATGGCGTTCCTGCGGAACCCGGCGGACACCTGCAGCTCGAGGAACGGCACGACGTCCATCTCGTCCGCGCGCACGAGGTCGTCGGGCGACGGAGGCGCGGAGCCGATCGCCTCCCGAATCGCCATGACGAGATCCACCGGGACACCGGTGCGGTCACTGACCTGCTGGAAGGTCTCCCCGGCCAGGGTCGCAAACCGTTCGTATGCCGCACCGTCGAGGAAGTCGAACGAGAGCGCGCCGCTCCGGAGCCCGGCCACCACGTGCTCGAGAGGGATTCCCGCGTCCTCGAGCGACTTCGCCATGACGACCCGGCGCAGGTCTCCCGGTGAGAGGCGTGCCGGGTCCGCCTGGCCAAGGACACCGAGGCCGAGCAGTCGGTCGAGATACTCCGGCTCGACCCCGATGCGAGCACACGCATCGTCACGTGAGTACGACCTCACGGCGGCAGCCTAGGCGCTGGGTGCACACGCTCTCAGCGGTTTCCCCGGCTAGCTGCGGGTGTCGATGCCGTAGTCGCGTATCTTGCGGTAGATCGTCGCCCGCGAGAGCCCGATGTGCTCTGCCGCCAGCGCCTTGTTCCCGCCGCAGTCCGCGAGCGCCCGCGTGATGGCGTCCCGTTCGATCACCTCGATCGGGGTCAGGGTCCTCCGGGCGACGGCGAGGCACTCCGGGGGCAGGTCCGCCAGCTCGATCTGACCGTGCCGCTTGGCCGCGGTCACGCGGCGCAGGACGTCGCGCAGCTGGGTGACGTTGCCCGGCCACGGATGTCTCGCCAGCTGGTTGAGGGCGGCCGAGCCGATCGTCAGCTCACGTGACGGTGCCTGGGCCTGCAGCAGGGCGGGAACGAGGACGCGGACGTCCTGCGGCCGGTGCCGAAGTGGCTCGAGCACGACGGTGCGGTCGAAGCAGGGGAGGATCTGCGCCTCGACCTGGTGGTTGACGACGGCAGGGTCGTGCGTGGCGACCACCCAGGGCCGGGTCTCGGTGGTCTGCGCGGACTGCTCCATGAACAGCTCGGAGAGCGCGTCGATCACCGATGCAGGCAGCAGCTCGACCCGACGCAGGACGATGGTCCCCGGCTCGGGACGCTGGAGCTCCTCGGCCACCGTCTCGAGCCACGCGCCCGGGTCCTCGGTCGCGGTCGCCGCGTCGAGGGTCCGCAGGTGGGCAGCCGGTGCCTGCGCGTGGTGGATCGCCCGCGCCAACGAGTACTTGCCGACGCCTCGCTCGCCCTGCAGCACCGTCCACAGCCGGGTGCGGTGGGCCTCGCGCATCTGTCCGGCGACGCGCGACCACTCCGGGCTCACGCCGACGACGCCGGGCAGGGGGATCGGTGCGACCGTGCCGGTGGGGCGCGGGGCCGAGCCCGGCTCGGTGAGGTTGATCCGGAAGACACCGCCGGCCAGGCTCGTGCCCACCGACGAGGGACGGTAGTCGAGCCGGGCCACGGCGCCGCTCGGCAGGTCCACGACGAAGGTGCGGGGGCTCAGCTCGCCCAGGGCGTCGCTCGTCCTCGAGACGATCGCGACCCGGTCGGTGGGGTCGAGCCGTTGCTGCGCGAGGCGGTTCATCATGACGATCTCGGGCCCCAGGGCCATGACCGGCCCGGTGGCGTGCTTGCAGGCGGCGAGGTAGTCCCGAAGGAGCGACAGCTCGGTCGCCGAGACCGTGGCCAGCAGCGCGTCCTCGATCTGGGCTGCGATCGAGCGCGCGTAGGCGAGCAGCAGCTCGTTGGAGGCGGAAGCCCCGCAGGTGAGGTCGAGGACGCCGACGAGGGTGCCGTGGATGGGATGCACCACGGGCGCGCCGGCGCACGCGAACATCATCAGCGGCTCGGCGAAGTGCTCGGATCCGACGATGAGGGTCGGGGTGCGCAGGGTGAGTGCCGTGCCGATGCCGTTGGTCCCCACGAGCTCCTCGGCGTACGTGAAGCCCGGGGTGAGGTTGACCCGCTCCAAGGACCTGGCGAGTGCCGGGTCCGTGCAGATCCGGTTGAGCACGTTGCCGGCGGGGTCGGCGAAGATCATGCTCACCGGCTCCTCGCCGAGGGCGGCGGCCGCCCGGCTCATGACGTTGCGCACGAGCGGGATGAGCTCGGACTCGCTGATCTCGGAGACGTAGCGCGGCTCGACCCCGGTGGGGCTGACCCCGGCCCTCGAGCTGCGCTGCCACGACTGCGCGACGACATCACGCACGGTGGGCTCGACCTGCCCGGAGCGCAGGAATGCGTCCCGTGCTCGGACCTCGAGGGTGTCGATGTGTCCCATGGACCAACCTCCCGTGGCACGCATCCGCCTCGTCGCGGGTGCCAGGTGCCAATTTTCACGGCCATCGCCCGGCCGGGGCAAGGCTGCGATGCGCCCGCGAGCGGGCGCGTCTCAAAGTGAGACACCCGGCGACCAGCCTCGAAGCGGCTCCACCGCGCCGGCATATGCCGCTCGAAAGGGAGGCGGGCGGCATACCAAAGGTGCCCTCTCACATTGAGACAGCCGTCACGCCACGGCGCTGTGACGCTCTACCTCACCCGGCAGACGACGCCGTCGCCGGACGGCTCGGTCAGGACGACCGACCGGAGACCAGGAGGCAAGAGTGAGCAGACAGAGTCTGACGAAGGCCCACGCGAAGATCACCGAGCTGTCGTGGGACCCGACGTTCGCGACGCCCGCGACCCGCTTCGGCACGGACTACACGTTCGAGAAGGCCCCGAAGAAGGACCCGCTCAAGCAGATCATGCGGTCCTACTTCCCGATGGAGGAAGAGAAGGACAACCGCGTCTACGGCGCGATGGACGGCGCGATCCGCGGCAACATGTTCCGCCAGGTCCAGCAGCGCTGGCTCGAGTGGCAGAAGCTGTTCCTGTCGATCATCCCGTTCCCCGAGATCTCGGCCGCCCGAGCCATGCCGATGGCGATCGACGCGGTGCCCAACCCCGAGATCCACAACGGCCTGGCCGTGCAGATGATCGACGAGGTCCGTCACTCGACGATCCAGATGAACCTCAAGAAGCTGTACATGAACCACTACATCGACCCGGCCGGCTTCGACATGACCGAGAAGGCCTTCGCGAACAACTACGCGGGCACCATCGGCCGGCAGTTCGGCGAGGGGTTCATCACCGGCGACGCCATCACGGCCGCCAACATCTACCTCACCGTGGTCGCCGAGACGGCGTTCACCAACACTCTCTTCGTCGCGATGCCCGACGAGGCCGCCGCCAACGGCGACTACCTGCTGCCGACCGTCTTCCACTCGGTCCAGTCGGATGAGTCCCGGCACATCTCCAACGGCTACTCGATCTTGCTCATGGCCCTCGCCGACGAGCGCAACCGGCCGCTGCTCGAGCGCGACCTGCGCTACGCGTGGTGGAACAACCACTGCGTGGTCGATGCCGCCATCGGCACCTTCATCGAGTACGGCACCAAGGACCGCCGCAAGGACCGTGAGTCCTATGCCGAGATGTGGCGGCGGTGGATCTACGACGACTACTACCGCAGCTACCTGCTGCCGCTCGAGAAGTACGGCCTCACCATCCCGCACGACCTCGTCGAGGAGGCCTGGAACCGGATCGTCAACAAGGGCTACGTCCACGAGGTGGCGCGGTTCTTCGCGACGGGCTGGCCGGTCAACTACTGGCGCATCGACGCCATGACCGACAAGGACTTCGAGTGGTTCGAGGAGAAGTACCCCGGCTGGTACAGCAAGTACGGCAAGTGGTGGGAGGCCTACAACCGCCTCGCCTACCCCGGGCGCAACAAGCCGATCGCCTTCGAGGACGTGGGCTACCAGTACCCGCACCGCTGCTGGACGTGCATGGTGCCGGCACTCATCCACGAGGACATCGTCGTCGACCAGGTCGACGGGCAGTGGCGCACCTACTGCTCGGAGACCTGCCACTGGACCGACGCTGTCGCGTTCCGCGGTGAGTACGAGGGCCGCGCGACGCCGAACATGGGCCGGCTGACCGGTTTCCGCGAGTGGGAGACCCTGCACCACGGCAAGGACCTGGCCGACATCGTGTCGGACCTCGGCTACGTGCGCGACGACGGCAGGACGCTCATCGGGCAGCCGCACCTGGACCTCGACGACCCGAAGAAGCTGTGGACCCTCGACGACGTCCGTGGGAACACGTTCAACAGCCCGAACGTGCTGCTGAACCAGATGTCCGACGCCGAGCGGGAGGCGCACATCGCCGAGTACCGCGCCAACGGCACCAAGGCCGTCGCCTGACCGGCACGCCAAAACCGGGCTGGCGGCGCCGCCAGGGATGAGTGCCGCCGCCAGCCCCCACCAGCAGCCCCACAGCCAGAGCCAGCGTGAGGAGGCCCTCGTGGCCGACAGACACAAGATCTACTTCGAGCCGGTCGACATCGAGATGGAGGTCGGCGAGGACGAGAAGATCCTCGATGCCGCGTTCCGTCAGGGGATCCATCTCATGCACGGGTGCCGCGAAGGCCAGTGCTCGGCCTGCAAGTCGTACGTCCTCGACGGCGACCTGCAGATGGAGCGCTACTCGACCTTCGCCTGCAACGACGCGGAGGTCAACGAGGGATACATCCTGCTCTGCCGGGCACACGCCTTCAGCGACTGCACGATCGAGCTGCTCAACTTCGACGAGGACGAGCTGCTCGGCGGGTTCGCGATCCAGCAGGTCCGGACCGAGGTGACCGCGATCGAGCCGATGACGCGCGACATCGTCTCGTTGCGGCTCAAGGCGATCGAGCCCGAGGTCTACGAGTTCAAGCCGGGGCAGTACTCCGACATCGGCATCCCGGGCACGGACGAGCACCGCTCCTTCTCCATGGCCACGACGCAGTCGACGCCGGGCGAGGTGGAGTTCCTCATCAAGAAGTACCCGGGCGGACGGTTCTCGGGCCTGCTCGAGGACGGCCTGTCGGTAGGCGACGAGCTCCAGCTGACCGGACCGTACGGCTCGTTCACCCTCAAGGAGGGGCACGTCCTGCCGGTGGTCTGCATCGGCGGCGGCGCCGGGATGGCCCCCATCCTGTCGCTCCTGCGGCATCTGAAGGAGACGGGCAACACCCGGCCGGTCCGCTTCTACTACGGCGCACGGACGGCCGCCGACCTCTTCCTCGTCGAGGAGATCAAGGAGCTGGGGGAGTCGCTGACCGACTTCGAGTTCGTCGTCTGCCTCTCCGAGTCACTGCCCGACGCGGGCGAGGGTATGCCGCTCGGCTTCCTCCCGGAGTCCGGCAACGTCACCGACGTGGTGGAGCGGCGCGAGCCGGAGATCCACCGCTGCGAGGTCTACCTGTGCGGGCCGCCGCCGATGGTGGACGCCGCTCTGACGCTGCTCGACCAGCAGGGCGTCCCCAAGGACCAGGTCTTCTACGACAAGTTCACCAGCCCCATCACGGCCTGACGGTGCCTGACCGTGCCTGACCGTGCCTGACCCTGACTCACCACACCCCACCCATCCCGTCCACACACAACAACGGAGTTGACTGACATGGCGGACATCACCGACCAGAAGACGCGCAGCTTCCCCAAGATCGAGTTCACGGACTCCGAGGCCGGCGCCTTGGACTTCCCGAGCTCGAAGAGCCGCACGTACAACTACTTCACGCCGGCCAAGCTGCGCTCGACGATGTACGAGGACGTCACGGTCGACGTCCAGCCCGACCCGGACCGGCACTTGACGCAGGGCTGGATCTACGGGTTCGGCGACGGCCCCGGCGGCTACCCGCAGGACTGGACCAAGGCCACGTCCTCGAACTGGCACGCGTTCCTGGACCCCAACGAGGAGTGGGACCAGACCATCTACCGCAACAACGCCGCGGTCGTGCGACAGGTGTCGTTGTGCCTGGAGAACGCCAAGCGGGCCGGCGCGTACCAGAACTGGAACCACGCCTGGGTGAAGTTCATCGAGCGCAACCTCGGCGCCTGGATGCATGCCGAGCACGGTCTCGGGCTGCACGTCTTCACGGCGGTCCAGCGGTCCGGCCCGACGAACATGATCAACACCGCCGTCGCCGTCAACGCGGCGCACAAGATCCGGTTCGCGCAGGACCTGGCCCTGTTCAACCTGGACCTGTCCGAGGCCGGCATCGGGTTCGACGGCGCCGCGCACGTCGAGGTGTGGCGCAGCGCCCCGGAGTGGCAGCCGACCCGCGAGGTCGTCGAGCGGCTCACGGCCGTCGGTGACTGGTGCGAGCTGCTGTTCGCGACCAACGTCGTCTTCGAGCAGCTCGTCGGGGCGCTGTTCCGCAGCGAGCTCGTCATGCAGATCGCGGCGCGCAACGGCGACTACATCACCCCGACGATCGTCGGGACCGGGGAGAACGACTACTCGCGCGACCTGGCCTACACCCGCAACCTCTTCCAGCTGTTGACCCGCGACGAGGAGACGGGCGGGGCCAACCGCGTCGTGTTCGGCGACTGGCTCGCCACCTGGGTGCCCCGATGCCTCGACGCCGCCCTGGCGCTGCAGCCGATCTGGTCGCAGCCGTCGGAGAAGGCGGTGACGTTCGCGTCCTCGCTCGAGGCCGCGAAGGACAAGTTCCGGTCCCTGCTCGAGGAGATCGGGCTCGACATCCCGAAGGAGTTGGACAAGTGAGCATGCAGTTCGGATCCGATGCCTCGTTCTCGAACATGTGCGGGGTCACCCTGATGAACACCCCGGTGGGCCGCATCGTGGCCCAGGTGATGGGCAGCAAGCCCGGCGTGGAGCTCACCGAGTACCCCTCGATGATCCGCGTCGACGGCGAGCGAGTCCTCGACTTCGACTACGCGGAGCTGTCCGACGCGCTCGGCGAGGACTTCGACGGCTCGGTGTTCGAGGAGATCAGCTCCACCCACTACGGCCGGATGGTCCACCTCGACGACCGCACCCTGCTCTTCGCGAGCCCCGAGGACGCCGCCGAGTTCATCGGCTTCGACCTCACCGCCCCCGCCGCCCACTGACCCCCCGTCGAGTGGCCGCGTCCCCGACGACGCGGCCACTCGACGGCCCGACCACACGACGAAGTGAGGAAGTCATGTACGAGAAGAACGGCGAGAAGTACTACGTCGTCGACGCGCACGTCCACATCTGGGACGGCCGTGCGTCGAACATCAAGAACGTCCACGGCAAGCAGTTCATCGACTGCTTCTACGACTACCACAAGAACCTCAGCCCGGACGAAGCCCTCTGGGACTACGACACGTACACCTACTACGGCGGTCAGCGTCTCCTGAAGGACCTCTTCCAGGACGGGTACGTCGACCACGCCATCTTCCAGGCGACCTTGCTCAGCGACTTCTACACGACCGGGTTCGGGCAGACCGAGGAGGCCTTCGGCCTCGCGAGCCAGCACCCCGACAAGCTCACCTACAACCACGCGTACGACCCCCGCAACGGCGAAGCCGGCCTCGAGCAGCTGCGCCGTGACGCCGATCGGATGAGCCTCAAGGGCGTCAAGCTCTACACCGCGGAGTGGCACGGCGACTCGCGGGGCTACAAGCTCGACGACCCGTGGTCGCGGCGCTACCTCGAGGAGTGCCTCGAGCTCGGCATCAGGAACATCCACGTCCACAAGGGTCCGACGATCCGTCCGCTCGACCGCGACGCCTTCGATGTGGCCGACATCGACAAGGTCGCCACCGACTACCTCGACCTCAACTTCATCGTCGAGCACGTCGGGCTGCCGCGGCTCGAGGACTTCTGCTGGATCGCGACCCAGGAGTCGAACGTCTACGGCGGCCTCGCGGTCGCGATGCCGTTCATCCACACACGCCCCCGCTACTTCGCCCAGATCATCGGTGAGCTCCTCTACTGGATCGGCGAGGACAAGATCTTCTTCGCCAGCGACTACGCGCTCTGGACGCCGAAGTGGCTGGTCGAGAAGTTCGTCGACTTCCAGATCCCCGCGGACATGACCGAGTACGCACCGATCACGACGGAGCAGAAGAAGAAGATCCTCGGGCTCAACGCGGCGGCGATGTACGACCTCGACGTGCCCGTGGAGCTGCGCCTGCCCACCGAGGCCGGCCAGACGACCGTCGACGTCGCCGCCGGTGCCCGGGAGAGCGTGCCGTCATGAGCGCCGTCGCCATCCGGGCGGCCGTCACCATCGAGACCCAGGTGCTGGCAGCGCTGGCCACGGTGCTCGACCCGGAGCTCGACGAGCCCATCACCGAGCTCGGCTTCGTCCGGTCGGTGGCCATCGACGACGCAGGCGTCACGGTGCACCTGCGGCTGCCGACGTCCTTCTGCTCGCCGAACTTCGCCTACCTCATGGCCTCGGACGCGCAGGACGTCCTCCGCGTGCTGCCCGAGGCCGGGCGGGTGACGGTGTGCCTCGACGACCACCACGACTCGGACAAGATCAACGCGGGGCTGGCGGCCGACGCCGGCTACGTGGGGACCTTCGGGTCTGAGGCGCTCGAGAGTCTGGACGACCTGCGCCAGACCTTCCGGCGCAAGGCGCACACCGCCGCGATGGAGCGCGCCGTGATGGGCCTGCTGCGGGACACCGCCTGGACCGTCGAGGAGCTGCACGAGCTGGCGCTCGGCGACCTGCACTCGGGCCCCCACAAGGACGCGCTGGTCCGGCGCCGGCGCGACATCGCGCTCGGGGTCGGCCCCGCCGACAAGGTGCTGGTCGACGACGGCGGCCGCACCGTCCCGCCCGAGGCGGTGTCGACCCGGCTGCGCTTCGCCAAGGCGGTCCGCATCTCCATCGAGGGCAACGCCCACTTCTGCCGGGGCCTGCTCGCCACCCGCTACGCCGACTCGGACGGCAGCGAGCTCGGCACGTCCGTCACGAACACCAGGAGAGCGTCATGAAGGCCGTCCAGGTCGTCGGGTACCACACCGACCTTCAGATCCGGGAGGTGCCCGACCCCCGGGTCGAGGGACCGCTCGACGTCATCGTCCGGATCGGGGGCGCGGGAGTATGCCGGACCGACCTGCACATCCTCGAGGGCCAGTGGGCCGAGAAGTCCCAGGTGCGCCTGCCCTACACGATCGGTCACGAGAACGCCGGCTGGGTCCACGCCGTCGGCAGCGCCGTGACCAACGTGCAGGTGGGTGACAAGGTCATCCTGCACCCGCTCATCACCTGCGGGCTCTGCCGGGCCTGCCGCTCCGGTGACGACGTCCACTGCGAGAACAGCCAGTTCCCCGGCATCGACACCGACGGCGGCTACGCCGAGCTCCTGCGCACGACGGCGCGCAGCGTCGTCCGGATCGACGACAGACTGGAGCCCTCGGACGTCGCGGCGCTCGCTGACGCCGGCCTGACGGCATACCACGCTGCGGCGAAGGCCGCCCGGGTGACCCGTCCCGGTGACACGTGCGTCATCATCGGGGCCGGTGGCCTCGGCCACATCGGGATCCAGGTGATGAAGGCGATCTCGGGGGCCACGGTCGTCGTCGTCGACCGGAACCCGGAGGCCGTCAAGCTCGCGCTCACCGTCGGCGCCGACCACGGCGTCGTCGCCGACGGCACCCATATCGACCAGGTGCTCGAGCTGACCGGCGGGAAGGGCGCCGAGGCGGTCGTCGACTTCGTCGGCGAAGGCGGTGCGACGTCCGAGGGCGTCGCGATGCTGCGCCGCGCCGGCAGCTACTACGTCGTCGGCTACGGCGAGAACATCGACGTCCCGACGATCGACATCATCTCGACCGAGATCAACTTCGTGGGCAACCTCGTCGGCTCCTACAACGACCTGCAGGAGCTCATGGTCCTCGCGGCCCAGGGCAAGGTGGCGCTGCACACGAGCAAGTACCCGCTGGAGCAGTTCCAGCAGGCGATCGACGACCTCGACGCGGGCAGGGTGCGCGGTCGGGCGATTCTCATCCCCTGACGGCCCGACGGGGTGCGGCGCCGACGCTGCCGCACCCTCCGGCCGGGGCGACCCGGCGGCCGTCTGAATCGAACGAGGAAGGCAATTCCAGTCATGGCAAAGGAACTTCGCTTCAACGAGGAAGCGCGACGACTGCTCGAGTCCGGTGTCAACGCCTTGGCCGACGCCGTCAAGGTGACGCTCGGTCCCAAGGGACGCAACGCGGTGCTGGAGAAGCTCACCGGCCCGCCGACCATCACCAACGACGGCGTCACCATCGCCAAGGAGATCCAGCTGCGCGAGCCGTTCGCCAACATGGGCGCCCAGCTCGTCAAGGAGGTGGCGATGAAGACGAACGGCGCGGTCGGCGACGGCACGACGACCGCGACCGTGCTTGCCCAGGCGATGGTCCGCGAGGGCCTGCGAGCCGTCGACGACGGCGCCAACCCGATGCGGGTGCGGCGGGGGATCGAGCGGACCATCCCGGCCCTCGTCGAGGCCCTGCGTGAGAGCGCACGCGAGGTCGACGACCGGCTGCAGCTCGAGCGGATCGCGACCATGGCCGCGGGCGACGACGACGCGATCGGCAGCGTCATCGCCGACGCGGTCTCCCGCGTCGGGACCAAGGGGATCGTCAGCACGGAGGAGTCCGACACTCCGGGGCTCTCGGTCGACGTCGTCGACGGCATCGAGTTCGACCATGGCTACATCTCGGCCTACATGGTCACCGACAAGGAGCGGATGGAGACCGTCTACGACAGCCCGGTCATCCTCCTGACGAACAAGAAGATCACCCAGGTGCAGGACATCATGCCCACCGTCGAGGTGGCCAAGCGGGCCGACCGGCCCCTGGTGGTCCTCGCAGAGGACGTCGACGGCCCGGCCCTGCAGCTGCTCGTCGGGGGCAACGTGCACGGCACGATGCGGTCCGTCGTCGTCCGGGCCCCCGGGTTCGGTCACCGTCGCGTGGCCGAGCTCGAGGACCTCGCCGTCGCCCTCGGCGGCCACGTCGTCGCGAAGGACACCGGGGTGGAGCTCGCCGAGGTCACCCGCGCACACCTGGGCTCCTGCGACCGGATCACCATCACCGAGCACAGCACGACGATCGTCGGTGGCCACGGCGACCCGATCCTCGTCGATGCGCGAATCGGCCAGCTGGAGAAGCAGTTCGAGCGGGCTCGGATCGACGCGGATCAGGACAGCCTGCAGCTCCGGCTGGCCCGGCTCTCCGGTCGCGTCGCGGTCGTCACCGTCGGGGCGGCGACCAGCGTCGAGCTCAAGGAACGGATGCTGCGGGTCGAGGACTCGCTCGCCGCGACGAGGGCCGCGCTGGAGGAGGGCGTCGTCGCCGGAGGCGGTACTGCGCTCGCGCAGGCCCAGTCGGTGGTCGACCGGGTCGAGCTGATGGGCGACGACGCCGTCGGCCGCGAGGTCGTGCGCCGGGCGCTGCCGGAGCCGCTTCGATGGATCGCGATCAACGCCGGCTACGACGGTGACGAGGTGGTCCGCAGGGTCTCGGCCGGTCCGGTCGGACACGGGCTCAACGCCTTGGACGGCGGGTTCGTCGACCTGCTCGACGCGGGGATCATGGACCCGCTCAAGGTGACCCGCGCCGCCCTGGAGAGTGCTGCCTCGATCGCCGCCCTGCTCATCACGACCGAGACCGCGATCGTCGAGCAGGTCGACGTCAACCCGGGCGCCATCATCGCCCCCGGCTTCGGCGACCTCGCCGAGGGCATGGTCCGTCCGAGCAACATCTACTGAGGTGGGGATGATGGGCGACCAGAGCCTGCTCGGCGGGGTCCTCGCGGGTGTCGCTGTCCTCGTGGCGGTCGTCCTGCCGAGGGTGCTGCTGGGCGCGCATCGCCTCGAGCTGCTCCTGGGCCTCGCCCTGCCGGGCCCGGCGCCCAGGAGTCCGGCGCCTGCCCGGGCCGGTGGACCGCCACGAGAGGGGCCACCACGGGGCCGTATGCCGGAGGGCGGGGTTCGTGGCGGTCCGTCGGGCCCAACCGCTGCGGGCCCCACCCACTGAACCTCGGCCGCTCGGCCCGTCGTGGTACGTAGAGCGGCCGCCCGTCTCGGTGAAGAGCCGAGGCACCACGAAGGAGCCGCCCCTGCGGTGGCACGCGTATCGAAGTGACCACTCGACCTGTGGAGCGAGTCGAGTGGTCACTTCGATACGGGGCGACGCAGCCCAGCGGCCCTGCGCTGCCCCGGGGCGGCTCCTTCGATGTCCGCCCACCGAAGGGCGGGCGCGGTCACCGCCTGACGACGCGAAGTGTCCGGACCTCGAAGGCCCCGAGCTCCAGCTCGAGCGACCCGTCCGCGGCCACCGGTCGTGGTGCTTCGAGGGGCTCCTCGAGCAAGGAGGCCGGCGCGACGCTGAGCACGGCCAGCCCGAACCGGACCCCGCCCTTCGTCCGCCCGCCGAGCGACTCGTAGACCCGGACGACAAGGTCACCGGAGCGGTCGGCGGCCTCCTTGACGCTGGACAGCACGATGCCCTCGCCCTCGACGACGACAAGCGGCTCGAAGCCGTGCTCGCCGGTCACGCGCCGGGCCGGCGTGTTCATGAGGGCCCCCTCGCGGGTCGCGACAGCGGCGTCGGCGCCGATGACCAGGCCGTAGCGGTGGGTCTGGACGCCCTGGTCGGTCCGGGGGTCGGGAAACCTCGGAGCCCGCAGCAGTGACAGCCGCACGGTCGTCACGACCCTGCCATCCACGACGTCGCGGGTGACATCGTGACCGTAGATCGAGTCGTTGACGAGAGCGACGCCGAAGCCGCGTTCCTCCGCGAGCACGAACCGGTGCATCGATGTCTCGAACCTCGCCGCCTCCCAGCTGGTGTTGGTGTGCGTCACTCGCTGGTGGTGCCCGAACTGTGTCTCTGCGGTGACGTGCTCGGCACGGACATCGAGCGGGAAAGCGACCTTGAGGAACGTCTCGGTCTCGTGCCAGTCGGTCTCCTGGTCGATCTCGAGCCCCCTCGACCCTGGCGCAAGCGAAAGTACCTGTCGAACAGTCGAATCAGCAGAGATTTGTCGGTCGACGGTGACACGCGCGACACCGTCGTGAACCTCCGCAGACACCGCGCTCGCCTCGCGGACCGCGGTGACTCGGTTGCGATAGTGCCGGTCCACGTCCCAGGCGTCCCACCGGTTGGGGAGGTCCTGATGGAGCTGCAACAGGTTGCCCGCCGCGCCGGGAGCGATCGCATCGCGGCCGGTGGCGTGGTCCACCGCGGAGGTGATGAGCCCCTCTGGGCTGACGGTCACGGCCACGACTCCGTTGTCGAGCACCCAGCCACCCTCAGGTTCGGCGACGGCTTCGAGCCGAACAGCCGCGGCCTCGCCGGCCCGCTCCGGTGAGGCGTCGAGGACTCCCGTATGCCGTGGGCCCGGCGTCGTCCCTCGGGTGACCCGGGCGACCTGGGCGACCTGAGCGACCTGAGCGACCTGGGCGACCTGCTGAGCTGCGCCAGGTGCCACGTGGTTGCGCTCGAAGGGCGATGCGTTGGCCTCGAGCGCGATGGCGCCTTCGCCGACGAGAGCACGCAGGCTCCGCGCGATGATGGCTTCGGTCGCGTCGCCGACCCGCTGGTACTCGGCCACCGCCTCCCGATGGACCCAGGCGATCGAGGTGCCCGGCAGGATGTCGTGGAACTGCTGGAGCAGCACCTGCTTCCACAGTGCGTCGAGCTCGTCGTGCGGGTAGGGCACGCCGGCGCGGACGGCCGCCGTCGCCGCCCAGAGCTCTGCCTCGACGAGCTGGTGCTCGGAGCGGCGGTTGCCCTGTTTCGTCCGGTGCTGCGACGTCAGGGTCGCGCGGTGCAGCTCGAGGTACAGCTCGCCGACCCACACCGGCGGGTTCGGCATCTCCCGAAGCACCTTGTCGAAGAAGGCATCCGGATGCTCCCAGCGCACCTTCGCGCTGCCTTCGAGGTCAGCGAGGCGGGCCGCTTTGCCGGTCATCTCTCGCGTGGTGCCGCCTCCGCCATCGCCCCAGCCGACGGGTGCGATGGACCCGGTCGCGACGCGGCTCTCCCGGAACTGCCGCGAGGCCTTGGCCACCTCCTCGCCCGACAGCTGCGAGTTGTAGGTGTCCATGGGCGGGAAGTGGCTGAGGACGCGTGACCCGTCGATGCCCTCCCACGCGAACGTGTGGTGCGGGAACGGGTTGACCTGGTTCCACGAGATCTTCTGGGTGAAGAACCACTCGAAGCCGGCCCGTTTGATCAGCTGCGGCAACGCCGGGGAGAAGCCGAAGCTGTCCGGCAGCCACGCGCCGCGGCACTGCACCCCGAGCTCCTCCTCGAAGAACCGCTGTCCGTAGAGGAACTGGCGCACGAGGGACTCGCCCGACGGCATGACAGTGTCGCTCTCGACCCACATGCCGCCGAGCGGCAGGAAGCGCCCGCCGGCCACGGCCGCCTTGACCCGCTCCCACACCTCAGGGCGGTGCTCCTTGACCCACGCGTACTGCTGGGCGCTCGACATGCCGTAGACGAAGTCGTCGGTGTCCTCGATGAGCGCGGCCATCGACGCCGTCGTCCGCGCCACCTTGCGGATCGTCTCTCGCACGGGCCACAGCCAGGCCGAGTCGATGTGCGCGTGGCCGATCGCGGAGATCTCGTGGGCGCTCGCCTCAGCGGGCCGCGACAGCAGATCGGCGAGAACTGCGCGGGCATCGCTTGCCGTTTGCGAGATCCGTTGCAGGTCAAGACGATCCATCGCGTCGTCGAGCGCTTGGAGAATCCGCATGCGGCGTGGTCCGTCGAGGAGCTCCGCCTGCAGCTCGAGGAGCACTTCCACGTCCAGCGCCAGCTCGTGGACGTCGCGGTCGAAGACGGCAAGGTCCATTCGCCGAGTCGTGTAGAGGCGGCGCTCGGAAGCGGTCAGCACGTCGCCCTCCTGGGTGGGCAGGAAGGGGTGGTCGCCGAGCAGCACGGGGTTCGACGCCGCCTCGATGAAGAGCTCGACGGCTTGTCCGCCCTGTGCCGGCTCTGACACGAGTGCCCACTGGCTGCGTGGGTTGAGCGACTTCACCGGCGTGCCGTCGGGCCGGTAGACGAGCCCTTCACACTGGAACCCCGTCAGGTTGGTGTCGAAGCCGAGGTCGACAACGGCCTCGACGCGCTGCCCTGACCACTCCTGCGGGACGACACCGGTGACGCGGAACCACGTCGTGCCCCAGGCCGCCCCCCACATCGTCCCGACCTCGTAGGGCCGGTAGTCGAGCACGAGCCCGTCGGCGGGCGCGACCGGCTCGCCGGGCAGCTCGTGCCACTCCACGGACAAGGGCCGGCGCTCGGCATGGACAGCCGGCCAGATGCGTTCAAGCAGGACCCGGCTCACGCGGCCGGTGGTCAGCGAGGTGTCAGCGTGCACACCTCAGGATCCTTGCAAAGCCGCCGTGAGGTTCGCGTCCTGCCGGGGGAAGTCGTCGGTCACGCGCCGTGGCTGGCCAGGGGCGCGCCCGGGCGCAGGTCGCTCTCCTCGCCGATGTGCTCGTTGGCGCGCCACCCGGCGGCGACCAGCGCAGGGCCGTACTCGCGGGAGTGATGCTGGCAGAGGTCCAGGCAGGAGAGGAGCTTTCGCCATTCCACTCTCGACTCCGCGCAACAACGATCGCAGCGTCGCATGGTGACCTCCTGATGGGCGTCTCGCTGGTCGATGAGGGTTCGGGCCTTCGGGCGGTGGTGCGCTACCCCGCCACTGACCCCCTACCCACGTTCCCCCTCGCGTACACGTGGTCGTCATGACCGCTTGACCGCGGTGGATTCTGATAGTTACTCTGAAATGAGAGAAGCACTCAGAAGAGGGCAACCATCAGAAATGTGCGATGAAGGAGCGTCATGGAACAGATCTACGCCCGACGCTGGTGGGCGCTCGGCGCGGTGGCGGTCAGCCTGCTGGTCGTCGGCCTCGACCTGACCGTCCTCAACGTCGCCCTCCCGACGCTCGCGACCGACCTTCAGGCATCGACCAGCCAGCTCCAGTGGTTCGCGAACGCCTACACCCTGGCGCTGGCCGCGATGCTGCTGCCGGCCGGCCTGACCGGCGACCGGCTGGGGCAGAAGTACGTGCTGCTCGGCGCGCTGGTGCTGTTCGGGATCGGGTCCCTGGCGTGCGCGTATGCCGGTTCGCCCGAGGCGCTGATCGCCGCGCGGGCGCTGCTCGGCATCGGAGCCGCCTTCCTGATCCCGATGTCGATGTCGCTGGTGACGGCGATGTTCACCCCGCAGGAGCGGCCGCGGGCGCTGACCATCTGGGTGATGGCGACCTCGCTCGGGATCCCGCTCGGTCCGGTGCTGGGCGGCTGGCTCCTCGACCACTTCTGGTGGGGATCGGTGTTCCTCATCAACGTTCCGCTCGTCATCGTCGGCGCGGTCGCCGTGACGGCGTGGGTGCCGCGCCTGCCCGGGACCCCGGGTGGCCGGATCGACCTGCCCGGCATCGCGTTGTCCGCCGCCGGTCTGGTCGCGCTGACCTACGGCTTCATCCAGCTCGGGGACCGGGGCTGGACCGACGCGGGCTCGCTCGCCCTGGTGGTCGCCGGGCTCGGGCTGCTGGCGACCTTCGCCTGGTGGCAGGGGCGGACCCCGTCCCCGCTCGCGGACCTGACCCTGCTGCGGACCAAGGTCTTCGGCTGGGGCGCGGTGCTCGCGACCCTCGCATCGTTCGGGTTGATGGGCCTGTTGTTCGTGCTGCCGCAGCTGTTCCAGGCGGTCCAGGGTGCCGACGCGTTCCACTCGGGACTGAGGCTGCTGCCGATCATCGGCGGCATGCTCGTCGGGGCCAAGGCCGCCGAGCAGGTCGCACGGCGCGCAGGCACCAGGGTCACGGTGGCGGTCGGATTCCTGCTCATGGCAGTCGGGCTCGCCATCGGCGCGACCAGCGACGTCGGCGACTCGTACGCGTGGACCGCGACCTGGATGTCGCTGGTCGGCCTCAGCATCGGCTTCACCTTGCCTCCAGTGATGAGCGCCGCGATGGATGCCCTGCCGGCCGGACGTGCCGGATCCGGCTCCGCGATGATCCAGGCGCTGCGGCAGGTCGGCGGCACCATCGGGGTCGCCATCCTCGGCACGGTCCTCAACAGTGCGTACCGCGACCGGCTGGACGTGCGCGGCCTCCCGCCGCAGGGAGCCGAGCTGGCGCAGGGGAGTGTCTCCGCCGGCGTCTCCGCCGGCTCGCCGGCCGTAGCCGACTCGGCCCGCCACGCCTTCGTCCACGGGATGGACCTGGCCCTGCTGACCTCGGCGGGGGTGGCGGTCCTGGCGCTCGTGCTGACGCTGGCGTTCTTCCAGTCGCGTGGTCCCGGCACGCCTCCCGAGACGAGCGCGCCGGAACGCCAGAGAATAGAGGTATGACGGAACCGGGGCTGCGGGAGCGGAAGAAGGCCAGGACCCGCGCGGCGATCCAGGAGCAGGCGATGCGGCTGTTCAGGGAGCAGGGGTACAGCGAGACCACAGTGGACCAGATCGCTGCGGCGGCCGAGGTGTCGCCGGCGACCTTCTTCCGGTACTTCCCGACCAAGGAGGACACCGTCCTCTACGACGCGATGGACCCGATGATGATCGAGGTCTATCGCGCCCAGTCGCCTGACCTGACGCCCATGCAGGCACTACGGCACACGATGCGGGTCGGGCTGGGCCAGCTCACCGAGGAGCAGCTGGAGACCGAGCGAGAGCGGATGCGGCTCTTCGAGTCGTCGCCCGAGCTGCGCCCGCGCATGATGGAGAACTACTACAACACCATCGCCATGCTCGCGGGTCTGGCGGCGGAGCGCACCGGCCGCGAGCCGGGCGACCTGGCCGTGCGGGTCTGGGCCGGCGCGGTCGTCGGCGTGGTGATGGCGGCATACGTCCACTCCGGCGAGAAGCTGGACGAGGCGTTCGGCACCATCGACGAGGCGCTGGCCCTGCTCGAGGCGGGGCTGCCCCTGTAGCACGGTCGGCAAGGGGGCCGCGGCCCGTCCCGGGCAACCTCCGGCCGCCGAGACGGCAGGCTGGGGGAATGATCTACCACCTTGCAGAGCAGCCCGACTGGGAGCACGCGGTCCGCAGTGGCACGTACGCGCGGTCGACGCGTGGCAGCTCGCTCGACGACGTTGGCTTCATCCATGCGTCGTCCGCGGAGCAGTGGCCCGTGGTGCGCCGAAACATCTACGCAGACCTGAACGAGCCCCTGGTGCTCCTGCACATCGACGAGTCCCGCCTCTCGTCACCGGTCGTCGACGAGGTCGGCATACCGGCGACGGGCGAGCTGTTTCCCCACGTCTACGGACCGATCAACGTCGACGCCGTCGTCGGGACCACGGTCCTCCCGCCGCCGCACGCCTGAGCGCCGCCGCACAGCTGCGCGCCCCGGTCGATCTACGCACGTCGCGTATGCTGCTGACGCCAGCGTGAAAGGGGCGCCATGTCTGCGTCGCAGCCGCTGACCGGCCAGAAGCTCAGCCACCGCCCCCTCGGTGTCGCCTGGAACCACGGGTCGGAGTCGGCGAAGCACAACGCCGATCCCGATCTTCAGGTCCACTGGTATGACGAGCACACGGTGATCCTCAGACAGAACAAGGCCATCAACTACGAGGCGCCGTTCCTCTTCCTGCTTTTCGGCTCCGAGTGCGCCCTGCTCGTCGACACGGGCGCCACCGCCTCCCCAAGGTACTTTCCGGTTCGACAGGTCGTCGACGACCTCGTCGGATCGTGGCTCGTGCACCACCGTCGCCTGGGGTACCAGCTGCTCGTGCTGCACACGCACTCGCACCATGACCATGTTGCGGGCGACCCGCAGTTCCAGGACCGGCCGAACACCACGCTCGTCGCAGCCGACCGAGAGAGCGCTTGGGCCTTCCTCGGGCTCGAGGATGCCGAGAGTGTGCGCATCCTCGACCTTGGCCAGCGGGAGCTGGAGGTGATGGCCACTCCGGGTCATGACGCTGCTGCCATCACGTACTACGACCCGTGGACCGGGTTCCTGCTGACCGGCGACACCGTCTATCCGGGCCGGCTCTACATCGAGGACTGGGTCGCCTACTCCCGGACGATCGACCGCCTCATCGCCCTGACCGAGCGGCGTCCGGTCACGCACCTGCTCGGCTGCCACATCGAGATGACCCGCGAGCCGGGAGTGGACTACCCGGTCCGCACGACCTACCAGCCCGACGAGCCGCCGCTGGAGCTGGCGCCGGGCCGCCTGCGGGCGATCCGGTCCTTGCTCGACGAGATCGGGCCGATCCCGGCCCGGCGTGCCGCACCGGACTTCATCCTGTGGCCCGACGAGTGAACGGTATGCCGCCGGGCGCAGAGGCCCGCGTCTCCTCGTCGTAGTCTCTCCCCTTGAGTCGAGTGGGCGCTCCGTCACACCGGTCACCTGTGCCCCACAGGTCACGCGAAAGGTGTGACGGAGCGCCCACTCGACGTAGCGGGTCGAGCACTAGTCCGTCCGCGGCTCGAGCACGACCACCGGCGTCTCGTGGGATCGGAGCGCGGCGTAGCGGTCGATGTCGTTGCCCCAGCCGCTGTAGTCGGCGAATGCCGCCCACAGGCGGTCGCGCTCGGCGCCCGCTGCCGCGCGGCCACGGACCATCCGAGGTCCGTCCACGGTGTCGACCTCGGCGTCCGGAGTCGCCTGCAGGTTCAGCCACCAGGCCGGTGGTGGGTCGCCCCAGCCGTTCATCGCGAGGGTGACCAGCCTGGGGCCGTCCTCGAAGTAGCCGAGGATGACCGCGCGCTCCGTCCCGGATCGACGTCCTGTCGTGCGCAACCGGAGCATCCCGAACGCCCCGCCGCGCAAGGGTGCTCGCAGGGGCCGCTTCCCGCCGCTGATCCGGAAGAGCATCCGGTGCACGCGCCAGGCGCCTCGGATGAACCAGCGCGGCGGGATCCAAGGCTTGGTGGACTTGGTGGGCTTGGTCGGCATGGTGGTCATCGCATCCTCCGTGGCTCCAGCGCGGCGACTCTACGGTGTAGGCCTACAGCGTAGACCTACACTGTAGGAGCTGTCACCCTAGACTTGGACGATGCTTCGTGAGCCAGCGACCGGTGCCCGGCGCCGCGGTGACACCCCGGCTCGCCTGAGCCGGGAGCGGATCGTGGCCGCGGCGGTCGCGATCGCCGACCGCGAGGGCGTCGGTGCGGTGAGCATGCGCCGGATCGGCCAGGACCTCGGCGTCGACCCGATGTCCCTCTACCGCCATGTCCAGGGCAAGGACGGCCTGCTCGACGCGATGACCGACGCCGTCGTCGCGGAGATCCAGCCGGTGGTCGACGCAGGCGGCTGGCAGTCCTCGGCACGGGCGACGATGCTCGCCGCTCGCGAGGTCATGCTCCGACATCCATGGACCGCCGACGTGCTCAAGGCGCGCCCGACCCCGACCCCGGCGGCCCTGCGGCACCTCGACGCCCTCCTGGGCATCCTGCACGACGGCGGTCTCGACGTGGGTCTCGTCCACCACGCGATCCATGTCCTCGGCAGCCGGATCCTGGGCTTCAGCCAGGACCTCTACGACGACAAGGACAACGTCCGTCCGGACTCCGAGGAGGCGGCACAGCAGGCCCGAGCGTGGGCCGCCAGTCTCCCGAGGCTCGCCGAGCTCGCCGTCTCCGTCTCCCACGACGGTGCGCTCGGCGGGTGCGACGACGATGCAGAGTTCGCCTTCTCCGTCGACCTCATCCTGGGGGGCCTCGAGCGGCATCGTCGCGCGGCGTCACGCGCCCGCCGCGCGCCGGCCCGGCAGGACTCCTAGAGCTCGGGCAGCTGGCCGATGTCGCCCGTGCGCGCGACCTCCTCGGCGATGACGCGCAGCTTGCGGTTGGTGTTCTGGCTGGCCTTCCTGAGGATGTCGAACGCCTCATCCTCGCTGACCCTCCGGGAGGCCATGAGGATGCCCATGGCAGCCCCGATCTTGCGAGACGACCGGAGCGCTTCCTCCAGGTGTGATGTCTGCTCTCGGCTGAGGATTCCCTCGGCTCGAAGCTCGGCGATCAGCTCGACGTCGAGATCGGCACGCTCCTCGAGGTGGTCGATCCGGCGGTGGTCGTCGGCCGCGCGGCCCTGGAGCGCGTCGATGTCTGCTCGGTTGATGGACAGGTCGGCGCGCAGCCTGTCGACCTGGTGCTGGAGGTCGCCCTGGTCCTCCTCGAAAGCACGCTCAGACATAGCGCAAGTATCGCCCGCGGAGGTCAGGTCAACCAGACCGTGTCGCAGGTTCTGAGTTCTCTTGAAACCTTCTGAGATCGGCCTTCCACACCTTCTGCGGCCGGTCGTTCTGACCTCATGACAAATGTCATGGGTGAGATGTCCCTGTTCCGCGTTGAGTGAGGGGGCCGTGCGTCTCGCCGGTACGTCGCCATGATCTGGAAGGCATCACCTTTGTCTCGACTCATCCGATCCGCGGCAGCGTTCGCGGGTGTGGCGGCCATCGCCGCCGCGACCGTTGGGGCCGCATCCGCCGCCCCTGCCACCAAAGCGCTGCCCGGAAGTGTTCCGTCGTGGGCCAACGCGGCTCACCGAACCGGCTCGAGCAACAGCTCGACGACGGTGACGTTCCGCGTCTACCTCGACTACAGCGACCCCGCGGCTGCTGCGGCATACGCCAACGCCGTGTCCACCAAGGGCAGCTCGCTGTTCGGGCACTTCCTCACCCCGGCCCAGTTCCGCGCGAAGTTCTCCCCGAGCCAGGCCAGCGTCGACAGCGTGTCGAGCTGGCTCAGGAGCCAGGGCTTCACCGTGGGGGCCGTGCCGGCCAACCGTAAGTACGTCGAGGCGACCGGTTCGGTGGCGCAGGCCGCTGCGGCGTTCAAGACGACCTTCTCGCAGTACACGGTGCAGGGCCACAACGTGCGGGCCAACTCGAGCGCGCTGACCATCCCGGCCAGCCTCGGACAGGTCGAGGGCGTCCTCGGGCTCGACGAGTCGCAAACGCTCGCGGAGCCCGCTCTCAAGCTCCCTGCCCCGGCCGGGTTCCGCAACGCGAAGCCCTGCTCCAGCTACTGGGGTGAGAAGACGACGGCCAACACGCCCCAGACCGGTGTGCCGGCCAGCCCGAACTACGGGTACGCCCCGTGCGGGTACAGCGGCGCGCAGCTGCAGGGCGTCTACGGCGTCGACAAGGTCATCGCCGGCGGCAACTCCGGCGAGGGCGTCACGGTCGGCATCATCGACGCCTACGCGTCGCCGACGATCGAGTCGGACGTCAACACCTACTCGACGCGGCACAACCTGCCGACGTTCAAGCCGGGCCAGTTCACCCAGGTCGTGGCCCCCGGCACCTACAACCGGGCCACCAACAACAAGCAGGACCCGACGGGGTGGGCGGGCGAGGAGACCCTCGACATCGAGGCGGTCCACACGATGGCTCCGGGTGCGAACATCACCTACATCGGCTCGCCGAACAACCACCGCGACATGGACGCCATCATGAACAAGGTCGTGGACGGGCACCTCGCTGACATCGTCAGCAACTCCTACGGCTACGGCGGCGAGGCGCTCCCGACCGGGTACATCAAGCCGCAGGTCGACACCCAGATCCAGGCTGCGGCCGAGGGCATCTCGCTGTTCTTCTCCTCGGGCGACAACGGCGACGAGACCGGCGGCAACCCCGCCGCCGCAGCGTCCGCCACGCCGGACTGGCCCGCTTCGAGCCCGTTCGTCACGGCCGTGGGTGGCACGTCGATCGGCGTCGGGCAGGACAACAGCCGGGTCTTCGAGCTGGGCTGGCAGAGTGGCACATCCACCCTCAAGAACGGCTCGTTCCCGTCGGCCAGCTACCTCTACGGCGCTGGTGGCGGAACGTCCCGCATGTTCGCCCAGCCGGACTGGCAGAAGGGTGTCGTGCCTGACGCTCTCGCCCTCGGCCAGACCAGCGGTGGCCGCAGCCAGAAGATGCGCGTCGTGCCGGACGTCTCGGCCATCGCCGACCCGAACACGGGCATGCTCGTCGGCGAGACGCAGCAGTTCTCCGACGGGGTGTACTACGACGAGTACCGCATCGGTGGCACGAGCCTCGCGTCCCCGATCTACGCGGGCATCTTCGCCCTCGTGGTCAAGGCGGCCGGTCACGACTACGGCCTGGCCAACCCCGCCCTGTATGCCGCGCGCAGCTCGGCCTACGACGTGACGAAGAACGACCTCGCCACGTACCCGGGCACGGTGCGCGTCAACTACGTCAACAGCGAGAACGACAAGAACGGCCTCGCCTACGTCCTGCGCACGTTCGACCAGGACCAGAACCTCACGATCCACGTCGCGAACGGCTACGACGACATCACCGGTGTCGGCTCGCCCAACGGGTGGGCGTGGTTCAACGCGGTGGTCGGCTACCAGGGCTGACCGTCACCACAGAGGTATGCCGCACCAACGGGAGCGGGCCCGGCCATCACGGCCGGGCCCGCTCTCGCCGTCCGCACCGGCCTGACGGCCGGTCTGACCGGCTCGAGCCCGACGGTATGCCGTCTCGTGGAGTCGAGTGGATAGCCTGAGCCCGTGGCCGCGGACCGGACCGACCTGGCAGCCCCGACCTTGGGGGCCGCCCATCGTTCGCTGCGCGACGAGGTGGCGGACGAGCTGCGCGACCGCATCGTGAACGGGACTCTCGAGCCCGGGCAGCGCCTCGTCGAGCGGGTGCTCGCCGAGGAGCTCGGGGTCTCGCGCGTGCCGGTGCGTGACGCGCTCGTCCAGCTCCGGGGCGAAGGCTTCGTCACCGAGGTCCCGCGCAAGGGGGTCTTCGTCACGGCGATGTCGGAGCACGACGTTCGGGAGCTCTTCAACGTGCGAGAAGCCCTGGAGGTGCTGGCGGTCAGGCTGGCGACCGAGGGCACCGACCCGGCCGAGCTGCGACGGCTGCGGGAGATCCTCGACCGGTCCGCAGCGGCGATCCGTGCCTCCGACGTGCTGGAGGTCGGGCGCTGCAACCAGGCCTTCCACGACCAGATCACCGCGATGGCGCACAACGACCTGCTCGCCTCGATCCTCGAGCCCTTGGAGGGCCGGCTTCACTGGCTCCTGCGGCAGAACGACGACCCGAGCATCTTCCACGCTGAGCACGAGGAGATCTATCGGGCTGTCGCCAGCGGCGATGTCCTTGTGGCGCAAGAGGTTTCACTCAGGCATGTGCGCACGAGCCGCGACGTCTGTCTGCGGCTGCTCTCAGCCCGCCAGCATCTCACGTGACCACACCCGACGCGGAGAGCCGCGACTCGGCGAAGCGCGCCTGCCGCCAGGTGCCGGCTCCGAGGACGTCCGCGATCACGCGCACGGCGTCCCACACGTCGGTGTACGTCGTGTAGAGCGGCGTGAACCCGAAGCGCATGAGGTCCGGCGCCCGGAAGTCGCCGACGACGCCCCGCTCGATCAGCGCCTGCATCTTGGCCCACGCGTGCTCGGTCCGCAGGGACACCTGGCTGCCGCGCCGGGCGTGCTCGCGAGGGGTGACCACCTCGACGCCGAGGCCGCGCAGCTCGGTGTCGACGAGCTCGATGAACAGGTCGGTGAGGGCCAGGCTCTTGGCCCTGACGAGGGACAGGTCGACGTCGGCCCACACGTCGAGGCTCGCCTCCAGCCCGGCCATCGACAGCAGCGCGGGTGTGCCGACACGGAATCGGGTGACACCGTCGGCGGGGGAGTAGGGCACGACGAAGTCGAACGGACGGGCGTGTCCGTTCCAGCCCGTCACGGCAGGGCGCGCGGCGTGCTGGACGTCCGCAGCGGCATACAGGAACGACGGGGAACCGGGCCCGCCGTTGAGGTACTTGTACGTGCACCCGACAGCGAAGCGGGCGCCGGCGGCGCCGAGGTCCACCGGCACCGCGCCGACGCTGTGGCACAGGTCCCACACCATGAGGGCGCCGGCCTCGTGGACCTTCCGGGTCACGGCCGGCAGGTCGTGCATCCGGCCGGTGCGGTAGTCGACGTGCGTGAGCACGACGACCGCAACGTCGTCATCGAGTACGTCGTCGAGAACGTCGTCGAAGGCCGGCCCGTCGTCGACGAGCCGGCGCTCGAGGCCCAGCAGCTCTTGGACCGCCTCGATGACGTACAGGTCGGTGGGGAAGCTGGCGCGCTCGGACACGATGACCGACCGGCCCGGTCGCAGCCGGGCCGCTGCGACGACCACCTGGAACAGGCTGCTCGATGTCGACTCGCCGACCACGACCTCACCCGGCCCCGCGCCGATGAGAGGCGCGATGCGGTCGCCGAGCGCGCCGGGCTTGGCGAACCAGCCCGCGGAGTTCCAGCTGCCGATGAGACCCTGGCCCCACTCCCGCTCGACGAGGTCGGCGACGCGGGCGGCCGTGTGGCGGGGGAGGGCACCGAGCGAGTTGCCGTCGAGGTAGATGACGCCGTCCGGAAGGTCGAACCGCTCACGGAACGCCGCGAGCGGGTCCTGCTCGTCGAGCCGGACGCAGTCGTCCCTGGTCGACGGGCGGCTCCGGCCCGGCTCGACGGGGGCCGGGTCGACCTGAGGAGGGGTGGCAGATGGGATCACCGCACCCTCCTCAGGAAGCTCGCGGTCCGCTCGTGCTGCGGGTTGTCGAGCACGTCGCGCGCGGGCCCGTCCTCGAGCACACGGCCCCCGTCCATGAAGACGACGCGGTCGGCGACCTCACGGGCGAACCCGATCTCGTGGGTCACCACGAGCATCGTCATGCCCTCTTCGGCCACGTGCTTCATCACGGTGAGCACCTCGCCGACGAGCTCGGGGTCGAGCGCGCTCGTGGGCTCGTCGAACATCATCAGCGCCGGGCCCATGGCCAGCGCCCGCGCGATGGCCACTCTCTGCTGCTGGCCTCCGGAGAGCTGGCTCGGGTATGCCGCCGACTTGTCTCCCATGCCCACGGTGCGCAGCAGGTCCTCGGCCTCCGTGACGGCCTGCTTGCGCGGTCGCCCGAGGATCTTGACGGGTCCGTAGACGACGTTCTGCAGCACCGTCATGTGGCCGAACAGGTTGAAGTGCTGGAACACCATGCCGATCTGCTGCCGGGCCCGGGCGACGTTGCGCTCGCGCTGCTCGAAGAGCTCGCCGGACCGCAGCTCGTAGCCGACCCGCTCGCCCGCGACCTCGACGACGCCGCCGTCGACCGGGTCGAGGTGGTTGATGCAGCGCAGCAGGGTGCTCTTGCCCGAGCCGGACGGACCGAGGATGCAGACGATCTCGCCCGTGCTCACCGTGAGGTCGACGCCGCGGAGCACGTGGTTGGCGCCGAGCCACTTCTGCACGCCCTCGACCCGGAGCATCGTCCCTGTTGTGGCCAGCCTGGCGGANGTCGTGGCCGGTGTCGTGGCCGGTGTCGTGGCCGGTGTCGTGGCCGGTGTCGTGGCCGGTGTCGTGGCCGGTGTCGTGGCCGGTGTCGTGGCCGGTGTCGTGGCCGGTGTCGTGGTCATGACGCACCTCCGGTGACGGAGCGGCGCGCTCGCCGGCTGCCCGGCTGCGACACGTTGAGCCGCTTCTCGATGAAGTACTGCCCGATGCTCGCGATGGTGACGAGGATGAGGTACCAGAGCGTGGCGACGACGAGCAGCGGCAGGATCTTGAAGTTCTGCCCGTAGATGAGCTGGGCGCGGGTGAGCAGGTCGCTGCCGCCGATCACGGACACCAGCGAGCTGGCCTTGAGCAGCCCGATGAACTGGTTGCCGGTCGGCGGGATGATCACGCGGATGCTCTGGGGGAGCACGATCCGTCGGAGGGCCTGGCTGCGGGTGAGGCCGAGGCTGACCCCTGCGTCGGTCTGCCCCGGCGGGACCGAGATCAGCCCGCCGCGGATGATCTCGGCCATGTAGCCCGACTCGGCGAGCGACAGGGCGCAGAGTCCGGCGGTGAAGCCGGAGATCAGCGTGTTCGTGTCCCGGCCGAGGATCGTCGGGAAGAGCACCGCGAGGTTGTACCAGAGGAGCACCTGGACGAGCATCGGCACGCCCCGGAACAGCCACACGTAGACCCGTCCGAGCGTGCTGGCCACCCGGTTGTCGCTCTGGATCATCAGGGCGACGAAGAAGGCGAGCACGATCGAGATGAGCATGCTGAGGATGGACAGCTGGATCGTGACGCCGACGCCTCGAAGGATCGTCGGGTGGAACATGTACTGGGCGGTGACCGACCAGTCCATGTTGGGGTTCGACCACTGCGACGAGACGAACCAGGCCAGCAGCGCGACGGCGACCACCGCGGTCACGAGCTGCCCGTACCGCCGCCGGCGCCGCGCCCGGACGGGCGCGGACGCCGGCTCGTCGATCTCGGCCGGCCCGCGCACGAAGTGCCTCTCGCTGGGCTGCACGAGCGTCTGCATGGTCAGCTCGTCGCCAGGTTGATGCCGGGAGTGGGCAGGTTGATGACCTCGACGTCCCACTTCTTGAGGATGCTCGCGTAGGTGCCGTCCTCGTGGATCGCCTTGAGGGCAGCGAGGAACGCGTCCCGCAGGGCCGGGTCGTTCTTGTTGAACGTCGCCCCGAGGAACACTTTCTGCTCGAAGTCGACCGGGAGGGAGTCGAGCTTGTTGCCGGTCTCGCGCTGGATGACGGAGACCGCCATGTCGGGCCAGAAGATCGCGTCGACGCGGCCCGAGGTCAGCGCGAGGTTCTTGTCGCTGCTGTTGGGGAACGAGATGAGCTGCGTCGGCGGCTTGCCCTCCTTGGTGCAGGCCGCGGCCATGAGGTCGACGAGTCGCTGGGCGTCGCTGCCCTTGACGTCGCCGATCTTGATGCCGCAGCCGCCGTCGACCGCGCTGGTGATCCCCTTCGGGTTGCCCTTGGCGACCATGAACACGGTCCCGGCGTACTGGTAGTCGAGGAAGTCGACCTGCTCCTGGCGCTTCTTCCGGTCGGTCATCCCGGCGATGGCGGCGTCGAACTTGCCGCTCTGCATGCCGATGAGGAGCTGGTCGAAGGGCACCTTCTGCCAGGTGACAGGAAGTCCGAGCTTGGCTGCCATCGCCTCCATGAGGTCGACGTTGAAGCCCTTGATGCCGGTCTCGCCGATGGGCGTGAAGTTGGCCGGCTCGAAGTCGGGCTGCGTGCCGACCGCGAGGGACCCCTTGTCCCGGTACTTCTGGGGCACCAGCTTGGCCAGGGGAGCGGTCTCGTCGAACCCGCTCCGGGCGCTGGCCGTGGACGACGAGGTCGGCGGCTCGTTGACGCCGCAGGCCGCGGCCCCGAGCAGGGCCACGCCGCATACGGCGGTCACGGCGATGGCGCGGCGGGTCAGCGTGAGGGAGTTGTGGATGGTCATGCTGTGTGTCTGCCTCTCGGCTAGCCGGGCCGCGGGCGCGGCACCGGACCTGGACGTTCGGGTTGTGGTGCTGGGAGACGAGGGGGTATGCCGGGTCAGCCGCACTGGGCGGCCGGGACGTAGTCCTCGTCGGGCTGGTCGACGAACACGCCGGCGTCCTCCATGGCGTCCCACATGCGCGTGACGATCTCGCCTGCGCGGGTGAGGAGCCGGGCCTCGTCGATGTCCATCGCGATGCCGTCGCGGACCTGCCAGTGCCCGTCGGTCATGACGTTGCGCACGGAGAGCCCGTTGGCGTAGAGCAGGTGGTTGAGCGGCTCCCGCGGGGCCGTCCCGACACCGACGAGCAGGCCGCTCACGTCGATGCTCGTGAGGTCGGCCTTGGCGCCGGCGCGGATGCGGCCGAGGTCGGCTCGACCCAGGCCGCGCGCGGCGTTGCGGGTCGCGGCCTCGATCGCGGTGTGGACCGAGGGGCGGACCATCGGGACGGGGGTGGTGTCGCCGAGGAAGTCCGCTCGGATGCGGCCGTAGATCACGGCCAGCTTGAGGTTCTCGATGTAGTCGTTCGAGTGCGTGTCGAGCCCGAGCCCGGAGTTCACCCCGGCGCCGAGAGCCTCGGGCCAGGGCCACTGCGCCGGGGTGACCCCGGCGCCCGTGCCGGACGGGCAGTTGGCGAACGTGAAATGCTCGTTCGCCAGGATCGGGAGGTCGCGGGCGAAGTCGATGCCGAGCAGGTGGGCACCGAACACCCGGACCGAGCCGTCGAAGATGCCGAGGCTCTCGAGCCACGGCACCTCGTCGTGCCCCCACAGCCGGTTGAGGGCGACGGTGTCGGGCTGGGGCGCCCGGCCGTAGCCCGACTGCAGGTGGATGTGCAGGCCGTGCAGCTCGCGCGCCGCCTCCTTCATCGCGAGGTAGGTCTCGGGCGTGTGCACGACGTTCGTCGCCGGGGCCATCATCGGCCGGATCCGGCCGTCGTCGACGCCGTTGATGGTCCGTGCGTAGGCGAGGTTCGCGGCGATCTCGGCCAGGGTGTCCGGGACGGAGTCGAACAGGACCGAGTCGTCGGTGCCTCGCTTCCAGATCGGCAGGATCCGCTTCATCCCCGGGACGGCGCCGGACGGGTAGCCGCGGACGCCCAGCTCGCGCGCGACCCGCACGTAGGACTGCATGGCGTAGAGGCTCTTGGACATCTCGACCTGCGTGGTGCACCCGCCGCGCAGGATCTCGACGAGGTTCAGCGCCGTGACCACGTCGAGGTCCTCGGTGGACAGGTCGTCGAGCATGACCATCGCGTGGAGGAACTGCCGTCCCTGACGCTGCTCGGGGACCTTGCTCATCGGCGTGAGGTTGCCCTCGACGTAGCCCCTCGTGACGAGGCCGCCGGCCACGTGGCTGTGCATCGAGATCAGGCCCGGCAGGAGCAGCTGGCCGGTGAGCTCGATGCGCTGGTCCGTGGAGCCGCGCTGCGGGCGGACCTCGGCGATGACGTTGTCGACCACGACGACCTCGTGGTCGCGAAGCAGTGTGAGCTCGTCGTCCGGACCTTCGGTGAGGACCCAGCTCGGCGCGAGGACGAGGGGCTCGGACGGGCGTCGGCGGGCCTCCGGACGACGGAGCTCGCGCAGGGCCTCCGATCGACGGGCGCGCTCCTGCACGTGCTCCGCCAGCGCGACGGCCTGGCTGTCAATGGTCACGGTGATCCCCCTTCTGGGATGTGCGTGGCAGTAAGTATATGGTCGACCATCGACCACAACAACGGGCCAAATGATTTCATAACGGACTACTTGTTGGGTTTGACTGTGGGTGCAGTGCGACGTGGGCTGTCGGCGGGCGCCTCGGGCGACGGTCAGGCGGTCCAGACGGTCGCGCGGCGCCTCGGGCGACGGTCAGGCGGTCCAGACGGTCGCGCGGCGCCTGATCCCGCTTCTCCTCGTCACCAGCCTCCCCTCTAGTCGAGTGGGCGCTCCGTCACACCGGTCACATATGCCCCACAGGTCACGTGAATGGTGTGACGGGGCGCCCACTCGACGCGGCGTGGCGGCATACGGATGGGCTGGTGGGGCGGGGCGCCCACTCGACGGGGCGTGGCGGCATACGGATGGGCTGGTGGGGCGGGGCGCTCACTCGACCCGGGGGGTTGGGACTGGGCGCTCACTCGACCCGGGGCGGTTGGGGCTCGTCGCTGGGGATGCCTGAGGCGGGGCGGTCGCGACGCCATCGCGCGCGACGACGACACCGCCCTTGACGACGAGCCGGCGCACCGGCCGGGTGGCCACGGCCTCTCCGATGCTCGCCGCGTCGACGAGGAAGAAGTCGGCCGGAGCGCCCGGCTCGATCCCGTGGACCCCGCGGCCGAGCGCCAGGGCGCCCCCGCGCACCGCGACGTCGAAGGCGCTGGCGATCTGCTCGTCGGTGCGAAAGCCACTCCGATAAGCCAGGTGGTAGGTCCGCTCGAGCATGTCGCCGCTGCCGTAGGGACCCCAGAGGTCCCGGATGCCGTCGTTTCCCGCGGCGACGTTGACGCCCTGCGCGGCGAGGCGCTCGATCGGCAGCACGAGAGTGTTGTAGACCGTCGCGGTCACGAGTGAGATCTGCTCCTGCGCGAGTCCCTGCGCGATGCGGTCCGCCTGGGCTCGGTCGACCTCCGCGATCGCGACCGCATGGGACAGCGCGACCCGACCCTGCAACCCGTGGCGACGCGTGCGCTCGATGACCAGCTCCATCGCGTGCGCGCCGAGCGTGCCGCGTTCGTGCAGGTGGATGTCGACCTTGGCGCCGTAGGTCTCGGCGAGGCCGAAGACGAGGTCGAGGTGTCGCACCGCATCGCGCTCGACGGCCGAGGGGTCGATACCGCCGATGCACTGGGCGAGCCCTGCCCGCAGTGCGGCCTCGAGCAGCTCTGCCGTGCCCGGGCGGGTCAGCAGCCCACCTTGGGGAAAGGCCACCTGCTCGATGTCGAGCGTGCCGCTGAGCTCGGCCGCGACATCGCGAACCAGCTCGAGGCCCGCCAGGCCGATCTCCGGGTCGACGTCGGTGTGGGTCCGCACAGCCGTCGTGCCACACGCGACCATCTGCCGGGCGAGCGCTTGGACTGCGTCACGGCCGGGCACTCCGAGCTCCTCGCGCCGGCCCTCACCGTTGGCGATCCGGTCAGCAAGCGCCGGCCCCGCCGAGTGTGGCACCCACGGCCGTCCCCACAACGTCTTGTCGAGGTGGCAGTGTGCGTCGATCAGGCCGGGAAGGATGAGTGAGCCATGTCCTTCCTCGCACCCGTCGTCCACACGGTCGGGCGGGTCGGGCGTGTCGAGCGGGATCGCTCGGCCAGCGGCGGGCACGACTGCGTCGATCACACCACGCTCGATGTGGACGTCGACGGGTGGCTCTTGGTGGCCGAGGCGTACGTTGCGGACGACGAGCGAGCCGCGGTACGGGCTGTCGGACATGCGTCCCTCCATGGGATTTGGACTATGGTAGACCATATTCATCAGACTGCTGAGGCTGGGACCAGGTGCTGGGATCAACTGCTGGTATCTGGAACGACGTGCAAGAACTGACAACAGGGAAAGCGAGCTGGTGATGGCACTCGAAGCAGGCACGACCCTCGGATCGAGGTTCCGCTCACTCCGGGACGAGGTGGCGGACAACCTCCGCGAGCGGATCATCGACGGCGACCTGCCCCCCGGGCAGCGGCTGGTCGAGCGCGACCTGTCGGACGAGCTGGAGGTGTCGCGGATCACGATCCGGGAGGCCTTCCAGACGCTCGCCGTCGAGGGCCTGGTCACGCAGAACGCCCGTCGTGGCGCAGCCGTGACGCCCTTCGGCCGTGACGAGGTGCGCAACCTCCTCGAGCTGCGGGAGCCGCTCGAAGGCCTCGCCGCCCGGCTGGCGGCGCTGCGGCATACGGATCGGGACGCCGACCGGCTGCGGTCGACCCTGACCCTGTCGCGAGAGCTGCTCGACGAGCGCGACTCGCGTGGCGCGTCCGCGGCCAACCTGGCCTTCCACGAGGCGGTGGGTCAGGCCAGCGGCAACCCGCTGTTGCTGTCGAGCATCGTCGGTCTGCACAGCCAGCTGCGCCGGCTCTTCCGAACCACGCCCCAGCTGCAGCGCGACCACGTCGACGAGCATGCGCGGATCCTGGACGCGATCCTGGCCCGCGACCCGGAACGTGCCGAGGCGCTGTCGCGGGCGCACCTGCAGTCGGCGACTGCGGTGACCATGGAGCACTTCGGCAGCTAGCAACGGCGTCTCCGGTCTGATGTCTCCACTGGGTCTGATCTCTCCAGGTGTCTTACACATTCGTGACGGTCGTCACGAGCGAGCAAGACCGAGGCTAGAGGCAGACCGGGCGACCTGGCAAGGCCAGTCCGCGGACTGTCCGGTCCGTGGCCAGGTGTCGCGGGCGCTCAGCGCTGCCGGACGCGCAGGACGCCGGTCAGCATCGGGAGAGTGAACTCTGCCTCAACGCCGTATCCACCGGCTTCGGCGGGCGGCATTCGAGGCTGGTCATCACGCTCGCTGGTCCCCGCGCTGTCGGTGCGACGTGGCAGCCTTCGAGTGTGGAGATTCGATACCTACAGCCCGAAGGTCTCGTGCGGAGCCCGGCGTTCAGCCACGCCGTCGTCATCCCGCCCGGCGCGACGACGATCTACGTGGGTGGCCAGAACGGTGTGGACGAGAGCGGCAAAGTCGTTGCGAGCGATGACGTCTCGGCCCAAGCGGTGCGGGCCATCGACAACGTCGAGACCGCTCTCGGTGCCGCTGGGGCGACCCTTGGGGACGTCGTCGCCTGGACGGTGCTCATCTCGGCGGACGCCGACCTCGGTGCTGCCTACGGGGCGATCGCCCCGCGGCTGGCGCGCGCGGGCGCGCCGCCCCTCGTGACCGCAGCGCGGGTCGCCGGTCTGGGCGTGCCCGGAGCGCTCCTCGAGGTCAGCGCCATCGCAGCGATCGCCGACGGCTGAGCCTCGGCGCCCCCCGAGATGACGTGGCGCCGCTACCCTTTCCGCCATGCCGAGCGAGACTCGCGGTGCCTTCAAGCGGTGGTTCTGGCGTCCGCCACGGCCTCATGGGGACACCGTCGCCGACCGCACGGTGAGCTTCCTCGAGCTCTTCTACGACCTCGTCTACGTCGCCGTCATCTCCCAGGCGGCGCACCATCTCGCCGAGCATGTCTCGGCTGTGGCCGTCGCTCAGTTCGCCGTCGTGTTCGGCCTGATCTGGGTGGCGTGGATCAACGGCTCGCTCTACATCGAGATCCACGGTCGCGACGACGGACGCACCCGCAGCGTCGTCTTCGCTCAGATGACCATCCTGGCCCTGCTGGCGGTCTTCACCGGCCACGCGGCTGACGAGAGCGGTCCGGCCTTCGCCCTCGTGTATGCCGTCTTCCTGGCCGTCGTGACCTGGCTGTACTCCACCGTGCGGCGTGAGGAGCGCCGCGACCGACCCGAGTACGTCGGGGAGACGGGTCGCTACGTGACCGGGATGAGCGTCGCGGTCGTCGTGATCCTCGGCAGCGCCTTCCTGCCCGCCGGGCCTCGGATGCTCGCCTGGGCGGCAGTCGTCGTCGTGTGGTGCGCCTTCATGTTCGCGTTCGGTCGAGCGACGGTGAGCCTCAACCGCGGCATGCCGCCCACCGATTCGCTCGTCGAGCGGTTCGGGCTGTTCACCATCATCGTGCTCGGCGAGGTCGTGTTCGGCGTGGTCAACGGGACGTCGTCGGCAGAGCACGACGTCAAGACGATCACCACGGGGCTGATCGCCTTGTGGATCGGGCTGGGCCTGTGGTGGATCTACTTCGACCTCGTCGGCCGCCGGTTGCCCCGGGACGAGGGTCCCGCCATCGCGAGCTGGCTGCTCAGCCACCTGCCCATCACGCTGTCGGTCGCCGGTGCCGGCGCGGCGATGGTCAGCCTCATCGAGCACGCACACGAGTCGCGGACACCGGCGAGCACCGCGTGGCTGCTGGCCGGCGCCGTCGCCGTCGGGCTCCTCGCGCTGTCCGTCACCGAGCGGACGCTCGAAGACGCCCGGCTGCTGTCCGCCGTCTACCAGCCGGTGAGCGTGGCCATGTGGGCCGGGGCGGCCGCGGCGCTGTTGGTCGGCTGGGCGCGGCCCGCGCCCTGGCTGCTGGCGCTGCTGCTCGTGGCGATCCTCTGCGTGCTGTGGGTCTTCGCCGTTCGCCGGTTCCTGAGCGCGAACGCGTGGGGCCAGGAGCAGTCCCACGCCGGCTAAGCGCACTCGGCTGACCCGCGGGCGGGCCGGAGCGGCATACCCGACTTGTCCGGGGCGGCAGCACGAGCCAGCGCGAGCCAGTTCGCGTCAGGAAGGCCGGCAGGAAGGCCAGCAGGAAGGCCGGTTGGACGTCCTGAGAAGATTCCGGCAGGGGTGTCCGATCGGGGCGCTCGCGTTCGTAGAAGGGGTGAGCGGCCGCCACGACGGCGGCCCCGAACCACAGGAGATGACGAAGATGCAGTACCTGGTTTCCGTGATCGACGACCTCACCGGCTCCGCGACCTCCAGCGAGATGGCCGCCATCGACGAGTTCAACGAGGGGCTCCAGGCCGCGGGCCACTGGGTCTTCGCGGGTGGCCTCGGGGCGCCGAGCACGGCCACGGTCATCGACAACCGTGACGGTGAGGCGATCTTCACAGACGGCCCCTTCGTGGAGACGAAGGAGTACCTCGTCGGCTTCTGGATCATCGAGGCCACCGACCTCGACGTCGCGCTGAAGCTCGCCGCGGAGGGATCGAAAGCCTGCAACCGCAAGGTCGAGGTGCGCCCGTTCCAGTGAGCGTGGCCGACGCGCGGGTGGCGATCACCCAGGCCCACCACGACGAATGGGCTCGGGTCGTCGCGGCTCTGACCAGGCGGTTCGGTGACCTCGACATCGCGGAGGAGGCGGCGGCCGAGGCGTTCGCGACCGCCGTGGAGCGGTGGCCGAGCCACGGCATACCTCCCAACCCCGGTGCGTGGCTGACGATGACCGCCAACCGCAAGGCCATCGACCGGATCCGGCGCGAGAGCAAGCGGGACGACAAGCACAGGGAGGCTCAGATGCTGTCCGACGAGCGGCCTGAGCCCCGCGGCGCCCTCGACGACGATCGTCTCCGTCTGGTCTTCACGTGCTGCCACCCGGCGCTCGCGATGGACACGCGGGTGGCGCTGACCCTGCGCATGGTCGGCGGGCTGACCGTGAGCGAGATCGCGCGCGCGTTCCTGGTCCAGGACGCTGCCATGCGCCGGCGGATCACGCGCGCCAAGGACAAGATCAAGGCGGCGCGCATCCCTTACCGCGTGCCGTCCGCGGAGGAGCTCCCGGCTCGCGTCGCCGGCGTGCTCGCCGTGCTCTTCCTCGTCTTCAACGAGGGCTACCTGGCGACCGGACCCGAGGCCGACCCGGTTCGCCACGACCTGACGGCCGAGGCGATCCGGCTGACCCGCCTGGTCCGAGCCCTCCTGCCGAACGACGGTGAGGTGGCCGGGCTGCTCGCACTGATGCTGCTCACCGAGGCCCGTCGGGATGCGCGCGTCTCGTCGACCGGAGAGCTGGTGCCCCTCGACGAGCAGGACCGCGGGGCGTGGGATGCCGCACTGGTCGAGGAGGGGCACCGGCTGGTGCGCGAGCGGCTGGCCACCGGGGCTGCTCCGGGGCGTTACCAGATCCTCGCCGCGATCAACGCGGTGCACACCTCAGCGCGTGACGTCCGGGACACCGACTGGTCGCAGGTCGTTGCCCTCTACGACCAGCTCGTCCGCCTCGGCCCGTCGCCGATCATCGCTCTCAACCGGGCCGTCGCGGTCGCCGAGCTGGACGGCCCGGACGTTGCCCTGGCGATCCTCGACCGGCTCGATGACCGCCTGGCCGGCTACCACGCCTTCCATGCAGCCCGCGCGGACCTGCTTCGCCGCGTCGGGCGTAGCCAGGAGGCGCGCGCCGCGTACGACGAGGCCATCAGGCTCGCGGGCAACAGGGCCGAGGTCGCTGCCCTCAGCCGCCGTCGCGACCAGCTGGCCTGAGTTCTGAGTAGCGTCGGAAGTTCTCAGTGGTGTCGGAAGTTCGGAGTGGTGTCGGAAGTTCGGAGTGGTGTCGGAAGTTCGGAGTGGCGTCGGAAGTTCGGAGTGGCGTCGCAGGGCTCCGGCGTCGCTAGCCTTCGACGCGACCGCTGAGCACGAGCCCGGAACGCGCTGTCGGATTCGGATGCCGCCGTTCGTGGAGAGGGTGGAGGGTGGCCACGGAGGCCATCCGGCAAAGGAGGAGACCATGACCGAGTACCTCATCGCCTTCAACGGCGAGTGGGTGCCAGAGCACACGGACGAGCAGCTCCGCGAGAAGGGCAGGACGGTTCGCGCGCTGGTGGACGAGATGAAGGCTGCCGGGGTCTTCATCTTCACCGGCGGCCTGGACGACGAGGCGCCGGTGTTCAGTGTCGATGCCTCGAGCGGCCGGCCGCTGTTCACCGACGGTCCGTTCGCCGAGTCCAAGGAGCACCTGGGCGGCTTCGCCGTCGTGGAGGTGGCCGACGAGGAGGCGGCGCGTCACTGGGCGGGACGGATCGCGCAGGCCTGCGGCTGGCCGCAGGAGGTGCGACGCTTCCGGAGGCCGTTCGAGCCGCTGGAGACTCCTTGACGGGGCCTGCGGGCGTTCCGGCGGCGAAGCGCAGCGCCGGAACGGCGAGCCCGGCCGACAGCGGTGAGGCGGTCACCCGCGCCCACCACGAGGAGTGGGCCCGGGTGGTCGCCGCTCTGGCCAGGCAGTTCGGCGATCTCGACGTCGCCGAGGAGGCTGCGGCAGAGGCCTTCGCGACCGCCGTCGAACGGTGGCAGGCCGATGGCGTCCCGCCGAACCCGGGTGGGTGGCTCGTCACCACCGCGCGCCGCAAGGCGCTGGACCGGATCAGGCGCGAGACCAAGCGCGAGGACAAGCAGATACAGGCCCAGCTGATGAACGACGTCCAGCCCGATCCGGTGGGTGCCGTCGAAGACGAGCGGCTTCGACTGATCTTCACCTGCTGCCACCCGGCGCTCGCACCGGAGGTCCGCGTGGCTCTGACGCTGCGCCTGGTCGGCGGTCTCACCGTGGCGGAGATCGCCCGCGCCTTCCTGGTGCAGGAGGCCACCCTCGGGCAGCGGATCACCCGTGCGAAGGCCAAGATCAAGGCGGCCCGCATCCCATACCGGGTGCCCAGCGCGGAGGATCTGCCGCGACGGGTCTCCGGCGTGCTGGCCGTCCTCTATCTCGTCTTCAACGAGGGCTACCTGGCGAGCGGCCCGGACACGGACCCGGTGCGACACGACCTGATCGGCGAGGCCATTCGCCTCGCCCGGCTGCTTCGTGAGCTCCTGCCGGACGACGGCGAGGTGGCCGGCCTGCTGGCGCTGATGCTGCTGATCGAAGCTCGTCACACCGCCCGCGTCTCGCCGGCCGGCGAGCTGGTCACCCTCGACGAGCAGGACCGTGGAGCCTGGGACGCCGTGCTGGTCGCCGAGGGTCATCGGCTGGTGATGGAGCGCATGGCCTCGGGCCAGCCCCCGGGCCCGTATCAGCTCCTGGCCGCCATCAACGCCGTGCACAGCGAGGCCCGCGACGTCCGCGACACCGACTGGTCGCTCATCGTGACCCTCTATGACCGGCTCGTTCGTCTCGACCCGTCGCCGATCGTCGCCCTCAACCGAGCCGTTGCCGTCGCGGAGCTCGACGGTCCCGACGTCGCTCTCGCGATCGTCGACCGCCTCCAGAGCGCGCTGGTCGACTACCACGCGTACTTCGTGGTCCGAGCCGACCTGCTGCGCCGGCTGGGCCGCGACCAGGAGTCCCGGGCGGCATACGACAGAGCCATCGAGCTGGCGGGCAACACCGCCGAGCGGGCGTTGCTGACCCGCCGCCGTGACCAGCTCGGCTGATCCTCAGCTCGGCTGATCCTCAGCTCGGCTGATCCTCAGCTGGTCGTCGATCCCCGGCCGAGCGCCTTGCGCAGCCACAGCTCGATGCCCGCGATGTGCACGGTCGACCACGACCGAGCGACATCGGGCTCGCGGGCCGCGATGGCATCGACGATGGCGTGGTGCTCGGCCATGGTGCGCTCGACGGCGTCGGTCTGGGTCAGGCCGCGCCACACCCGCGCCCGCTGCGTCGGGCCGGTCAGGCTGTCCAGCAGCGAGCCGATGACGGGGTTGCCGGAGCCGTTGGCGATCGTGCGGTGGAACTCCATGTCGGCGGCCACGAGGTCGTCGATCGAGGGCGCCTCGTCGATCGCGGCGAGCTGAGCGCGCAGCGCCACGATGGCCTCGTCGCTCATGCGCAGCGCCGCCATGGCGGTCGCGGCCGGCTCGATGATGCGGCGGACCTCGAGGAACTGCAGGACGGTGTCGTCCTGGTGGAAGTCGACGACGAACTCCATCGCGCCCATGAGCAGCGACGGCTGCAGGCTCGTCACATAGGTTCCGTCGCCTTGCCGGACGTCGAGCACGTGGATGAGGGAGAGGGCTTTGACCGCCTCGCGAAGGCTGTTTCGGGACAGGCCGAGCCGGTCCGCGAGGTCGGCCTCGCGAGGCAGCCGGTCGCCCGGCCGCAGGTCGCCGGAGACGATCATCTCCTTGATCTTGGTGATCGCCTCATCGGTCACGGCCATGGGAGTCAGCCTTCTGCGCTGTGGGTGGGTGGGACTGCTTGCAGCGTAGGGCAGCCGGGCGTGCGCCCAAGGGGGGCGGCGACACGCCCGGCTGCCCTACGGAGGGGGTCACTGGTAGAGGACGGCCTGGATCTTCGGGTCGTTGATGTTCGTCTTGTCGTACCAGTAGAAGCCCGTGTCGATCGACTTCTCTAGGCTCTCGCCCTTGATCGCCTTCATGGCGGCCTTGACGAGCTCCTCGCCCATGCCGACCGGGTTCTGCGTGATGGCGCCGGCCATGAGACCGGAGTTGATCGCGTCGATCTGGGCCTTGCCGGAGTCGAAGCCGACGATGGTGATGCCGGTCTTGCCCGACTCCTGGACACCCTTGACGACGCCGATGGCCGAGCCCTCGTTGGAGCCGTAGATGCCCTTGACGTCCGGGTTGGCGGCGATGATCGACTTGGTGATGTCGGCGGACTTCGCCTGGTCGCCGTCGCCGTACTGGACAGGCAGCAGTGTGATGCCGGGAGCGTTGGCCTTCATCCAGTCGATGAAGCCGTCGCGACGCTGCTGGCCCGTGAGGCTCGTCTGGTCGTGGACGACCATGGCGACCTTGCCCTGGCCGCCGAGCAGCTCGGACATGTGCTTGGCCGCCTCGGCAGCGGCCGCCTTGTTGTCGGTGGCAGCGGTCGTCAGGGGCACGTCGGACTCGACGCCGGAGTCGAAGGCGATGACCGGGATGTTCTGCGACTTCGCCTGCTGCAGAAGGCCTTCGGCCGCCTTGGAGTCGAGCGCGGCGAAGCCGAGCGCGGCCGGCTTCTTCGCGATGGCGTTGGTCAGCATCGTGATCTGAGCCTCGACCTCCTTCTCGGTCGCCGGGCCCTCGAAGGTGATGGTGGCGCCCTGCTTGGCCGCCTCCTGCTCGGCCCCCTTCTTCACGGCCTGCCAGAACTGGTGCTGGAAGCCCTTGGAGACGATGGCGATGTAGGGCTTGTCGCCGCCGGCGCCGCCGGTGGAGCCCGAGGAGCTGCCAGTGCTCTGGCCACACGCGGCGAGCGCGAGGGCGAGCGCGGAGACTGCCGCGGCCGTCAGGACATGACGTCTGCGCATGGTGGTACTCACTTTCTACAGTGGGTTTCTTACCGTGGTGAATGGCCAGCTGGCCGTGGGTTTTCCGGCTCGCACCGGAGATCAGGTCGCCGCCCGCTTGCGTGCCATGTCGGCGTAGACGGCGACGAGGATGACGACCCCGAGGATGACGTTCTGCCATTCCTGGGGGATGGACATGAGCTGCAGCCCGTTGTTGAGCACGGAGATGATGAGGGCGCCGATGACGGTCCCGACGATCGACCCCTTGCCGCCGGCGAGCGAGGTGCCGCCGATGACGACGGCCGCGATGGCCTGCAGCTCGTAGCCGGCCCCGGTCGCCGGCTGGGCCGACCCGAGCCGGGCCGAGATCATCACGCCCGCCAGGCCCGTGAAGAGACCCGCGAGGGTGTAGATGACGATCTTCCACCGGGCGACGTTGATGCCCGAGAGCGCGGTCGCCTCCTCGTTGCTGCCGATGGCGAACGTGTAGCGGCCGAGGATGGTGCGGCGGATGAGTATGCCGGCGACGATGGTCGCGATGATGAGCACGAGGACGGCGTTGGGGAAGTTCACCCCGGGGATGAGGTTGCCCGTCGACAGCTGGAGGTAGCCCGGGGAGTCGTTGAAGTAGATGGGCGCGCTGTGCGAGACCACCAGGGCCAGGCCCTGCGCGACGAGCATCATCGCGAGGGTTGCGATGAAGGGCGGCAGGCCCAGTCGGGCGACGTTGACACCGTTGACGAGGCCGATGAGCCCGCCGAAGGCGATGGTGAGCAGGACTCCGACCGGCCACGGGATGTGCCAGTTGACGATGAACTGGCCCGCCATGACCGCGCACAGGGCCATCCCGGTGCCGATCGACAGGTCGATGCCGCCGGTGATGATGACGAACGTCGTGCCGAGAGCAAGCAGGCCGATCACGACGGTCGAGAAGAGGACGTTGACGATGTTGCCGTAGGTCAGGAACGTCGGGCTGGCGACCGAGAAGAAGATGCCGATGACGACCAGACTGGCGAACGCGAGCAGCTGCTGGAGCCGGTCGCGCAGGGTGGAGGTCGGACCGGTCGGTGGCGCGCTCACGGCGCGCGTCGGCGACGTGGTGTCAGTGGTCATGGCTGTCCTGCCTCGTATGCCGTGTGGTCGGGCTTCGGGTCGACCGTGCGGTCGAGGTCGGGCTCGTGGGACTCGTGGGAAGCGTTGGGCCCACCGGGCTGGTCGGGCTGGTCGGGCTGGTCTGGCTGGTCTGGCTCGTCTGGCTCGTCTGGCTCGTCTGGCTCGTCTGGTCGCAGGGTGGCCAGGTGCATCACGCGCTCCTGCGTCGCCTCGTGGTGCGACAGCTCTCCGGTGATGCGGCCCTCGCTCATGACAACGACCCGGTGGGCCATGCGCAGCACCTCGGGCAGCTCGGACGAGATCATGATGATCGACTTCCCTTGCGCGGCAAGGTCGTTCAGGAGACGGTAGATCTCCTCCTTGGCGCCGACGTCGATGCCGCGGGTCGGCTCGTCGAAGATGAGCACGTCGCAGTCCTTGGTCAGCCACTTGGCGATGACGACCTTCTGCTGGTTGCCGCCGGAGAGGTTGCGCACCGCCTGGCGGGTCGACGGGGTCTTGATGGCCAGACCTGCCACCGACTGCGCCGCCGCGGCAGCGACCGCCTTGTCGCTGACGAACCCCCTCCGGGAGAACCGGTCGGCGAGCGAGGACAGCGCGATGTTGGTCTGCACCGACTGCTCGAGCATGAGACCCAGGCGCTTGCGGTCCTCGGAGAGGTAGCCGATGCCGAGCTCCGCCGCCCTGGCGGGGTTGGCGATCTGGACCTGGCTCCCGCGGAGCGTGACGCTGCCTGCGCTCACCGGGTCGGCGCCGACCAGCGCCCGGGCGACCTCGGTGCGGCCGGCGCCCATGAGGCCCGCGAAGCCGAGGATCTCGCCCCGGCGCAGCTCGAAGGTGACGTCGCGCAGCAGCGACTTGGTCGACAGCCCGCGCACCTCGAGGACCGGCTCACGGTCGTCGCGGACGTTCTCGGGTCGTGCCTCGGTCTGGATAGTGCGTCCGACCATCATCGAGATGACCTGGGGGAGCGAGGTGCCCGCGGTGTCGACCGTGCCGACATAGCTTCCGTCGCGCAGCACGGTGATGCGTTGCGAGATCTCCTTGAGCTCGTCCATCCGGTGGGAGATGTAGATGACGCCGGTCGTGGGGCTGACGAACCGCCGGATCAGACCGTGCAGCACCTCGACCTCGGCATCGTTGAGGGCAGCGGTCGGCTCGTCCATGATGAGGACCCGGGCGTCGTGCGACAGGGCCTTGGCGATCTCGACCATCTGCTGCTTGGCGACGGTCAGCGAGCCGACCAGAACCCTCGGGTCGAGGGCCAGGCCCAGGCGGTCGAGCAGGTCGCCTGCCGCGACGTTCAGCTCACGGTCCCGCGTGAAGAAGCCGGCGCGGCGCGGCTCGCGGCCGATGAACACGTTCTGCGCGACCGTGAGGTCGGGCATGAGGTTGAACTCCTGGTGGATGATGCTGATCCCGAGGTCCTCGGCATGCTTGGGGCTCTCCGGCGTGAACTCCTGTCCGGCGAGGCGGAACCGTCCGGCGTCCGGCGCATAGATGCCCGAGAGCAGCCTCATGAGCGTCGACTTGCCCGCGCCGTTCTCACCGACGAGCGCGAGCACCTCCCCGTGGCGGAGATCGAGATGGACGTCGCGCAGCGCCTGGACGCCGGGGAACCCCTTGCTGACGCCCTCGAGCTCGAGCAGCACGGCCGGGCCACTGCTGGCGGAGCCCGTCACGCTGGAGCCCGTCACGCTGGAGCCCGTCACGCTGGAGCCCGTCACGCTGGAGCCCGTCACGCTGGAGCCCGTCACGCTGGAGCCCATCACGCTGGAGCCCGTCACCGGGTGGCCTCGGTCTGTGCCTGGGTCACGAGGCCCTTGCGGTAGACGGCGTTCCCGTACACGCGAGTCTCGCCGGTGCGCAGCACCAGGTGGGCCTGCTTGACGAGTTCGTAGTAGTCGAAGCGGTCGACGAACCGCACGTCGTCGAGCGCCGCTCCGGCTGCCGTCGCGAGCTGCTCCTGCACCGCGAGCACCGAGCCGTCGCCTGAGGTCATGAGGTCCAGCGCGGGGGTGTCGTCGGGCGGCAGCACCGACCGGACCGCCGCGAGCACCTCGGGCGAGGTCGTGCCCGGCAGGTCGATGACGACCCGGCCCAGACGAGCCGCCGGAAAATGCGCGTCGACGACGGCGACAGAGTCCGAGTGCCCCATCGCGTCGAGGTGGAGCAGCACGGGCCCGGTCAGGAGCGGGTTCACTCCTTGCAGCAATCCGATCACATCCTTGGAATCGTTCAGTGGTGCGAGCCGCTGGAAGGTCAGGCGGGATCAAGTCCCAGTCGATAGGTGCGTGATCCGGTGCGCCACCACAGGTCCTCCTGCTCGTCCGGGCTCAGCTCGCCGATGAGCTCGCCGAGGACCATCACAGTGCCTGCGTAACCCGATCCGGTGACGGTGATCGGCCAGTCGCTCCCGAACATCAGACGAGAGGTCCCGAAGGCGTCGAGTGCGATGTCCCAGACGCTGCGAACTGCCTCGGTAGACCAGGGCTGGCCGGCCAGTTCCAGTCCGGACACCTTGGCGACGACGTTCTCGTGCTGGGCGACGTCCCGCACCGCTCGCTCCCAGGCGTCCAGGTCACTGGTGCCGCGTGGGGGCTTGGCGAGGTGGTCCACGACCAGGACGAGGTCGTCGACAGCCTGTGCCGCCCGGCGCGCGCCCTCGAGCTGCCTCGGGAACGCGTCTGGCACGTCGAGCGGGATCCCTTGAGCAGCAAGGATCTTCAGTGTCTGTTGCACACCGGGTAGGCCAAGCACGTTGTCACGTGGGTCGTCGTGGACGAGCTGCCGGATGCCGCAGAATGCCGGTGACGCAGCCCATTCGGCCAGAGACGCCTCAGCACCATCCGGGTCCTCGAGGTCGACCCAGCCGACGACGCCGGCGACCCAGTCATGGGCCTGCGCGACCGCCAGCATCGCGCGGGTGTCGGCGGCGGAGTCAGCCGCCTGGACAAGCACGGCCCGGTCGACTCGCGCCGAGCGCAGCTCGGCCTCGGCGCGCTCGGGGGTGAATGCGGCATACAGCGGTCCGTGGTCCGGCGTGAGCCACGTGTAGACGCCGAGGGCGGGGTCCCACAGGTGCAGGTGCGTGTCGAGACGCAGCTCGTCCGCGGTCACGTGGTCACCTCGTGGCTGCGCTCCCCGAGCAGGCCCTCGGCGGCGAGCGCCTGCCACAGCGCCGGGTCGGGGGTGGCGGCGGCCCGTTCGACGTTCTCCCGCACGTGGTCAGGGGTGCGGGCGCCGAACACGACCGAGGTGACCGCGGGGTCGAGGGCGGCGTAGTGCAGCGCGGCCGTGGGCAGGTCGGTGCCGTGCGCCTCGCATACGTCGGCGAGTCGCTGGGCTCGGGCTACGAGGTCGGCAGGCGCGGCGGTGTAGTCGAACGTGCCCGAGGGCCGCCGGGTCGCGAGCAGCCCCGAGTTGTAGACGGCGGTCGCGGCGACGGCGATGCCGCGCTCGCGGCACAGGGGGAGCAGGCTCCGAGTGGCGGTGTGGTCGATGAGGGTATGCCGCCCGGCGACCATCAGCTCGTCCGTGACCTCGTGCGAAGCGCCGGCGAGCAGCGCCGACTCGTCCATGGAGCCCACGCCGACGCGGGTCACGACGCGTTCGTCGCGCAGCTCTTCGAGGGCGCGCAGGCCCAGGTCGATGGCAGCTGCGGCGTCGGGTGACTTCTCCGGGTCGTGCAGGTAGAGGGTGTGGACGTGGTCCAGGCCCAACCGGTCCAGCGACTCGGACAGCGACGCTCGCACCCCGGCCGCGGTGAAGTCCCAGACCCGCGTGAGGTCGCCCGGCACGTCGAACAGGTCGGGGTCGCGCTCGGCCCCGCCGGGGTTGGGACGCAGCAGACGCCCGACCTTGGTGGACACGCGCACCTCGCTTGGCGGCATACCCCGCAGGAAGGCGCCGAGGCGTCGCTCTGCCAGCCCGAGGCCGTAGTGGGGTGCCGTGTCGAAGGACCGGATCCCGCACTCCCAGGCCGTCTCGAGCACGATCTGAGCCTCCGCGTCGCTCATCACGCGACCGAGGTTGCCCAGCGTGGCGGTGCCGAGGGTGAGGGACCGGACGGGAAGGCCCGAGGGCAGACTTATCGGCGGACTCATCGGAAGGCTCATGAACGTGGAGGGATCTCGTACGCGGAGATGCTCGCAGGGTGCATCTCGGTGGAGGCCCCCGGGGTGGTCGGAGCCAGGTAGTGGCCATCGCGGATGACGACCGGCGTGACGAAGTGCTCGTGCAGATGGTCGACGTACTCGATGACTCGCCCGTCCGTCGTGCCCGAGACGGCGACGTAGTCGAACATCGACAGGTGCTGCACGGCCTCGCAGAGGCCGACACCGCCCGCGTGCGGGCACACCCGAACGCCGAACTTGGCGGCAAGCAGGAGGATGGCGAGGTTCTCGTTGACTCCGGCGACTCGCGTCGCGTCGATCTGGAGGACCTGGATGGCGTCTGCCTGGAGGAACTGCTTGGCGAGGACGCGGTTCATCATGTGCTCGCCCGTCGCGATCGGTATCGGGGCGAGGGCCCTGGCGATCGCGGCGTGGCCGAGCACGTCGTCCGGGGAGGTCGGCTCCTCGACCCAGGCGATGTCAGGCGCGTCGAGGGCGCTCACCCACCGGATCGCCTCTGGGACGTCCCAGCGCTGGTTGGCGTCGATGGCGATGCGGATGTCGTCGCCGACAGCCGCGCGCGCGATCTCGAGGCGGCGGCGGTCGTCGTCGAGATCTGCGCCAACCTTGAGCTTGATCTGTGAGAACCCTTGTGCGACAGCCTCTTTGGCGAGCCGCTCCAGCTTGGCGTCGTCGTAGCCGAGCCAGCCGGGGGTGGTGGTGTATGCCGGGTACCCGCGCTCGGTCAGCCGCGCGGTGCGTTCGGCCCGGCCGGGCTCTGCCGCCCGCAGAATGGCGATGGCCTCGTCCCGGGTGAGTGCGTCGGTGAGGTAGCGGAAGTCGACGCAGTCGACGATCTGCTCTGGCGTCATCGTCGCGAGCAGCTGCCACAGGGGCAGCCCGGCGCGTTTGGCCTTGAGGTCCCACAGCGCGTTGAGCACGGCGCCGATGGCCATGTGCATGACGCCCTTCTCCGGGCCGAGCCAGCGCAGCTGGGAGTCGTGGACGAAGCGCCGGGACGTGGCCCCCATGTCCTCGAGCATCGGCTCGGTCTCCTCGCCGACGAGGTACTCGCGCAGCGTCTCGATCGCGGCGACCTGGATGTCGTTGCCCCGGCCGATCGTGAAGACGAAGCCGTGGCCCTCGAGGCCGTCGTCGGCGTCGGTCACGAGCCGGACGTATGCCGCGGAGTAGTCAGGGTCGGGGTTCATCGCGTCGGACCCGTCCAGCATGAGCGACGTCGGGAAACGCACGTCGTGAGTCTGCAGGGCGATGAACCGGCTCATGTCTCTCCTCGTCGAGTGGGCTTGCGCTATGAAACATCCGATCTTTAGGGTGCGTCAAGTGCCAATATTGCGCCGGGTGGCGGCATGGCTCCCCATGCCTCATCCACGTGCATCCATAGTTCACGCCAACGACGTCGGAGGTCTGTTGTGAGACTTGCTCGGTTCGGCCCCATCGGCGCGGAGATCCCCGCGGTGCTGCACGACGGCCTCTGGAGGGACGCCCGTCCCGCGCTGGCCGCGCGGCCGGAGCTGGCGGACGACTTCGGTCCGGCGTTCTTCGCGCACGACGGGCTCGAGCACCTCGCAGGCGCCCGGGCCGACCTCGCGCCGCTGGACGTCGGCGGGCTGCGGCGAGGCGCCCCGATCGGTCGGCCGGGTGCCGTGCTCTGTATCGGTATGAACTACGCCGCCCATGCCGCCGAGTCAGGGTCGCTGCCGCCGGAGCAGCCCGTGTTGTTCCTCAAGCTGCCCAACACGGTCGTCGGCCCGGACGACGATGTGCCGATCCCACGGGGCAGCATGAAGACCGACTGGGAGGTGGAGCTCGGTGTCGTCATCGGGCGCAGGACCTCCTACCTCGACTCGCCCGAGGATGCGCTAGCGCATGTGGCCGGCTTTGTGGCCGCGAACGACATCTCGGAGCGCCACTTCCAGCTCGCCGTGTCCGGCGGCCAGTGGAGCAAGGGCAAGTGCTGCGCCGGCTTCAGCCCGACCGGGCCCTGGCTCGTCACGCCGGACGAGGTCGAACACCAGGATCTCCGGTTGCGCAGCTGGGTCAACGGCTCGCCGCGCCAGGACTCCTCGACCGCTGACATGATCTTCGACGTCGCGACGATCGTGCATCACCTGAGCCAGTTCCTCGTGCTCGAGCCCGGCGACCTGGTGCTCACCGGGACGCCGGAAGGCGTCGGGCTCTCGGGCCGGTTCCCCTATCTCGCGGCCGGCGACGTGTGCGAGATCGAGATCGACGGATTGGGCCGGTCCCGTCAGCAGTTCGTCTGAGCCGCAAGCATTCTCACTTCAAAGGAGCAGCATGAAGGACTTCGATGGGATGGTTGCCGTCGTCACGGGCGGAGCGTCGGGCATCGGCGCAGCGGTGGTCGCCGAGCTGGTCGACCGTGGTGCCCGGGTCGGCATCCTCGACCTTGATCCGACCGGCGTGACCGAGACCGACGCGGTTGCTGTCGCGCGCTGTGACGTCGGCGACGACGACTCCGTGCGCGCTGCCGTCGAGGCAGTGGTCGGACGTTTCGGACGGCTCGATGTCGTCGTCAACAACGCGGGCATCGGAGCCCAGGGTGCCGTCGGCGACAACCCGGACGACGAGTGGCACCGGGTGTGGGATGTCAACGTCGTCGGCATCGTGCGCGTGACGCGCGCCGCACTCCCGTATCTGCGCGTCTCGCCCAGCGCGGCCGTTGTCAACACCGGCTCCATCGCGGCGACCCAGGGCCTGCCCCAGCGGGCGCTCTACTCGGCCAGCAAGGGCGCGGTGCACGCGCTCACTCGAGCCATGGCGACCGACCACCTGCAGGAGGGCATCCGCGTCAACGCGGTCGCCCCCGGCACGGCCGACACGCCGTGGGTCGCCCGGCTTCTGGACAAGGCGGAGGACCCAGCGGCAGAGCGTGCGGCTCTCAACGCACGCCAGCCGCATGGTCGTCTCGTGTCGGCCGAGGAGGTCGCGGGTGCCGTTGCGTACCTGGCGTCGCCGAGGTCGGGCTCGACGAACGGGGTCTGCCTCGCGGTCGACGGCGGCATGGACAACCTCGTGCCACGCCCCCGGTCCTGACCGCTGATCCTCGGAAGGAGTGATGCCCGTTCACGGGCGTCGCCGAGGTCGGGCTCTGAGAACGGGGCCTGCCTCGCGGTCGGCCGGGGCATGGTCAACCTCGTCCATCGGCCCCTGATTATGACCGATTGATCCTTTTCCTCCCCGGCGACGTCTCTAGGGGCTGCGACACCTCTGAGAAAGAGCCACCTGCCGTGAAACGGCTGTTCACCTTCGGAGTGCCCGTACGAAGGCTCCAGGGAACAGCCTTCACCGTGTCGAAAAGGGAGGAACCATCCATGCCTAGCCAACTGGTCCGCAGTTTCGAGCTCAACGGCGAGCCGGTGACCGTCACCGTCCCGGACGACACCGAACGCCTCCTCTATGTTCTTCACGAGCGGCTCGCCCAACGCGGCCCGCGGTTCGGGTGCGGCATCGCGCAGTGCGGCGCGTGCACCGTGCTGGTGGACGGCGCCATCATGCGGTCGTGCGTCGTGCGCCTCAACACCGTCCCCGAGGGCGCGCAGGTTCGCACCCTTGATGGGCTCGGCACGCCCGAGGCGCCGCATCCGATGCAGTCCGCCTTTGTCGACAAGCAGGCTGCCCAGTGTGCGTTTTGCGTCAACGGGGTTGTCATGGGTGCCATCGGTTGGCTCGAGCAGCGGATCGCCGACGGTGCTACCGATGCACCATCCCGCGCGGAGATCGCCGACTTCCTGTCGGGCTCGCTACCGGGCTACACGTTCAACTACCTGTGTCGCTGCGGTGCGCACCCGCGCATGCTGGACGCCATCCACGCCGCCGCAGCCGAGATGACCGGGCGGTGAGGGGCGTGGGCTCCATCGATATCTCCCGCCGCGTCATGCTGACGGGGACCGGCGCGATCGTTGTCGGCTTCTCCCTCGGCACCGCGTTAGGCGTCCCCGCGGCCGAGGCGCAGAACACCCCCGGCCCAGGCGAGCTTCGCGTCGATCCGACCACGCACGCGAGTTCTGACGACGCCTGGCTCATCCTCACCGCAGGCCGGACGACGATCTACAGCGCCCGGGTCGAGCTAGGCACCGGCACACAGACCGCACTCACGCAGATCGTCGTCGAGGAGCTCCGCCTGGGCATGCAGCGGGTCGACTTCGTGCAGGGCGACACCATCCTCACGCCGTCGGCCCTGACCGCTGGCAGCAAGTCGATCCAGGACGGCGGGCCGCTCCTGCGGAGAGCCGCCGCGACGGCATACGTCGCATTGCGCCATCTTGCGGCCGACTACCTCGGCGTCCCCGCTGACGACCTCACCTCCGAGGCGGGCAAGTTCGTCGTCCGCGGGACCAACCGGTCGGTGTCGTACGAGCGGCTGCTCGCCCGCGCGAACGTGCTGCTGACCACGTCCGACACTGCGCCGACGCTGCCACCCTCCGAGTACCGCGTCGTCGGCACCGATGTGCCCCGAGTCGACCTGCCGGACAAGGTATTCGCCCGTTTCGAGTACGTCGCCGACGTCACGCTCCCGGGAATGCTGCACGGCCGGCTGATCCGCCCGGCCGGCCGCAACGCGCAGTTCGCCGGCATCACACCTGAGTCGCTCGCCCGCACGCAGGCGATCCCGGGCTTCGTCGCGGTCGTCCAGAAAGGCAACTTCGTCGGGGTCGTGGCTGACAACGAGTACGCCGCGACGCTGGCTGCCGCTCCCGCCACCGGCCTCGTCGTGCAGTGGACGGCCGGCCCCGGTCTGGCGCCGATGGCGAGCCTCGAAGCCGAGCTGCGCAAACCCGAGAACCACTACGGCACGTTCGTCGACGTGGCCACGGGCGACTTCGGGGCGGCATACTCCGGCGCGGCGCGCAAGCTCAGCGCGACCTACTTCACGCCGTACCAGATGCACGCCTCGATGGGTGCTTCGTGCGCCGTCGCCGACGTCCGGTCCGAACCCGACCCCGAGACCGGCGTCCTTGCGACCATCTGGTCTGGCACGCAGGGGGTGCACAACCTCCGCGGCGCGATCGCGACGCTGCTCTACGGGGGCAACGTCGACGTGACCACGGTCCACGTGAAGTACGTCGAGGCGTCGGGCTGCTACGGACACAACGGTGCCGACGACGTCGCGGCCGACGCGGCTGTGATGTCGCAAGCGGTGGGCCGCCCGGTGCGTGTGCAATGGACTCGGCAGAACGAGCACGGCTGGGAGCCGCTGGGCGAGGCTGCCGCCCACGACCTTGAGGCCGGCGTGACCGATGGCAAGGTGGTCGCCTGGCACCACCGGCTCTATGCGCTGACCGCCAACAGCCGACCCGGCGGAAACAACCCCGGCACCCTGCTGGCCGGCACGCTGATGGGCAACCTGCCGGCGGACCTGCCTGCCAACTCACGCAACTCCTCGGGTCGTAACGAGCCGGTGACCTACGCGATCCCCAACCACCTGACCGACTCCAAGCTCGTGAAGAGCTTCGCGACGACCGGACCGACCTCGCGCCGCGCCAGCACTCCGCTGACCCACACCTTCCTGCGGACCACGGCCCTGCGGTCGCTCGGTGGCTTCTCGAACTCCTTCGCCAACGAGTCGTTCCTCGACGAGGTCGCCCACGCTGCCGGACTTGACCCGCTCCAGGTTCGTCTCGAGCTGCTCGCTGACGACCCGCGGGCCACGGCGGTCCTGCAGGCCATCGCGGATGCCTGGAGGTCGCGGCCGCCCGGCGGCGACGGCGACGGCGCCGGGCTCGGCTTCCAGCAGTATGAGCGCGTCGAGGCCTACGCGGCTGCCTACGTCGAGGTGACGGTCGGCGCCGATGGAGCGGTCCGGGTCACCCGGGTCGTTGTCGCTCACGACTGCGGCCTGATCATCAACCCCGACGGTCTGCGCAACCAGATCGAGGGCAACGTCATTCAGGGCATCAGCCGAGCGCTACGCGAGGAAGTCGCCTTCAGCCCAGAAGGCGTCACCAGCGTCACCTGGGAGGGCGCGAATGGCTATGCCCCGATCCGCTTCAACGACGTGCCGCCGATCGAGTGCATCCTCATCGACAGGCCGGACCAGCCCGCCTGGGGCGCTGGTGAACCGACCATCGGAACCATCGGCGGCGCGATCGGCAACGCCGTGTATGCCGCGACCGGGAGGAGAGTCCGTCGCTTGCCAATGACCCCGGCGCGGGTTCTCGCGACTCCTGCGGACTGAGGGATGACATCGGCGGACGACTGATGCCTAGACCGCGGCGCCCGTCGGATCCAGGCGATGGTGGCTCCGGCGGGTGCCGTGGTTGCGACGTGGCGCGCAGTGCGACGGGCCGTCGTCACGTTGGGGCAGCGCTGGCGCGGGCCTCCTGCACCTGATGCGGCACGAAGGCATGTCGGGGCTACGCTGGCGACAGACCTCCTGCACAGGACGCGGCACGAAGGCATGCCGGCGATGGGGCCGCTGCGCCGGCTGTAGCCCGAAGGCATGCCAGGGCGGCGCCGGCGACCGGCCCGTGCGCGCCGTGCACGAGGCATGCCGATGGGCGTGCCTGGGGCCCCGCCGGCGGTGGGCGGGGTGTGGGGCGGGGCAGCTAGAGGTGCCAGGTGATGCCGGTGTCGGTGGTGGTGGCGGTGAGGTTGCGTTGGTGCACGAGGGTGTGGTGTCGGCCGCAGAGGAGGGCGCCGTTGGTCAGGTCGGTGGGGCCGCCGTCGGCCCAGTGGGTGATGTGGTGGGCTTCGGTCCATTGGGCTGGGATGGTGCAGCCGGGGTAGGAGCAGCCGTGGTCGCGGCGGGCCAGGGCGTGGCGTTGGGCGGGGGTGAAGAGGCGTTCGG
>NZ_BAAGRF010000012.1:0-202100 GCF_054783095.1 Intrasporangium mesophilum | reverse complement strand
GGTTGAGAGCGACGAACCCGGGCACCTGAACCAGAGCCTGCGCAGGCACCGGTCCTGCCGTCAATGAAACAAGTAGCCGCCGAGCGGTCGTGCCGATGTGCCGTCGCACGACCACTGTTGTCGAGCGCCTCGGCAAAGTCCGCTGATTCCGCTGTCCCATCGACGTCGCACACCGCGCCACGGTTGCCTGCGGAGGAAGGCTTTCAAGACCGGCCCGCACGGCTAGCCTGAGCACCTGGGCGCTGCAGTTCAGTGCGGTTCATCCGCATGGCGAATCGTCCTGCCCCGGCCTTGGTTCCGCGTGTTGGCGATAGGGCCGAGCTGGTGCGGTTGACGCGGTCGACGGCGGCCCCGCTGGTCTGGCGGGCGTGCCCGGATCGTCTTGGCGGCTGCGGATGAGGAGGCGAACGAGCGGATCGCTGCGCGGCCGCCTCCTCGAGGTCGTCGGTCGCTGCGTCACTGGTCGGGACGCGTCACCGAGGAGTCCGCCTCGAGAGACTTGACCGCGCCGAGAAGACTGCGCAGCGCGACATCCTCCTCGACGACCTCTGTGGGGTCGAACAGCCACTCCGCCGGCGGGCTGGCGACCTCGGCCTCGGCCTCAGTCAGAGTCGAATCGACGATGTCGAGCCGCGTCTTGACGTCCACCTCTAGGGTGTGCAGGAACTCCTTCTCGTTCATCGCGCCTCCCGTCGGATTGTTCGAGGCGAACCAGTCGTCGTAGTGGATCTCGCCGAATATCGCCTCACCGATCGGGACCAGGGACCTCTCGGACAGCTCCGAGCCGAAGTATTGCGCGTGCGGGTCGGTCACCACCTCGCGCGGGTCGCGACGTGCCGCGAGCGCCATGCGGAAGAACTCGTCCATCCGGTACTCCTGCGGCCCGGCGACCTCGATTCGCCCGTTGAGCGGCTTGCCCACGGCGGTGCGAGCTACGTTGGTGGCCACGTCGTCACCGGCAATCGGCCGCCAGGCAACCGCTGCGATGTGCACACTCGAGCCGACCGTGCCCGCGTCCGCGATCGCGGGGACGAACTCGTAGAACTGCGTCGCATGAACCACTGAGTAGGAGATGCCCGACCTCCGGACCAGCTCCTCCTGGGCCAGCTTGGCTGCGAAGTAGGAGTTCTCCGGCATCCGCTCGGTTCCCACGATGGAAAGCGCGACGTGGTGCCTCACCCCCGCCTCGGACTCCGCGGCGATCACGTTGCGCGTCGAGGTCTTGAAGAAGTCCATGACGGCCGTTGCCTCGAACGACGGCGAGTTGGCAACGTCGATCACGACGTCGGCACCCTCCATGACCTCGGTCAGCCCCTCGCCAGTGAGCGTGTTGACGCCGGTGTTCGGTGCCGCCGCCAGCGCCTGGTGTCTGTGCTCTATCAACTTGGCCACCAGCTTCGACCCGATCAGCCCGGTGCCACCAATGACGACGATCTTCATCGCTTCCCTCTCCCTCGTGTCTGCAGCGTGCTGCGCCGCGCGTCGTTAGGTACGACAGGGCAGCCGACCTGCTTGTGACAGGCTCAGGCAGCTGACCCAGGATCTCGCGCGACTTCGCCCACGGTCATCGGATTGGGCTCAGGCCCGAGCGCACCACGGCCTGGCCGAGGTGCGCGAGGCGGCCGCTCGTGAACATGCACTTCGTCGCGCCGCCGAGAGCATCCGCGGCTTGAACGCCAGCGACAGGTCACGGCTACGGGCGCGCCTGGCCGGCGCCCATCGGTGCCAGGGCACGCCGGGCCACCCGGCGCGGCGCACGGTGGTGGTGGCGTTGCGCTGCATCGATCGCGACCAGGAAGCGCCCTCGCCCCGTTGAACCTGAGGGCACCCAACGTCGTGTCGATGCGCCGCACGATGACCGGGGCTCGTCGACGCAGGTGAACCGGCAGCTGAGGGGGCAAGAGCACGAGGATCTCGAAGTCCTGCCGGGCCCGCTGCGAGGACCGGTTCGTGTCGCCAAGGACATCGGCCTGCGCCGACCTGCCCCGGCGGCGGTCGTGTGGTCGTGAACCCGGATGTCAGACTCGGCTTTGACGACTGTCGTCATCGGCGTAGAACACCTCCTTGGTGAAGGCGCAGCGACGGCCGCCGTCATAGCTAGAAGGTGTCGGTGCGAGTGACTTTGTGACGCTGGCGAGTCAGGGAGCGTGTCCTCACGGGCCGGCCCCGAGGCGACCCTCATGGCTCCCCGGCCAAGCTCGAGGCCACCTTTGGCGCCAACCGAGCGGCAGCCTCGTGGTGGACGAGGTCGCGGTGGGCCTTTGGGTAGAGGCGTTTCGGCCGGTGGCGTCTGTTAGCCCCGGCATCCAGCGAGAGGGATCCGCGTGGTCTGGATGGCGAGCTTGTAAGGGAGGACGAGAGCGGCGGTGCGGATCAGGAGACTGACGGCGTCGCGCTCGATGGCCGCTCCTCCCGAGCCGAACTACGACGCGCGCTCAGCCACCTACTCGGAGGAGGTCGCGATAGAGGATCGCGCAGCTCGGCGAGCGGCCGCGCTGCCTACGGGACGAGGACCTGAATCAGAGACGTGAGGTCGCCCGTCTCGGCCGCATCCTCGAACGCTGCGGTCATCCGCCGGCGCCGGCCAATCTCCACCCGATGTTCCTGAGCGCGTGACGCATTGATCTGCGCGCGCCGAACGAGTTGACGGGCGTTGGAAGGAGTCGTACCCAAGATCTTCGCGACCTCCCCGTACGCGAAGTCAAAGCACTTGCGCAGAAGCAGGGCCGCGAGCTGGGGCCTGCTCAGTCTCGACATCAACGTCGTCAACGCCTGCTCGACTTCGAAGGTGCGTGCGAGGTCGCCGGTCTCTTTGTCCCCCCGATGCGGCAACCAGTCGGGTGGGAGCGACACCTCGTGGCGATGGTGCGCCGACTCGATGACGTTGATCGCGAGACGCGTCGTGGTCGTCGTCAGGAACGCCGCCGGGTTTCGGATCTCACCACGGTCGGTCCGCTGCCACCGGACCCACGCATCCTGCACGACGTCCTCTGCGGTCGAGAGGTCATGGACGGTTCGGTAGGCCACACCAAGCAGACGGCTGCGCTCGGCGAGGAAGATCCTCGCTGCGTCTTCAAGGCCGGCCGCCACGATCGGGGGCGGATCGGTTGCGCAGCTCACCCTGTCGGCAGAGACGCTGAGTCCAGGCATGTCGACCTCCCGCAGTGGTGATGATCGGAACGCGCCGAGCCTCACAGGCACGAGCGGCGAGCGCGCCCTTGAAGTCCGTAGTCGACCCCGGGGTTTCCACCGATGCGCGGCAGACAGCGCGCCCGTCCGCGGTGTCGGCCACCCGACCCGGCGCGGTATGGACCCGAGACATGCCTTCCGCGAAACTGGTTCTCGCCGGGCGCGCCGCCGAACCGTGCCGACGAAGAATCCGGGATGGCATCTTGCCGATACAGCCACCTCATGAGCCCGCATTCCTGGGGAGGATTGCGGAGCGCAGCGTGCTCGACGGAGTGCTGAATACGGTGCGCGGCGGCCTCGGGTCGGTACTCGTCGTGCGCGGCGAAGCCGGCGTCGGCAAGAGTCGGCTGCTTCGGTACTGCATTGAGCAGGCAGCGGACTTCCAAGTCGTCGTGGCCACCGGAGTCCAGTCAGAGATGGAGCTGCCATTTGCGGCGCTCCAACAGCTCTGCGCCCCGCTTCTCGACGGCCTTCCTGCGCTCCCGCCACCACAGCGTGCTGCACTCGAAGTGGCGCTCGGGCTCACCAAGGGAGAGACGCCATCCCGATTCCTGGTCGCACTTGGTGGTCTGAGCCTCCTGTCCGAAGCGGGCGCGAGCAGACCGCTCCTGTGCGTCATCGATGACGCACAATGGCTCGACCGGGCATCGCAGGAGGCCTTCGGATTCATGGCGCGCAGGCTCCTCGGCGAGTCCGTCGCGGTGGTTTTCGGTATGCGGACTCCCGCGTCCGACGGCAACCTGCGAGGCCTTCCCGTCATGTACCTCGAAGGACTGGATGACGCAGACGCACGGGAGCTGCTGGGATCGGTCATCCTTGGCAGGCTGGACCGGGGGGCGCGGGACAGGCTCCTTGCCGAGGCGCACGGTAACCCATTGGCGCTTCTCGAACTTCCCCGCCGACTGAGTCCGTCCCAGCTTCCCGGCGCGGTCGGGCCGCCGGCCGCTGGGGAGCTCGCAGAGTCGATCGAGGATGCCTTCGTCGAGCGACTCCGCAGGCTTCCGTCGAATGCGCAGATGCTCGCCCTCGTCGCGGCCGCGGAACCCGGCGACGATGTCCTCCTTGTCTGGCGAGCCGCGCGCCGACTGTCGCTGGATCCGGAGGCCGCCTCAGTCATTGACGCCGAAGGGCTATTCACGCTCGACGAGCATGTCCGGTTCAGGCATCCGCTCGTGCGATCCGCCGCCTATCGATCCGCATCGGCCGATGACCGCCGGCGCGCCCATCTCGCCCTTGCAGACTCCTTGGATCGCACCGAGGACGCCGATCGGCACGCCTGGCATCTTGCGGCCGGCACGGTCGGCCCCGACGAACAGGTCGCGAACGAGCTGGAGGCATCAGCCGACCGCGCACAGGCCCGCGGTGGGATGGCCGCTGCCGCCGCATTCCTTCGCCGATCGACCGCCCTGACCGAGGACCCCGCGAAAAGAGCGGCGCGGGCAATATCCGCGGCACGCGCCAGTCTGCAGGCCGGCGAGTTCGACATTGCTCTCGAAATACTGCCGCCGGCGGAGAGCTTCAACGATCAACATCTGCAGGTGCATGCCGATCATGTGCGCGGCCTGGTGCTGCTCGCGTCGGGCGAAGCCGGCCTGGCTGCCACGATGCTCCTCGGCGCGGCACGCCAGTTGGATCGCTTCGACCCCCGGCTCGCGCGGGAGGCATATCTCGATGCGTGGAGCGGGGCGTTCTTCGCCGACGGATTCGCAGAGACAACGATGCTCGATGTCGCACAGGCCGCGACCACGTCTTCTCCCCGAAGCGCGGAGCCTGACGGAGTCGAACTGTTCCTCACCGGAATCTCAGGCCTCATGATTCACGGCCGCGCAGCGGCGGCGCCCACCCTGCGCCGCGCGGTGCAGGCGCTGCTGAACGAACCCCAGGGTGCGGACAGCGAGATGAGATGGATGGTCATCGCGGCGATCGCATCCATGGAGATATGGGACTTCGAGGGCTGGGTCGCGATAGTGAAGACTCGAACGCAGGCCGCGCGAGACACAGGCGCATTGGGCGCGCTGGCGATCGCTTTGACCGGGATGGGCCTGGTGCTGTCATGGTCCGGCGACCTGGCGGGTGCCGATCGCGCCACGACCGAGGCCCAGATGATCAGCGATGCGACTGGGACACAGGTCTCCCAGGCTGGACGGATGCTGCTCGCTGCCTTCCGCGGCAACAGCGAGTCCATGATCTCCATCAAGTCCCAAGGCGCGGATGCGGTCGCTGCTCGACGGGGGGCCTCGGTCCACATCGGGCACTGGGCGATGGCGATCCTCTGCAACAGCCTCAGCCTGTACGACCAGGCGGTCGACGCCGCCCAGAAGGCATGGGAGATGTGGCCCGATCTCTTCGTCTCGGTCTGGTCCATGATCGAGCTCGCCGAAGCGGCGGTTCGAACTAGTCAGCCCGGCCTCGCCCAGTTGGCAGTGCAGAGAGTCATCGCCAGCACGGACGTATCGGACACCGGCTGGGCGCTCGGCATCGCCGCTCGTTCGAGGGCCTTGATCGCCGAGGGTGTGCAGGCGGAGGCCCTGTATCGTGAGGCGATCGAGCATCTCGGAGCGACGAACCTCCGCCCTGAGCTCGCTCGCGGCCACCTGCTTTACGGCGAGTGGCTCCGACGCCAGGGTCGCCGCGGCGATGCCCGTGCGCAGTTGCGCGTCGCCCACGCGATGTTCTCGGACATGGGCGCCGAAGCGTTCGCGGAGCGCAGCAGGCTCGAGCTTCTCGCGGCCGGCGCCGGGCCAGAGAAGCGGGCCGAGCGCCGGACGGATGAGCTCACGGTCCAGGAGATCCACATCGCACGCCTCGCCGCCGACGGGCACACCAACGCGCAGATCGGGAGCGAGCTCTATCTCAGCCGGCACACGATCGAGTGGCATCTGCGGAAGGTGTTCGACAAGCTGGGCATCGGTTCACGGTGGGAGCTCCGTGGCGCGTTGGCCGACCGCGGCCTGGAGTGAACACCCAATGCGCTGTCCGCCCTGATTTCGGCCAGTCACGGCTGATAGCGGGCGAAGGCGTCCCGCAGCGCAGCCGCCGCCTGCGCGACAGCGGCGCTCGTCGCGGCCGAGGGCCGGAGCGGGTTGAGCATCATGAAGTCGTGGATCGTGGCGTCGTAGCGCAGCAGTGTTGTGCGGACGCCGGCCTCGATGAGCCGACGCCCGTAGGCCTCGCCCTCATCGCGCAGGACGTCATTCTCGTCGACGATTACGAAAGCCTCCGGGAGACCAGCCAACTCCTCGAGCGGGGCACGCAGCGGTGAGGCGGTGACGTCCGTCCGTGCGGCGGGATCGGGAAGGTAGCAGTCCCAGAACCATGCCATCGCGTCAGCCCGCAGGTGAAAGCCCTCGGCGAACTCGCGGTAGCTGGTAGTAGCCATCCCCGCGTCGGTGACCGGGTAGTACAGCGACTGATGGATGAACCGCACGTCGCCTCGCCTCTTCGCGAGGATCGCGAGAACGGCGGCCATGTTCCCCCCGACGGAGTCCCCGGCGATGGCCATCCGCGTGGCGTCGAGATCATGCTCAGCTCCGGACTCGATCAGCCAGCGAGCTGTCGCGTACGCCTGTTCGATCGCGACGGGATGCCGAGCCTCCGGCGATCGGGTGTACTCGACGAAGGCCACGGCAGCATTCGCCCCGACGGCCAGCTCGCGCACGAGCCGGTCGTGGGTGCTCGCACTGCCGAGGACCCACCCGCCTCCATGCGTGAAGAGCACCACGGGCAGAGGCCCGGACACACCCGCAGATCGAACGATCCGGACCTGCACCTCACCCAGCTCCGCCTGAACAGTCACCCACTCCTCATCGATGTCGAGCAGGTCGACCGGAGCGGCCTGCACATCGTCGAGAACCTTGCGGGCATCGGCCACACCCAGCTCGGGAATGAACGGGGGCTTGGCGGCCGCGTCGGCGAACACCTGGGCTTCGGGCTGAAGGACGTGTTCGGTCATGGTCTGCTCCTTAGTGGGGGGATCCGGCGCGCGAAGTCTGCGCTCATCTGTGTCGACCGGGCATCGGATCATGCTGTGACAGAGCCGCACGTTCAGGGTGAATAAGGTTCCCGCCAGTTGGCTTGGACGGCGCCTTGCGGACCGGACCGGCTGGTCAGCGGGGTGGCTGGTCGGGGGGCGCGAGCGGCAGCCCTCGCAAGGCACCGGGACCACCAGTGGTCCCCGAACCAGACCCCGTCGCGTTCCAACTCGGGACCACTGCATGTGCGGTGCGCAACGCATTCCGTGCATGCAGATGTGACGACGAGCGTCACGAACGCGGCGGCTATGCGGTCGGTGCTTGTGACGCGAAGCCAAGTCGCCGCAACGGAAGGAACAGACATGAACATCGTCGTCATCGGGGGCACCGGCCTCATCGGATCGAGGGTCGTCGAGCTCATGAACGGGCATGGGCATTTCGCCTTCGCCGCCTCGCCGAACTCGGGCGTGAACACCATCACCGGCGAGGGGCTTCCCGATGCATTCGAGGGGGCCGACGTGGTGGTCGACGTCTCGAACTCGCCGTCCTTCGCCGACGACGACGTGATGGCGTTCTTCACCACGTCGACCCGCAACCAGCTCGACGTCGAGAATGCCGCCGGCGTCCGGCACCACGTCGCACTCTCGATCGTCGGAGCCGACCGTCTGCCGAACGCGGGATACATGCGCGCGAAGGTCGCCCAGGAGCGCCTCATCCGTGACTCGGGCCAGCCGTTCACCATCGTCCGTGCGACCCAGTTCTACGAATTCGCGACCCGCATCGGCGACGAGGTCACAGCGGATGGCGTCGCCCGTGTGAGCACCGGGCTGATGCAGCCGACGGCCGCCGCAGATGTGTCCCTCGCGGTCGCGAGGGCAGCGTGGAGCGACCCTGTCGGCGGCATCATCGAGACCGGCGGTCCGGAGCAGATCACCCAAGACGAGTTCGTGCGCCGGGCCTACGCGGCCCAAGGGGACCATAGGGTCGTCGTCGGTGACCCCTCGGCGTCATACTTCGGGACGCTCCTGCGGGGAAACGAGCTGACGCCCGGACCGGACGCACGCCTGTCGACCCTGACGTTCGATCGGTGGGTCGCCGGCCAGAAGTGGCTCGCGGGCCGATCGACGGCGGCGAAGTAGGCGATCATGCGCGTCGCGGTGATCGGCGGCACAGGGCTCATCGGATCCCGTCCGTCCGCGGCTCGAAGCCTCCGCACACGGCGTGATCGTCGCCTTCCGTGCGACAGGCGTCGAGACGCTGGTGGATCTGTCCAATTCCGGCGACCTTGTTGAGGCCGCCGTGAACGAGTTCTTCTACGGCTCGACCCCCAACCCGATCGTTTGCGGGGCGGAGGCCGGAGTCGATCATCATGTCGCGCTGGCCGTTGTGGGCACCGAGCGGCTTGCGCGTTTGGAAGGCGGCTACTTCGCCGCAAAGGCAGCGCAGGAGCCGCTCACTTGCGCATCCGGTCGGCCGTCCACGATCGTGCATGCCACGCAGTTCTACGAGTTCATCCCACGGATCGCCGATGCCGGAACCGATCGGGACGTCGTGCGGCTGGCGACGGCCCCTCATCCAGCCGATCTTCGCCGACGAAGTCGCCGAGGACGAAGCGCGCAACACCATGGTCGAATTCGCGGGACCCGAGCGACTCCGGCTCGACGACCTCGTGCACCGAAACCTGAGGGCACGCTCAGACACGAGGGTCTCGTCATCGACCCGCTCGCCCGAAACTTCGGCATCGACCCCCGGGGAGCGGGAGCTCCTCCCCGGCCCGGGGCGCCACCCTCACCTCCACGACCAATTACGAATGGATAGAAGCCGGCGACCGTGCTGTCGACCCCCTCACCGAGAGGTGGACGTCACCCAGCGCCATCCATCCGCGCGGCGACCCCGCCGCACCCGCCGCCACGCAGAACAAAGGAGAGCAACCATGAACGGTGCAGCATCGCATTCCGCTCCCGACACGATCGTGCTGATCCACGGGTTCTGGGTCACCCCCCGCAGCTGGGAGAACTGGAAGGCGCACTACGAAACCCGGGGTTTCCACGTGCTCACGCCTGCATACCCCGGCCTTGAGGTCGAGGTCGAGGCTCTACGCGCCAATCCGACACCGATCGAGCAGCTCACGGTTCCGCGGATCATCGGCAGTCTGGAGGAACTGATCGGAGGTCTCGACAGGCCGCCGATCATCATGGGCCACTCTGCCGGCGGCGCCTTCACCCAGATCCTCCTCGATCACGGGTGCGGCGCGGCCGGCGTTGGGATCAACTCAGCGCCGACGGAGGGCGTGAAGGTGATCCCGTTCTCCGAGATCAAGTCGTCTTTCCCCGTGCTGAAGAACCCCGCGAACCGGCACAAGGCGGTCGGCCTCACGCCCAAGCAGTGGTTCGAGATCTTCGCGAACACGATGACACAGGAGGAATCGCTCGCGCTATACGAGCGGTACCACATCCCAGCATCGGGCGCGATCTTCTGGGGCAGCGCCCTCGCGAACATCCACCCTGGCCACGATGACACGTACGTCAACTACCACAACGATGCCCGGGCCCCCCTGCTGCTCATCTCCGGACGGCAGGATCCGCTCTTCCCGCCGAAGGTCGGGCATTCGAACGTGAATCACTACAAGTCGAACACCATCACCGAGATCATCGAATTCGACGGACCGCACCTGCTGCCGGCAGTGCCCCACTGGAAGACGATCGCAGACTTTGCCCTGGACTGGGCGCTGAACCCCACGGTCAACGACGCGGCGCATGCCTGGCCGGTGGATCCGTCCCATACCGAGATCCGTCGCGACTGACATGCCGGGAATCCCGGAGGGATGGGCCCCCGATCCGTAGGGGTGTCACGCACACCTACTCCGCCCGGTCGGTTAGGTGAGTCGATCTGCTCAGGGTTCGGCTCGTCCACAACCCGGAACTGCCGGTGCGGTGAAAACCGTCACGGCAGCCCATCGGGTCGATTCAACGGAGAACTGGAGGAAGCGACATGAACACAGACAACGCGGATGCCGTGCAGCATCCGGGGAGACGGCGCCGCTGGGCGACAGCGGCCATACTGGCAGTCCTGGTCACGGCCGTGGCCTGGACGACGGCTGCGGCCAGCCCCACCGCCGCGACGGCCGGTGCGGGGCAGCCGCCGAAGCCCACTGTCGTGCTCGTGCATGGCGCCTGGGCAGACGCTTCGAGCTGGAGCGGTGTCGCGTCCCGCCTCCAGGCCGACGGCTACACCGTCCGGGCGATCCCCAATGAATTGCGTTCGCTCTCCGGCGACGCAGCCTCGGTCCGGGCTTTCATCGACACACTGTCGGGTCCCGTCGTCCTGGTCGGACACTCGTACGGTGGCGCGGTGATCACCAACGCCGCGACGGGGGCCGCAAATGTCAAAGCGCTGGTCTACGTCAATGCCTTCGCCCCGGACGCCGGGCAGTCCCCGGCCGAGCTGCTGGGACCGGACTCGGCGTTGTCGGCGGATCCGACGACAGTCTTCGACCTCGTTCCTGCCACGCTCCCGCCCGGGCCCAACACCGAGCTATACCTGAAGAAGTCAGTCGTGTTCGACTCGTTCGCCCCGGGTCTGAGCTCGGCGGACAAGCTCATGGTCTGGGCGACCCAACGACCCGCAGCGCTGGGCGGTCTCGGCGAGGTCTCGGGTGAACCCGCATGGCGCACGATCCCTTCGTGGTATCTCATCGGCCTGCAGGACAAAATCATCCCCCCGAGCGCGCAGCGCGCTATGGCCCTGAATGCAGGCGCGACCATCAGCGAGTACTCCGCCGGTCATCTTGGGCTCATGACCGACCCCGGCACGGCCACCCGCATCATCGAGAAGGCCGCGAAGACGGTGACTCACTGACGGCGGCGAAGCAAAGCGAGCGCGGCGTCCTCCATCAGGAGGGCGCCGCGGCTTTAGGGTAATGCTGCTCCTATGATGGGGCGTCGCGAAGCTGCCACCGAGATGTGTTCGGGCAGCGGGAGTTCGTCACCCGGTCGCCCTTGCCTCGGATGCGCAGGTTTCCGGTGCGGCTAGCCGGCGTCGACCGCAACCGGGCACCAGGCGCCATCCTCCACGCTGTCAACCAGGCGCGGAGGACGTTCGTCCGACCATCAGCGTGACAAGCGCGGTCATGTCGCCTTGCTACTCGACGGCTATCCGAGCCAGGGGCCCATGTCCATGTCCTTGTCCACGGCGTCAACGTAGCCGCAGCGCCTGCATGTGAGCAGCACGACGTGGTGGGCCTGGTGCTCGCGCTGCCACAAATGCCCGAAGACCAGGCAGACGCGGTTCCTCGGCCTTGGCACGATCCCATCATCCACCTGTCGGGCTTCAGCCCGTCTGGGAAGAGTTGCCGCAGAGGTGCCGGAAACGCCCGAGGACACGTCGCACACATGCCGCAGGTGGTGCGTTGCCGTGCTATCCGCGTCATGTGCGACGATCCCGGCGTGAGTGACAGCGTGCCGATCGGAGGAGAAGAGGTATCTGAGCCCCGAACCTGGGACTCGACGGTCGGACCGGACGGAGTCGGCTACCTGATCGAGGCCAGGCCGTCCGGGGTCATCGGATGGCAGTACGACCAGGTATTCGACCTGGACTATGGTCTGGTCGTTTCGATTGCTGGCGCGTTCTGGAACTTGTTCGGAAGGGCTTTGTTCCGATTCGGTTGGCAGGTGAAGGTCAGCCGGACGCGCACCCGATGGCCGCACCGGCGCAAGGTGGTTGCCAGACTTCGCGTGCGCAGAAAGGCCGATGCCCTTGCGCAACTACCCGACGTCGTCGAGGCGGTCCACCGCCACGGGCGTCACGCGTTGACGGCGACCGCGTAGCTGTTCGAGCCGACTCGACGAACTCGGGGTGTACTGGCCTTTTCCACGTCCTTGGCGGCCTGCTCCTGGGCAGCGCCTCGGTCACCGCGGCGGCGCTGGTGCCGCTGCGACTCCAGGCCCCAGCGACCTCGACTCCTCCGGCTGACGACTCCCGTGAAGGTCCCATCTGGTCAGCGCATGTTGCCGGTGTGGCCGAGGGAGAAGCGACCTGGTTGGGGCCAGACCAACAGGCCATGGGGCCCGGGCTTGACGTGGATCCGGTGGGTCACGCGCCCGGTCGTGGTGTCGAAGACGTAGACCGTCGAGCTGTACCGGCCTGAGAGCCACAGCTCACGCCCGTCGGCCGTGACGCCTCCCATGTCGGGCGAACCTCCGCCCGGGATGCGCCAGGTGGCCAGGCGGCGCAGCGTGATGCCGTCCAGCACGGTCACGGTGCCCTCATCTCGGTTGCTGACGAAGATGCGGCGGGCATCGCGCGACATGTAGATCCCGTGCGCGCCTGTCCCGGTCGGTACGAAGCGATCGACGCGGAACGTCTTGGGGTCGATGACCCAGACGCCGTTGCGCAGCATGTCGGCGGCGAGCAGCCAGCTGCCGTCGGGCGAGAGTCGGACGTCCTGCGGCATCGCGCTCGCGCCGTGCTCGAGCATGCCCGCGGGGCCGCCCATGTGCCTGGCCATGGCTGGCGGCGTGGCGCCTGGCGTGGAGATGGCGTTGAGGTTGACCATCCGCAGCACCCTTGTGGCAGAAGCGTCGAGGACCGCAAGCTTCCCGCTGAACTCGCAGCTGACCAGGAGCTTGGACAGGTCCGCGGTGTAGTCCGCGTGGTTGATCCCGTGGCAGGGGACTGGTAGGGACCGGCGCAGGGCCATGGTGTGCGCGTCGCGGACGTCGACCCGCTTGAGCCGCTCCGCCATGACCAGCGCGTATCGCCCGTCTGGCGTGAAGTAGAGGTTGTACGGGTCTCGAATGGGCAGGGCTCGTCCCGGCCGCCCCGTTCTCGGGTTGATCGGAAGCATGGAGTTGCCCTTGTCGCTGTTGACCCACAGCATGCGCAGGTCGTGCGAAGGGACCACGTGCTCAGGGGAGGCGGCCACGCGGTAGGTAGCGATGACGGCATACGTCGTCGGGTCGATGACCTGGACGGTTCCGGCCAGCTGGTTGGGCACGTAGACCAGTGGCCTGGCGCGGCGCGCCTCGGCCGACAGCGCGCCGGCGCCGGCGTAGCCGTACGGTTCCTGGTCAAGGGACGCAACATCGGGCGGCGTGGGCGCGGTGGTGGGGCTCGAGCTGGGCCCCGTTTTGCCGGACTGGCTCGTGGGGACCCCGCCGGGATCGGGTGCGGCACCGGGGATCTGGGCATCAGCCTTGCTGCAGGCGCCGAGCAAGGCCATGGCGATGAGCACCGCCGGCGCAAGCGTTAACCTGCGCCGCGTGGTGGTCCGGGTCGGTCGCGTCGATCGGGTCGGCCGGGTCGGCCGCGTCGGCTGGGTTTGCCCGCCCGCGGGAGTCGCGCTCATGCGGCCCCGCCCAGCAGCTCGGTCACGGTCACCGCGGAAAGCCCACGCTGTGCGAGACCGTCAAGGATGCCGGGCAGTGCCGCCACCGTGCCCGCGTGTCCGAGATGCAGGCTGATGATGCTGCCGGCGTGCACGGCAGCCAGGGTCCGGTCGCGCACGGCGGCAAGTCCGGGGTCGAGGTAGTCGCGCGGGTCGACGTCGTAGGAGATGCAGCGGTGGTAGCCCGCTGCGAGGGCAGCCGTCCGGATGGTCGGCGTGCTCAGCTGGGTCCCGGACGGCCGGAAGAGCAGGCCTGCGCTGCCACGGACGGCTGCCACTGCGGCGGCGCCACGGCCCACCTCAAGGTCGGCCTCGGCCGGGGTGAGGCGTTTCATGGGCCGGTGGCTGTACGTGTGGTTGCCCAGGTCGTGGCCGCCGGCAAGGATCGCTCGGCCGAGTCTCGGGTTCGCATGGAGCCATACACCGACGGCGAATACGGTCACCTTCGCGTCGTGAGCTCGGGCGATGTCCAGCACGCGGAGGGTGAGCTCGGCCGGACCGGCCCCGTGGAACGTGAGCGCGACCCGGGGCGCGTCGGCAGGTCCCGTTTGGATGTCGGGGCCCGTCGACTCCAGCACCGCGGCCGCGGCGCTGGCCGACCCGGTGGGTATGCCGGAAGGCGAGCTGGGCGTGCCTAGTGCCGTCTGGGTCGGTTGGTCGGCGGTCATCGGGGATCTGGACGACGACCCGGGCGATGCGGGGGATGTCGTCACGGACGGGGCGGCGCAGGCGTCGAGGCCAACCGCGCCCAGCGCCGCCGCGGCGGCCGTCATGACCGAGCGGCGTGTGGCCAGCGTGCGGTTCTGTCCAGCACTGTCAGCGCGTCCGGGAGCCGCCGCAGGCTTGTCTGGCATCGGTTCCCTGCTCATCGATGCCTTCCTTCGGTGCGTCGCAGGCGAACGAGCGTTCGTCCGCCGAGGGCCACGGCCACGAGCACGGATCCTGCGGCGAAGATGAGGGAGCCGCTCACGTCGGCGAGGTAGTGAACGCCCAAATACAGGCGCGAGGCACCGACCACCAGCACCAGCGGTATACCGAGCGCGCATACCCATGTCGCTCGACGCCCGGCGAGCAGCATCGTGGCCGCGGTCGCGAAGACCACCGCTGCGGCGAATGCGGTGTGGCCGCTGGGATAGCTGTCGGCGGCGGTCTCGGTCACGAGAGCATGCACGGTCGCCGCCGGTGGCCGAGGTCGGTGCACGACTGCCTTGCCGACCTCGACAGAGACCCAGCCGACGATCGTGAGCGTCGCGACGGCCACGGCCGCGAACCGGTTTCGCAGCCACACGAGCCCGCACACCCCGATCAGTACGAGGAGCGCGACGCCCGGAGCGAGAGCGACGTCGATGATCCCGGCGATGCCGGTGAGCAGTCCCGTTCGGTGACCGGCGATCCGGGCGTCGAGCGCGAGCTCCCCCGTGCGTGAAGCACCCACCGCGGTGACAGACAGCCCGAGCAGCAGCCCGACAAGCAGCAGGGTCCCACCGGCTAGCGCGAGCGGCGCGCGCCGCACGTCGATCGACGTTGCGTCGCGCTCTTGCACGAGGATGGTGGGGACCGGGTCCGTTGATTCGTCGTCGCGGGCTTCCTGGATGCGCATCACGCGGCCTCGGTGTCGGTCGCCGCGGCGACGCCTGCTGCGCCGTCGAAGAACTCGCGCAGCCACAGCTCGATGTTGATGAGGCGCCAGAACACCATCGAGTCCAGGTCGCTCGAGCCGCCGAGCCAGCGCTCGAACGCCACGAGCACCGCAGCCGAGTCAAAGAAGGGCCGTTGGGTGAAAGACGGCGACCGGAAGAGGTCGACGACGAACTCGCGCTGCTCATGGAACCATTCGTTCTGCGGAGTGGTGAACCCGATCTTGTTGCGGCGCCGGCTGATCGACGGCGGGAGGACGCCGTCGGTGGCATCCCGCAGGACGCGCTTGTTCCACCCGTCCTTGATGATCGCGTCGTCGCTCAGCGCGAAGATCGTGCGCACGAGCTCGGGGTCGAGGAACGGAACGCGGCCTTCGATGGAGAAGCGCATCGTGTTCCGGTCCTCGTACCGCAGCAGCGCCGGCAGCGATCCGACGAAAAGGTCGTGCACGAGACGCGAGCGCAGGTCACCCGTCGGGACGGCATACGACTCCGACGCATGGGCTGCACGGAACTCGCTCCGGAGCAGGCTTGCGGTCGTGTCGCGGTGGGGAAGCAGGGATCGCGCCTTGACAGCGCCGAAGTGGGCGAGGATGTCCCGGGAGGCGACAAGCTCGGTGAAGGCGCACCGGCGGTTGCGGGACATGAGATCCCGCAGGTGGACGACGAGCTGGGGAACGTATCCGGCCAGCAGCTCGTCGGCGCCCTGTCCGTCGAGCATCACTGTGACGTGCTCGCTCGCGTCTCTCATGACGCGGTACTGCGCGTACGGCCCCGTCGAGATGACGGGCTCCTCCTGCGCGCGGACGAAGTCGGTGATGTCCGCGACGAACTCGGCTGAGGTGGGCCGCGTCTTGTGCGACCAAACATCGCGGGTGCACGCACCGACGGCGTCGTCGACGTAGCGCTCTTCGTCATTGCGGTACCCGGGAAAGACCGCCGAGAAGGTGCGCTGGTGGTGGCCAACCGCCTCCGTCGAGGCGCCCTCCTGGGCGAGGAGTCGGTCGATCGCCACAGTGATCGCCGAGCTGTCCAGGCCGCCCGAGAGGGATGTGCCGACGGGCACGTCCGACCTCAGGCGCAGCCGTACGGCCGCGGTCAGCCGGTCGCGGAAGTCCGTAGCCATGCCAGGGTCATACCCGCCGACGGGAGCCTCAGCGTTCATCAGGTCATCGCGAAGGGCGCTGAACCTGCGCCGTTCGATGCCGCCCGCGGACAGGGTGACCATCTCTCCGGGGAGCACTCGCTCGATGCCGTCGAAGAACGTCTCGGCCCCATCGTCGTGCACGCGATAGCGCAGGTAGCGGTAGATCGTGCGCTCGTTCGGCCGCCGCTCATAGAGCCCGCTGGCCAGGATCGGCTTGATCTCGCTAGCGAAGAGCCAGGCGCCGGAGCCGTCTTGCAGTCGGCACAGGTGCAGCGGTTTGATGCCGAACTGGTCGCGCGCCAACGTCAGCGTCTGGGCGTAACGGTCCCAGATGGCCAGCGCGAACATCCCGTTGAACCGGTCGAAGGCCGCCGGCCCCCACTCGGCGAAGGCCTGCAGGACCACCTCGGTGTCGCTGTCGGTCCTGAACGTCCGCAACGCCGTCTCGAGCTCGGCCCGGAGCTCGCGGTAGTTGTAGACCTCTCCGTTGTAGGCGAGCACGTATCGGCCGTCGGCCGAGGTCATCGGCTGGCTGCCACCTTCACGGTCGATGATGGACAGCCGCTGATGTGCCAGCCCCATCAGGGAGTCGATGAAGATCCCCGCGTCGTCAGGGCCGCGATGCCGCTGCTCGTCGGCCATCCGGTCCAACAGGCCCGGGCTGGCCTTGAGGCCGAAGTATCCGGCTATCCCACACATGGTCCATTCCCTCCAGCGCCCTGTGGCGCTTCGTGCCGCTTGGTGGCGCTCGGTCGTGCGCGTCCGCGCGGGGTACTGCGCCTCGGCGCTCGGTCACGTCGAGCCCACATCGTCAGGCGGGGTCGCTGAGAGGACCCTGAGCCGCTTTCTCAGGCGAGACTCAGATCCGGGGCCGTAACGTGCGGTGGCATGCGTGTGCTGGTCGTGGAGGACGAGGTGTCACTGGCCGAGGTGCTACGGCGCGGGCTCACGCGCGAGGGCTTCGTCGTCGACGTCATGCACGACGGCGAGGACGGCCTGTGGGCTGCCACCGAGTCGACGTACGACGCCATCGTGCTCGACATCATGCTGCCCAAGCTCGACGGCTACCGGGTCATCACGCGGCTCCGGGAGGCGAACGTGTGGACGCCGGTGCTGATGCTGACCGCGGTCGAGGGCGAGCACGACCAGGCCGACGCGTTCAACCTCGGCGCGGACGACTACCTGACCAAGCCGTTCAGCTTCGTCATTCTCGTCGCCCGCCTGCGGGCGCTGATCCGCCGCGGCGCGCCCGAGCGCCCGGTGGTGCTCACGGTGGGCAGCCTCTCGCTCGACCCGGCGCGGCGTCGCGTGCGACGCGGTGACACCGAGATCTCCCTGACGGCGAAGGAGTTCTCGCTGCTGACCTTCCTGATGATGCATGTCGGGGAGGTCGTGACGAAGGCGACGATCCTCGACGCCGTGTGGGACCCGGCATACGACGGTGACGTCAACATCGTGGAGGTCTACGTGGGGTACCTGCGACGCAAGATCGACGCACCCTTCGGGCTCGCGACGATCGAGACGGTGCGTGGCGTCGGATACCGCCTGCTCGAGCCCGACGGCGCCTGAGCCGTCGGTCGTCGCGTCGCGTCTCAGGCGGGTTGAAGCGGCAACGTCAGCTCGAAGCACGCGCCGCCGGCCGGTGCGTCAGCCGCGGTGAGCGTCCCACCGTGCGCGACCGTCAGCTCGCGGGCGATGGCCAGGCCCAGGCCGGCGCCCCCGGAGTGTCTCGAGCGGCTCTCGTCGAGCCGCACGAAGCGCTCGAAGATCCGCTCGCGGTCGGCTGAGCGTATGCCTGGCCCGTCGTCCCCGACGCGAAGGACCGCCCAGTCGTCCTGCATCGTGAGGGCGATGCTCACCTGGGTCGAGGCGTGCCGTGCCGCGTTGTCGAGCAGGTTGCGAACCACCTGCTGCAGCTGGTGCTCGTCGCCGACGACGCGTACCGGGGTGCTGTCGAGCCGGACGGCGGCCGAAGACAGCTGTCGTAGGCGACGCGCCTCACGCTCGACCACGTCGTCGAGGTCGACCTCGCGTCGCACGAGCGTGATCGCCCCGTCGTCCGCTTGTGACAGCAGGAGCAAGTTGTCGACGAGCGTGCCCATCCGTCTGGTCTCGTTCCGCAGGATCGGCGCCAGCTGGTCCCACGAGGTCTCGGGATCGTCCGGGCTCACGACATCCAGCGAGGCGCGGATCGTCGCGATGGGTGAGCGCAGCTCATGACTCGCATCGGAGACGAACCGGCGCTGGGCCCGCTGCGACGCCTCGAGCCGACCGAGCATCGAGTTCATGGTCACCGCGAGGCGGGCGATCTCGTCATCCGATGGGGGCACAGGAACCCGGTCCTGGAGCCGGGAAGCACTGGTGCGTTCCACCTGGCTCCGGATCGCTTCGACCGAGCTGAGCGCGCGACCGACGCGCCACCAGGTCACCACTGCCGTGAGCCCCACGAGGAACGGTAGCGCCACAGCAAGCAGCACGGCCGTTGTGTGCACGGCTCGCTCGAGCGACTCCTGCGAGGCTTCGGCGACGAGCACAAACGGAGTCCCCTCGTGCTCGACGCCGCGTGCCACCACGAGTGGGTCGCTCAGGTCGAACGGAAGCGGGATAGCAGAGACCCCGCTCGTCGTCGTCTCCCTCACCGAGGGCCGCAGAGACGAGATCGGTTGTGTCCGTGAGGGCTTAGACGTATAGGCGACATGCGCACCGGAGTCGTCGTGCGCGATGACCTGCACGAGCACGTTGTCGGGGCCCTCGTCACGCTCGCTGCGCGCCAAGCCCGCCGCGCCCTCGCTGGCCAGGATGTTGGTGTCCTCGTTGAGAACAGCGGTGATGCTGTCCTGCAGGGCCCGCGTGAGCGAGCTCTGCAGGACGAGCACCAGCGCCGACGCACCCAGCACCAGCGCGGCCGCGACCACCGCTGCGGCGGCCACCGTCGCCTGGCGCCGGACGCCGGATCGTGGACCGGGCAAGGGCATCGGGACGGTTCCTTCGAGTTCCCGCAGCGCGGTATGGGTGAGGGCCTCCACGATTCTGCCCGATCCGCTGCTACTGCTTCTTCTCGAGGGTGCCGATCACGCCCTGCAACTGTGCCAGCGCCTGAACGCTGCCCGACTTCGAGACCGGGTTCGCCCGCAGCGCGGTGAGCACACCGTCGATCGAGGAGTCCATCGTGTGCCAGTCGTCCGGCGAGGTGGGCTTCATGGCGGCCTCGGCGTCATCCCATGCGACCTCGAGGTCCTTGACGCGGGTGGTTGCGGCCGACAAGTCGCCCTTCTTCGCCTTGGCGGCGACGTCGTCGACGATGACGGCGAACGGCCGCAGGTCACCCAGCGGAGACGTTGCATCGGTCTCCAGTGGGTTCGCGTGAACGCCGCTCTTGGCAGAGTGTGCCGACGAACCCGCCGGCGAGGTCGATGGCAGCGCCGCTGCCGGGCTCGGCGTAGGCGCGAAGCTCGCCGCGGCCAGCACGACCGCAGCAGCGCCCGCACCAGCCCACGCGAAGTCGTGCTTCGGGCTCACCGCCGGCGGCTGACCCTTCGCCCGGATCCCGTGCCGGTTCACGTTGGCCTGCTCGCGCGCGACCAACGCGATGATGACGACAAGGAAGATGGCGCTGGTGAGGCTCGCGCCGAGACCGATGCCGCCGTAGTCGCGGCTCTGGGTCAGCAGATCGCCCAGCGACGCGCCCAGCGGGCGGGTCAGGACGTAGGCGATCCAGAACGTGAGCACGGGACTCACACCGGCTCGCCGGGCGGCCCACACCGCGATGATGAGCCCACCGAAGATCAGCGCACCATTGCGGAACCCGAGCGACAGCGCCTCGGTGGCAAGGTCACCTCCGGCAGTCCCGAGCGCGAAGGTCGTCAGGATCGCGGCCCAGTAGTAGCGCTCCCGGCGCGGGGTGTCGATGGCCGTGATCGCCAGAGTCCGCTCTTGGCTCCACCACACGGCGAAGACCACACCGAGAAGCAGCGCGAACACGGCAGTGCTGACGTACAGGCTCACGCCGAGCTGGTCGGTGAAGAAGTCGGTGATCTGGGTGCCGACGATGCTGACAAGGATCACGGTGAGCCAGTACAGCCACGGCACCAGACGCCGGGTCCGCAGCTGGGCGACCACCGCGATCGCCAGCAGTATCGCCATGGCCGCCCCCATCACGGCCGTGCCGAGCCCGACCTGCACCGTCAGGTAGTCGGCGAACGTCTCGCCGATCGTTGTCGACAGGATCTTGATGAGCCAGAACGTCGCAGTGATGGCCGGGACCTTGTTGAGCATCTGTCTGGCAGGCGGAGATCGGAAGGCTGAAGCAAGGGTGGTCGCAGTCGGAGTGTCGTGCATTCGGCGTCCTTCGAGCGTCGGATGAGTGGAGCGCGACTGAAAACACGGTGTCTGGTACCGCGCAGTCGATCACGCGCGACCGAGACTGGACGACTGATGCTGAGCCGACGCTGAGAGCGGGGCGACCCTGATGCGGTCTCCTGCGGGCGCGCATCTGGACCGAACGGCGTGGTGCGGCACCCAAGAGCTCCGCGCCGACAGCCTCCCTTCTACCGGTGGCCGCGCGCGGACTAGCACTTCCCACCAGTCGTGCCCGTGCGCGGAACAATGATCCTGCCCATCCGGATCAAGCCTGAGTCAGACGTCCCACCCAGGACCTAGCGCAGGAGCCAGCACTCTGGGCCGACGGAGTTGTAGGCGATGCTCAAGCGTCATGACGAGCGGACTTGCGTGAGGGAGACGCTCAGAACGACGATCGCCTTCCCGCGATCTGGGTGCACGTGCCTGCCCCAGTCCCGATCACACCCAAGGGTCGCGGTTTCGCCTCGAAAGATCGAGACGCTCATGCGGCGCGCGCCTTCCTGCCCAGCTGCCAGGTACAGACTGTCGGGGCCGGTCGGGACGAAGCCGTCCTCGACAAGCCATGCGGGCGGCGAGGACTTGACCAGTTCGCCCACACCACCAGCTAGCCCGCTGGCCCGCGCGTCCTCCTGCAGGGACGGCCCGTCGTCCACCTGCAGGACAATCTTGTACCAGGGCTCGGTGTTGTCCAGGCCGGCGCCGTTGTCGCCGTTGGTGCAGATCTGGGTGGGGTGGAGGTCGTCAAAGGAGTGGGCGGCAAGGCTGGCCACTGGCTCTGCCGCGTTCGGCCGAGTCAGGCTGCAGGCCGTGACGAGTACGGCAGTGATGCAGATGACCACGACTCTTCCGACCGTCTCCCCTGGGCCGGAATGAACTGTCGACCTCGACATACTCTCAGCACACGGCACGGGTAAAGCGGGGACAAGAGTATCGGGGCTCACCGTCGACTGCTCCCATCGGCCGGATGGCACGCGGCGGCAAGCACCCTCGCTCATGCCACGGGTCGCGCGGACCTGGCGATGAGCGCGGATGCGGTCTTCAGCACGGGATCGTGCCGCAGGCCATCCAACCCCGCCACAATCGGTCGAAAGAGTTGCACCGAATCGCTCTGGGCGAACGTCTCGGAGGTTGCACATGAGTGAGGACCGCATCAACCCGGGCGACGACGACGCCACTCAGTCGTGGCTAACCGGGGCGCTTGGCGGTATGCATCACCTGTCCGCGGTGGACATGCGGGCCATCTCCGCGTTGCGTCGCGGGACAGCGATGCTGATAGGCATTGGCGGGCCGATGACCGGCGCACGTTTCTTGCTGTGGCGTCCAGAAGTTCGGGTCGGGCGGGAAGACGATTGCCTCGTATGGCTATCCCCGGCAAACGTCTCACGTCACCACGCGACGCTCATACGGCGTGAGGAGGGCTACGAACTGGCGGACGCGGGCTCTCTTAACGGCTGCTGGGTCAACCATCGCCTCGTAGAGCGAGGTCTTCTTGAACACGGCGACGAGGTCCAGTTCGGGGCATGCCGCTTCCTATATGTCCAAGGAGAGTACGAGCCGTAGAGGCTTCCGGACATGACCCCGTGTTTCCTCAAGCAGCCAACTCTTCGCCTAGGGTGTCGATGAAGTTTGTTGGTCGCCGATCGAGCCGCCGCCCCCGACGACGAATTCGCCGATGACGGTTTCACCATCGCTCTGGTAGACCGTGATGGGGATCCCCGCCGACATCGCGCGGGAGCGTTCGGCCGCTTCGGCGGGGTCTGCCGGTGGCGGGCCGCCGGCGGTGTTGAGGTCTCGGGTGTATACGTAGCCGTCGCGGCCGTTGGTGGCAACGACCAGCTGCAGGTCAGGTTCGCCCTTGTCGTTCATGACGCCGTAAGTCTCGCCCTTGGCGTTGACGCCCCACGCGGTCACACGGGTGCTGATGTAGCGGGTGGTGATCCGCCAGGAAGCGTCGGCGTCCGCGGTGATCGTGATCGTGTGCTGCCCGGGGGTGAGGTCGTACCGATCCATCATGGGAGGCGGGCCGTCTGCCGGCTGGGCGTCGGGGCCGTCGCATTCCGACCAGCTCCCGTTCGGGAACGTGATCTTCCCCGCTGACAGGCACCAGAAACCGATCTCTACGCCGGTGGCCGCGGCCGGGCGAGGCCCGAGCTCGATGATCGCTGTCCCGGTGTGTTCACTGGTGTGGGTAGGGCCTTGTCCGGTGATCTCGGTCCCACCGGGCGAGGTCGATGACAGGGCGTAAGCGGTGCCTGCGGCAGCGAGGGCGACCGCGGCCGCACCGCCGCGCAGCAGCTAGCGTCTCGGGCCTCGACGAGCCCCGTCCCGGGATTGGTCCCGGCGGGCGGTGTCTGTGGCGACCCGTGCCACGAGCTCGGCGCGAAAGAGCAGCAATGAACGTGGGGTCAAGACGCGTGGCGTTCATGGCTGGCTCCTCTCAGAAGTGACCGTCGGCGCCAGGTGGCGTGGCAGTGCGGCTCGGTGCCGGATCCGGTGCAGGCGTGACTTGGCCGCGGCCAAGGAGAGCCCGAGTGTGTCCGCGGCCTCAGCGATGGTGAACCCCTCCAGGGCCACCAGTGTGACCAGCGACAGGTCCGTGCGGTTCATCCCCCCGAGGCGCGCAACCAGGTCGGCGTCCCACGCCGATGGGTGCTCCCGCATCAGCACATCGGCCAGGTTCGGGCCTTGCGTCGAGTGCCTGCTACGCGGCGCTGACTTGAACGACGTGCTCGAGACGATGGCTGGGGGCGGCCAGCTGAAGGTATCTGCTTGGCGACGTCCTTCTCCTCCATGAACTCGGTCGCGTAGTCGAATGCGACCGCATCTAGCGGGAAGGCGATGCACGACACCAAGAAGATGGCGACCACCGCCCCCACGCCGAGGCTCACGCCTTCGGTCTCCCAGAACTGATTCACAAGCGACCAAAAGATGACGGCGATTAACCAGAGCCCGGCGTTCCACCGCGCGTTTCGCAACCAGAGTTTGTGCAGCGCCCCGGGGTCCTTCGCCTTCTCGTACAACCGTCGGCGGTGTACTACGAACCCCGCGATGGTCGCGACGACGAGCCCGCCGACGACGCCTGCCATCGAGTTCGACCAGGTGTCCCACCAGAACGTTTCCGGCATGTCTCCCATGACCGGAGTGTGCCCTGAGCGGCGGCTACACAGCGCGGAACGCGGACAACACGAACGCCACTACCCCGAGTCCGAGCTCAAAGTCTCGCGTCAGTTAACACGCGATGACCCCGACATCAGCGAGTCCGTCAGCGCCCAGGCGACAGGCTGTACCGGCGGGTGGCCCGGCGCACGTTGTGCGACAGGTTGCCGGTCGTGACGTGCAGCCACAGCAGCAGCGAGCCACCAACCACGCGCACCGAGCCGCGGCGACGCCACAGCTCCAAGAACGCTGCCGCCGTCACGTCCTCAGCGTCCGCACGGACCGTCACCAGGCGGCAGGCATGGACATAGACCCGGTCACGGTGAAGATCGAACACCCGACCGAAGGGCGTCTGCATCACCAGCCTGTGCAGCGCTCCACCACGCCCACTCATCCGGCACAGGCCCCTGTCCATCGTCCACATCCCCTACTGTCCGGCACAGGCCGGAAGGATTCACCCGCGACGGGAACATTCGGAACTGCCGCTCTGCCGGGCGGACGACCTGATCGCGCTGGGTCAAGTGTGCGTTGTAGCAGTCGGGAGCCCTAACGTCGGGCCGCTTCAGGTCATGTCGCTAGGTGAGCCGCACTGTCTGCCCGCCCCTGCTTCGGCACGAGCCTGCCTGTCGGTGTCCCTCGCAGGTGTCGGAGTGCGCGACGGGCCTGGACAACGGCAGCTGTGCCGGCGGCACCCAGTAGCAGCGCGGGAGCCAGTACCGGTGAACGCCATGGTGCGAACTCGCCATAGGAGGCCACCGCGACCCAGGCGGCCCACGCGAGCAGCAACGCAGTGACCAGCTCCGCGCAGCCAAGTGCGACTGACAGCCGGCTCGACCGCCGCGGGGACGACGACCGTGTGGCGGCACACGCGACTGCGGCGGCCGCGAACGCGAGCACCGGCAGAGCGAGCGCACCGCCGATCACGGCATACACGCCTCCAAGCTCGGCGGTGGGACGGGTCCCCGCGTACACAAGGACCAGGACGACGACCAGGCCAGCGCCGGCGATGACGAGGTGCGCCACGGCGAGTAGGGGCTGAACCCGGGGAGAGGTCGGGTCAGGGTGCCGGATGCCCATGCCTCAAGTGCAGCATCTCCTCGGGGATCGTGCCTGAGCATCCGTACGCAGCCGAGAATGGGTCGACGAACACGAAGCGAGTCCGCTCGCGTTCCAGACCCGGCAGAACGTGCCACGCGATCATGCTGCGCAAGGGATGTCGTGCACGCCCCATGGACCGCGCCTATTGGTCGTTGACCACTCGTTCGCCTGCGGAGCGCGAAGCACTCAAGGGAGTTGCACGAGACTCGAAGTCAGGGACCGCACCTCGTCTTTGGTGGCTTCGACCCGAGTCTGAAAGTCTCGGTCGTCCCCGGGCTCGAGCGCATCATCGACGCTTGGAGCAAGCACTCACCTCGACTGACCCTGAAGACGACCTAATCCCCACGGTCCTGTATGTCCATGACCCCTCCTCGGCATGCGCCTGTCTCATGCTCCTGGCCGGCGACACATCTTCAAACATCACCGATCGGCGAAGACGACAACGCCGGTATGGCAATCCAGGGGGCGCGCCCATCAACACGCTCAACCTCAACGCGAGCCGCGTCCCGCCCATCTGCCAACCGCACATCGCTGGCAAAGGCTGCGTTCCATGATCGACGCCCGTTGCGCCGCGGCCGCTACGTAGACCCGCTCGGGCACGGCCGCCGACTCGGGCTGCTCCCCAGGTCCTGACTACCAACGGCGATGAGTGGCGGCCTGACCACGCAGAGCAGCCAGTGTGGCTCCCACCGGAAGGAACTCGGCCTTCCTGCCGAGCAGGTGAGGAGCAAGCCGCGGGTCCCCCCGGCGAGCAGACCGTCCCATGGCGGCGTCACGATGTCGGCCCAACCTCGACAATGACCGTGCGGATGAATTCCGGGACGAGACTTGACACCCGCGCGGCGGTCGCTTCGTCTGCCCCGACAATGCACGCAATCAGCTTCACGCCTGGCACTGGCACGGAGGGCCAGGCGGTGAGTCCGTCCGTCGCCACCACGACCACGTGCGGGCGCGGGCCCAGCGCAACGGCGGCCGCGATGCCGACGCGCATGTCGGTACCGCCACGACCCTCCACCGTCGCCATCGTCGCTGTCCCTTTGTAGCCGCGCGCCCGGTACGCCTTCGCGTCCGTATCGATGATCCGGAAGTCGACACCACGGATTCCGACACGGCGGGCGATCGCCTCGGTCTCCGACGTGACCGCCGACAGGTTTGCGTCGCTCATCGAACCGGACGTGTCGCGCACCAGCACCACCGACGGGACCGGGGCGAACGTGCCAGGGTTGATCAGCGCCCGCGTCGGCGACAGCCGTGTCGTCGGGCGACGGCGGTTCCGGCGTAGGTAGGTCAGGTCCACGTCGCCAGGGCGGATCTTCGCCGCGTTGCGCAAGGCAGCGCCGAGCACCTTCTGCCATGGCACCTTCGACGGGGCGAGAGTCGCGGTCGCCTGTGCGAGGAGACCGGCAGGTACCGTGCCGTGGTTCTTCGCGTGCGCCTGCACCAGTGCCGCGGTCCCGAGCAGCTTGCGTTCCTTCTCGCCCGTCGTTGCTGCTGGGGCTGTCGGGTCGTCAGCGGGCAGCTCGCATGGGGCCGGCTGGCCGCCGCTGACGGAGCCACACCCTGCGAACCTCGGCTGCCCCTGTGACTCCTCGTCGCCTAGGTTGCCGGGCTGATCCTGCTGGTCGGCACGGCTCTGTTGCTGGGGCTGGCGGGCCTTGAGCGCCGCGAAGTAGTGCTCGGCAGTCTCGTGGCGCGGCTCGCCGATCAGGTCGGACAGCATGTCCGCGAGGGTGGTGCAGCCTGCCTCGACGAGGTCGTCATTGACGGCAAAGTCGGCCGCGACGTTCATGAGCTTCGCGTCACGCGCGGTTATGGGTGCCCCCTCCGGCCCGATGAGACCTAGGTCTTTGGCCCGCTCGTAGTGCTCGCCGAAGATATGACCGCACTCATGCAGCAGCGACTCCGAGCACCACAGGTCACCCTTAGCAGCGACGGCCTCGAAGTCGACGTAGAGACGCCAGTGGTGATCCACCGCGAAGGTGCCAAGGCATGGCGCGTCCAGCGGAGACAGCCCGAACAGGATCGGTGCGAAGTACGGCATGCGCTGCAAGGCAAGCGCCCGCCACTTCGCCAGGGTAGCCGCTTGTTCCGCGCTCATCGCCTTCGTCTGCATGACTCCCCTAGGGACGGCCGACCCACCTCTCCCCGCCCGGCCAGCGCCAGACCTGTCGAATCACGTTGGCGCCAGATCAGATTCGGCGAAGTACCGCCAGCTCAGCATCACGCATGTGCCGCCCGCGACGAGTGCCCAGATTGTGTCGTGGCTCCTCGGCGGCATCGGCTTCCTTCGACGTCCTCGCGCACGGTCTGGTGACCACCGAGCGGTCGGCGATGTGGCTGACGACGTGGACACATCAGCGCACGGGGGCCGGGACGGCGAATGAGACCTGGACCGGCAGACCGTATGCCGGGCAGGAAGCGAGCACGGCGGCGATTGCTCACTTCTCGGCGGCCGTCACCCACAGGCGGTACTTGACCTTCACGGCGACCTGCCGAGCCACGTAGGCACACCGGAACGACTTGTTCGGAGGCAGCCATGTGGCGGCGTCACCATCGCCCTTGGCCATGTTCGCCGGCCCATCGGCGGCGATCAGGTTGAGCGGGTCGTTGGCGAGCTCGCGGCGCTTCGCGGCGGTTAGCGTCTGCGCGCCCTTCTGCCAGGCGTCCGACAGCGCGACGACGTGGTCGACCTGCACCGCGGCCGAGGTACGCACGCCACGCACGAACGTGATCGACTTGCCGGTGTACGGGTCGGCGAGCACTCCGGAGGACGGGACACAGCCGCGGGTGCGCGGCTTGAGTACGACCTGGCGCAGATCGCGGCGCAGCACGTCCGAACGGGTGTCACAGCCGTTGTGCCCACCTTCGAGGCTCACGTCGTCGCTCCAGGCGGGGCCGAACTGGGCGCGTGAGTAGCCGGTCTTTGGCGCGCGGCCCTTCACCGGCAATCTCGACAGTGCCGACAGGGCGTCCCCAACGACCGGGGTCCCGCTGCTGGGCGCACTGGGCGAAGTGGACCGGCCACCCGGGCCGGCCACGGCCGCGTTGCTGACCTCGACACCCGCAGCGGCACCAGCGCCGCCACACCCGCTCAGACCGAGGCTGGTGCAGGTCGCGAGCAGCAGGGCCGTGGCAGCGGCAGGTCGGGACACGTGGGCTCCTGAGGTCGAAGGCGGCGCGCCCGATCGGGCGCGACACCTTACGTAGGGGCGGCAGAACCGCCCTCCCCCACCCGACCGAGCTCAGATCGCCGCCGTCCACCGGAGCTCGAGCGCCGGTCTGCGCGACGGACAGCGCATCGAGTGCCCGGCGCAGATCCCGAACACTGCCTCTTGGGCTCGATAAGGGCCATTCCGTGCCCAATTTGTAGGAGCCCGAGAGATCGCAGGTGGGGGCGGCCCGTTGCCATGACCGGCTGCTGCTACCGCTAGAGAAACAATGGCGGTTGACCAGGCTCGCGGCGCCTCGGTCGGGATGGCCGACGGGTGTGCGTGGCTCGCCGAAGGGCATGACCGAGAATCACCGGAGCCGCGCGACCGGCAGCGCCGATGCTCCCGACGTACCGGGCGGACGTCGATGACGGCCTCCCTGCGGGATCGACAAGCTGTACGCCGGGATCCTTGCCGAACTCGACCAGCACGACCGCGGCCGATCCGGCGGCGTCACACTGGGCGTCGGCGCCGGATCCGACAACCGCACGTTCGAGCCCGACAAGCTGACGCACTACGCAGCCTTGACGCTCGGGTCCTAGAGATCCGCGGCATTTTGAGCGTCGCGGCGGAGTGGATTCGACGCTGAGGACCTGTTGCCCGGGTCCGGCAGCCGCGGGCGCCTGAAGGGGCGGGCCGAGCGTCACGGCAGCACGACTGCCGCAAGGCACAGTAGGCTCTGGTCGACGCCGGCTGCGAGCGTGAGATCGTGAAGGCAGGGGGACAGGATCACTTGCCAAAGTTGTTGCAGTTCAAGGTCCGCCGCGAAGTCCACACCAAGCCAGACGAGATCGTCGCGGGGGCCTGCCCACCCCGCTGGGTGAGCGGTCTGCACGAGGTCGGTTCGGTCGGACTCCTAAAGGGAAGGTGGGTGGGCTGTGTTCGAGTCGATGGCCCGACTGGATCCTGATATCCGGCGGGCGTACCTCGCACGTCTCGGCATCCCCGCCGAGCCGCCATCGGTGGAGGCCATGCAGCTGCTGGTGCGTCGCCATGCGGAGCGCATCCCGTACGAGACGTGGTGGATCCCTGCCGGCGAGGCCTGGGGCATCGACCCGCACGAGTCGGCGACCCGTATCGCCCTAGAAGGCCGGGGCGGATACTGCTACCACACCAACGGGGCGCTGGGTCTGCTGCTCAGCTCTCTCGGGTACGCCGTGCAGGGCCACGTGGGAGGGGTGCACGGCCCCGAAGGCCCGAACCCCGAGGCTATGGGCAACCATCTGGTCCTCACCGTGCAGCTCCCACCGAGCGAGGCGAACCCGGGCGGGATCTGGTACGTCGACAACGGGTTGGGCGACGCCCTGCACGAGCCGCTTCCGCTGGTTGCGGGATGGCACGATCAGCGACCCTTCCGGCTGTCGCTCGAGCATTCCGCCGACCGGCCGGAATGGCACCTGACCCATGACCCGGCGGGTGGATTCACCGGGATGACATGGACGGAGGGCCGCGCCCAGCTGACCGACTTCGAGGCGAAGCACCGCTGGCTGTCGACCTCACCCGAGTCGGGGTTCGTCCAGGTGCCGATGGCCGAACGGCGCGACGCCACCGGGGCGGATGTGATCCGCGGGCTGGTGCTGAGCCGGGTCGGCGACGGCGCCCACACCGATGAACCCGTCACCAGCCGCGCGGAGTGGTTCGACGTGCTCGCCGACGTGTTCGCGCTTCGGTTCCCGACCATGGCCCAGGAGACGCGCGATCGACTCTGGACGAATGTCCTTGCCGCGCATCACCGCTGGGAAGAGTCACAAGCCGCGCAGAACTGAGCCTTGCCCCGGCGACGCATCCGAAGTCGCCGCCCTGGCCGCGGACGCGGTCGGTCTCGAAGCCAGAGTCACCTTGATACCGACGGCGATCCCTGGCCGGCGTGCGGGAGGTACCGCCGCCCGGAAGGGGGCCCGATGAGGACACCTCCCTGCTCTGGGCGCCCATGCGAGAGGCTGCAGCCGCTCGGGGGTCCGGCTGCAGCCCTCGACTACTGCATCGCCACGAACCCGGATCGTTACACAGGGCCCGCTGGTGGGCCACCCGGCACCAACAGCCTGTGCGGGGCCCGCGCTGGCCTGCGATTTGAGGAGGTTAGGGCCGGCACGCAGGCCGGCCGGGGTTTTGGAGGGGTCCGGCGCGACCCGCGATGCGGACATCGTGCCCGATGACTCGATGGACCGGGCGGTTTCGGGTCCAAGGTCGGCTCCACGTGCGTGACCTCCCCCGTCGCCTTTGGACTTGGGTCGAAGTGCCTGTGGGCCATGGCATCGCGGTTCAGTCCCATTCACGGCTGTGGCCAACGGCGGCATGCCAGGGCCAGTAACCGTTCTCCGTCGCTCCTGCAACGGCCGCCCAAGGCGCCGATAGCTCATCCTGACACCAGGGCGCATCACCCCCGCAGCGGCACCCCTTCCCGACACCGGTGGGTACTGCGGATTCCGGCTGTACGGGTTCGGGGAGTCCCGGCTGGTGGTCATACGGGGTTCGTCGTCTGGCCCGCCATGGCCACCCTTTCTCTCCCTCATGGAGGTCGTTGCGATGTCCGGCCCGTCTCCGAAACACCCGAGTCGACGCGCTCGGCTGAACAACCCGAAGGCGGGTTTCACTGCTTTGCCAGCGGGTGGCCGTTCGGGCGCGGGCCGGCCTGGCCGTTGCCCTCGGACGCGAAGCTGACGGCCATGCGTGATCTGTCGCAGGACAAAGTTGCGTCGCTCACGGTCGAAAATCGAGGGCGCCGAGGATGGGCGGACGAAGGGTCGGCTGCGTCGGCAGCTGGCTCAGGCTGAGCACTCGGCGGCGATCCTGTCGTTGCAGATCGAGCAGCAGACGGACCTGGAGCTGGAGCTGTGCGTGGGGCTCTGGGCGACGCCGCAAGCCGCGCTGTGGGAGACGTCGACGGCGTTCACTCGTACCTTGGCGCAGTTCGTGCGTTGGAACGCCAAGGGTGAGCAGGCTGATCTGAAGGCGGCGACGGAGGCGCGCCTGCAACGGAAGGACTTCGGCCTGACGCCGATTGACCTGCTGCGTGCTCGTGCCGAGATCGAGAAGGTCGACGAGGTTGAGGACTGCGGCGCTCGCCGGCGGCAGTCACAGAGTCCCTCGAAGTCGTCGCGGACGAAGAGCGGGGATGACGACCCGTGTTCTGGTCTATATGTGGTGAGCTGACGTGCTCTTGGTCGTTCCCGGCCGCGACGAGGAGCCGTGGCCGACGCTCGGGCCGGATGTTTGTGACTTCATCGAAGAGCGCGGGATCTACGGGCCGGGCTCACCCACGCGGCCAACGCCTCAAAGCGATGGGCCGCCCGAAGTTCCTACGCGACGGCGAGCCTCGCACGGACGACCCGGGTTTCGCGTGGAGAATGAGGGAATGAGCGTGTCAGCAACAGCTCTGCTTGGAGCGGTTGGCCCGCCCGTGCTGGGCCTCGCTGTCGCCGTTGTCACTGTCGTGTCGCAGCCGGGCAACGGCAGGTCCGAGTGGATTGTCTGGGCGCCTGTCGCCATCGCGGTGGGAGTCTCGTCCGGGGCGGCATTCGTCTATGGCAGGCGGCGCCTAAGCGAACTTGCGACGCTGTACAAGTTGCCGACCCGGCCGATCTGGACGCGCGCCTTGGTGCTGGTGGTCATCGCTATTGCCCTCACCAACATCACGGTCCTGCTACCTGGAACGTCAAGCGTGAGCCTCGGAGGTAGTTACCTCACCAGCGTTGCCATTGCGTTTGGTTCTTCCCTGGTCGCATCAATGTTCGCAGTGCGGGCCGCCCTGCAGCGGGCTGAACGGCAGGCCGCAATGGGGGCAAGGCTGAAACACCTGCTGGACCTTCGAGCATTACTCGATCGACTGCTTGTCACTGCTGGTGGCCTCGTCGCGCTAGTCACAATTGAGTACTCCACGAAACAACTGCTCGACAGGTCGCTCGACCCTGCTGCCGCGTGGCCCGCACCCACATATGTTCTCGTCTTTGGCGCTTTCGGCTCTCTGATCGTCGCCGTTTCTTACCTCCCCGGATGGACCGCTCTGCGTTCCCGAGGTCGAGATTTCCTCGATGAACTCGTACCTATCGAGACGTTGAGCGCACAATCTGACGTAATTGGCGCCATGAGAGAACGCAAAGATGCAGCGAGCATGCTTGGGACGGACCGGACCATCTTCGGCGACTTCAGCGCTGGTGTGCTGATCTCGTCGCCGATCATTTTTGGAGCGATTGGCGCGTTCGTCGCGCGATAGCGCGAGACTCGAGCCTGAGCGGGTCAGCCACGGTGGCGGCGGCGCCGACGAACGCGCCCGTGCTGAATCACCTGTGCGGCAATGCCTGCCACCCAGAGCGTGGCGGCCGCGGTCGCCTGGGTGGCGATGTCGGGTGCGAGGGGCCATGCCCACCAGGCGGGCTCGTTGGCTCCGTTGACGCCGACAACGACGACGGCCAGGGCGAACAAGGCGCTGAGCGTGGGTCCGAAGCTTCCGAGCAACGCGGACCCGAGCAGGGCGATGCCGTGGTAGCCGAGCAGGCCGACCAGCAGCGGCCAGGGCCACAAATGCCCCACGCGGGCCTGGACCACGAGGGCGGCAGCGACCAGGCCGAGGGTCGTCAGGTGCGCCGTGAGATGCCAGACAGCGACCCTTCGCGGTGACTTCTGCTCCATCTCGGTCAGACCGGAGTGCAGAGTGATGCCGAGCAGGGTTGCCAGCAGAGCGGGTTCGGCCAGGCGCACCAAGGTGTCCGACGTTGGTGCCAGAGCCGTCACGATGCCCACCGGGACCATGGTCGACGCCAGAACAGTGCCGAAAGCGATGATGCTGGCGATCAGCAGGATGACCGCGACGGGATAAAGGCGCGTCAGCAGGAACGAGGTGAACGGGCCGGAGTGGCTTGGGGGCGTCGTCACGGGATCGGCCTCGTCAGTGGATCGCTGGTACGGGCCGGCAGGTGGCGACTGCTTGGCTGGCCTGGTTGAGCCAGGCGTCCTGATCGCCGCGGCTTAGGCGCTCGAGCCTGGTGACCACGGGTGACGGTTCCGCGTCCAGACCGAGGCCGGCACGCCGTTCGAGCAGGCTGGTGACGACCTCGGGCCACAGCATGAGCCCGAGGGCTGGTTCCTCGGCCCGGGGGCAGCCCGGGGGCGAGGATGTCGGTAGCTGGCCGATCAGGTCGATCAGCACCGAGTCTTGCGTGGGGTTGCGGGAAACGAGCTGCACCTCGAATCCGCCGTCGTTGGCTATCCCTGTCTCGACCAGCGAGTGCGGCATGGTGTCCAGGCCACCGGCGACGTCGTGCAGTCGCGCATATGCCGCCCGGAAGGTTGGTAGCAGGTCTTGCTCGCGGCTACGGACGCATACGCGACCCCGGTCCACGGCCTCGCATGTGATCTCGTCGCGCGGACCGATCTGGTCGGCGAAGGCCGCCTGCCCCTCGGGCACACGCGGGACGAGCACCAGCATCGCCAACACACCGCCGGCCGCCGCTAGCCCGATGAGCCGCGTCCACCGGATGGGGGTCAGGGGCCGCCTGAGCCCGGCCGCGGCGAGGAGAAGGCCGCTCGCCACGAAGAGCCACGCGGTGGCCGCGAGGATCCGCCCGTCGGCGGCCCGCGACGTCGGGTCCCAGAACGGCTGCTGCAGGACCGGGAGCAGCCTGCCCCAGGTCCGCTCCCCATCCTCGACGTACAGCTGGGCGCCGGTGAGACCCATCAGCGCCACGAGGGCCACCGCGGGCGCGATGAACTTTGGGAGCCACACGCCCGCCAGCGCGCCGAACGAGACCTGCAGACCCAAGAACGCCACGGTGAGCGCCACCAGCGACCAGGTCGGCGCCCCCGGGGACACGCTCGCGGACCGGATACTGGCCACCGTCAACAGCACGGCGAACCCGGCCACGGCACCGACCCATACGGGGCCGACGAGCCGCGCGACCACCCGCGCCCCGCTGGTCGGCACGGCCGCCTGGGACCCGAGCAGCCCACGCCCTCTTGCCACGGCGACGACCCAGGCGGAGGCTGCCAGGGCCGCAGTCCCCAGGATCATCAGCGTGACGGTGTGAATCTGGACCGTGGTCCGCTGCCACCATCCGGGCCAGGTCGCGGCCGGATCCAGCACCATCTGCCCGAGCAGGAGCCCGGTCAGAAGCGGGAAGATCCACAGCACCCGCATGGACCGCAGTGATCGCATCACACTCCCTCCGTGACGCCGGCAGCTGCGATCGCCCGCTGGAACGCCGCCTCCACCCCGGCGCCGGTCACCTCGCGCGTGGACGGTACCCCGCACAGCTCGTGCGTCGGTGCATCGGTCACCAGCTGCCCTTGCTCGAGCACGAGGGTGCGCTCACAGGTCGCCGCGACGTCCTCCGCGAGGTGCGAGCTCATCAGGACAGCGGCGTCGGTGTCCAGGCCTCGCAGCAGGTCCCGGAACAGCGCACGCTGCTCGATATCAAGACTGGTCGTCGGCTCGTCGAGCAGCAGCACCGCGGGGCGGTGCACGAGCGCAGAGGCAAGTCCCACCCGCTGCACCATCCCGCCGGACAGCCGGCTCATGCGGGTGTGCTGCGCCATCAAGGGCAGGTCGACGCGACCCAACGCATGGCGGACAGCGTCCTTACGTGAGGCCCGGTCGACGCGGTGCAGCCAGGCCGAGTACTCCACGGTCTCCCACGCGGTCAGCGCCGGGTCGAACGCGAAACGCTGCGGCAGCAACCCGACCCGCGCCCGCCACACCTGCCACGCGCGCCGGGTCCGCAGAACACCGTGCGCGGCCACCAGCCGGCCGGCCGAGGGGGAGTTTGCGCCCACGATCGAGTCGAAGAGCGTCGACTTGCCGGCACCGTTGCGCCCCAGCAGACCGATCCGCTCCCCGGGTTCCATCACGAACGTCACGTCGTGCAGGGCCCGAGTCGACCCGAAGGTCACCGTCAAGCCCTGCACGACCAGGACCGGATCGTGCATCTAGTTCGTGACCTGCACGAAACCGTTGTGGCTGACTGACTCTGAGAACCAGGTGACGCTCGTGTAGTACCCCTCGTTCGCCGACCCGTTGAAGGCTACGGCGCAGCCGTAGGGATCCTTGTAGAGCGGCCAGTACTGGCGCTGGATCGGGTCGGGGAGGAACTGGATGTCACGCATCAGGTACGTGTGCAGCTGCTGCGACGAGCTCGACCCCTGAACGTCAGCGCACAGCTTCATCGGGTTCCGCGGCCCGAACCTGCTTGACTCCGCGCTGCCCGATGACCGGGTGGTCCACGTGAAGTAGCTCGCCGTGATCGCCGACGCGTAGCTGATACCGGTGGCCGACAACAACACCGCCGCAACACCAGCCGCCAGACCGCCTCGTCGCCTCCAGGGTGCTGTCCTCATCATCCGAACCTCCGTCTTCATCCTGAACAAGTTGAGCCGATCGAGATGCAGGTGCGCCGCTTTGACCGGCACGCCTAACTAGACGGGCCTGTGAGCCAGCTATGACGCGCGGTAGTTGTAGCTGACGCTCCTGGGCACCACACATGCGGGACGGTGCCTCGGGTGCGCGCCCGATGTCGTTGAACGGCCCGCGAAGCGGTGCCGATATTCGGCCCGTGCTGCTCGACCCCGGCCCGCGGCTGCGCTGCCAGAAGGCCAACCCATTGCGCCAACTCATTGCGCCAACTCAGGTGCTTCCGCATGCTCGAGGGGACGCCTACTGTGGGTCGATCCCTGTCCGATCCCGCCGTCTGAGCACAAACAAGGAACTCTGGGGAACTTCAGCACCTGATCCGGGCCGCCGACTCTCGCACTCATAATCCGTCGGTCCAGGGTTCAAGCCCCTGCTGCCCCACCCCGTCTGACCTGCGGAGACGCTGACGGGCAGGCTCACCACCTGTCCGCCAGGCCGCAGAAAGTCTGCAGCAGCCCGAGCGAGCGAGTCCATCCGGTCCGCCATATCGTCCAGGCGGTCCTCGAACAGGCCGGATTACACGTCGAGCGTCATCGCGGCCGAGGCGTGCCCCTGCATGCGCTGCGCGGCAGCCTCGGCAGGGTTGTCGACGCCTTGGGCGGGTTCACGCCGAGCGGGAGAACGGGGGACCAATGGACCTGCCGCACCGGGGATGCTCCGTGCTCCGCTGGACCCAAACCCATTGGCCCCCAAGGGCCACCACGCAAGGAAGCAACCCAACCGATGAGCGACCACCCCACCCAACCCATGCCCGCACCACAGGGCGAGCCTTACCTCCCGCCCGCCGGACAGCCCTTCACCGACACCCCGGTGCCCGAGCCCAAGCAGAAGATGAGCCGCGGCAAGAAGGCCGGACTCTGGACCGGCGGCATCCTCGTCGCGCTCATCGCCATCGGCACGACGCAGGGCAACCGGCCCGCCTCCAACCCGGCCGCCGCGCCGGCCGCCTCGTCGAGCTCCACGGCCGCGTCCTCGAGCAGTGCCCCAGCCTCCACCCCGACGGTCGACCCCAGCAAGGCCGCCGCCGACGCGAAAGCCAAGGCCGCCGAGGAGGCAAAGAAGAAGGCCGAGGCCGCAGCCGCCGCGAAGGCAGCAGCGGAGAAGGCCGCGGCCGAGAAGGCGGCCGCCGCGATGACCGTCTCGCAGAAGCAGGCGATCGAGTCCGCACAGAACTACATCGACCTGACCGCGTTCTCCCGTAAGGGCCTCATCAAGCAGCTGGTGTTCGAGGAGTTCTCTACGGCCGACGCCACGTTCGCTGTCGACCACATCACGGTGAACTGGAAGGAGGAGGCCGCGGAGTCGGCCAAGAACTACCTCGACCTCACGTCGTTCTCACACAACGGCCTCATCAAGCAGCTGAAGTTCGAAGGCTTCACGACCGCCCAGGCTGAGTACGGGGTGAAGGCCGCCGGTCTTTGACGGCTCACCTGCCGGCCCGCTCGAACCGACGATTACCCGCGAGGTTCGAGCAGGCAGCCAGGCCGCAGCCAGGCCGCAGAACGACCGTCAGAGACGGTCGACGACGGAAGCATTGTGAGCCGAAAGGACATGTCCAGTAGTAGCGGCGCAAGTGAACCGTGTTCTCGACGTGTTCCGACCACCTGCTCGTCGGCGTCGTTCAGCTCGACCCCGATGATGCGCTCATTCCCCGCGAGAGGTTGCGCGGACTTCGGTGTCCAGCACGGGCTCCCAGGTGCGCGTCGCGACACCGATGGCGTTCCACGCGTTGATCGTGACGATGAGGGACAGCAGCGCACCGATCTCGTCACGCGACCAGTGCTCGGCGACGGCCTCGTAGTCGGAGACCGGCACCCGGGTCTGCGCTGCCAGTGTCACCGACTCTGTGAAGGCGAGTGCGGCGCGCTCCCGTGCACTGAAGAACGTCGACTCGTTCCACACGGCGACGGCGGCGATCCGCTGGATGGCCTCGCCGGCGGCCACGGCCGCAGTCGTGTGCAGGTCGACGCAGTAGGCGCACCCGTTGAGCTGGGAGGCGCGCAGCCGCACGAGCTCGCGCAGACCGGCGGGGAAGCCGACCCGGTCGAGCTCGTGAATGGCGGCGGCGTCGAGGCGGTTCATCGCCGCCGAGAACGAAGGAGCGGTCGCCGAGAAGTCCAGGCGCTCGGGAATGGTGACGATCGTGCTCTGCTCGGTGGTGGTCATGAGACCATCCTTGCCACGGCAGTGGACCATCAGAAGAGCCAAAATAGGGTCCTCTGATTGATCCAATCTCCACGGATGATGGGGTGCGTCTGCAGCAACGTCAGGGCATCTCTCTTGGCAGCGCCCGGGATGGTCAGTGACGTCGCAGTGCTGCGACGTCAGTGACCATCCGCCGAGGCGGTGAGTGCCAGGCGCGGCGACTCGTGTATCTCCCTGATTCCTGACGGCTCCTTAACCTAGGAACGTCGCCGACCAGGAGCACTCTCATGTCCGACATCATCGAGCTCACGCCAGGCCATGGCTTGGGCGTCGTCCGCACCATGCCGCAGTTCCGCACCCACATTGCGGGCGGTCCCCTCACACAGGGGCAGCGGCGAACGCTCCTGGACCAGGCCGAGCTGCTCCTCGACGGGATCTACGTGCATCTGCCGCTGAAACGCGCCATGCATGCCATCGACCCTCTGCAGAGTCTGCGTCTGCTCCGCCATCGGCTACCAGAGCTGAGCGAGACCGAGTTCCACGTGCAGCTTCAGCGGATCTTCCTCGGCCTTCATGACCTGCACACCAACTACATACTGCCGTCGCGGTTCGCAGGATTCGCCTTCCTCGGAGTCTTTCTGGAGAAGTGCGTGAAGGACGGCTCGCCGTCATATGTGGTCACCAAGACCTTCGACCACATCACCGGCGACCCGAGGCTCAAGGCCGGCGTGGAGGTGACGCACTGGAACGGCACTCCGATCGCTATCGCGGTCGCCGCCAACGCCGCGCGGGAGGCCGGCAGCAACAGAGCCGCCCAGATGGCGCAAGGACTGCAGAACATGACGATCCGCGCGATCGACATGTCGCTGCCGCCCGACGAGGACTGGGTCGAGCTCACCTACGAGGCGGACGGACAGACTCACACCACGCGCATCCCCTGGCGGGTCTTCGAGAGCGCCGCGGAGGTCACGACCCCCGGCGCGCTGCCGTCGCTCCCGAGCGGTGTCGCGGTGAGTCCCCGGCATCTGGTGGGCATGGACCTCCGCACCGAGCTCACCCGGCAGGTGAAGCGCCGCCTCTTCGCTCCCGCCTCGTTCGACGAGGAGAGGAGGGTCGCCGAGGGTGGCGTGCCCGAGGCCACTCCTTCGCAGGCCGCGGCGGGCATCGTGCCCACGACGCGACCGAAAGAGCTCAAGGCGCGGACCATCGAGACGTCGCATGGCACCTTCGGACACCTGCGGATCTTCACCTTCCACATGGTGGACCAGAAGATCGCCGAGTTCGTCGAGGAAGTGGGCCGCCTGCTGTCAGTGCTGCCGTCGGATGGGCTGATCCTCGATGTCCGTGGCAACGGCGGGGGTTATGTGATTGCCGCGGAGTACCTGCTCCAGTTCTTCACCCCTCGCCAGATCACCCCGGAACCGATGCAGTTCGTGAGCACCAGGTCGACCGCCTCCCTGACCCAGGCGGTGGGGGACTACGGCGAATGGAAGGCATCACTCGAGGAGTCGGTCACCACCGGCGCTGCCTACTCGACGGCACTCCCCCTCTACGCCACGAAGGCCGTCAACAGCGTCGGCCAGCTCTATCACGGGCCGGTCGTTCTCGTGACCGACGCCCAGTGCTACAGCGCGTGCGACATCTTCGCCGCCGGCTTCCAGGACCACGAGATCGGTCCGGTACTCGGCGTCGACGCAAACACCGGTGCGGGTGGAGCGAACGTGGTCACCCACGACGACCTTCGCGGCGACTGGGTCGGCGGGCCTCTGCGACCACTCCCGAAGGGCGCCCAGATGCGCGTGGCGCTGCGTCGCTGCCTGCGAGTCGGGGCACGATTCGGCCAACCCGTGGAGGACCTCGGTGTGATCCCCGACAGCACCCATGACCTGACCCGGCGTGACCTGCTGGAGGACAACATAGACCTCATGGAGGCCGCCGGCGCCTTGCTCGCCGGACGCACCCCGCGAGTGCTCCAAGTGGAGGCGACACCAGGCGCCGGCAAGCGGCTTCTCAAGCTCACGACCAAGGCCGTCGCAAGCGTCGATGTCTACGTCAACGGACGACCGGTGCTCACGACCGCGACCGTCGATGGCGAGAACACGGTGACCATCACCACCGCCGCCGCGCCCGTGGCCGTCCGGATCGAGGGCTTCGACACCGCAGGCCAGCTCGTCGCCGCCCGCCGCATCGGGCTGTGACCTACCGATCGCGAGAACCATCCTGCTCCTCGACAGTGCAGGTGCGGCCGACGTCGGGATGAACTGAGGCGGCGTCCAGCCTGGGCCCAGAGAACCATCAGGGCTATGGGCCTATCGTCAAGGGTGAGGTCCGTACGAGGTGACCTGGGGAGAATTGCCCGGCTCATGGTCGGGTTCATGACCGCCGCACTCCTGCTGGGCCTGCTCGCAGTCGGCATCTACCTACCCAGCGTTGCGGCTCTGGGCGGCCTCGCCAACAGCGGCAGCTCGGCCTTCCTTTCGCTTCCGGACGCCTTCAGCATCGAGCCCCTGAGCGAAGGCTCCCGCATCCTGGCCTCGGACGGCTCGCTCATCGCGATGCCTGAGGACCAGGACCGGCAGGTCATCCCTCTGTCCCAGGTCGCGCCGATCATGCGCACCGCCCAGGTCGCCATCGAGGACAGCAGGTTCTACGAGCACGGCGCGATCGACCCCAAGGGCCTGGCCCGCGCGATGCTCGACGACCTTCGCACCGGGCAGGCCACCGAGGGCGCCTCGACCCTGACGCAGCAGTTCGTCAAGATGACGCTCGAGACCCAGGCGCTGCGGGCGGGGCAGAATGCCGCCGCCGAGGCGGCCGTGGCGCGCACCCTTCCGCGGAAGCTGACTGAGCTGCGGTATGCCGTCGCGCTCGAGCGCACGTGGAGCAAGGACGAGATCCTCCAGGGGTACCTCAACCTCGCCTACTACGGCGACGGCGCATACGGCGTCGAGGCCGCCTCGCGCCACTTCTTCGGCGTCCACGCGAGCGCCCTGACCCTCGACGAGGCAGCCACTCTCGCGGGCCTCGTGCAGAGCCCCAGCACGACCGACCCGGTGAACCACCCGAAGCAGGCGCAGGCGCGGCGCAACGTGGTGCTCGACCGCATGCACGACCTCGGTGAGCTCACGGACGCCCAGTGGCAGGCGGGCCGGAAACACTCGCTCAAGTCCGACCTCGACGTGACCCGGCCCCCGGCCACGTGCCAGCAGTCCCGCTACCCCTACTTCTGCTCGTTCGTCATCAGCTGGCTCGAACAGGCGCCCGCGCTCGGGCCGACCCAGCAGGCCCGCCACGACATGCTGTTCGGCGGCGGGCTCACGGTCCACACGACGCTGGACCCGGCGATCGAGCGTCAGGTCAACAAGGCGCTGCAGCGGGTTGCGCCGCAGGACAACTCGCTGGGGGTGGCGGCAGCGGCATACGTGACCGAGCCGGGCACCGGGAAGGTGCTCGCCCTCGGTCAGGACACGGCATACGGCAGCGGGTCCTCTGGTGAGACGGAGGTCAACTACTCGGTCGACGGCCGATACGGCGGCTCGGGCGGGTTCCAGTTCGGCTCGACCGCGAAGGCGTTCTCCCTCGTCACGGCGATGGAGCAGGGACTGGGCACCCACGCCAGCGTCGACGCGCCCGCGGCCGACAACCACCACCCCGCGACCTTCACCCCGTCGGACTTTCCGCAGCCGTGCGGCCTCGACAACGACTGGCAGGTCTACAACGACGAGGCGTTCAACGGCGGCCACCTTTCCCTCATGACCGCGACGGCGAAGTCGACGAACACCGCGTTCGTGAAGCTCGCGACCAAGATCGGTGTGTGTGCCATCCACCAGACCATGACGGACTTCGGCATCCACGGCGCGGACGGCAGCCCCCTCGGGACCTATCCCCCGCAGGTCGTCCTCGGCGCTCAGGGCATCTCGCCGCAGACGCTCGCCAACGGGTATGCCGGCATCGCCGCGGGTGGCACGCTGTGCCAGACCTACCCGGTCACGAGCATCGAGCGGGGCGGCTCGACCATGTGGGCGCCGCAGCCGTCGTGCACGCGAGTCGCTGACCCGAAGCCGGTGAGCCAGGCGACCCAGTACCTCATGTACAACATGACCCACGGTTCGGGCATCCTCAACCAGCTCGCCGGGCGAGACTCTGCAGGCAAGACCGGCACCGCCGACAAGAACGCCCAGTCATGGTTCGTCGGCTACACCCCCCAGCTCACCACCGCGGTCTGGGTCGGCAACCCGGTCCACCAGAACCGCGCGATGTTCAACGTGTCGATGGCCGGCAAGAGCTGCACGGCGATGACCGGCGCCTGCTTCGCCGCACCGATCTGGCGCCGGATCATGGACGGATCCCTCGACGGGGAGCCCGCCCTGCCGATGCCCTGACAGCCTTGGGCAGCTCCTGCCCTCGCGCCGTCACGCCCTGGTGGAGCGCACCTCCAGGTCGGCGTAGTTCGCCGAGGTCTTGCCGAACTCCCACCAGCCCTCGACCCACGGCTTCACCACGGCCGTGCTGCGGGCATAGACGAGCGGGATGCACGCGATGCGGTCCGCGACCGCCATGCGGTCGGCCTGGTGGAAGAGCTCGAGGCGGCCGCGGTCACTGCGTTCCTGACGGGCCCGCTCGATGACCTCGTCGAACGGGGCGTGGCTGAAGCCGCCCTCGTTGGTGCGGCTGTCGGACTGGAACAGCAACCGCAGGTAGTACTCAGGGTCCGGATATCCCGGCAGCCACCCCGTCATGACGATCGGCGCGGCATCCCACGGACGCTTGAGGACGACGGCCTCCTGCAAGGTCCAGGGCAGGATCTGCACGTCGATGCCGAGCGTCTCGCGCCACCCGTCGACGACCGTCGCGACGAGGGTCCGGTTCTCCTCGAGGGCTGCGACACGGAGGGTGCCCGGGTCGCCCGCACGGGCCAGGTGCTCGCAGGCCCGCCCAGGGTCGAAACGCGGCGCGATGTCCGGGGTGTGGCCCTGCAGCGCGGGCGGAACGACCCCGCCCGTCGCCACCATCATGTTCGCCGGCAGCGCGGCGGCCAGTCGCTCGCGGTCGACCGCGAGGGCCAGGGCACGCCTCAGGTCGAGCTTGCCTGTCTCCGGGTGTGCGTGGTCGAACGACAGGTACCCCGACCATGCGGCCGGCCCCGGTGCCGCGTCGGGCACGTCTGCCGGCATGAGGTCGGCCAGCCGGGGCGTGTAGCGGACCTGGATCATGTCGAGCTCGTTGCGCGAGTACCCGTCGAGAGACGCCGCGACCGGCGCCCGCTGGTACTCGACCTGCCGCACGTTCCCGGTCCTCGGCGCGCCGCCGTCCCGCCGCATCAGAGTCAGGGAGTCGGCGCTCTTTGCGACGACCTGGAACGCGCCACTGACCACCTGGTCCTCGGTCCAGGCGTCGCCCGCGGCGTCGATCGCGTGGCGCGGCTGGGGTCCCGCATCGGGGCGGTTCATCACGCTCATGAAGTACGGCGCAGGGGCGGCGAGGCGGAACTCGACCGTGTGGTCGTCGAGCGCGCGCACGCCGATCGTGCTCGCGTCGCGCGTGCGCCGCAGGTAGTAGTCCTGACCGCTCTCGATCACGAAGTAGACCGCGACGGAGGACCCCGGGGAATCCGGGTTGAGCACCCGCTTGATCCCGAACTCCACGTCGTGCGCGGTGAGGGGATGCCCATCGGACCAGCTCAGCCCGTCCCGCAGGTGGAAGACGTAGCGCAGGCCGTCCTCGCTGATCTCCCACCGGTCGGCCAGGGAGGGCACGATGGTGCGCTCCGGCCACGCCTCGACGAGGCGGTCGAACAGCTGCATACAGAGCTGGATGTTGGGCCACGCGATCGCCGACCTCGGGTCGGTGTCGTTGGGCAGGAAGCTGCTGCCGATCCGGACGGCGGTCACCGAGCCGTCGTCAGGCAGCTCGCGCGCAGCGGGCGGGTCCCAGCGGTCGAACGCGAGCTGATAGGCGCGGTTCGCCTCCGCGAAACGGAGCGCCATGTGCAGAGCGAGCGCCAGCTTGAACAGGACCAGGGCGATCTCGCGTCGCTCGCCGCGCCGTTCCAGGATGGGCAGCAGCTCGCGATAGTGCGCGATCGCCTCGTCGAGGGCGTACTCCTGTCGCGCCCGGTCCCCGGCACGGGCCAGGTATGCCGCCGCGCGGTCTTCGTCCTCGGCGCCGAGCCAGTGGTGAGCGAGCAGGCCCGCGACCTCGTCCTCGCGTCCGGCATACTGCCGACCCAGCCACTCGGCTGCCCTGCGGTGGAGGCGGTTCCGTTCTTCGTGCACGAGCGTCCGGTATGCCGCGTCCTGGATCAGGGCGTGCTTGAACCGAAACTCCGGCTCGGGCCACCTGCGGACCTCGCGGACGAGGTCGAGCCGCTGGAGCTCCGCGAGCGCGGCGCGCACCTCGGCCGGCTCGCGGTCGGCGACGCCCTCGAGCAGGGGCAGCCCGAACTGGCGCCCGAGGACGGAGGCGGCCATGAGCGCGTCGTGGGCGGCGGGCTCGAGGCGGTCGATGCGCGCGAGGATGACCTGCTCGACGGTCGGCGGGATCTCCACAGGAACCTCGCGCTCGAAGCGCCAGACGCCGTGCTCGTCGTGGACCAGGGCTCCGGCGTCAGCCAGCGAGCGCACGATCTCCTCGAGGAAGAACGGGTTGCCCTCGGCCCGCTCGAGGATCCGACGCTCGGTCTGCCTGGGAAGTGTGCCGCTGCCGACGAGAGCGTGGAGCAGCTCGTTGCACGCGTCCCCGGTCAGGGCCTCGAGAGCGAGCTCCTGCACCCGATGGGGCAACGCCCGAGCCACGTCCTCCCGGAGCCGCCACGCCCCGTGGTCGCGCTCGGGACGGCTCGTGAGCACGAGCAGCAGCGCCTCGGTGTCCGTGTCGGCAGCGAGCTGTTGGAGCAGCTGGAGCGAGGTGGCGTCGGCCCAGTGCAGGTCCTCGATGGCGAACGCGACCGGGCCGTCGGCCGCCAGGCGCGACGTGAACGCACGGACCACCTCGAAGGTGCGGTACTGCAAGGCCTCCGGGGACAGCTCGGCGAGCCGCGCCTCGACATCGTGCTCGAGAGTCAGTCCGAGCATCGCACCGAGGTAAGGGTACGTGTCGTCCGCTGCGGCGCCGAAGAGCTCGTCGACGCGCCGCCGCAGAGCGACACGGACGCGCAGCTCCGGCTCGTCGGCGAGCACGCCGAGCCACGAGCGGATCAGGTCGCGCAGCGGCCAGTACGGCATCGACTCGCCGTAGGAGACGCAACGTCCCTCGAGCCAGCGGGCGCGGCCCTGGACCGGCTGACCCCGCTCGAAGCTGCTCCGCAGCTCGGCGAGCAGCCGGGTCTTGCCGATGCCTGGCTCGCCGGTGAGGAACACGACACCGCCGCTGCCGGCCAGAGCGGCCTCGATGGCGGCCCGCCCAGCGGCGAGCTCGCGCTCGCGGCCGACCAGCGGCGCCTGGCTTCCCTCGAAACCGCGGGCACGCGAGGGGCGGGCGGCAAGGCCCAGGACCGCGACGGCTGGGAACGGCAGGGCCTTGCCCTTGAGCTGCAGCTGCACCGGTTCGGCCCAGGTGAAGGCGTATGCCGCCAGCCGCTGGGTGTCGGCGCTGACCAGGACCGAGCCTGGTGCGGCCGAAGCCTGCAAGCGCGCCGCCACGTTGATCGCGTCGCCCGTCGCTGAGTACTCCACCCGTCCGCCCGCGCCGACCGAGCCGACGACGACGAGCCCGGTGTTGATGCCGACCCGCACAGCGAATCCCTTGACACCCCAAGCCTGGTCGACTTCTCGGCCATACTCTGCGATGTCCTCGACGATGCGAAGTCCCGCCCTGATGGCCCGCTCGGGATCGTCCTCGTGTGCGACCGGCGCGCCGAAGAGGGCGAGGACGCCATCGCCGGCGAGGTCCTTCACCGTGCCGCCGAGCTCCTCGACCGACCCGATGATCCGCCTGAGGGCCTCCTGAAGGACGAGCTTGAGCTCCTCGGGATCCAACCGTTCGCCCAGCGGGGTCGAGCCGACGACATCAGCGAACAACGCAGTGACGACGCGGCGCTCCTCCCGGTGCTCGCTCACGCGGGAATCGTCCCACCCCGCCGTCGGGCAGGGACGACTTTGACGGCATACGGCGCCGTGGGCCAGACCCGCGGTCCCGAACGATCTGGAGGTGACCGCGCGACGGTCGCCCGGTCACCGTCGAAGGGGCCTGGCTCGCCCGTGGGGCTACTCCATCTCGATGCCCGCCTCGGCCGACATGATGTGCAGGACCGCGTTGATGAGGCCCAGGTGCGTGAACGCCTGGGGGAAGTTGCCCAGGTGGCGGCCGCTGGCCTCGTCGAGCTCCTCGGCGTAGAGGCCCAGCGGGCTCGCCATCGAGAAGAGCTTCTCGCACAGGTGCCGGGCACGATCAACCTCACCGATGATCGCCCACGCGGACGCCAGCCAGAACGAGCAGATCGTGAAGGTGCCCTCGTCGCCGGACAGGCCGTCGTCGGTCGTCTCGACGCGGTACCTCAGCACCAGGCCGTCTCGGGTCAGCTCGTCGGCGATGGCGTGCACCGTGTTGACGATGCGCTCGTCGTCCGAGGGCAGGAACCCTACGAGCGGGATGAGCAGCGCCGACGCGTCGAGCGCCTTGGTGTTGTAGTGCTGGACGAAGACGCCGCGCTCGTCGACGCCGTGGGCGAGCACATCCGCCTTGATCTCGTCGGCCGCCTTCTTCCAGTTGTCCGCTCGCTCGTTCTCGTCGCGCAGCCGAGCAAGCTTCACGCCGCGATCCACCGCGACCCAGCACATGACCTTCGACGCCGTGAAGTGCTGGGGCTCGCCGCGCACCTCCCAGATGCCACGGTCCGGTTCCGCCCAGTGCTTGATCGCGTTGTCGACGAACCGGGCGAGGATGATCCAGAAGCGGTCGTCGAGCCGGTCCCTCTCCTTGCTGTGCAGGTAGACAGAGTCGAGCAGGGCTCCCCACACGTCGTGCTGCTTCTGGTCGAAGGCCCCGTTGCCGACGCGCACCGGGCGCGATCGCTCGTAGCCTTCGAGGTGGTCGAGCGTCGACTCCTTGAGCTGCCGCTCCCCGTCGATGCCGTACATGATCTGCAGGTCTTCTCCGGTCGCCGCCACGTCGGCGATGAACGAGAAGAAGTCCGAGGCCTCCCAGTCGAACCCGAGTCGGTCCATCGCCCAGAGCGTCAGCGTCGAGTCTCGGATCCACGTGTAGCGGTAGTCCCAGTTCCGCTCGCCGCCGGGATCCTCCGGGAGCGAGGTCGTCGGTGCGGCCACCAGCGCGCCGGTGGGAGCGAAGGTGAGCCCCTTGAGCGTCAAGGCGCTTCGCTCCAGCGCGGTCCTCCACGGGTGGTCCGGGAAGTGGCCTCGCGCGAGCCAGTGCTGCCAGTGATGGGCGGTCCAGACCTGGCTCTGGTACGCGACCGGGTAGGACATCGGGGGCTGGATCCCAGCCCACGACAGAGCCACGAAGCGGGTGTCGCCCTCCTTGACGAGAGTCCGGGCCATCGCATGACTACCCTCGAAGCCCATCCGCATGTCCGACGTCAGCCGCAGCACCTCGTCGTCGGCCCCGCCCTCGGCGACCGCGGAGTAGTACGAGGGCCCGTCGTACGACCACACCGCCGGCGTGCGTCCGTAGTCGAAGACCGGGTGGCAGTCGAGCGCGATCTGGACCTCTCCGTCGACGCAGCGGATCGTGCGCAGCAGCGTGTGCTCGCTCTCGTAGTCCGTCGGCGCCCTCCGGTGAGTGTCTCGCCGGTCCTTGTCGTGACGCCACGGCCCCATGAGCAGCGCGTCCCGCACGATGACCCAGCCGGTCGGCGTGCCCCACGACGTCTCGAGCACCATGGTCCCCGGCAGGTACCTGCGGGACACGGGCACACGCATGTCGGCCGGGCCCAGCCGGAAGCCACCCGCATCGCGGTCAAGCATGCAGCCGAAGACGCTCGGCCCGTCCATGCGAGGCAGGCACATCCACTCGACGTTCCCGCTCGGGGCGACGAGAGCCGTCACCTCGCAGTCCGAGAGGAACCCGTAGTCGGCGATGGGCGGGTAGGCAGAGTGGTTGGTCCGCACGTGAATCCGGTCGCCAGCCATGGTGAACTCCGTTCCGAGTCGGTGCTCGAAGTCTCCCGCGCCAAGGGCGCCGCGTCGAGAACCGCGGGTGCCCGGCATACCCGGGCCGGTGTGCCCCCGGTGCCCGACACGGCCGCGACCGAGACCCGATCGTTGCCTTCGAAGCCGCTCGAACGGCATACGACGGCAGTAGGTTCTCAAGACTGCTCGCACGGGTGGCCGACACGCAGCCCGGAACAGGTCCCGGAACAGCTCCCGATACAGGTCCCGATAAGGGGAGATCGCATGCCATCGACACCGACACTGCGCTGGATGGCGGTAGCCGCCGCCGCTACGAGCGTCGTCGCCATCGGGTCCTCGGGGTCCGCGGTCAGCGCGGCGCCCGCGACGCCGTCCCCGGGCGCCGCGGCGTGCGCCGGCGCACCGGACCTCGCGCGCGTGCGCCAAGGGAGCACCGCCAAAGAGCCCGCGCTCTATGCGGCCAGCGATGCGAACGCATACGGCGTCATCAAGGACTCACCCCGTATGCCGAACGGCAGCGTCCACATCCCCACCGTGTTCCACGTCGTCTCGGACCACACCCTGACCACGGCCGAGAAGTCCCGCTGGGAGCGCATGATCGACGCGCAGATGAAGGTTCTCAACGACTCGTACAGCGGAAGGACCGCGTCGGACGCAGCCGACTCGCCGTTCCGCTTCAACCTGACCAAGATCACGTGGACCGTCAACGCGAAGTGGTACACGGTCACGCCCGGCAAGGTTGAGCGCGACATGAAGAAGGCGCTGTACGAAGGGAACTCACAGACCCTCAACGTGTACACCGCGAACATCGGCGCGGGCCTGCTCGGCTGGTCCTACTTCCCCAAGGGCTACAACCACGGTCGTGACTACGTCGACGGCGTGGTCATGCTCGACGAGTCGATGCCCGGCGGAGCCGCCGGCAAGTACTCCGAGGGCGACACACTCACTCACGAGGTCGGGCACTGGCTGATGCTCGAGCACACCTTCAAGAGCGGCTGTTCCGCCAGCGGTGACTTCGTCGCGGACACGCCACGCGAGGCCCACCCACAGTTCGACTGCCCAACCGGTGCGGACACGTGCACCGCGCCCGGGCTCGACCCGATCCACAACTTCATGGACTACACGCAGGACTCCTGCATGGACATGTTCACCGCTGGTCAGGTGGAGCGCATGAACGACGCCTGGATCGCCTTCCGCAAGATTCCGACGAGCTGACTGCGCTCCGGCTGCGGCCGGACGACGAGGCGCCTGCCGGTCCCGGGACCAGCGGGCGCCTTGTGGTGCCCAGGCGCATCGAGGAGGCACTCAGGGATTCGGGCATTTGCCCCATCCGCCCCATCTGTCTCAGGATCCTGTCCAAACTCGCCCAGAACTTTCATCGGAACCGCCCCTGCGGCCCTGTACCGACCTATGGTGGACAAGTCCGACCGGGTAAGGAGCGTCGCCGCTCCCGCTCCTGGGCCGGATATCGTCTGCGCCGGACGTCCCTGCGGCGCAGACCGATGCAGGACTGTGCAGCACGATCGCGGTACGACCCAGTACGACGCAGTACGAGCACGACAACGAGAAGCCCAGAGGGGGGTGGCCTGCAGGTGCGTGAGGATTCACCGCGCGTCGGTCCGCTCGTGCTCACCATCCGGGTGAGTGGTCGGCTTGTCCCGCTGTCCGCGCTGCTGCTGCTGTTCGCACTGCTCCCCTTCCTCGGCGGCAGTGCGCCTGCAAACCCCAAGGCCTCCGTCGTTCTCGCAGCCGGCGCACCCGCGGAGGTCAACGACGCCGTCGCGGCCGTCGACCAGGCGCGCAACGACCTCGCGGACTCCGCGATCGCGGGCGGCGCGGGGGCAGCCACAGCACCCGCCGGGTCCGCCTTCGCCGACGCGCTTGGCGGTGGCCTTTTCATGTTCCCGGCGATCGAGCTCACGCCGCTGGCGGCCCAGGCCATCGCAGCCCCGATCATCGGCGGCCCGACCTTCATCCACCCGGTGCCCGGCGGTGAGACCTCGCCGTTCGGGCCGCGCGTGCACCCGGTGCTGGGACGGCCGATGTTCCACACCGGCATCGACCTCGCCGCCACCTGCGGCACCCCCATCCGGGCTGCCGCTGCGGGGACGGTCATCTACGCCGAAGTGTCGAACTCCTGGGGCCTGCGCACGATCATCGAGCACACGCCCACGCTCAAGACGGCATACGGCCACCAGTCGCGCTTCTTCGTCAAGGAAGGCGACGTCGTCAAGCAGGGCCAGGTGATCGGCCTCGTCGGCACCACCGGCTGGTCCACCGGCTGCCACCTGCACTTCGACGTCATCGTCAACGACCGCTACGTCGACCCGGCCCCGTACCTCGGCTTCCCGCCGTCTGACGCGAAGTCGGTCCCGTACTCCGTGGTCCCGCACGTCGTGTTCGACCAGGGTGGCCGCGTGGTCCACACCGTCGAGGACGGCGACGTCCCGCTGCCCGACGCGACGCCTGCACCGCCCAGCTCGCCAACCACGTCGCGACCCACGACAGGTCCGACCCCGACCCACTCGACCCCACCGCCGACGACCAAGCCGCCGACAACCAAGCCGCCGACGACGACCACTCCCCCGCCCTCGACGAGCACCCCGCCGCCGTCCACGACCACAGACCCGCCGACGACGAGCAACCCGCCGCCGTCCACGACGTCCGACCCGCCCCCGGCCACGACGACGACGGACCCGCCGACCACAAGCGACCCGCCGGCGACGACCAGTCAAGCGGCGCCGCCACCGTCCAGCGAGCCGACCGCTACCGAGACGGCGACGGCGACAGCCACCGAGGTGCTCCAGACTGCCACCGAGGCCGCCACGACCGCCGCGGCGACGGACGCCACGACGAGCGAGCCCGCGCCCCAGTCGACGACCGCGGCCGAGGGCAGCGCAGCGCCCTGAGCGGAAGTGGCTGAGCAGGCTCCGCTGAGCCCTGCCCGGCGGCGGCGACCAGACAGGTCGCTGCACATCCGGTCGAGTTGGTCCGGTTCGGCCCGGGTCCTCACGATTCGGGCACGTCACGCCTAGATGACTCCCTCGGGCGCGTTTGACCCGATAGGTTTCCGGAATGGACGACGTGAAACCCGACTCCGACGCAACGGTCGACCGCGCCCCGGGCACGCAGCGTGAGCCGATGGTCGTCATCGAGGGCGTCAACAAGCACTTCGGTGACCTCCACGTCCTTCGGGACATCAACCTGACGGTCGGCAAGGGCGAGGTGGTCGTCATCCTGGGCCCGTCCGGTTCTGGCAAGTCCACCCTGTGCCGCACCATCAACCGCCTCGAGACCTTCGAGACCGGGTCCATCACCATCGACGGCAAGCCACTGCCCGAGGAGGGCAAGCCGCTGGCCCAGCTCCGCGCCGACGTGGGCATGGTGTTCCAGTCCTTCAACCTCTTCGCGCACAAGACGATTCGCGACAACGTCACGCTCGGACCGATCAAGGTGCGCAAGAAGTCCAAGGCCGACGCCGACAAACAGGCCATGGAGCTGCTCAGGCGCGTCGGCGTCGAGGCCCAGGCCGAGAAGTACCCCGCACAGCTGTCCGGCGGGCAGCAACAGCGCGTCGCCATCGCCCGCTCGCTCGCCATGGGCCCGAAGGTCATGCTCTTCGACGAGCCGACGTCAGCACTCGACCCCGAGATGGTCAACGAGGTGCTGGACGTCATGGTCGGGCTCGCCCGCGAGGGTATGACGATGATCGTGGTGACGCACGAGATGGGCTTCGCACGCAAGGCCGCCGACCGGGTCGTGTTCATGTCCGACGGGCAGATCGTCGAGGTCGGCACGCCGAACGACTTCTTCACCAACGCTCGGAGCGAGCGGGCCAAGGACTTCCTCGGCAAGATCCTCACTCACTGACCCACCACAGAAGCGGCGCACGCCCGTGCGCCGCGAGCAACCCACTCAGGGAGGAACCAGATGAAGGCAGGACGACTCGGTGCGGCTGCAGCGGTAGCAGCACTCGCCGTCACCCTGGCCGCCTGCGGCTCAGGCAGCAGCGGCGACTCCGGCGCAAGCGGAGGCTCCGGGCTCAAGATCGGCATCAAGTACGACCAGCCGGGGCTCGGCCTCAAGAAGGGCGACCAGTACTCCGGCCTGGACATCGACGTCGCCAAGTACGTCGCGAAGGAGCTCGGCACGTCCGAGGACCAGATCACGTGGGTGCAGGCGCCGAGCGCCCAGCGTGAGACGCTCATCTCGACGGGTCAGGTCAACTTCGTCGTCGCGACCTACTCGATCACCGACGCCCGCAAGGAGAAGGTCAGCTTCGCCGGCCCGTACTTCGTCGCCGGCCAGGACCTGCTCGTCCGGGCGGACGACACCTCGATCACCGGCCCGGAGAGCCTCAACGGCAAGAAGCTGTGCTCGGTCAAGGGCTCCACCTCGGCGCAGAAGGTCAAGGACAAGTTCGCCAACACGGTGCAGCTGCAGGAGTTCGCGACCTACTCCGAGTGCCTGCCCGCCCTGCAGACGGGCGGGGTCGACGCGCTGACGACTGACGACGCGATCCTCGCCGGCTTCGCGGCCCAGCCGGAGAACGCCGACAAGTTCAAGCTGGTCGGCAAGCCGTTCTCGACCGAGAACTACGGCATCGGCCTGAAGAAGGGCGACACGGCCCTGTGCCAGAAGATCACGGACGCCATCAAGAAGATGCAGAGCGACGGCTCACTGGACAAGGCCATCGAGAACAACCTCGGCCCGGCGAACTACAAGCCGGGCCCGGGCAACCCGCCCACCCCGGCGGCCTGCTCGTGACACCTGCCGCTGGTTCCCGCTCCTGACACCTGACCCGATGCGTGGGTCGTGGGGTCACCGTCTCCGGTGACCCCATGGCCCCGCTCGGTCCGACCTCTTCGCGGAAGGGGACGCAGTGCTCGACATCTTCGACAAGTACGACGTCATCGGCGCGTTCTGGGTGACGATCAAGCTCGCCTTCTTCTCCGCGATCGGCGCCCTCGTGCTCGGCACGATCCTCGCGGTCATGCGCGTCTCGCCCGTGGCCGTGCTCCAGCGGCTCGGCGCGTTCTACGTGAACACCGTGCGCAACACCCCGCTCACGCTCATCATGTTCTTCGCGCTGGCAGGGCCGTTCTACATCCTTCAGATCAGCCTCACCGACCCGAAGTCACCGACCTCGATCGTCGACAACGGCTTCCGGTGGGCGGTGATCGCCCTGGCGATCTACCACGCGGCATTCGTCTGCGAGGCGCTGCGCAGCGGCGTCAACACCGTCCCGGCCGGTCAGGCCGAGGCGGCCCGCTCGATCGGCCTGACCTTCGGGCAGAGCCTGCGTCAGGTCATCCTCCCCCAGGCGTTCCGCGGTGCGATCGCGCCCCTCGGCTCCGTGCTCATCGCCCTGATCAAGAACACCACGGTCGCATCGGTGATCGGCGTGGCCGAGGCGTCACTGCTCATGAGCGAGATCTTCGAGAACGAGACCGCGAGCGTGCCGGTCTTCCTCGTCTTCGCCCTCGGATTCGTCATCCTGACCCTCCCGATCGGCGTGCTCTTCACGTCGATGTCGCGACGTCTGGCGGTGAAGCGATGAGCGCCCAGACGGTCCTGTTCGACGCCCCAGGTCCCAAGGCGAGGCGGCGCTATGCGTTGCTCACCGTGGCCGGCCTGGTGCTCGCCCTGGTGACGATCGGCCTGGTCCTGTGGAAGCTGCAGGCCCAGGGCCAGCTCGACCCGGCGACCTGGAAGACCCTGCTCAACCCGGACGTGTGGAAGGACTATGTCGTCCCGGGCCTGATCAACACCCTCAAGGCCGCTGCGGTCTCGATCGTGGCCGCCATCGCCTTCGGCATCCTCTTCGGCATGGGACGCCTGTCCCACATCGCCACCGTGAGGTGGGTCTGCGGTGTGATCGTGGAGTTCTTCCGCGCGGTCCCCGTGCTGCTGATGATGTACTTCCTCTTCCAGCTGTTCGCGTACAACAACGTCTTCGCCAGCAACCTCAACTCGTTCTTCGCCGTCGTCATCTCGCTGACGCTTTACAACGGGTCGGTCATCGCCGAGCTGGTCCGTTCGGGCGTGCACTCGCTGCCGTCCGGGCAGCGTGAGGCGGGCCTGTCGATCGGCCTGACCCCAGGCCAGACGCTCCGGCTGATCCAGCTGCCGCAGGCTCTCACCGCCATGCTCCCCGCGCTCGTCGGGCAGCTCGTCGTGATCCTCAAGGACAGCGCCCTGGGCACGGCGATCACCTATCCCGAGCTGCTGCAGAACATGCGCGACATGGGCACCGCCTACGGCGCGGTCATTCCGGCCTACGTGCTCGCGGCCGTGATCTTCATCCTGCTCAACTACGGGTTGACGCTCCTGGCCGGTCGGGTCGAGCGAAGGCTCAGCCGACGGGGCCGCGGGCCGCGCCGAGCGGGTCCGACGACCGGCGTCGCGGGCCCCGGCACCGTCGACAACCCGACAGACGGCCTCGGTGGCACCGGGGTGTTCACGGGAGACGCCACGAGCCAGGGCCGCTGACGGACGAGGGCGCCCTGGACGCGCGGCCTGGCATGACGAAGGCCCTGACACCATGCGGTGTCAGGGCCTTCGTCATGCGGTGCTCCCCCGGTTGGACTCGAACCAACAACCTGCCGGTTAACAGCCGGCTGCTCTGCCAGTTGAGCTACAGGGGACTGCTGCCGGGCAACCATAGCAAAGGATTCCGCTGGGACTAAATCGTGTTCCGCGGCCCAGCTCGAGTGCTTCGGGGCCTCTCAGAGCCCCACTTCAGAGCGCAGACGGGCCATCCGCGACGCGGCCTCGGCCGCGACGACAGGGTCGCTCAGATCGGCGCCCTTACCGGGGATCGTCTGCTCGAGCAGCGACCCCGTGGCCAGGTCCTGACGGATCACGAGACGCACCGATCGACGGCTCGGAGTGCGGAACTCGTCGATGACGACGACGCTGGCCTGGATCCGCTCACGCAGCGCCTGCTGGATCAGGGACGGCTCGGTCACCCGCCACTGCGCCGGGTTGCGGTGGTCGACCCAGATCACCGTGAGCAGCGACGAGTCGCCCTGCCAGGTGCCGGACTCGACCTCGTGCCACGGCCGCTGCCACAGGAGCTGGCCATCGGACCTGACGAACGCCAGGTGGTGGGTCGTCGCGACGATATGACCACCGCTCGACTCGTCCTGGGCCCACGCCAGCACCCGCTCCGTGCCGTCGAGTGGCACCGCCTCGCGCACACCGTCGGGCAGCGGCGGCCGGCGCCGCTTCTCGAACAGGGCCATCAGCTCATCGCCGCCTTGATCTCGGCCAGCTCACGCTGAAGGGCCTGCAGTCGAACGCCGAGCTCTCGCGTGCGCTCCGGCTCAGGCTGGTCGGCATGGTCCAGGCGTCGCATCTCGCTCATCGCGTCCGCGATCTGTCGGGTCAGGGCGATCGTGCGCACGCGGTCGAAGAGCTCGTCGACGTAGCGCGAGGTCGGCAGCCCGGTCGCGGGGTCCATCCGGGTGGGCAACGTGTCGACGGCGAGCTCGCTGACCAGGCCCGCAACGGGCGTTGCGGCGGCCTCGGTCACGGCTGAGGTCCAGGACTGGGCGTTGGCGCGGTCGCCGGCACTCTGGGCGATCCGGATGCCGTCGAACACCGCGCGGTGTGCCGGGGCCGAGAAGGACTCCGCCGTGAGCAGGTCGATCGCGCCGGCCCGAAACACCGTCGGGAACTGCAGGAGCACCTGGAGCAGCTGCCGTTCGGCCAGCACCACCGGGTCACGCCGGTCCGGCACGGGTAGGGCGCCAGCAGTGTCCGCGAGGGCCGGCTCGACGTCGTCACGGGTCGCTGCCCGCTCGTGCGCCGACGGGCGGTCGTCGTCGACCTTGATGCGGCCGGCGCGGGACACCTCGGAGGCCACCTGCTCCACCTCGAGTCCGAGCAGCCCGGCGACCTCGCGCGTGTACTCGGGCCGCAGCGACCGGTCGCGGATCGAGGCCACGATCGGCGCCACGGCCCGCACGGCCTGGATGCGTCCCTCCGCCGTGCCGAGGTCGAAGCGCTTGATGGTCGTCCGCACCGCGAACTCGAACATCGGCACGGCGTCCTCGATGAGCGCCTGGACCGCCGGGTCGCCACCGGCCTGGCGCAGCTCGCATGGGTCCTTGCCAGACTTCTCGACAGCGACGAAGGACTGCGACGCCCACTTCTGGTCGTTGGCGAACGCGCGCATGGCCGCCTTCTGGCCCGCGGCGTCACCGTCGAAGGTGAAGATGACCTTGGCCGGGGCGCGATCGGCCTCGTCACGCATGATCCGCCGCAGCACCTTGATGTGGTCGGCGCCGAAGGCGGTGCCACAGGTCGCCACCGCTGTCTCGACGCCCGCGAGGTGGCACGCCATCACGTCGGTGTAGCCCTCGACCACGACCGCCTGCCGCTCTGTCGAGATCTTCTTCTTCGCTAGGTCGAGCCCGTAGAGCACGGTCGACTTCTTGTAGATGGGCGTCTCGGAGGTGTTGAGGTACTTGGCCTCGATGCGGTCGTCGTCGTAGAGCCGTCGCGCGCCGAACCCGACGGTGTCGCCGGTGATGTCGCGGATCGGCCAGACCAGGCGGCCGCGGAACCGGTCGTACAGCCCGCGGGAGCCGCGGCCGGCCAGGCCGCCGGTCACGAGCTCGTCGTCGGTGAAGCCCTTCGAGCGCAGGTGGCGCACGAGGTCCTCGCCACCGCGGGGCGCGAAGCCGACGCCGAAATGCTTGGCGACCTTGCCGTCGAAACCCCGCGCCCGCATGAAGTCACGACCCGCCCGCGCTCCCGGCAGGAGGAGTGCGTCGGCATAGAACTCCTGGGCGACCCGGTGGGCCTCGACGAGCCGGGTCCGGCGCCCGATGCCCTCGTCACGCGGGCGTGAGCCGCCGTCCTCGTAGCGCAGCTCCAGCCCGAGCTTCTGCGCGAGCCGCTCGACGGCCTCGGAGAAGCTGAGGTGGTCGATCTTCTGGACGAAGGAGATGACGTCGCCGCCCTCCTGGCACCCGAAGCAGTGCCAGGCCCCGACGGCGGGGCGGACGTTGAACGACGGCGTCTTCTCGTCGTGGAACGGACAGAGACCCTTGAGCGACCCGGGGCCGGCGGGACGGAGCGTGACGTACTCGCGCACGACGTCCTCGATGGACGACCGCGCTTTGACAGCCGCGATGTCCTCGCTGTTGATCAGCCCCGCCATCTGCCTCCTTACGCTGTGGCGATTCTAGGTCGTCTGCAGCGGGAGCCCGGTCAGCCGCCCCACTGCCTGTGGAGGGCCAGCGCGCGCAGGTCCGTGAGCGAGGCGACCTGGTCGACCACGGCGCGAAGGCGACCCGCGTCGTCGGCCGCAGCGGAGTGGTCCGCTCTGAACGCTGCGTCGAGCCGCTCCTCGGGCCGGACGGCATACAGCTCGACAAGCGCACGGACGACGTCGCGCTGCTCGGACAGGACGCGAAGGCGCTCGTCCGTCGTCATGACGAAGTAGTTCGCGACCGCCTTGAGCACCGAGCACTCGGCCCGCGTCTCGTCGGGGACGACCAGGTCCGCCTCGAAGCGGCAGAGGTCGCCCGGCCCGTGCTTGTCGCGGGTTGCCCTCTCCACGACGAGCACGAAGTGCCCGATGAGACGGCTCGTCATGTCCTTGAGCCGCGAGAGGTCGTGGCGGGACCCGTCGTATGCCGTTGGGACGGCTCCCGACGCGAGCAGGCGTTCCAGCGCCGCTGCGAGCACGTCGGTGCCGAGGTCCGGAGCGTACGTGCGGCCCGCGACATCGATGACCGCTGCCATGTCTGACGAGAAGAGGATGTGTGGGTCGAGCCATCCCGAGGCGATGGCGTCCTCGACGTCGTGCACCGAGTAGGCCACGTCATCGGACCAGTCCATGACCTGGGCTTCGAGGCAGCGGCTCGCTGGCTCGGCGCCAGCACGGATCCAGTCGAAGACAGGCAGATCCGATGGATAGACGCCGAACTTCGTTGTCTCGTAAGGCGCCTCGCCGCGCTGCCACGGATACTTCGTCGAGGCATCGAGACTGGCCCTGGTGAGGTTGAGCCCGGCCGGCGTGCCGTCCGGACGAGCCCGCTTCGCCTCGAGCCTGGTCAGGATCCGCAGGGTCTGAGCGTTGCCCTCGAAACCGCCTATGTCACGGGCGATCTCGTCGAGCACGGTCTCGCCGTTGTGCCCGAACGGCGGGTGCCCGAGGTCATGGGACAGGCAGGCGGTGTCGACGACGTCGGCGTTGCAACCGAGGGCGGCACCGAACTCGCGGCCGATCTGGGCGACCTCCAGCGAGTGCGTCAGCCGGTTGCGCACGAAGTCGTCCTGTCCGGGCGCGAGCACCTGGGTCTTCGCCGCGAGGCGACGCAGGGCGGACGAGTGCACCACGCGGGCCCGGTCGCGCGCGAAGTCGTCGCGGTCCGCGCGTTTCTGGGCAGGGTCCTCTGTGACCCAGCGCTCCCGATCTCGACCCTCGTAGCCCACCCCCCGACTCTAGGGTGCGCGGCAGACGAGAAGCTGCGCAGAACGCTCAGGACAGCGCGGCACGCGCCTTGGCCACCCAGGCCGGTTCGGTGCCATAGCGCTGGGTCTTGATGAGTCTCAGGCCGGCGCAGTCCGCGACGAGCTCGGCCATCCGCTTGTCGCGAGTCGCCTGCTGCTTGGCGGTCACGACCCAGTTCGTCGCGAGCTTCCGGTAGGACGCTGTCGCAGCGTCCCAGAACGCCGATGCGACCGAATCCGCTCTCAGCATCGCCTCGTACTCCGCGGGCCAGGTGCGCTCGCGGTTCTCGTAGGCATAGATGCCCGAACGGTCGGCGCGGCGCTTCTCGAACGCAGCCAGCCCCGCGGGCCGCATCCGTCCGGCCGCCGTCAGCTCCTCGACCGCGTTGATGTTGATGGTGCTCCAGTTGCTGCCCGGCTTGCGCGGCGTCCACCGCTGGCGCACCGCGTCCTCGTCGATCCGCTGGGCCATCGAGTCGATCCAGCCGAAGCAGAGGGCCTCACGGACAGCCTGCTCCCACGTGAGCCCGCGCGGCTCGACGTGCTTCTTGTTCAGGCCCATCCACAGCTCCGTGGCTGTCTCGTGGTTGGCCTCGAGCCACTGCCGGAAGTCCTCCTCGTCGTCGAAGAACATCGCCGGCCGCTCGCCCGATCCACCCTCACGCATGGACCGATCCTGCCAGCCACATCCGACAACCCGGATGCGTATCGGACCGGCTGCGAGCAGGATCGTCGCGTGGCAGCGATCACCCCACCCCCAGACCGACTCGCCGACCGCGTCCTGCTGGCAGCCCGGAACAACGCGTTGTGGTGCGACGCCGTGTGCCGGACGCACCGTCTGCGTGGTTCGATGACCGCCGATGCCTGGAGCGTCCCGACTCGGACGCCGCCGTACTACCCCGATGCCGTCACCCTGTCCCCCGACGTCGACGAGTACGACCTGCTCGCCCGGCTCGACAGCTCCGACGGCTGCTCGGTCAAGGACAGCTGGTCACGGCTCGACCTGACGGTCGAGGACTTCGCGCGGCTCGTCGTCGGCGAGTGGGTCTGGCTGGGGCCGGGCCAGGCTCGGTCAGGTGACGGCCGTCGCTGGGAGCCCGTGGGATCCGCGGATGACTTCGCGCACTGGGTCCGGGCGTGGGCCAGCGACGAGGATGCTCTGGCCGTCCTGCGTCCGGACCTGCTCCTCGAGCCCGGCGTCCACGTCCTTGCGGCGCGCAGTCACCCCGGCGGGGACATCGTCGCGGGCTGCATCGTGAACATCACCGGCGGAGTCGCGGGCGTGAGCAACCTCTTCGACTCGGACGGAGGCGATCCGGAACGCACCTGGCGTGGCGCTGCGGCCGCGGCGCACGAGGTGGTGGACGGCATACCCCTGGTCGGCTGGGAGGCCGGCGACAGCCTGGCCGCCGCGGTAGCGGCCGGCTGCGAGCGGATCGGCCCGCTCACCGTGTGGATCCGCTGACGCTCAGCCGCCGCTGACCGAGAGCTCCGCCTCGGCGATCGTGCGCTCGTGCTCCTCCGAAAGGTCGCGCGACTCCAGCCAGCGGTCCGGCAGAGCCACCGTGCGCGACGACCCGGCGCGCCCTCGCTGCCCCTCGGCGGCTTCGCCCGGCCAGGGCGCGTCGCGGTCGAGCGTGGACAGCAGCCGGTCCAGCGCAGCCATCGAGTCCACGAGCGCCAGAGAGCTCCGCACGGTCGAGCCGGCCGGGAACCCCTTGAGGTACCACGCGATGTGCTTGCGGATGTCACGGCACGCGCGGTCTTCCTCGCCGTAGAAGTCGCAGAGGTATGCCGTGTGCGTCCGGAGCGTGTCGGCGACCTCGCCGAGGCTGGGCGTCACCCGCGTGGCGCTTCCCGAGAACGCGGCAGCGAGGTCGGTGAACAGCCATGGCCGGCCGAGGCAGCCACGGCCGACCACGACGCCGTCGCATCCCGTCTCCTCGACCATGCGCAGCGCGTCCTCGGCTGACCAGATGTCACCGTTGCCCAGCACCGGGACTGTGGTCACGGTCTCCTTGAGGGCTTTGATGGCACTCCAGTCGGCGGTGCCGGAGTAGGCCTGCGCAGCGGTGCGCCCATGCAGGGCGACGGCAGCGACACCCTCCTGCTCAGCCGCGAGGCCCGCTTCGAGGAACGTCAGATGGTCGTCGTCGATGCCCTTGCGCATCTTCACCGTGACCGGAATGTCACGTTTGGCGCCCTCCTCGACGACGGCTCCGACGATCCGCCGGAAGAGGTCTCTCTTCCACGGCAAGGCAGAGCCGCCACCCTTGCGCGTCACCTTGGGCACGGGGCAGCCGAAGTTGAGGTCGATGTGGTCGGCGCGGTCCTCGGTGACGAGCATCCGCGCCGCTGCACGGGCGGTGGCCGGGTCGACGCTGTAGAGCTGGATCGAGCGGGGGCTCTCGTCGGGATCGTGCTCGATGAGCCGCATCGACTCCGGCGTGCGCTCGACGAGGGCGCGGCTCGTGATCATCTCGCTGACGTAGAGGCTGGTCGCGCCGCTCGCACCGCTCGCTGCGCCGAGGGCGGTCCCCTCGTTGCCGTACTCGCGGCACAGGCGGCGGAACGCGCGGTTGGTGATCCCGGCCATCGGGGCGAGCACCACTGGCGACTCGATCACGTGACGGCCGACGTGCAGGGGCGGCAGCACCGGGCTGCCGGGCGCAGGCTGGGTCAGGACGTCACTCACAGCCGTCGATTCTCGCAAATCATGGGTGCGGATCCGAATCGGTGACGACCTTGCTGACGAACCGAAGCAGGGCGTCCGCGAAGGCCTGAGGCTGGTCCAGGTTCGACAGGTGGCTTGCGTGCCGGATGATCTCCACGTGGGCGCGTGGGCATGCACGTTCGAAAGCCCTTGCCCCCCAACGGAACTGGTCGAACTGACCGTTCAGCAGAAGCACGGGGCACTCGACCCCCGAGAGCATCGAGGGCCGGCACGTTGCCATGACCTCGCTCCACGCCGCTGCCGTGGGCGTGAAGTAGTAGCCGCCCGCGATGACGGCCTCGATCCGGTCCGCCGGGTAGAGGCGCCGCAGCACCCGGTCGTTGACCCGGGTCATGCGCGCCGGTCCCAGCCGGTCGGTCAGCCACGCGACGCGGCGGTAGACCGCGGCCCCAGGCCCCGTCGGGGTCGCTGAGGCTCCCGCGAGCACGAGGCCGCTGAGCGCGCAAGGGTGCCGGGCGGCATACGTCATCGCGGCATAGCCGCCGAGCGAATGACCGACGAGGACCACCGCCTCACTGCCGGACGCCGCACGGACCGCCTCGTCGATCACCTCGACACAGCGGTCGAGCGTGAAGGGCTCCTCGGCCCGTCGGCCGTGTCCGGGCAGGTCGACGAGGGTCACCTCGACACTCGTTCGCAGAAGCGGCAGCTGGGGTGCCCACTGCGCGCTGGACAGGCGGGACCCGTGCACCAGGACCAGGCGAGCAGCCACAGGGCGAGGATGCCACGATGGGGCCGTGACGCATCTGATCTCCGCGCCTGAGCTGGCCCATGAGCTCGAGAACGTCGTCGTGCTCGACGTGCGCTGGGTCCTCACCGCTGGACGCGCTGCCGACGACGTGGGCGCCGTGGGCCGACCGGACTACGACGCGGGGCACGTGCCGGGAGCCTTCTTCGTCGACCTCGACACCGAGCTCGCCGGGCCGCCCGGCGAGGGCGGTCGGCATCCGCTGCCAGACCCCGCGGTGGTCGAGCGGGCGCTGCGGCGCAGCGGCATCACCTCGACCAGCCGGGTCGTCGCCTACGACGCCAGGGACTCACAGGCCGCCGCGCGCGCCTGGTGGGTGCTGCGCTGGGCGGGGGTTCCCGACGTTCGAGTGCTCGACGGCGGGTATGCCGCCTGGGTGGCAGCAGGTCTGCCCGTGAGCACCGTCGAGCCCGTGGACCGGCACGGCGACATGGTCGTGCAGCCCGGCTCGCTGCCCACCCTCGACGCCGAGGGCGCCGCACGCGTGGCCCGCGAGGGGCTGCTGCTCGATGCCCGAGCCGCACAGAGGTATGCCGGCGAGGTCGAGCCGATCGACCCGGTCGCCGGGCACATCCCGGGTGCGGTCAGCTCTCCCACCACCGAGTGGGTGAGCCGGGACGGAACCTTTCGCGACGACCTGGCCGAACACTGGGCTGCCTTCTCCTACGAGGGAGGACCGGTGGGCGTCTACTGCGGCTCGGGTGTCACCGCGACCCACCACGCCCTGGCGCTCGCCGAGCTCGGCGTCGACGCGACCCTCTATCCCGGGTCGTGGAGCGAGTGGATCCGAGACCCGTCGCACCCAGTGGCGACCGGCTCCGACCCGGGCTGAAACCCTCCACCTGCCGTCCGTGGAGGTTTGTGGTTGCCCTAGCATCCACGAACCTCCACACCCTTCAGGGCCGAACGCCACAGGTGGTCCTGCGACACCGCGCCGCCCGCCCGTGCCAGCCTCGGACCCGAAACACAGCCGACAGCTCCTCGGCGGTCTCACACGGAGTCGCGGCAACGTCTGGCCAGAACACGCGCAGCGTGAGCCATCCGCCGACCGCGTGATGACGGTCACGGCGACCGTCGCGCTGTTGCCCGCTCCATCCGGCATGGCCGAGCCGCCCGTCCACCTCGACCTTGACCCTGACCGGTTCGTACTCGTTGTCACACCGCCACGGCCCCGACCACACCTGGCGCGCTGCAGCGGGAAGACCGTGAGCGCGCTCGACGTCGTTGACGTATCGCCGCTCGGCACTGCTCTCCACACCCGACTCGACGTCCGACAGCACTTCACGGAGGACCGCGTGGTGGGTCTGGGTGGGTCGCTGCTCGAGCGCCAGCCGAAGGTTGCGAACTGTCGTCCGATGTGACTGGACCGCCTTCGCGATCAGCCCGACGGCTCGATCGAGTGGGTGACCCTGGGCCAGGTCGAAGACGGTGTGGTCCAGGTCTACCCGTGGCGGCCATTCGCGGTAGTGCGTGCGCTCGACGGCATGGCGGCCCCTCACGACGACCAGACCCGGCGAGGAGACAGGTCGCCGCGTCACCGGAACGACGAGCTCATCCCCAGGCTGGGGCCTTGTCCGGTCCGGCTGTGGAGGATTCTGGCTGCCCTGGTGACGACAACACTCCACATCTCACGAAGGCCCGCTGCTCAGACCGACGATGTGCCAGGCCGCCCCGCGGTGGCTGTAGCTCACCGCGAGGTTTCCCCGCCCCGCGACGCCCCTCATGGCGGCCGGGTCGTGGACGTAGGTCCGGAACGTCATGCCGCGCAGCCGGAAGAACTGGTTCTGAACCGAGGTGAGGCTGCGGCTCAGCACGTTGCGCGGTGGGTGGCTGAACACGAGCAGACGCTGCGCATGATCCGCCGCGGCGCCGAGCAGGCGCTCGTAGTCCGGATAGCAGCAGACCACCCGGTGCAGGACCACGATGTCGTGGGCCTCGACGGCCTCCGGCGAGCTCGCGAGGTCGACGCGGCGCCGGCTGATGCGCTCGGTCATCCCGGCCTCGTCGGCGAGCGCCGCCGCGTCGGCGTCATACGAGCCGGCCAGCTCCAGACTCGTGGCCCGCGCGGCGCCGCGGCGCAACAGCTCCAGCTGGATGTCCCCGACGCCACCGCCGATCTCGAGCACGGATGCGCCCTCGACGCCGTGCGACGTGAGGAATTCGACCATCCGCGCTGCCGTGCGGTCCAGGCCACGTCGGCGATAGCGCCGTGCCAGATGCCGGGAGAACCCGGTGCCGAACATGCGGTCGTACCGGCCAGGCTCGCAGCAGCTCATGGACGCAGTATTTCCCGCCCGGACACCACCGGGAAGGCCATACCGCTCAGGTGGCGGACGGCATTCCCGGTGGGTCCGACGGGTTCAGCAGCCGACGAGGCGCTGGGCGAGCCAGCCTTCGACCTTCTCCAGCGAGATGCGCTCCTGCGCCATCGTGTCGCGCTCGCGCACGGTCACGGCATGGTCGTCGAGCGTGTCGAAGTCGACCGTGATGCAGAACGGCGTACCGATCTCGTCCTGACGGCGGTACCGCTTGCCGATGGCGCCGGCGTCGTCGAACTCGATGTTCCAGTGGCGGCGCAGCTGCGCGGCGAGGTCACGCGCCTTCGGCGACAGGTCGGCGTTGCGCGACAGCGGCAGGACCGCCGCCTTGACCGGGGCGAGCCGTGGGTCGAGCCGCAGCACCACTCGCTTGTCGACGCCGCCCTTGGTGTTCGGCGCCTCGTCCTCGGCATATGCGTCGACGAGGAACGTCATGAGGGACCGCGACAGGCCGGCTGCCGGCTCGATGACGTACGGGGTGTACTTCTCGCCGGTCGTCTGGTCGAAGTAGACCAGGTCGGTGCCAGAGTGGCGCGAGTGCGTGCCGAGGTCGAAGTCGGTGCGGTTGGCGATGCCCTCGAGCTCGCCCCACTCGGAACCGACGAAGTTGAAGCGGTACTCGATGTCGACGGTGCGGCTCGAGTAGTGCGACAGCTTGTCCTTCGGGTGCTCGAAGTGGCGAAGGTTCTCCGACTTGATGCCGAGATCGGTGTACCACCGGGTGCGCTCGTCGATCCAGTACTGGTGCCACTCCTCGTCCTCGCCCGGCTTGACGAAGAACTCCATCTCCATCTGCTCGAACTCGCGTGTGCGGAAGATGAAGTTGCCCGGGGTGATCTCGTTGCGGAAGCTCTTGCCGGTCTGCGCGATGCCGAACGGCGGCTTCTTCCGGGCCGCCTGCATGACGTTGTTGAAGTTGACGAAGATGCCCTGGGCCGTCTCGGGGCGCAGGTAGTGCAGCCCGGTCTCGTCCTCGATGACGCCGAGGTAGGTCTTGAGCATCATGTTGAACTCGCGAGGCTCGGTCCACCGGCCCTTGGTGCCGCAGTCGGGGCACGTGATGTCCGTCATCGGGATCGAGTCGGGATCGAGCAGTCCCTTCTTCTCCGCGTACGCCTCCTGAAGGTGGTCGGCGCGACGGCGGCGGTGGCAGTTGAGGCACTCGACCAGGGGGTCGGTGAACGTGCCGACGTGGCCCGACGCGACCCACGTCTCCCGCGGAAGGATGATCGAGGAGTCGAGGCCGACGACGTCGTCGCGACTCGTCACCATCGCCTTCCACCACTGGCGGCGGATGTTCTCCTTGAGCTCGACGCCAAGCGGGCCGTAGTCCCAGGCAGAACGAGTGCCTCCGTAGATCTCACCGCTGGGGAAGACGAAACCTCTGCGCTTGCAGAGGCTGACGACGGTGTCCACGATGGATGTCTGCTTGGCCATGCGGGATAGGTTATCTGTCCCGGGACGCTGCACCGGCGTGCGCCCGCTGCACGACCGCACACCGCGGGCACCCGCGGATCACCCGGTGCACACCCGGTGCTCACCCGCTGCGCGGCTGCCCGCTGCGTCCGTGGTCGCCGACTGCCCTACCCTGCTCACGTGAGCATGAGCTTCCGTTCCCGGGTCGAGCACGCGTCGTACCCCCTTCTCGAGCGCCTCAACGCCCTGCCGCGAGCCGTCTCGGTCACCGTCTTCGTCGTCGTGCTCGTCGTCGGCATCGTCGCGCCGCGACCCTGGGGCGGTATCGCGTTCCTGCTCGTGTCGGCGTTCGTCGGGTGGCTGCTCTACCTCACGTGGACGCGCCTGACCCTTCCCGAGCGCCTCATGCGCGCTGCCGTCCTCGTGCTCGCCCTGGCCGTTGCGCTCGTGAAGATCATCCCCAGCTGACCCAAGAACGGTTTTGACAATCATTCTCACTTCGAGAATGATGGTCACCATGACCCTCCACCGGCCCGCCCGACTGCTTGCAGCCCTCGCGGCCGGTGCGGCCATCGTTGGCGCGAGCGCCGCCTGCGACAGCGCGGCCAGCAGCCCCGAGGGCGCCATAGTCACCTCGTTCTACCCGATCCAGTTCGCCGCCCAGCAGATCACCGGCGGCGCCCTCCCGGTCAGTGTCCTGACCAAGCCCGGCGCTGAGCCGCACGACCTCGAGCTGACACCACAGGACGTTGCCGGGATGACCAAGGCACGCCTGGTCGTCTACGCCGACGGCTTCCAGCCGGCGGTCGACGACGCGATGGTCCAGGTCGACCCGTCCGCCGTCCTCGACGTGGCCGGCGCGGCCGACCTGGACCTGACGGGCACTGACGAGCACGAGGGCGAGACCGCCGACGAGCACGCAGAGCACGACCACGCCGGTGCCGACCCGCACTTCTGGCTCGACCCCCAGCGGTATGCCGCTGTGGCCAAGGCGATCGGCGCCCGGCTCTCGCAGGTCGACCCGGCCAACGCCGCGACGTATGCCAAGAACACCGAGGCGTTCGTCGACCGGCTCACCGCACTCGACACCGACCTGACCAGGGGCCTGCAGACCTGCCGCTCGCACGTGCTCGTGACCAGCCACGCGGCCTTCGGCTACCTCGCCGAGCGCTACGGCCTCGAGCAGCACGGCATCACCGGTGTCAGCCCGGACGCCGAGCCCAGCGCCGCGGCGCTCAAGCAGGTGGCCGACCTCGTCCGCGCCGAGGGCGTCACGACGATCTTCCAGGAGACGCTGGTCGAGCCGCACCTCGCCCAGACCGTCGCCACCACGACCGGCGCCACTCTCGCGACGCTCGACCCCGTCGAGGGGATCACGGACGCCTCGGCGGGCAAGGACTACTTCGAGGTGATGCACAGCAACCTCGCCGCGCTCCAGAAAGGACTGGGCTGCCAGTGACCGCTCCACCGCTTCGTGCCGCAGGCACCGCGCCGACCGGAGAGGCCGTCATCGACCTGGCCGGAGCGAGCTTCGGCTACGGCGACCGCGCCGTGCTCTCCGATGCCACCCTCACCGTCCGCCGCGGCGAGATCGTCGCGGTCGTCGGGCCCAACGGGTCCGGCAAGTCCACCCTCATGAAGGGCATCCTCGGCCTCAACGACCGGGTCGCCGGCCAGGTCACCCTCTTCGGGGTGCCCAGCGACGACGTGCGCGACCGCGCCCGGATCGGCTACGTGCCGCAGCGGCATACCCTCTCGGCGTCCGTGCGGGCCACGGCCGAGGAGATCGTCTCGACCGGCCGGCTCCCCCGCATCGGCTGGCTGGGCCGCCTCCGGGCCACCGACCGCCAGATCGTCGCGCGCTCCCTCGAGGTGGTCGGGCTGGCGGACCGGGCAGCGACGGAGGTGAGCACCCTCTCGGGGGGCCAGCAACGTCGCGTCCTCATCGCCAGGGCGCTGGCCGCGCAGCCCGATGTGCTCATCATGGATGAGCCCACCGCTGGGGTGGACGCGGCCAACCAGCACGTCCTCGCCGACGTGCTCGAGCGCCTCATCGACGGCGGCGTGACGATGGTCGTCGTCACCCACGAGCTCGGAGCCCTCGAGCGTCTCATCACCCGGATCGTCGTGGTGGACGCAGGCCGCATCCGCTTCGACGGGACGCCGCAGCAGTATGCCGTCGCGCGAGGCGCCGTCCACCACGACCACGACAGCCACCACCACGACGACGAGCTCGACGGCCATGACAACGGTGGCTCGCACCCGATGGCACGGTCGCTGCCGCACGGCCCGCTCGACGCGCGGGAGATCCCAGGAGGCCGGCCATGATCGACGTGCTCACCGTGGACTTCATGCAGCGCGCCCTCATCGCGGCCCTGCTCGTCGGGACGGTCGCTCCGATGGTTGGGATCTTCCTCGTCCAGCGGCGGCTGTCCCTCATCGGCGACGGCATGGGCCACGTCGCTCTCGCCGGAGTCGCGATCGGACTCGTCACCGGTGCCGCTCCGGTGCTCACCGCTCTCGTCGCGGCCGTGCTGGCCGCCGTCGTCATCGAGCTGCTGCGAGCCCGTGGCCGCACCAACGGGGACGTCGCCCTGGCGGTGATCTTCTACGGCGGCATCGCGGCGGGCGTGGTCATCATCAGCAGGTCGCCCGAGGGCACTCCGGCCAACCTCATGAAGTACCTCTTCGGGTCGATCCTGACGACCCAGCGCAGCGACCTCTACGTGTTCGCGGCCCTGGCCGTCATCATCTCGGTGACCACCTGGGCACTGCGCCCTCGACTGTTCGCGGTGGCCAACGACGAGGAGTACGCCCGCGCGGTCGGCATCCCGGTACTGCCGCTCAACATCGTGCTCGCCGTCCTCACCGCGACGACGGTCGTCGTGGCGATGCGCGTCGTCGGCCTGCTGCTCATCAGCGCGCTGATGATCGTCCCGAACGCGACCGCCCAGCTCGTGGCCCGGTCGTTCAGCAGCGGGCTGCGCTGGGCCATCGCCTTCGGCCTCGTGTCGTCCGTCGGTGGGGTCGTCCTCTCCTACCCGCTCGACACACCGTCGGGCGGCACCATCGTCCTGCTCGCGGTAGCGCTCTTCATCGTCACCGCGGTGAGCACCACCGTGGCGGCCCGGATGCGCAACCGGCGCCACGCCATGGCCGAGCGCCATCCGCACGAGCACGGCGTCGAGTGCGGTCACCGGGCCATCACCCACGGAGACCATGTCGACTACGTCCACGACGGGCACCTGCATGCCGCCCACGAGGGCCACTACGACGAGCATGGCGAGCTGACCTCGCACATGCACGAACCGAGCACGACCTCGACGACCGGAGGCGGACGATGAGCGGCACGACGAGCCGGCGACCCACCCGGCAGCAGGTGGCCGTCGCCGAGCTTCTCGAGCACACCGACGACTTCACCTCCGCCCAGACCGTGCATGCGCGGCTCCGCGAGGCGGGCGAGGGTGTCGGGCTCGCGACCGTCTACCGCGCCCTCCAGTCGATGGTCGAGGCCGGCACGGTCGACGTGCTGCGCACCGACGACGGCGAGGCCGTCTACCGCGCCTGCTCGAACCACCACCACCATCACCTGGTGTGCCGGGAGTGTGGCAAGACGGTCGAGGTCGAGGGGCCCACCGTCGAGAGCTGGGCCGACCAGGTGGCGAGCGAGCACGGCTTCACCGGCGTGACCCACAGCCTGGAGATCTTCGGCACCTGCGCCGACTGCAGTCCTCCCACCTGACCGAACGCCGCGTGCGGTGACGACGACCGGGTGGCTCAGCGGCTCCGGGGCGTGTCGACCGCTCCGCCGTACCGGCGGTCGCGCGCGACGTACTCCTCGATCGCGGACCAGAGGTCACGCCGGTCGTAGTCCGGCCAGAGCCGGTTCTGGAACACCATCTCGGCATAGGCCGACTGCCACAGCAGGAAGTTGCTCGTGCGCTGCTCACCCGACGACCTGACGAACAGGTCGACGTCAGGCATCGTCGGCTCCTCGAGGTAGCGCTGGATGGTCCGCTCGTCGACGCCGCTGGGCTTGAGCCGACCTGCCTTGGCGTCGTAGGCGATTCGCTGCACCGCATCGGCCAGCTCCGCGCGACCGCCGTAGTTCACGCAGAAGTAGAGCGTGAGCCCGGTGTTGTGCTTCGTGAGCTCCTGGGCGATCTCGAGCTCCTTGACCACCGACCTCCACAGGCGCGGCGTTCGGCCGACCCAGCGCATCCGGACGCCCCACTCGTGCAGCTGGTCCCGTCGCCGCCGGATCACGTCACGGTTGAACCCCATGAGGAAACGCACCTCGTCCGGCGAGCGGCGCCAGTTCTCGGTCGAGAACGCGTAGGCCGACAGATGGGTCACCCCGACCTCGATGGCCCCGGCGACCACGTCGAGCAGTGATGCCTCCCCGGCCTCGTGGCCCTTCGTCCGCGGCAGGCCGCGCTGGTTCGCCCAGCGGCCGTTGCCGTCCATGACGATGGCCACGTGGCGCGGCAGCAGCCCGCTCGGGATCGTCGGCGGCGTGGCGCCGGACGGGTGCGCGAAGGGCCTGGCGTAGGGCGGGGTCATGGGTCTCCGTCGAGGTCGCTGGGTGGGCTCAGGCACGCTCGACGAGAGGCAGGGACCGCAGGCCGCGCTCGATGTGCCACTGGAGGAAGGCTGCCACCATCCCGCTGCCCTGGCGGCGGTGACGCGGGTCGCTCGAGTCGGCCACGTCCCAGTCACCCGAGAGGAGTGCCGCGAGGAGCTCGAACGTCTCGGGCGCAGGCGCGCTCGACCCGGGTGGACGGCATACGGGGCAGACGGCGCCGCCGGACTGCACGTTGAAGGCACGGTGGGGCCCCAGCGCGCCGCACTTGGCGCAGTCGACGAAGCTCGGCGCCCAGCCCGCCACGGCGAGTGAGCGCAGCAGGTACGCGTCGAGGACGAGGCCGGGGTCGTGGGCGCGCTCGGCGAGCGAGCGAAGAGCGCCGGCGAGCAGGAGGTACTGCTGCGTCTGTGGCTCGTGCTCCTCCGTGAGCTGGATCGCGGTCTCGAGCATCGAGGTCGCGCAGGTGTACGCGGCGTACTCGCGGGCGATGGCGTCGCCGTACGGCGCGAGGGTCTCCGCCTGGGTCACGGTGTCGAGGTTGCGACCCTCGTAGCACTGGACATCGACGACCATGCCCGGCTCGAGGCGGGCGCCGAACCGCGACTTCGTCCGGCGGACGCCCTTGGCCACGGCGCGGACCCGGCCGCGGGTGCGGGTCAGCATCGTGATGATGCGGTCGGCCTCGCCCAGCTTGTGGGTGCGCAGCACGATCGCCTCGTCACGGTAGAGCGGCATGGCGCCATTGTCCCTCACGAGTCGAGTGGTCAAATCGACGTGCCGGGGCGCGTCGTGCACGGATCGCTCGGCGGGGAAGTGTTTCCACACGACCCACAGCCTGTCGAACACCTGTTCGAGGATCTGGGTTATCGTAGTCCTATGGACCTCACCCTTCAGGGGTCGCTGCTCGACCTCACCGACGACATGACCCTGCGCGACGTCCGCGCCGGCCTGCGCCGCCACGTGCTCGGCCAGGGGGCGTGGGTCGACGTCCGCCCAGGGTGGCTCGCCGCCGGCGACGAGCTGTTCACGGCGTTGCTGCACGACGTGCCATGGCGAGCCGAGCGGCGGCAGATGTATGACTCGGTGGTCGACGTCCCACGCCTGACCTGTTTCTACGCGCCTGACGAGCCGCTCCCCCACCCGATGCTCGTCGCCGCCCGCGACGCGCTGAGCGCCCACTATGCCGCCGAGCTCGGCGAGCCCTTCGTCACGGCGGGCCTGTGCCTCTACCGCGACGGCCGCGACAGCGTGGCGTGGCACGGCGACCGCATCGGCCGTTCGAAGGATCTCGACACCATGGTCGCGATCCTGTCGCTCGGCTCGGCTCGGACACTGGCGATGCGCCCGCGCGACGGCCATCTCGTCGCCGGGACCCGCCAAAAGAGCTTGCGCTTCCCGCTGGCCCATGGTGACCTCGTCGTCATGGGCGGCTCGTGCCAGCGGACGTGGGATCATTCGATCCCGAAGACATCCGACCCGGTCGGGCCGCGCATTTCCGTTCAGTTCCGTGTGGCGGGTGTCCGCTGACAGGAGACGATGTATGCCGTTTCGCCCGACCGCTGGCGACCTTCCCTTTCTCACGCACCTGGCGCAGGACTCCGCGCGCTTCCGCGCCGTGCTCGCGCAGGCCCCCGCGGCCAGCCGTGTCCCGACCTGCCCCGACTGGGACACCGACGACCTGATCTGGCACCTCGGCGAGGTCCAGTGGTTCTGGGGGGAGATCGCCGAGCGTCGCCTCACCGATCCGGCAGACCTCGAGGCCATGAACGCGACACGACGCGAGCGCCCCACCGACCGAGCCGGCCTCCTCGGCTTCTTCGACCAGTCCAGCGAGCGCCTCCAGCGAATGCTGACGCAGCTGCCTCCCGAGACCGAGCTGTGGATGTGGGCCGACGACCGCACGGCCGGCTACATCCGCCGCAGGCAGGCGCACGAAGCGTTGGTGCACCGCATCGACGCCGAGCTCACGGCCGGAGCCGACCGGGCGCCGATCGACTGTCGCCTGGCGGCCGACGGTGTCGACGAGGTGCTACGGATCATGCGTGGGTACGACCCCGAGCCCGGGCTGACGCACGTCGCGACAGGTCCGGGCGTGACGATCGCCACGGTCGACGCCATGCACTCATGGACCGTGACGCCAGTGCGTATCACCGGCACCGACGCGGACGGCGACGACATCGACGTCGAGAGGTTCCTCGTCAGCGACGGGCCGGATGACACCAGCGGACGCGACTCCGCCGCGGAGATCTGCGGCTCTGCGGCTGACCTCGACTGCTGGCTCTGGAACCGCCCGGCGCACGGCGAGATCACCCGAGAGGGTGACGCTTCGGCGCTCGCCGCCGTCGACCGCGTGCTCGGGCACTCGATCGACTGAGCGACTCCGGGCGGCCGCTCGGACTGCGTGTGCCCTCAGCCGGCCCGGACCGAGGTGTCCGCCGTGCGCCGACGCCGGGCCGGCAGCCAGGCGTGCGCCATCCCGGCAAGCGCCACGACAAGCGGGACGAACGCGAACAGATAGCGCGACCTGCCCTGGAAGACGAGGGTGAACGCGGCGATCCCGAGCACGGACACCGCGACGAGAACCGTCTCGCGGCGATAGGGCGCCCGCAGCAGGCCGAGGCCTGCGACGATGAGCACCGCGATCCAGAGCCCCTGGGCCAGGTCGGCCCGGAGCTGGTACCAGGTCCCGTGCAGCCCGTTGACCTCGTGCAGCACCTCGGTCGCCCCGGTGGCCGGCGCGAGGGCCTCCGGCGACGCGTCATTGCCCTCGCCCCAGGCCCAGAACATCCCGTCGCCCCAGTTCCAGGCCACCTTGTTGCCGTAGAACTCGGCGGTGCCGACGATGCCGCGCTCGCTCCACTGTCCGGAAAGCACCTGACCCGCATAGTCGCGCATCTGGCCCTGGGTCTGGCCGCGCACGGCCGTCACCATCTCGCCCGAGTAGGCCCCGTAGGCGACCGCGCCGGTCGAGCCCCGGTGCTCCAGCGACCCCATCGCGACCCACCACAGCAGCGGCGGCGTCACGGTGTCGTCGATCCGCGAGGAGTCGACCCCGGCCGAGGTCATCGAGGCGTTGGCCAGACCGGTGCCCAGCAGCACGAACCCCAGTACTGAGGCCGCACACGCGCCCACAACCCCCATCCGTCGTGCGGTCGGCAGCCCGTGGTCGAACGTCGCGATGACGGCCGTGAGCACGGCTGCGATGACCACCACGACCGGTGTCGTCTTGATGGAGTACGCGATCGTGATCGCCGCAATCGCCAGCACCCACATGATGATCCGGGTCGACCGCCGGCCTGGAGCGAGTGCCTTGTCCGCCAGAGCGACACCGCCCACGACGAACGGCATCGCATAGAAGTCGGTGTATGGCACGCTGAGCCACGGGCTCGTGCCAACCAGTGCGAGCGTCGCGAGCTGCGCCGCAAGGGCCGGGCCTCGGCCGGCCACGCGCACGACGAGCAGGTGGACGGCATACACCGTCACGGCCACGCAGATGCCGTTGAGCGTGATGAGCACGGCATCAGGCGAGAGGCCGAGGCTCCTGCCCACCTCGACGCCGAGCCGGTCGATGGCAAGCAGCGGGAGGTTGTTCGGGAAGAGCGAGAGGTAGCCGTAGTCGGAATCGGTCAGCGGTCGGCCGCCGCTGACCGAGCGCGCCATGTCCATGATGACGCGCGCGTCCCAGCCGTACTCGTACCGGCCCATCAGGCCGACCCACGTGGCAAGGACGCCGCCACCGACCGCGACGACGACGGGCACCCAGAGGTTCTCCACCCAGCGCGGCACGTGGGCGACGGCGGCGACGACAAGCACCACGAGGACCGTTGGGACGACGACCTGCCAGCGGTACTCGATGTTCGCCGCGCGGGGCGCCACGAGCGCCACGACGGCGACGGCCACGAGAACGACCCCCGTCAGCCTGAGCAACGCTCTGCCGACGGGGGTCTCCATGGGCTCAGACGGTACCGGACCGTGGGGTCCGGAGTCTCAGCTGTCCCGCTCTGCGCGGTTGACCGCCGACACGATGGCCTTGATCGAGGCGGTGACGATCGAGGGGTCGACGCCGACGCCCCACAGCACGCGGTCCCCCACCGCGCACTCGACGTATGCCGCCGCACGGGCGTCGCCACCGGCCGACAGGGCGTGCTCGTGGTAGTCGAGGACCCGCACGTCTGGGGTGTCCGGGACAGCGGACAACGCGTCGACGAAAGCGGCGATCGGGCCGTTGCCCGTGCCGTTGACCGTCGTGGGCTCACCCCTGTCGTGCAGCGTCGCCTCGATCGTGGTGGCACCGTCGACGGTCGAGTCGGTGACGACGTTGACGAGGTCGAAGCGGCCCCAGGCACGGGCCGGGTCGGGCAGGTACTCGTCGCGGAACCTGGACCACAGGTCGGCCGGGGACACCTCGCCGCCGTCCTGGTCCACACCACGCTGGACGACGCCCGAGAACTCGATCTGGAGCCGCCGCGGCAGGTCCATCTGGTGCTCGGTCTTCATGATGTAGGCGACGCCACCCTTGCCGGACTGGCTGTTGACGCGGACGACGGCCTCGTAGGAGCGACCGAGGTCGTGCGGGTCGATGGGCAGGTAGGGCACTCCCCAGACGAGGTCGTCGACGCTCGTGCCCTTCTCCTTGGCCTCGGCGGCCATCGCCTCGAACCCCTTCTTGATCGCATCCTGGTGCGAGCCGGAGAAGGCGGTGAAGACGAGGTCGCCGCCGTAGGGGTGGCGCTCGTTGACCGGGAGCTGGTTGCAGTGCTCGACCGTGCGTCGAATCTCGTCGATGTCGCTGAAGTCGATCTGCGGGTCGATGCCCTGGCTGAACAGGTTCATGCCGAGCGTGACGAGGCACACGTTGCCGGTGCGCTCGCCGTTGCCGAAGAGGCACCCCTCGATCCGGTCTGCACCGGCGAGGTAGCCCAGCTCGGCGGCTGCGACTCCGGTGCCGCGGTCGTTGTGCGGGTGCAGCGACACGACGACGGACTCGCGCCGGTCCAGGTGCCGGATCATCCACTCGATGGAGTCGGCATAGACGTTCGGCGTCGCCATCTCGACCGTGGCCGGGAGGTTGACGATCATCTTGTGGTCCGGCGTCGGGTCGATGACGTCGATGACCGCGTTGCAGATCCGCATGGCGAAGTCGAGCTCGGTGCCGGTGTAGGACTCCGGCGAGTACTCGTAGTAGATCGTCGTGTCCGGGACGGACTCCTCGAGCTTGCGGCACAGCCTCGCCGCCTGGACCGCGATGTCGATGATGCCGTCCTGGTCGAGGCCGAACACGACCCGCCGCTGGAGGGCCGACGTCGAGTTGTAGAAGTGCACGATCGCCTGCTTGGCGCCGGCGATGGCGTCGTAGGTGCGCTCGATGAGGTGGTCGCGGCACTGCGTCAGCACCTGGATCGTCACGTCGTCAGGGATGTGGTTGCCCTCGATGAGCTCACGGCAGAAGTCGTAGTCGGTCTGGCTCGCCGACGGGAAGCCGACCTCGATCTCCTTGTAGCCCATCTTCACGAGCAGCTGGAACATGCGCAGCTTGCGCTCGGAGTTCATCGGGTCGATGAGGGCCTGGTTGCCGTCGCGGAGGTCGACGGCGCACCAGCGGGGGGCGCGGTCGATGCGCCTGGTCGGCCAGGTGCGGTCAGGAAGGTCGAAAGGCAGCTGCTCCTGGAACGGCACGTACTTCTGGAACGGCATACCGGACGTCTGCTGAGGGTGGATCATCGCTTCGCTCTCTCGTCTTTCGGTGTCTCTGCGGGTGTCCGGCCGGACACGAGAAACTCCGCGACGAGGGGGGCCGGGATCAGGCCTCGCCGCGGCAGCGAAGGAGGAGCTGCGCCGAACGCATGCCAACACCGTATTCCGGTCGGCTGGCTCGCGTCCACAGGTCGGGCGAGCTGCCCGGATCGTGAGACCGCTTCAGGACCGGTGCGTGGCTATCCGGTTCTGGTGAGTCTGGGTTTGAGTCTGCGGCTCAGTCTGCGTTCGGGGTCGCGCCGGCGACATCCGTCGCGGGCTGATCTGTAGACAGCGAGGCGGGGCTGGTGCCGGCGTCGGCGATCAGCTCCTCCGGACGCGGCGGCACGGTCTGGTCGTCCTCGAGAATCTCGAGCTCGTGGTCTGGCTGCTCGCTCATGATCGCCTCCCGCCTCAAGGGTATTCCCGCACGACGCCGCCCGTCACGAGCCGCTGGGACCACGCCCGAGGCCCGGCGGAGGCTCAGAACCCGAGGCGCTGAAGCTGCTTCGGGTCGCGCTGCCAGTCCTTGGCGACCTTGACGTGCAGGTCGAGGAACACTCGCTGTCCCAACAGCGCCTCGATCCCCTTGCGGGCGTTCGTACCGACCTCGCGCAGGCGTGAGCCGCCGCGGCCGATGACGATGGCCTTCTGGCTCGGTCGCTCGACGAACACGTTGACCCGGACGTCGAGAAGTGGGTTGTCCTCGGGCCGGCCCTCGCGCGGGACCATCTCCTCGACCACGACGGCGAGCGAGTGGGGCAGCTCGTCCCGCACGCCTTCGAGAGCCGCCTCCCGGACGAGCTCTGCGATCATGACCGCCTCCGGCTCGTCGGTGAGGACGCCATCGGGGTAGAGCTGGGGCGACTCCGGGAGGTACGACGACAGGACCTCGCGCACCACCTCGACCTGCTCGCCGGACACGGCCGAGCAGGGCACGATGTCGTCCCAGTCGCCGAGCCGGTCGATGGCGATGAGGTGCTCGGCCACGCGGTCGCGGTCGACGGCGTCGGCCTTGGTCGCGAGGGCGACGACCGGTCGTCTACGCACCGACCGCAGCTCCTTGAGCTCGTTCGCGATGAAGGCGTCGCCCGGGCCGGGTCGCTGGTCGGCGGGCAGGCAGAAGCCGACGACGTCCACCTCCAGGAGCGTCTCGCGCACGAGGTCGTTGAGCCGCTCACCGAGCAGGGTGCGCGGCTTGTGCAGGCCCGGGGTGTCCACGAGGATGAGCTGCGCCTTCTCGGTCGTCGCGACACCCCGGATCGTGTGTCGCGTCGTCTGCGGCTTCGACGAGGTGATCGCGACCTTCTGGCCGACGAGCGCGTTGGTCAGCGTCGACTTGCCGGCGTTGGGCCGGCCTACGAGACAGGCGAACCCGGCGCGGTATGCCGCCGTGTGCCCGTGGGAGGAAGCTCCCCCGCCCTGCGTGTCGTCAGCGTCCTGCGGTGTGGCCATGAGCGTCCTCCGTCTCGCTGTGCTCGCCGTCAGTGTGCTCCCGCGCCACGCGGTGGACGATCACCGACGCGACCCGATGGCGCCGGCCCGCCATGCGTTCCGCGGTGAGCTCGAGCCCGGCGACCGTGCCGGACGAGCCGACGATCGGCACCCGGCCGATGACCTTCGTCAGCAGACCACCGACGGTGTCGACGTCCTCCTCGTCGATCGTCACGTCGAACATCTCGGCAAGGTCGTCGATGTCCATCGACGCCGGGACCCGCAGCGTGCCGTCCTCGAGCTGCTCGACGCCGGGCGCCTCCCGGTCGTGCTCGTCGGCGATCTCGCCGACGATCTCCTCGATGATGTCCTCGATGGTGACCAGGCCGGCCGTGCCGCCGTACTCGTCGACGACGATGGCGAAGTGGCTCTGCTCCAGCTGCATCTCCCGCAGCAGGTCGTCCACCGGCTTGCTTTCGGGGACGAAGTGCATCGGCCGCATCACCTCGGCCGCGGGGTGCCGGGCGTCCTCGGGTGCGGCGTTGAGGCGCCGGGCGACGTCCTTGAAGTAGAGCAGGCCACGCACGTCGTCGCTGTCGTCGCCGACGACGGGGATCCGGGAGAAGCCGGAGCGCAGGAAGAGGGACATCGCGCTGCGCAGAGTCTTGTCCGCATCCAAGGTGACCATGTCGGTGCGCGGCACCATGACCTCGCGAGCCACGGTGTCACCGAGCTCGAAGACCGAGTGGATCATCTCCCGCTCGTCCTCCTCGATGACGTCGGACTCGCCTGCGATGTCGACGAGATCCCGCAGCTCGGACTCCGTCTGGAACGGGCCGTTGCTGTAGCCCTTGCCGGGCGTGACCGCGTTGCCGAGCACGACGAGCAGCTTGGCGACGGGGCCGAGGATCCGGCGAAGACCGACGGCGAAGGGTGCGGCCCACAGTGCCACGGTGTCGTAGTTCTGCCGGCCGAGCGTGCGTGGCGATACGCCGACGACGACGAACGAGACGACCGCCATGATCGCGATGCTGATGAGCAGGCGGCTCCACGTCTCGGTGACCTGCCCGGCCACGGCGAGGGTCACGAGCACGGCAGTCGTCGCCTCCGCGACGACGCGCAGGAAGGCGATCACCGAGAGGTATGCCGGTGAGTCGGCGACCACGGTGAGCAGCGACTTCGCACCCGAGCGGCCCTCGTCGAAGAGCTCCTGCGCACGGACCCGGGACATCCGGAAGATGGCGGCCTCCGCCGCCGAGAGCAGGAAGGCCACGACGATGCTGATCAGGGCCGGCAGGACGAACTGCGGAAGCATGGTGGTCTCTCGTCTCGCCGCTCAGGCCGTCGGTCGGTTGCGCGTGGCCAGGAAGGTCAGCAGCAGCTGACGCTGGAGCTCGAACATCTCGCGCTCCTCGTCCGGCTCGGCGTGGTCGTAGCCGAGCAGGTGCAGCAGGCCGTGGGTCGTCAGGAGCAGCATCTCCTCGATCGGCGCATGCCCGGCCTCGAGCGCCTGCTTCGTCGCGACGGACGGGCACAGCACGATGTCACCGAGCGTGCCCTCCTCGGGCTCCTGGCCCTCTCGCCCGGGACGCAGCTCGTCCATCGGGAAGCTCATCACGTCGGTCGGGCCCGGCAGGTCCATCCACTGCTCGTGCAGGACCGCGATGGCGTCCTCGTCGACGAGCTTGATGCACAGGTCCGCCTGGGGGTGCACCCGCATCTGGTCCATGACGTACCGGGCACAGGCGAGCAGCTCGAGCTCGTCGACGTCGTGGTCGGTCTCGTTGAGCACGTCGATGCTCATGCGCCTGCCTCCATGCCGTCGCCCGGCGCGGAGGTCTGGGACGACCCTGACGTCGACGGCGACTGGGACGGCCTCGACGACTGGCTTCGGGGCTTGTGCGCCGCCCGGTTGGCCCGGCGCTCGCGCAGCATCTCGTCGCGCTCGTAGGCATCGACGATGGCGCTCACGAGCCGGTGCCGCACGACGTCGTGTGAGGTCAGCTCGGCGAAGTGCACGTCCTCGATCCCGTCGAGGATGTCGCGCACCACTTTCAGACCGGAACGAGTGCCGCCGGGCAGGTCGATCTGGGTGATGTCGCCCGTCACCACCATCTTCGAGCCGAAGCCGAGCCGGGTCAGGAACATCTTCATCTGCTCGCTGGAGGTGTTCTGCGCCTCGTCGAGAATGATGAACGCGTCGTTCAACGTGTTGTGGGTGACGAGGAAGTCGTCGGTCACATAGAGGGAGTCCTCCGACGCAACCTGGATGCACATCGTCTCCTGCGCGCCGACGTGCTCGATGGACTCGATATGACGCATCGGCCGTCCACCCCCGGTGAGGTTGAACTTCGTGGCCTTGCGCGGAAGCCAGAACGGCGGCAGCCCGGCCGGCAGCCGGATGTCGATCACATAGGCGTCCGCGTTGTGGGGCACGGGTCGTCCCTTGGCGAGCCCGGGGGGGCGTCCGGAAGCTGCCCGGGTGCGAGAGTAGGCGACGCCTCCGAGCGAGCGGACGAGGAAGATGACGTCGTCGCGAAGCCGGGATGACGTCGTGCAGTACTGGACCCGGCACGTGCGCGCATCCTGGGTTACTGGTCCTCCGTCGGTGTCGAGGATCCCCCTGAGCAGCGACAGGCGGTTGGCGGCCGAGGAGTAGAGGTACGAACTGGGAACGAACTTCGTCGACGACCGGGTGCCGGCGAGACCCAGCTCCCTGAGCACGCTGGTCAGCGGGTTGGCGACCCCAATCCCGCCACCGCTGATCGGTCGTCGCCGGAGAACGTAGTCGTAACCCCCCTTGTGCACCATCTCGACACCCTCGAGGCGGGCCTCGAGCTCCGTCGCCAGATCGTCGTCCGCCGTTGTGAACGACGGCGTGGTCGCCGTGGTGAGGCACCCGTCGCCCAGGAGGAGGCCTAGCGCATACGGATCCATCGGCAGATCGCCGCCCTCGAACTCGACCGGCCCGACGAGGGGCAGCTCGTAGCGGCGGATGTAGCCGCGGCGGAGCTTGCCGCTCATGTCCTTCGTCTGGATCGTCCGCCACCTGTTCTTGCGGCGGTCCTCCGGCGTCCGGACCGTCCAGAGGTGCTCGCCGCAGCAGAGCGTCGAGGCACTGTCCTGTGTCGTCACCCGATAGACGTCCTTGTAGCCCTGCGGGTAGACACCGATCACAGGCGTGGGCAGGCCGTCCGACCCGACCACGAGGTCGCCGACCTGCAGCGAACCGAAGTCCCTGAAGCCCGACGGGGTCAGCACCTGGCTGTCGAGCGGTTGAGCACGGCCACGCATGTATGCCAGGGGCGCGACCTCGATCGTCCCTGACGCCATGAGCTTCGGGATCGACTCGGGCGAGATCATGTCGTGCAGTGCGTCATAGAGCGGCCGGAGGTACGGGTCGATCTTGTCGTTGAGGGTGCCCGGCAGGAAGCCGAGCCGCTCCCCCGCCTCCACGGCCGGGCGGGTCAGGATGATCCGGTCGACCTGCTTGGCCTGCAGCGCGGCGACCGCCTTGGCCATCGCGAGGTACGTCTTGCCGGTTCCGGCCGGCCCGATGCCGAAGACCACGGTGTGGCTGTCGATCGCGTCGACGTAGCGCTTCTGGTTCAGCGTTTTCGGGCGGACGGTGCGGCCGCGGTGGCTGACGATGTTCATCGTCAGCACGTCTGCCGGGCGCTCGATGGTCTGGTTGCGCAGCATCGAGATCGACCGCTCGACGGCATCGCGGTTGAGGGGCTGCCCGGTCTCGACGATGACAAGGAGCTCGTCGAGGAGCGAGTCGATGATCTCCAGCTCGCCGGCCGGGCCGGTGAAGGTCATCTCGTTGCCACGGACGTGGGTGTCCACGAGCGGGAACTGGCGCTCCATGGTCCGCAGGAGCTCGTCCCGCGGCCCGAGCAGCGCGACCATCTCGATCGGCGGCGGGATCTGCCGGGTCAGCACCGGCGTGTCGCCCGCACCCGTGGTGTCGGGCGACTCGGACGTCAGGGGGTCGGTGTCGTGGGGCTCGGGTCGGCCGGGGTGAGCGTCATTCATCGTGTCAACGAGTCTACGTGGGCAGGCCGGACGACCTCACCACGAAATCGGCCAGGTCGCGGCTCTGCTGCACCCGGGACGGCTCGTGCACATACATCATGTGACCGGCCTCGTAGTACGCGTGCTCGATGTTGGCCACAGACTCCTGCGGCAGCTGCAGGTGCGCGACGACGTCCTCCGCCGCGAAGTGCGGCGTCGCGCCGTCGTAGTAGCCGTAGGCGATGTGGACGCGCAGGTGCGGGTTCTGCCGCATCGCCCGCTCCAGCTGCGGGGACACGTCGACCGGCCGCCCTTCGAAGTCCTTGAACGACCACGGGTGCACGATGCGGGAGATCTGCTCGTAGTGCAGGTCGTTGCTGTAGCCGAGCTCGTCGCGCACGTAGTGGTTCCACGCGGCGGCATACGGCCCGGTGATGGCGTCCATCGAGGGGTCCGCGTCCATGTTCTCCGCGATGGCGCTCGCCGCCGGTCCGGTGAAGCGGGAGTCGAGCCTGCCCACGGACAGCCGCTGGTCACGCAGCAGCTCGGTGAAGTAACGCCAGTGCTCGATGCGCAGGTCGGCCCGGTCGATGTAGTCCTCGCTCAGGCCGGACAGCCGGGCCACGGTCGCCACGGCCTCGGCGCGTTCCGACGAAGTCAGCCGGTTGCCACGCGACAGGACCCACGGGTAGTCGCGCGCGGCATACGTCTGTGCCTCCTCGAGGACGGATCGAAGGGAACGTCGGCCGTGCTTGCCGTGGTAGTGGGCCACGGCGGCGTAGGTCGGCAGGTAGAGCGCGTGGGCGCGGTCGTTGCGCTGCTTGTCGAAGTCGATCGACGACAGGTCGAGGACGCTGGAGATGAGGATGAGCCCGTTGGGGTACATCCCGTAGCGCTCCTGCAGGTGGGCGGTCAGCGCGGCGCCACGAAGCGTGCCGTAGGACTCACCGGCGACGAACTTCGGAGACATCCAGCGCTTGTTGCGCGAGGTCCACAGCCGGATCAGCTCTCCGACGGACTCGATGTCCTTCTGGTAGCCGTGGTACTCGCCCGGCTTTCCGCCTTCCACGGCACGCGAGTACCCCGTCGACATGGGGTCGATGAACACGAGGTCGCTGACGGCGAGCAGCGACTCGGCGTTGTCGGTGAGGGAGTACGGCGGGGGCTTGAGGTCGCCGGCATCACCCATGACGACGCGGCGGGGGCCGAAGAGCCCGAGGTGCAGCCACACGCTGGAGCTTCCGGGGCCGCCGTTGAACGCGAACGTCACGGGCCGCGTGCGCACGTCGGCCTCATCGAGCACGTAGCTGGTCATCGACAGCTCCGCGCGCGGCTTGTTGCCGCCGAAGGTGCCGTCCTTGTGCTCCTCCTCACGCAGCACCACCCTTCCGGTGGTGGCCGTGTAGCTCAGGCGCCGGCGCCCGACGCGCAGCGTGTGCTTCGTGGTGACGAAGTCGTCGACTGGCTCTGGTGCCTTCGCATCAGCGGGACCTTCCGCCTTGCCCTGCTCGGACTCTGTTGCGGCAGAACCCTTTTCGGGGGCCGCCTTCGACGGCTGCTCGTCGCTCACACCATCCGCCCCTCGGTGAACCGCGTGCCGGCGAGCACGTGCACGTGGGCATGGAAGATCGTCTGCCCGGCCGCGCTGCCGGTGTTGACGATCATCCGGTTCGCGTCCACGACACCCTCCTGCCTGGCGACCGTCGAGGCGAGCCGGAAGACGTCGGCGAGGTCGTCGGCCGAGGCGGCGGCGAGTGCGCCGACCGTCGGCTCGTGACGCCGCGGCACGACGAGCACGTGGATCGGCGCTGCCGGGTTGATGTCGCGGAACGCCACGGACCGCTCGCTCTCGGCCACCCGGTCCGAGGGGATCTCGCCCGCGACAATCTTGCAGAAGAGGCAGTCACTCTGGGTCTGCGAGGTCATGTGTGCACCCTAGGCATGTCAACCGGAACGTGCACGTAGGCGTCATGGGTCCGTGAGAACGTTGGGTATGCCGGTCGGCCCGCTCAGCGACCCCGCGACCTCGGGCGCCGCCGACCCAGGACGGGGTGGCGATACAGGTCTGCCGGCCGACCCTGACGTCGCGATCACCGAGCTGTACCACGCGCACTGGCACCGCCTCGTGCGCCTGGCCTGGCTGCTGCTGCGCAACCAGCTCGCCGCAGAGGACGTCGTGCAGGACGCCTTCGTGGCCACGCACCGACACTGGCCCTCGATCCGCGAAGGTGGGCGCGTCGTCGGCTACCTCCAGACCGCCGTGGTCAACGGCTGCCGCTCCGTCCAGCGACACCAGGTCGTGGTGGACCGCCAGAACGCGCGCGACGCGTCGGCCGCGGACGCACCCTGGCGCGACGCCCATGGCAGCGCCGAGACGGAGGCCCTCGGGACGGCACGACGTGACGCCATGATCGACGCGCTCCGCGACCTTCCCGAGCGGCAGCGCGAGGTGCTCGTACTCCGCTACTACTCGGACCTGTCCGAGGCCCAGATCGCCCAGACCCTCGACATCTCGCCGGGCGCCGTCAAGACACACGCACACCGGGGCCTGTCGGCCCTGCGCAACACCATCGACCCCTCGGAGCTGTCATGAACACCGAACCCGGACGCCCCACCCCGGGCCGCAGGGACGAGGAGCCGGTGCGCATCGGCGCCGGCCTGAGGCCCGTCGAGGAACACCTCCGCCGGTCGCTCGCGAGCGAGGCGCAGCACATCTCCCCGACGGAGCGTCTCGCCGCGATCCTCGACGACGCCCACGTGGCCGAGTCGAGCACGACCCACCGCCCGCACCGCTGGCTCGTGCCCGCCGCGGCTGCGGCGGTCGCCCTCCTCGTAGGCGGGACCGTCTGGGCGGTCAACCGGCCGTCCGGGAGCCACCCGTCCGTCGCCGGGAGCACGGTCGCCACGTCCCAGCAGACCTCGAGCGTCTCCTCGTCTGCTCCCTCGAGCGTGCCGACCAGCACCGCCACCGGCCCGACGACCTCGGCCACGACCCCCGAGGTCCCGCCTGCCATGGTCACGGTGTCCCTGCCCGTCTACTACGTCGGGCCGGTGGCCCCGGGCAGCGACCAGCGACGCCTCTTCCGAGAGTTCGTGCCGGTGGAGATGCCGAAGTCCGCCACGCCCGAGGACAAGGCCCTGGCAGCCCTCCGGCGCGCGTTCGGTCCGCCGAACCTCCTGCCGTCGAGCCCACCGTACGACTCGCCCTGGGCTGCGTCGGTGCCATTGGCCGTGACCGTGGCCGACGGCCAGATCACCGTCGAGCTGTCGACCGGCCTCGATCAGACACCCACCGGCGGCGGCGAGCTCGCCGTCCAGCAGATCGTGTGGACGGTGCAGGCCGCCATCGGGCAAGGCGCCCTTCCGGTCCGCATCACCGTCCCCCAGGACGCCGACCTCGCGCCCGGGCTGCCCAGTACCACGACCTACAACCGACCGACCGACCAGATCGAGGTGCTGACGGTCGTCGCCCCGGTGTGGATCGACCAGCCGTACCGCGGGCAGGTGCTCAAGGCCGGCCGGCACCTGGATGTCAGCGGCCTGGCCAGCACTTTCGAGGCCAACGTCCAGTGGCAGCTGCTCAAGTCGGGGACCGAGGTCGAGTCGGGCTTCACCACGGCTGACGCCGGCGCGCCGCAGCGGGGTAGCTACTCGTTCCGCACCAGCACGGCGCTCGATCCCGGCAGCTACGTGATCCGCGTCTACGAGTCCAGCGCCAAGGACGGGTCCGTCGCAGCCGAGCAGCGAATCCCCTTCACCGTCCGCTGACCCCGCGCCTTGCGCCACGCAGGCTCCGCGCTGCCGCTCCCCTCGGGAGTCAGCGCCAGCGGGACTGGGCGCTGAGCACCGCCAGAGCGGCGGGACCGGCCGACGAGGCACGCAGGATCGTGCGACCGAGCCGCACCGGGCGGGCCCCGGCCTCGGTCAGCGCCACGATCTCCCGGTCGGTGATCCCGCCTTCCGGACCGACGACGACCAGCACATCGCCACCGTCCGGCAGCCGCACATCCGTAAGGGCCTCGCTCGCGTCCTCGTGCAGCACGAGGGTCAGGGCCGCGGTGCCCACCCGGCCGACGAGCGACGTGAGGTTCACCGCGGGCGCTGTCAGCGGCATACGGGCGCGGCGGGACTGCTTGGTCGCACGGGTCACCACGGCCTCCCACTTGGCGAGCGACTTCGCGGCCCGCTCGCCGCGCCACACGACCACGGAGCGCTCCGCCTGCCACGGCACCACCTCGTCGACGCCCAGCTCCGTCGCCGCCTCGACCGCCTGCTCGTCCCGGTCGCCCTTGGCGAGCGCCTGCACGAGCACGAGCCTGGGGGCGGGCTCGGGCTCCTCACTCAGCGAGACCACCACTCCACTGACACTCGCGCGGTCGACGTATGCCGCTTCGACGAGCGCCCGGCGCCCCGCGCCGTCCGCGACGAAGAACCGCTCCCCCGGCTTGATCCGCACGACCGCGGCAGCGTGCCGGCCTTCGTCACCATCGAGCAGCAGGGTCGAGCCCACGGCCGCCCCCGCGACGACCTCGCGACCGGCCAGGAACAGCTGATGGGTCACGGGGTGCTCACCGAGCGCTCACTTGTCCTTGAACGCGTCGCGCAGCTTGCCGAAGAGGCCTTTGTTCGCGGGCGTCAGTCGGCCCTCCGGACGCTCCTCGCCCCGCAGCGCCGCGAACTGGCGCAGCAGCTCCTGCTGCTCCTCGGTCAGCCGCGTCGGGGTCTGCACGGTGGCATGCACGAGCAGGTCACCGCGGCCGCCGTGGCGCAGGTGCGTGACGCCGAGCCCGCGCAGGGTCAGGACATCGCCGCTCTGGGTGCCCGGGCGGATCTCGAGGTCCTGCATGCCGTCGAAGGTGGAGAGCTTCACGGTCGTGCCCAGCGCAGCAGCCGCCATCGGCAGCTCGACGCTGCAGTGGAGGTCGTCCGCGCGCCGGGTGAAGGTGTCGTGGTTGAGCACCCGGATCTCGACGTACAGGTCGGCCTTGGGGCCGTTGCCGGGCCCGGCCTCACCCTCGCCGGTCAGCTGGATGCGGGTGCCAGTGTCGACCCCGGCCGGCACCTTGAGCTTGAGCGTGCGCCGGGTGCGGACGCGGCCGTCGCCGGAGCAGTCGTGGCACGGGTCGGTGAGAACGGTGCCGTAGCCCTGGCAGTTGACGCAGGGGCGCGAGGTCATCACCTGGCCGAGGAAGCTGCGCTGGACCTGCTGCACCTCGCCCGCGCCGTGGCAGATGCCACAGGTCTGCCGGCCCGTGCCGGGCTCGGCGCCGTCGCCGCCGCAGCGGACGCAGCCGATCGCGGTGTCGAGGGTCAGCTCCTCCTCGGAGCCGAAGACCGCCTTGGCGAGGTCGATGTCGAGCCGGACGAGCGCGTCCTGACCGCGCTGGACCCGCGACCGCGGGCCACGGCTGCCGGCGGCCGCGCCGGCTCCGAAGAAGGCGTCCATGACGTCGCTGAACGAGAAGCCCGCGCCCGCGCCGAAGCCGCCGCCGGCGGTCGCGAACGGGTCGGCGCCGAGGTCGAAGGAGCGACGCTTCTGCGGGTCCGACAGCACCTCGTAGGCCTGCGAGACCCGCTTGAACTCCTCCTCGGCCTCCGGGCCGGGGTTGACGTCCGGATGGAGCTTGCGGGCAAGCCGGCGGTAGGCCTTCTTGATCTCCTCCTGACTTGCGTCGCGGGAGACACCGAGGACGGCGTAGTAGTCGTTCAAGCGGGTGTTCCTTCAGTGCGTGGCGTTCGGGCCGTGCAGGCGCGGCTCGCGTCGGTGTCGGTCAGGTTCTGAGGTCAAGGCTGGTTCGGTTTGTTCGGGCTGTTCGGGGCGGATGCTGGGAAGCGGTGGCGGAAGGGCTGCGCGGTCGGCACGGTCACGTCGAGCGGTTGTCGTCGAGGACCTCGGACACGTAGCGCGCCACGGCACGCACCGTCGCCATCGTCGTGGGGTAGTCCATGCGAGTCGGGCCGAGCACGCCGAGGCTCGCAATGCGCTCGCTGCCTGAGCCGTACCCCATCGACACGAGCGAGGTGGTCTGGAGCCCGGTCACAGGGTTCTCTGAGCCGATGCGCACGGAGACCAGCTCGGGGTCGTCGCCGAGCTGGCCGAGCAGGCGCAGCAGCGTGACGTGCTCCTCGAGGGCCTCGAGGATCGGCCCGATCGTCCGTGAGAAGTCGGCGGTGGCCGCACGCGCGAGGTTGGCCTGCCCGGCGAGCACGACCCGCTCCTCCCGCTCCTCGGCGAGGGCGTCGCCGAGTGCGGAGACCACCGCACCCAGCGCCGGGCGGTCGGCCTCGTCGGCTTCCTCGACCAGCCGGCGCAGCTGGGTCGTGGCGACCGCGAAAGGCACACCGGCCGCGACGTCGTTGACCTTGCTCCGCAGCCACGCGATCAGGGCCTCACCGTCGGTGTCGACGACCGAGCGCCCCGTGTCGACGACGCGCTGCTCCACGCGCCCGGTGTTGACGATGAGGACGATCATCAGGTGGCTCGCGCCGATGGGGACGAACTCGATGTGGCGCACCGTCGACCGCGTCAGCGATGGGTACTGCACGACCGCGACCTGTCGGGTCAGGCTGGCCAGCAGCCGCACCGTCCGGTCGACGACGTCATCGAGGTCGACGGCTCCCTCGAGGAAGTGGGAGATCGCTCGTCGCTCCCCGGCACCGAGCGGCTTGATCTGGCTGAGCCGGTCGACGAAGACGCGGTACCCGGCATCGGTCGGCACGCGGCCGGCAGAGGTGTGCGGGGCGTGGATCAGGCCCTCTTCCTCGAGCTGTGCCATGTCGTTGCGAACCGTCGCGGCGCTGACCCCGAGGTGGTGGCGCTCGACGAGCGCCTTGCTGCCCACCGGCTCGGATGTCTGGACATAGTCCTGGACGATGGCGCGCAGCACCATCAGCTTGCGCTCCTCGCTCATCGCGACACCTCCTCGCCTCGGCCTGGCACTCTCGTGACCCGAGTGCCAAGTCTACGTCGCCGCGTCCCGTTCTCCGATTTCATCCCACCGTATGCCGCCGACCCCCGCTGCATCGAGCGTGCCGTCACGACGGGCGCCTCGGCGCGTCGACGGGATGGCCCAGACCGCGTGGCGGTCGACGGTCACGGCGTCCACGCGGCATACCGTGTGGGCTTGTGTCTTCCATGGATCGCTACGGATCGGACGTCTTGAGCGGCGACTGGCGAGCGCCCCGGCGCGGGCGCTCGGTCGACCTGCCGGCCGAGCCTGACCTCGTCGTCGAGGAGGTCGAGACCGGCTGGGTCGGCGCCGTCGTGCGGGTCGAGAAGGCGGGCGGGATGCACGTGGTCCACCTCGAGGACCGCCGTGGCCGCACCAAGGCGTTCCCGCTCGGGCCGGGATTCCTCGTCGACGGACGGCCCGTCACCCTGACCAAACCCGTCGCGGCAGCGTCGACGGCCCTGGCCGAGGCCCGGCGCGCCGACGCCCGGACGGCGAGCGGTTCCGTCGCCGTCCACGGCGCCCGGGCGCGGGTCGCAAGCGGCTCGCGGATCTACGTCGAAGGCCGTCACGACGCCGAGCTCGTGGAGAAGGTGTGGGGCGACGACCTTCGGGTCGAGGGCGTGGTCGTCGAGCTGATGGACGGCGTCGATGACCTCGCCGGCATCGTCGCGGAGTTCCAGCCGGGCCCCGGACGACGTCTCGGCGTGCTCGTCGACCACCTCGTGCCCGGCACCAAGGAGGCACGAGTGGTCGAGCAGGCCGGCGCCCTGCCTGGGATCGCCCAGCACGTGAAGATCCTCGGACACCCGTACGTGGACGTGTGGCAGTCGGTGCGGCCCGAGCGGCTCGGCTGGCAGCAGTGGCCGGTCATCCCGCGCGGCACCTCGTGGAAGCACGGCATCTGCGATGCCCTCGGCTGGCCGCACGACACGCAGACCGACATCGCGTTGGCGTGGAAACGCATCCTCGGGACCGTGCGCACCTACGCGGACCTCGAGCCGGCGCTGCTCGCGAGCGTCGAGGAGCTCATCGACTTCGTCACCGAGCCCGGGGCCTGAGCCACGGGGTGGCGGCTACCGCTTGCGGCGGCCGGGGAAGACCACGAGGTCGATGACGCGCTCCTTGACCGAGGTGAACGGCGGCTGGACGACGCCGAGCAGGTCCGGCTTCGTGGGCAGCGACAGCACCGGCTTGGTGTGCGAGAACAGCTCGACCGAGCGCTCGCCATGGTAGGTCCCCATGCCGCTCGGCCCCACGCCTCCGAACGGCAGCCCGGGCACGGCCAGGTGTGCCAGCGGCACGTTGAAGTTCAAGGCACCGGACGACGTGTCGCGCACGAAACGGCGCCGAGTCTGCGCGTCGTCGGTGAAGACATAGAGCGCGAGCGGCTTGTCCCGCGCGGTGATGAATGCGATGGCAGCGTCGACGTCGGCGACCTCGACGAGCGGGAGGACCGGGCCGAAGATCTCCTCCCGCATCACCGGGTCGTCGCCCGAGACCTCGTCGACGATGGTGGGCTCGAGGTAGCGGCTCGTCGCGTCCGACCGTCCACCGCTGACCACCTTGCCCGCGTCGACGAGGGCCGTGAGCCGTCCGAAGTGGCGGTCGTTGACGATCCGGCCGTAGTGGTCGGAGACGCTCGGATCGTCGCCGTACAGATCCCCGATCGCCTTGACCAGCAGGGGTTTCAGCGCATCGAGGGTCGTCCTCGACCCGAGGACGTAGTCGGGCGCCACACACGTCTGGCCGGCGTTGGTGAACTTGCCCCACACGATGCGCCGGGCCGCAACCTCGAGATCCGCGTCGTCGGCGACATAGGTCGGTGACTTGCCCCCGAGCTCGAGCGTGACCGGGGTCAGGTGCTTGGCGGCCGCCTCCAGCACGATCCGGCCGACCGCGCCGTTGCCGGTGTAGAAGATGTGGTCGAACCGCTCGGCCAGCAACGCTGTGGTCTCGGGGACGCCGCCCTCGACGATGTGAACGGCGGCTGGGTCGAGGTATGCCGGCACGAGACGCGCCATGGCACGCGAGGTCGCGGGCGCCACCTCGCTGGGCTTGATGACCGCGGCGTTGCCCGCCGCGAGAATGCCGACGAGGGGCGTGAGGGTCAGCTGGATCGGATAGTTCCACGGAGCGATGACGAGGACCACGCCGAGCGGCTCGCGGACGACCTTCGCGCGCCCCGGCACGAGCGAGAGGGGGACGGACACGCGGCTCGGGCGCAGCCATGACCGCAGGTGCCGCAAGGTGTGGTCGATCTCGGCGACGACGAAGCCGATCTCTGTGACCCACGCCTCGGTGCCGGCCTTGCCGAGGTCGTCCTGCAGCGCCTGGGCGAGCTCGCTCTCCCTCTCGACCAGGAGGCGCCGCAGCGCGCGCAGCTGTTCGACCCGCCAGGCGTACGGCTTGGTGACGCCGCGGTCGAACGCGGCACGGGCCTGTTCGAGCGCGGTCGTGGCAAGGGTCCGCGAGTCGGTGGGGTCGACCGCCGGGCTGTCGGGCGTGCGAACGGTGTCAGTCATGAGGTCCTTCTTCGTCATTGCTCGTCAGGCCGCAAGGAGCCGGTGCACCACGGTGTCAGCCAAGAGTCTGCCGCGCCGGGTCAACACGACCCGACCGCCCCGCACCGCGGCCGGGCCGTCGATGAGCCCGTCTGCGATGAGGCCGGCCACGGCCGTGCGGCCCGATCCTCGCAGATCCTCCATCGGCAGGCCGTCCACGAGCCTGCTGCCGAGCAGCACCCGCTCGTCGTAGCGTTGCTCGGGGGAAAGGGTCTCGCGCGCATGAGCGGGCGACACCCCGGAAGCCAGCCGGGCGGCATACGCGCTCGGGTGCTTGACGTTCCACCAACGCACCCCGCCGACGTGGCTGTGTGCGCCCGGCCCGATGCCCCACCAGTTCGTCCCGGCCCAGTAGGCGACGTTGTGGCGACAGCGCGTCGCCTCCGAGCGCGCCCAGTTGCTCACCTCGTACCAGCCGAAGCCGGCACGCGTCAGCGTGTCGTCGGCGAGCTCGTACTTGTCGGCCTCGTCGTCGTCCTCCGGGGCGGGCACCAGGCCGCGGCGCACCTGGGCGGCGAGCTTGGTCCCCTCCTCCACGACGAGTGCGTAGGCCGAGATGTGGTCTGGTTCGAGCGCGACGGCGGTGTCGAGACTGAGCTGCCAGTCGTCGAGGGACTCCCCCGGCGTGCCGTAGATGAGGTCGACACTCACCTGCAGACCCGCGTCACGCGCGGACTCGACGGCCCGCGCGACGTTGTCCGGGTTGTGCGTGCGGTCGAGAGTGCGCAGGACATGTGGGACGGCCGACTGCATGCCCACGGAGACGCGGGTGAACCCGCCTTCGGCAAGCTCGCGCAGCGACTCCGGCGTCACCGAGTCCGGGTTCGCCTCCGTCGTCACCTCGACGTCGGGTGCCAGACCGAACCGCGAGCGTATGCCGTCCAGCATCGTTACGAGATCGCGCGAGCTGAGCATTGTCGGAGTGCCACCACCCACGAAAACCGTTGATACGACGGGAGACTCGTCACCGAGAACAACCCGTGCCAGGTCGAGCTCGCGATCGACCACCGAGGCATAGTTGACCACTCCCACCCTGGCGTCCGGCCCGCCCAGCTCGGTCAGTGTGTAGGTGTTGAAGTCGCAGTAGCCGCACCGCACCGAGCAGAACGGCACGTGGACGTAGATGCCGAGGTCCGTGGCCGCGAGGCCGGAAAGCGCGGAGTCGGGCAGCTCCCCCGACGACGGCGCGGGGTCGCCGTCGGGAAGGGCGGAGGGCGGCATACGGCCATTGTCTCAGGCGCCACGGGTGGGATCGGGACGCCGGTGGACCTACGCTCCAACCATGGAGGAAGCGGCACCGCCTCCGACCCCGAACCGCGGGTGGTGGAGCGTCCGCACGGTCCTGCTCCTTGCGGCCGGTGCGATGGTCGCGCTCGTGATGACCGTGGTCGCCCTCTCCCTGGGCTCCGACACCGACGTGCTGGGCGCCCGTGCACCAGGTGCCTCCACACCCGGCGCCTCCACACCCGGCGCCTCCGGCGGTGTCGCCTGCCAGGCGCCGCCCGACCCGCAGGAGTCCCCGACCCATTTCGCCTCCGCGCCCGACTCGTCGGTGGCCCAGGACGGCGAGTGGGACGTCACCCTCCATACGACCTGCGGCGACATCGGGCTGCTCCTCGACGGGCATGCGGCCCCGAAGAGCGTCGCGTCCTTCGTCACGCTCGCGCGAGCCGGGTACTGGCACGACAGCGTCTGCCATCGGCTGACGACGAAGCAGGCACCGACCGCGTTCCTGCAGTGTGGTGACCCGACGGGGCGCAGCAGAGCCGACCCCGGCTACGACCTGCCGGTCGAGAACACCCCTACCGACCGCCACTATGCGCTCGGCACGGTGGGCGTGGCCCGCGGCGACGGCTTCCCGAGCACGTCCGGAGAGTTCTTCATGGTGCACCAGGACTTCACTCTCGAGCCAGACCATGTCGCCTACTCGGTCATCGGACGGGTCGTGTCCGGACAGGACGTCGTCGAGCACATCGCGCACGAGGGCGGCGAGGACACGAGACCGGACGGGCCGCCGTTCGTGTCGATCAGCATCATCGACGTGGACGTCGCCCGCCACAGCTGACGCTCGAGCCCCCGAGACAGCGGACTCGATGTGATCCCGCGCCGTATGTCACGCGGGATCACATCGAATCGGGGTGTGCGACGACGAAGTCAGCCGTCGAGCCTCGCCAGCCGCTCCTCGAGAAAGCGCCCCTCCTCGTCGAAGTCGAAGGTGAAGCCCGAGGCGAAGGCCTTCTGTGTCCACGAGCCCGCGGGGTGGTCGAGGTCCGGTCGGCTGAAGACGGAGGTCAGAGAGTGTCCGCGGACCGCCGAGATGAGGTACTCGTTCCTGGCCGTGTACGTGTCCGGCCCGAGCGAGATGACCTGTTTCGGCGTCGGGCAGAACGCGAGCGAGAACAGGCCGCTGCCGGCAAACCCGCCCACGACGTCCGCCGCGCGGAACATGGCGACCTGCTCGCCGAGCGAGTGGTCTTCAGGGTGGATCACCGCGAACCCGTGAGCCGCAAAGAGCTCCTCGACCGCCCGGGTGTTGTGGCAGGCCCGCTTGAGCGTCGGCCGCCTGGAGGCGAAGATCCTCCGAGGCCGCTCCTCCTCAGGGCCGGCAGTTCTGACGACATGATCGCCGACACGGTCCCAGATCGATGCCATCCGAGGGTGCACGAACCTCGGCAGCGAGTACATCCCTGTTGCGGTGTACAGCCGTTCGGGCCGGCACGGGTTGGTGAAGACGTGGATGTCGTCCGGCTCGATGCCGAACGCGCCCAGGATCTCGATCTCGAACGGGGCGAGCACCATCGGGTCCCGGTCGTGGGTCAGCGTCGTGAGGATCTTGACGTCCGGCTCGATCTCCCTGACCCGGTCCAACGCCCACAGCCGGCTGAGCTGTTCCGTGAGCAGGTGCCCGAAGTGGCCGGGCCACTCGGAGTCGAGGTGGAACCAGGCGCCCGGCAGCTCGTCCGGCTTGCTGATGTCCCGTCGCACCAGGCCGAAGCGCGGGGCCTTCTCGACGACGTAGACATTGGCCAGCCGGTCCATCCAGCCCTGCCGGAACGTCTCGGGGAACAGCAGGTCGCCCTTCGTGACGATCTGGCCACGCGAGCACACAGGGGCGTCGTACCGCCTCAGTGTCATGGGCGGCGTCGGGAAGACCGTCTGGACGTAGGGGTCCCGCGGTCGATTGAAGTCGTAGGCGATCTCAGAGGCCCAGGTGACCCCGGGCAGCACCTCGAGGCGCTCGCCCAGCCCGGGGCGCGCCGCGAGGACCGGATCGACTTCTTCCTCACGCAGCTTCGGCGCGACTCGGAGGCCGTTCACGACTCGGAGGACCTTCGAGTGCACGTGCACCTCGGCCAGGCAGCTGCCCAGACCTTCGATGTCCCGATACCCGGGGCCGACGTCGAGATGGTCGTGGAAGTCGCGGGTGCGGGCTGCCTGCGCGGCGCTGACCAGGCCCCACAGGTCCCCGTCGTACGGCGGCTCCGGTGGAAGGTTCTCGTTGGGCAGCGCCTCGTCGTAGGCCAGGCGCGCGTCGCGCGGGAACTCCGGGCTGCGGGCCTCGACGCCGGCAGGCTTACCCGGCTCGGCGACCTCCGTCGGTGCGGCGGTCGGCGTCGCGCCGGTCGGCGTCGCGGCGGTCGGCGTCGCGGGAGCCGGTGGCGTGTCGCCGGCCGGTGGCGTCGGGGGCGTCCGGGGTGGCGGGGCAGGGTGCGGCACGAGCCTGCGCGCCACGAAGGACCCACCCTTGCGCAGGTGCATGAAGACCCGCTCGAACAGCAGCGCCTGTTCGTTGCCGGTCGTGTCGGACGCGTCGATGATGGCATCGAGCGGTCCCTGGATCGTGAGCCGGACGTGGGCGTCCGACGCATCGTCGGTCACGTGGACGCGCGTCACCCGCAGGTCGGGCCAGCGCTCCGTCAGGATCGCGGCCCACGGATCAACGTCGGCACCACCGACGACGGCGACCTTGCCCTCGACCTGTTGCCCGACTGCCTCGACGACGACCTCCATCGCACCCAGGTGCGGGCGCACGTCCTGCCAGTCCTGCTCCTGGGCGAGCCGCACGAGCTCCTGCGCGGGCGTGAGCACAGGCGGCGGGGCTGCCGGCGGCGCGGGCTGGGCCGGCTGGCCCGGCTGGGTCTGCTGGCCCGGGCCACCGGTGGGCGCTGCGGTGGTAGGCGCGGCGGCGGCGACGTTCGCACGGTCGCCCGTGGTTCCGGCTGCCGCTGGGACCGCGCGACCGGTGGGGACGGCGCCGGACGGCATACCGCCTCCGGTGGCCCTCTCAGACGGTGTTGCCGACGCCGCCTCGGCCGGGCTGTCCCCGGCAGGCGTGGTCTGTCGAACGGGCTGTCCCGGCGTCTTCACCGGCTCTTTCCCTCGGCCGCGGCCGAGCCTGCGCATCCATCGCACGGGGCATATCCAAGCACGCCCGCCCGGGGGCACTGCATCATCAGGATGAATGCGCCCTGGGTATGCCGCTGGGCGTCAGCCCGAGTGGGTGGTGACGCCGTAGCGGGCACGCGAGGCGAGCGCCCACCGTGCGGCCGGTACCGACACGAGGGCGATGACGACCATGAAGACCGCGAGGATGAGCCAGCCGGTCTCGCCGAGGTCGACGCACAGGAAGGTGACGATGGGCGGGCCGACGACGGCCAGGACGCTGAACCCGAGGCCGGCGAAGCCTTGGTACTGCCCCTGCCGCTCGTGCGGAGCCAGTCCCATCTGCAGGCCCCACTGGCCACCCGAGCCGATCATCTCGCCGACGACATGGACGAGCGAGCCGGCCACGAGCGCTGCGATCGCGAGCCACATGCTGCCGCGGTCTGCCACCGCGACGATCGCGAACCCGGCGGCGATCCACCACGCTCCCCGCACGAGCGCCTTCGCACCGGCCCGGACCGAGTCGGCTCGGCGGGACAGGCGGACCTGGAAGAGCGCCACGGCGGTTGTGTTGACGATGAGCAGGACGGCGACCATGACGGTGGGCGCCTGGGTGTGCGCCGAGATGTAGAGCGCCAGGCCGAGCTCCATGACGAAGAAGTGCAGCGAGAACAGCCCCGTGATGACCGTGATCACGACGTAGGGCCAGTCGCGCAGCACGGCGATCCGAGGCTCCCCCGCCGTGCGCTCGTGCGGCTCGATGTGCGGCAGGCGCCTGGTGTTCCAGGCGGCGAAGCCGGTGAACGCGGCGTTGAGGAAGAACACCGAGACGTACGCCCAAGGCTGGTCGATGACGAGTGCGGCGCCCCCGAACACCGAGCCCAGGCCGAGCGCCGTGTTCGTGACGGCCCGCAGGTAGGCCTTGAAGAGGACGCCGCGGCCTCCGGTTGCGAGCTGGGCGACCAAACCCTGGTTGACGGCACCGGCGCCGCGTTCGAACAGGGCCAAGATCCCGAGGAGCACGGCCAGACCCCACGGGCTCCTGGCGAAGACCGGGGGCGCGCTGAACAGTGCGGCGCCGGTCATGAAGAACGTCAGCGTCTCTCGCGGACCCCTGGTGTCGCCGAGGTGGCCTGCAGGGACCTGCACGACGATGCCGACGACCGCGGCGACGGACATGGCCAGAGCCACCTGGGTCGCGGTGAACCCGACCTGGCGGGTGAAGTAGAGAGCACTGGTCGTCAGGACGGCTCCGGCGCCGAATCGGTTGGCGAACGACCCCAGGGCAAGCACGCGGAGCACAGGGTCGATCGGGATTCCCTTGCGGGTCAACGGTTCGGTCGCGGTCGTCGTCACGTGCGCTTCGCTCCTTCAGGATCAAAAGTCTCTTGATATCAAGATATCTGATGGTCACCGCAGCGATGCAAACCGTTATCCAGAGGTCACGTAGGGTCGAGGTGTGTACGTCCCCAACTGGATCGATCTCGACGGCGTCGTCAACATGCGTGACCTCGGCGGGATAGTGACAGCCGGTGGCGACATCGTGCAGCCCCACCGGATGCTCCGATCCGACAACCTCCAGGACCTCACGCCGGCCGCTGTGCGCACACTCGTGCGTGACATCGGCCTGCGCGACGTCGTCGACCTTCGCACCCACGTCGAGGTAGCCAAGGAGGGCGACGGCCCGCTCGTGGCCGTGCCCGGGATCCATCACCACCACCTCACGCTCTACCGCGAGGACACCTCCGAGAGCGGCATCCCCGCGGCCGAGCGCGCCCTCCCTTGGGAGACCGACGAGCGACGGGCCCGGGAGCGGGCCGAGCAGTCCGGAGAGGACGAGGCGCACCGGCGCAGCCATGACGAGTTCTGGTCGGAGCACTACCTGTCCTACCTCGCCACCCGGCCGGACTCGGTCGTCGCCGCGCTGCACGCCATCGCCTCCAGCGACGGGGCGGTCGTCGTGCACTGCGCCGCGGGGAAGGACCGCACCGGCACCGTCGTCGGCCTCGCGCTCAAGGTCGTGGGCGTCCCGGACGACCTCGTCATCGCCGACTATGCCGCATCGGCCGACCGCGTCGAGGCGATCATGGCGCGCCTGCGCGCCAAGCCCGCCTATGCGGACAACCTCAAGGACAAGACCGTGGCCCAGCAGTCACCGACGACCGACACCATGCGGATGCTGCTCGCGACGCTCGACGAGCGCTACGGCGGCGTCGGCGGATGGCTCGACGAGCAAGGCTGGTCGGCAGCCGACACCGACACCCTGCGCCACAAGCTGCTCGCCTGAGGCTGCTGCGCCGCTACTTCTTCTGCTTGTCGCCGCTGCCGCCGTCGTTCGAGAGGGCAGCGATGAAGGCTTCCTGGGGCACCTCGACCCGGCCGACCATCTTCATCCGCTTCTTGCCTTCCTTCTGCTTCTCGAGCAGCTTGCGCTTACGGCTGATGTCACCGCCGTAGCACTTGGCCAGCACGTCCTTGCGCATGGCGCGGATGTTCTCGCGGGCGATGATCCGCGACCCGATCGCGGCCTGGATCGGCACCTCGAACTGCTGCCGCGGGATGAGCTCCTTGAGCTTTCCGGCCATCATCACGCCGTAGCTGTACGCCTTGTCCTTGTGGACGATCGCGCTGAACGCGTCGACCGACTCACCCTGGAGCAGGATCTGCACCTTGACGAGATCGGCGATCTGCTCGCCGTCGGGCTCGTAGTCGAGCGACGCATAGCCGCGGGTGCGCGACTTCAGCTGGTCGAAGAAGTCGAAGACGATCTCCGCGAGCGGCAGCGTGTAGCGCATCTCGACGCGGTCCTCGGAGAGGTAGTCCATGCCGCGCAGCTGCCCCCGCTTGGTCTGGCAGAGCTCCATGATCGCTCCGACGAACTCCGACGGCGCGAGGATGGTCCCGCGGACGACCGGCTCGGACACCTCGCGGATCTTGCCGTCGGGAAACTCGCTCGGGTTGGTCACATGGATCTGCGCGCCGTCGTCCATCGTCACGTCGTACACGACGTTGGGCTGCGTCGAGATGAGGTCGAGCCCGAACTCCCGCTCGAGCCGCTCGCGGACGATCTCGAGGTGCAGCAGCCCGAGGAACCCACAGCGGAAGCCGAAGCCGAGCGCTGCAGAGGTCTCCGGCTCGTACACGAGCGCCGCGTCGTTGAGCTTGAGCTTGTCGAGCGCGTCGCGCAGGTCGGGGTAGTCCGAGCCGTCGATCGGATAAAGGCCTGCGAAGACCATCGGCTTCGGGTCGCGGTACCCACCGAGCGACTGGGCCGCCGGCCGGCCGGCGTTGGAGACGGTGTCGCCGACTCGCGACTGACGGACGTCCTTGACACCGGTGATGAGATAGCCGACCTCGCCGACCCCGAGGCCCTTGCTGGGCACCGGCTCCGGGCTGATGACGCCGATCTCGAGGAGCTCGTGCGTGGCCTTGGTCGACATCATGACGATGCGCTCGCGCGGGTTGAGGTTGCCGTCGACGACCCGGACGTAGGTCACCACGCCCCGGTAGGTGTCGTAGACCGAGTCGAAGATCATCGCCCGGGCGGGGGCCGCCGGGTCGCCGACCGGGTGAGGGAGCTGGGCGACGATCTGGTCGAGCAGCTCCTCGACGCCCGCTCCGGTCTTGCCCGAAACCCGGAGACAGTCCTCCGGCTCGCCGCCGATCAGCTTGGCGAGCTCCTCGGCATACTTCTCCGGCTGCGCAGCGGGAAGGTCGATCTTGTTCAGCACGGGGATGATCGTGAGGTCGTTCTCCATCGCGAGGTAGAGGTTCGCCAGCGTCTGCGCCTCGATGCCCTGGGCCGCGTCGACGAGCAGCACCGCACCCTCGCACGCCGCCAGAGACCTGGACACCTCATAGCTGAAGTCGACGTGCCCCGGGGTGTCGATCATGTTCAGCGCGTAGACCTGGCCGTCGACCTCCCACGGCATGCGCACGGCCTGGCTCTTGATGGTGATGCCGCGCTCGCGCTCGATGTCCATCCGGTCGAGGTACTGCGCCCGCATCGCCCGCGAGTCCACGACACCGGTCAGCTGGAGCATCCGGTCGGCGAGCGTCGACTTGCCGTGGTCGATGTGCGCGATGATGCAGAAGTTGCGGATCAGGTCCGGCGGCGTTGCGTTGGGAGCCAACGCGGAGCGGGCCATGGGCGACACGTGGGACGAACCTCGCAAGGGATTGGTGTGGGAAGCGAATCGTGGGCGACCGCGGTCGGGCGACCACCGCCGCGACAGGACAGTCTCCCATGACTTGGACCTGCGACGCTCATGCGCTCCGCACGCCCGCCGCCCCGGAACGCCCGGGCGTGCCGCAGAATGTCGCCCATGCGACCCCAGCCCATGCAGGCCCTGCCCGTGCCACCCGGGTCCCACGTACCGATGCGCCGGCTCGTGCGGCATCCGCAGGAGATCCTGGCGCTCGTCGTCGCGATCCTGGCCTCGGGGCTGCTGCTGTTCGCCTCGTTCGGAGAGGTGATATCGGCCATCGACGAGGAGCGAACGCCTGACATCTACGCCCTGGCGCTGATCTTCGCGCCACTGCTCATCTGGTTCGCCCGCGGCCAGCTGTGGGCACAACAGCGCCTCAACGGCGTCAAGCTGACTCCGGATCAGTTCCCCGAGGCGTACGCGATGCTCGTCGACGCTGCCGCCCGGTCCGGGCTCTCGTTCGTGCCGGACGCCTATGTCGTGCTCGGCAACGGAGCCATCAACGCAGGCGCCTCCGGCCACGGCTTCAGGCGGTTCGTCGTCATCTACAGCGACCTCTTCGAGGTCGGTGGCGCAGCCCGGGAGCCGGACGCCCTGAGGTTCGTCATCGCGCACGAGGTCGGACATATCGCAGCCGGGCACACGAGCTACTGGCGGATCCTCGGCATCGCGGCCGCGGACTGGATCCCCTTCATCGGCTCGACGCTGAGCCGCGCCCAGGAGTACACGGCCGACAACTACGGCCACCTGCTCGTGCCTCAGGGGGCACGCTCGGCGATGGCGACCCTGGCCGGTGGCAAGTACCTCAACCGGTCGGTCGACGTCGACGCGATGGCTGACCGGGCCGTGACCGAGCCCGGGTTCTTCGTGTGGGTCACCAACGCCATGAGCTCCCACCCGGTGCTCGCCTGGCGCATGCACGCGCTGCGCGACCGAAGGCGCCCAGGTCGGCTGTTGTGGCGCCCGAGTGACGTGTGGATGTGGCGCCTGCCGGAGGCACCGGGGACCCACGACCTTCCACCGATGATCGGCTTCACCCCCACCCCCGTGCCGCCGCAGGTCGGGGTGGGTGCGTCACCGGCACTCACCTCCGCTGGGATGGCAGCCGTGGCGCCGGGGGCATCGGCCGCAGTCCGGCCTGCAGTCGCGCCCGCGGGGATGAGTGCGGTGCCCGAACCGGGAGCGATGTCGAACACCGACCTGCCCGATCGACGTGATGTCGGGATGCTGGGAGAGCCCCAGTAGCGACAGGAGACGCACGATGGACACCCTGATCACGCGCAGCGACGGACGCCTCGACGGTGACGAGTGGACGGAGAACTACGAGGCGCTGCCCGGCGGGGCCGGTATCAGCATCATCCTCGAGTCGACCACGCGGGAGGGTGCCGGGCCCCGCCTCCACAAGCACCCCTATGCCGAGACGTTCATCATCCGGCGCGGGTCGGCGACCTTCACGGTCGGCGCCGGGGACGAGGCGAGGGAGATCGTCGGCCGCGCCGGCCAGATCCTCGTCGTGCCTGCGGAGACGCCGCACCGCTTCCGGACCGGCCCCGGCGGCTACGAGGCCGTCCACATCCACGCGAACGAGCGCTTCGTCACCGACTGGCTCGAGTGACGCGCGGCCCTCCCAGGCGGCCTCAGGCGGCCTCAGGCGGAGGTTGCGCGGTCGACGAGGGCGGGCTGAGCGGCGCGGGCAGGCGTGGCTCCGCCGCGCCCGGCGGGAGCACGCCGGGCCCGCCGCTCGAGCGAGACGGAGGTGAGCGCGACCCCCACGCCGAGCACAGCCAGCACCGCGCCGACCATGCTCGGCGCGCCGTAGCCCCATCCGGCGGCCAGCACGATCGAGCCGAGCCAGGCCCCGAGGGCGTTGGCGGTGTTCAGCGTCGAGTGGTTCAGCGCCGCGGCGAGGGACTGCCCCTCGTGGGCCACATCCATCAGCCGGGTCTGCAGGAGCGGCACGACGATCGAGGGAAGCAGGCCCAGCAGGAAGACGAGGAGCACGGCAAGCCACAGCACGTGCGCGGCGACGCCGAAGACCCCGAGGAGCACGGCGATGGTGGACAGCGACACGATGATCCCCCGCAGCACGCCGAAGCGCGCCCCGACCCGGCCGCTCAGCACCATGCCGGTCACCATGCCGACGCCGTATGCCGCCAGCACCCAGGGGATGTAGGTCTCGTCCAGACCGGCGAGCTCGGTCATCGTCGGCGTGATGAAGGAGTACATCGCGAACATCCCGCCGAATCCGACGACACCGACGAGGAGGGCCAGCCAGACCTGGGGCCGGCGAAGCGCCGTCATCTCCGAGCCCATCGACTCCTCCCCGCTCGGAGGCTGGTGAGGCAGGAAGAGACCGATGGCGAGGACCGTGAACGCCGCCACCAGCCCAACCGCGAAGTACGGGGCGTGCCACGAAAGCCGTTGCCCGGCAAGGGTGGCCAGCGGCACTCCGACGATGTTCGCGACCCCGAGACCACCCAGGATCATCGCGACCGCTGCCGTCCGGCGCTCGTGTGGCACGAGCGAGGCAGCGACGACGGACCCGATACCGAAGAACGCGCCGTGCGGCAGCCCGGCGAGGAAGCGCGCCGCGAGCACAGTCGGGTAGCTGTCGGCCAGCACGATCGCGAGGTGAGCGACGGCGAAGAACGCCATCAGGGTCATGAGCAGGCCCTTGCGGGGCACCCTGGCCGCGAAGAGCGCGATCAGTGGTGCTCCGACGACGACCCCGAGGGCGTAGGCAGACACGTAGTGACCCGACGTCGGGATGTCGACGCCGGTGCCCGCCGCGATCTGTGGCAAGAGCCCCATCGTCACGAACTCCGTCGTGCCGATGGCGAACCCGCCGACGGCGAGCGCGAGGATCGCAAGGGTGGTACGGCGCGTGGCTGTGCTCAAGATCGGGACTCCGTGGTCAGGCGTTCGGCTGGTTGGCGGATCGCCGTCGACCCGGGGTTGATGCCCCTCATCGTAACGAGAGGCTCGCTACGGTGATTCCCATGTCCACTGCCTTCGACCGCCTCATCGGCGGACTGCGCACGCTGTGGCGCGGCTCCCCTGCCGCGCCGCGTCGCGCCCCAGCCCCCTCGCCCGGCACCGTCCCCGCGCCGGCCGGCCAGCCGGCATACCCGGGCGACGCCACGCGCGTACCGGACACGACGTACTCGCCTCGGCCCGACGGTCGGCCCGACCCCGGTGAGATCGTGTGGACGTGGGTGCCTTACGAGGAGGACCACACCCAGGGCAAGGACCGGCCCGTCCTCATCATCGGCCGCGAAGGCAGCTGGCTCATCGCCTTGCCGCTGACGAGCAAGGATCATGACCGCGACCAGCGGCAGGAGCACCGGGCCGGGCGTGACTGGGTCGACATCGGCTCTGGACCCTGGGACCGGCGAGGACGCCCTAGCGAGGTGCGGGTCAACCGGCTGGTCCGCGTCGACCCGCAGTCGGTGCGCCGCGAAGGCGCGGTGCTGCCCCGCAACCGGTACGACGACGTCATCGCCGGGGTGCGGTCGAACCCGCGCCGCTGACCCGAGCCGACCCGGCAGAGCTGAGCCGAGCTGAGCCGAGCAGAGCTGAGTCAGCCCAGCACCGGCGAGCGAGTATGCCGCGCCGCGGCGTCTCACACCGGCGGTTGCGCACCGGATGCAGAACGGGCCCGTCACCACGAGGTGACGGGCCCGAACGAGCGGAAGGCGAGCGTCAGAGCGCTGCGGCCTTCTTCGCCATCGCCGACTTACGGTTGGCGGCCTGGTTCTGGTGGATGACGCCCTTGCTGACAGCCTTGTCGAGCTTCCTCGAGGCGACCTTCAGCGCGTCGCTGGCGGCGTCCTTGTCACCGGAGGCGGCAGCCTCACGGAACTTGCGGACCCAGGTGCGAAGCTCGCTCTTGACGGCCTTGTTGCGCTCGGTGCGCTTCTCGTTCGTCTTGATGCGCTTGAGCTGCGACTTGATGTTTGCCACGTTTGATGATTCTTTCGTTTGGTCGGATGGTTGCCGTTAGAGGGCGGCAAAGCAGCTCGGGACCGGGCGTGGGGCACCCTTGCGTGAGCCGCTTCGGTGGTGCATGCATGCGCGCACGACCTGAGCGCGCACGCAAGGCACAAAGTTACCAGCGCGCAGGCATGCCGACCAAACTCAGTGCGTGCCCCGGGTCGAGGTCACTGTGAGGATGGCCCGCTCCACGGCATAGACGGGGTCACGGCCGCCGCCTTTGACCTCGAAGTCGGCCGCGGCGACCGCCTGCACCGCCACGGCCAGGCCCTCGGCGCTCCAGTGGTTGACCGCGCGGCGGGCCTTGTCGACCTGCCAGGGTGCCATGCCGAGGTTCTTCGCGACCTGCGCCGAGCTTCCCCGGCCGGCCGCGCCCACGCGCACCAGCTGGCGCAGCTGGGAGGCGAGGACGGCGACGATCGGGACCGGGTCGACCCCGCTGGCGATCGCGTGGCGCAGGAGCCGCAGCGCCTCGCCCGACTGCCCCGCGACGGTCGCGTCGGCGACCCGGAAGCCGGTCGCCTCGACCTTGCCGCCGTAGTAGGTGTCGACGACGGCATCGTCGACAGCGCCCTCGGTGTCCGAGACGAGCTGGGCACATGCGGCGGCCAGCTCGCGCACGTCCTTGCCCACTGCCTCGACGAGCGCACGGACCCCGTCGCCGGTGATCTTGCGGCGCGCCGCCGAGAACTCCTTCATGACGAAGTCGCTCTTGTCGCGGTCGGACTTGACGGCGGGACAGTCCACGACTCTCGCACCCGACTGTCTCATCGTGTCGAGCACCTTCTTGCCGCGCGCTCCGCCGCCATGCGTCACGACGAGACGGACATCCGGGTCGGGCGCGCCGAGCAGGCGGAGCAGGTCGAGCTGCAGATCGTCGGGTGCCTCGTGCAGGTCTCGCACGACAAGGCACTTCGCGCCGCCGAAGAGCGACGGGCTCGCGTGCACCTGGATGGTGCCCGCCTCGTAGGTCACGGGGTCGATGCGGATCACCTCGCCGCCCCCCGCCCGCGTCGGCTCGACCGCTGCGGCAACGGCCCGCTCGACGAGAACCTCCTCGGGACCGGTCACGAGCACGAGGGTCGCTGCTTCGGGCATGGCCCAAGCCTGCCACGGCACCCCGACACCGCGGCGCCGGCGTTGCCTGGACCGGGCGCAGCGGAGGAAGGCAACGCCTGAGTGGCGCCGCGGCACGCGCCGAGCGAAGCGAGGCGCCAAGAGCATGGCCGCGGCGCCGGCGTTGCCTGGACGCAGCGCAGCGAGTGAGGAACGAGCGAGCGGAGCGGAGGAAGGCAACGCCTACATGGCGCCGCGGCACGCGCCGAGCGAAGCGAGGCGCCAAGAGCATGGCCGCGGCGCCGGCGTTGCCTGGACGCAGCGCAGCGAGCTGGGTCCCACGCTCTGCGTGGGAGGAACGAGCGAGCGGAGCGGAGGAAGGCAACGCCCACGAGGCGCCGAGGCACGCGGCGCAGCGAAGCGAGGCGCCAAGAACTCAGCCAGGCGCCAAGAGGTCAGTCGAACAACTGGCCGGAGGCCAGGGTGAGCCCGAGCTGCCCCACTCGCGCCGAGATCGTCTCCGGCGGGAGCTCGAAGTGCTCGACGAGCTCCTCGAGCTGCATCCCGGCGTCCGCCGCGTCGCGCAGCTCCTCGTCCTGCTCCTGGGTCCAGGCGTGGCCCGAGGTCACCGCGCTGCGCGACGAGGCCGCGACCGGGGGTGGGCCGGCAACGGGGCGAGGGTGTTCCGTGCCGTCTGCGTCGGTGCGAGCGCCCGACAGTGTCCGGAGCGCCGGCTCCTGCACCGGCAGCGGGTCGGGGGCCGTCGCGTCCAGCCGCGCGAGCGCGGCGAGGACGAGCTGCTTGTCTGTCGTGGGGTAGAACGGCGGGAGGGACCGCTGGAGGAACCCGGCATACCGTGCCGTCATCATCCGCGAGTCGAGGAAGGCCACGACGCCACGGTCGTCGGAGCGCCGCACGAGGCGCCCCGCCCCCTGGGCGAGGCGGAGGGCGGCGTGTGTCGCCGACACCGCCATGAACCCGTTGCCACCCATCCTTGCGATCGCCTGCGACCGCGCCGACGCGAGCGGGTCGTCGGGTCGCGGGAAGGGGATCCGGTCGATGATGACGAGCTGGCAGGCCGAGCCGGGCACGTCGACGCCTTGCCACAGCGTCAACGTCCCGAAGAGACAGGTCCCGGGGTCACGGGCGAAGTCCCGGACGAGGGTCGTGATCTGGTCCTCACCCTGGCAGAGCACCGGGATGTCGGGGCCGAACCGCGCCCTCATGATCTCGGCGGCGGTCTGGGCCGCGCGGGTCGACGAGAAGAGGCCGAGGGTCCGGCCGCCGGCGGCCCGGACGAGGTCCTCGATCTCGTCGAGGCTGTCGTCGCTGGCGCCGTCGCGGCCGGGTGCCGGCAGGTGAGCGGCGACGTAGGCGATGGCCTGCTTCGGGTAGTCGAACGGGCTGCCGACGTCGAGACCGCGCCAGCCGGGCGCCCCCTCACCCCGAAGGCCGATCGTGCCGGCGACGGAGTCGAACGTGCCACCGAGCTCGAGGGTCGCCGACGTCATCACGACGGTGCGGTCGGCGAAGATGCGGTCGCGGACCAGCATCGCGACGCTCATCGGCGCGACGTGCAGCACCGGGCCGCGCCGCTGGTCGCGCGACACCCAGACGACATCGAGCTCGCGATCCTCGAGGATCCGCTCGGCGTTCTCCTGGACCTCGTCGACGGCCGCACGCGCGACCTGCCGTGCGCCGTCGGTGTCCTCGCCGGGCGCCGGCTTGAGGTCGCTCTGGACGACGCGTGCCGTGTCGCGCACCCGGGCGAGCGCGAGCCCGAGCGAGTCCGGGACGCTGAGCAGGCGCCCCTCCTCGGCCGGCTCGAGGGCGGCTGCGAGCAGCTCGCCTGCCTCCTCGAGGGCCGCGGTGTTCTCCGACAGCCGGCCTGCCCGTTTGGCGGCGGTCGCCACCATCGAGCCGGTCAGCTCGTCGGTGATCGTCGCGGTCACGCGGTCGACGAGCTCGTGGGCCTCGTCGACGACGAGGAGGTCGTGCTCGGGGAGCATCTGGCGCCCCTCGAACGAGTCGATCGCCATGAACGAGTGGTTCGTCACGACGACGTCGACGTCCCTGGCGGCCTCCCGCGCCCGCTCGACGAAGCACTCGGTGACCAGCGGGCACTTGCCGCCGAGACACTCGTGCGCCGACACCGAGACCTGCCGCCAGGCGCGCTCGGACACCCCCGGCACCAGCTCGTCGCGGTCACCGGACTCGGTCGTCGACGCCCACTCGCGCAGGCGCACGACCTCCTGGCCGAGCCGTCCGACCGAGGTGTCGACCTGCCCGACCGACATGAGTGCGTCCTCCTCGTCGGGAAAGCCTCCGTCGAGCTTGTTGACACAGACGTAGTTGCGCCGCCCCTTGACGAGGGCGTAGGTCGGCCGGCGACCGAGCAGGGACCCGAGCGCGTCGGCGACCCTCGGCATGTCGCGGTCGACGATCTGGGCCTGCAGCGCGAGCGTCGCCGTGGACACGACGGCCGGGTGGCCCTTGTCGAACGCGTGCGCGACGGCCGGCACGAGGTACGCCAGCGACTTGCCGGTGCCGGTGCCGGCCTGCACGAGGAGGTGCTCGTCGGTCTCGATGGCCCCGGCCACCGCCCGCGCCATCTCGACCTGGCCCGGCCGCTCCACACCGCCCACCCCGGACACCGCGGCGTGCAGGAGGACGTCGAGTGGTGGTCGCTGGGCCATTGGCTCAGGGTATGCCGCAGGGCCGACCTCGTGTCGCCGCCATCCCCCGCCGTCGGCGGAGTCCGCCGAGCTGGCTCCCGTCGCCGGAAGGGGTGGCGAGATGCGGCTCGTGCCCGGACCGCGGCGGGCCCCTCCCGCCTCACGAGTCGAAGCCCGCCCCGCGGGTCACTCGCGTTCGACACGCCCCGGTTTGTCCGGCATACCGTCCCCGATGCCGACAATCCTTCGGCGTCCGAGTTGATCCGCCGGATTTCGAGGCGTTGTATCGGAGTATGAGCACACCCCTGCCCTCGGACCTCGCGATCGCGAGCGCGGCGACCCTGCGCCCCATCGCCGAGGTCGGCGCCCAGCTCGGCATCGCGTCCGAGCATCTCGAGCCCTACGGCCGTGACGTCGCGAAGATCGACCTCGCGGTCCTCGACGGGCCTGCCCCGCAGACCCGAGCCAGGTACGTCGTCGTGACCGCGGTGACCCCCACGCCCTTCGGTGAAGGCAAGACGACCACCTCGGTCGGCCTCGCCCAGGCCCTCGAACTGCTCGGGTCGCGTGCGGTCGTCACGTTGAGGCAGCCCTCGATGGGGCCAACTTTCGGGGTCAAGGGTGGTGCGGCCGGCGGGGGCTACAGCCAGGTGGTGCCGATGGAGCGCCTCAACCTGCACCTGACCGGCGACTTCCACGCCGTGACCGCTGCTCACAACCTGCTCGCAGCGATGATCGACAACCACCTGCACCACGGCAACGAGCTCGGCATCGACAGCCGCAACATCACGTGGCGACGAGTGCTCGACGTCAACGACCGCTCGTTGCGATCGATCGTCGTCGGGCTCGGCGCCCGGCAGGACGGCCTGACGCGGCAGACCGGCTTCGACATCACCGCCGCGAGCGAGGTCATGGTGATCCTGTCGCTGGCCACCTCGCTCGTCGACCTGCGTGAGCGGCTCGGGCGGATCGTCGTCGGCTACACGCACGAGGGCAAGGGAGTGACCGCGGACGACCTGAGGGCCGCGGGCGCGATGGCCGCGCTCCTGCGCGACGCGCTCAAGCCGAACCTCCTGCAGACGCTCGAAGGCGGTCCGGCGATCGTCCACTGCGGGCCCTTCGGCAACATCGCCACCGGCGCGTCGTCTGTCACCGCGGACCTCATCGGGATGCGAAGCGGCGACGTGGTCGTCACCGAGGCCGGTTTCGGCGCGGACATGGGCGCGGAGCGGTTCTTCGACGTCAAGTGCCGCGTGGGCGGGCTCCATCCCGACGCCGCCGTCATCGTCGCTACCGTTCGGGCGCTCAAGGCCCACTCGGGCCGCTGGAAGATCAGGGCGGGCCGGGACCTCCCGGACGGCATGCTCGACGAGAGCCCGGGCGACGTCGAGGCCGGGCTGGCGAACCTGCGAGCCCACATCGGCATCGTCGAACGCTTCGGCGTCACCCCCGTGGTCGCGATCAACGCCTTCCCCGGCGACCACGACTCCGAGCACGACGTGATCCGGCAGCTGTGCGACGAGCTAGAGGTGCGCTGCGCCGTGACCCGGCATGTCGCCGAGGGAGGCCGCGGTGCGACTGAGCTGGCCCGGCTCGTGCTCGAGGCCGCCGAGGCGCCGAGCACGTTCGACTTCCTCTACCCGCTGGACCTCCCGCTGGTGGACAAGATCGACCGGATCGCGCGCGAGATCTATGGTGCCGACGGGATCGACCTGTCCTCCGCCGCCGCGCGCGGCTTGCGGGACTACGAGCGGCTCGGCTTCGGTGAGCTGCCTGTCGTGATCGCCAAGACCCATCTGTCGATCTCGTCCGACCCGACCCTTCTCGGGGCGCCGACGGGGTGGCGTATGCCGGTGCGCGAGGTACGCGCCGCCGTGGGCGCCGGCTACATCTACGCGATCTGTGGTGACATGCGCACCATGCCGGGACTGCCGACCTCACCCAACGCGGAGCGCGTCGACATCGCCGAGGACGGCTCGATCACCGGTCTGTCCTGAGCGTACGAGACCAGCAGCTGGCCGCATACGTCCCACTTGTCGCCCCCAGGGCCTAGAGTCGGCGCTGCCGGAGCCGAACCCGGCATTGCCGACGAGCCACAGGGGACCCCTTGCGCAGAGCAGCGCCACGACCCGTCACAGACACGTCAACGTCTCGAGGGGCGCGTCAACGGACGCGACGCCACTCAACTGGATGGCGCCGACCCGCATGGGTACTCTTCGTCGTCACGAGCGCCATGCTGGGCGCGGCTCCCTCTGCACCCGCTGCGACGTCGACCGACCTGATCGCAAAGGTGGGGCTCAACACGCCCTACATCGGCACCTCGGTCGAGGGTCAGATCACGCCATCGCCGGGTGCGCCAACCGGGGTGGTCTATACATACGTCTGGTCGGACCAAATGGGCGAGCTGGCGCGGACATCGACCACGGCGACCGAGCAGACGCTAGCCGTTCGCGAGAAGGACTTCGGTCGTCGGATCGTGCTTACGGTGTCGGCTTCGGCTCCCGACGGCACCACCCAGACCAGCTCGTCGCCGGAGCGCCTCGTCGACTCGTGGAACGACGACGTCGTGTATGTCTACTACTCAGCGGACCTCCTGCGGTTCGAGTCAGCTCGCCTTCCGTCGACCTTCGCGGCCGACCTGGGGGATGTGACGGTGGACTACGTATGGCTCCGTTCGGGCGTTGCCGTCCCGGCCGACGCAGGAGCTGAACCCTGGACGCACCGCTGGGTGGCCGCCGACAACGGTCACACGCTGAGCGCGAGGCGAGTGGCCCGGCAAGCCAGCACGGCTGTCACTTCCACCAAGGACACCAGGCCGACACCTGTCATCGGTCGATACGACACGGGCGCAACGCTCATCGGTACACCGCATCCCTTTGAGGGACTGGCATTCACCCGCCGTGACGTCGCCTATCCACCGCTCTCAGCCGGGGCGACGCCCCAGGTGACCGTGAGCTGGTATCGCGACGGCAGACCCACGGGGTTCACGGGCGACCGTTACGTCGTGACCAGCCTCGACCAGGGGCACGAGCTATCGGCACACCCTCAGCTCTCCCTCACCGGGACACCGTTTCCCTACTCCGTGTGGCCGATGTCGGTGTCCGTCGGCGTGATCCCGGGGCGCCAGTTCTCATACTCGCTTGAGGCGGCCGTGACGGTCGACCGACTCCGGGACGTGCTCTGGAGCCCGACCCCGGGCACCATGCGACGGATCCGCGCGAACCCGCGTCCAGGCACGATCGGCCTGGGCTCCGGAGTGCCGCTAGGTTCGGGGTGGGACGTCCTCACGGCATTCGCCTCCGGAGCTGATGTCAGTGGCGACGGCGTGGCAGACCTCATCGCGAGACGCAGGGACGGCGCGCTGCTGCTGTACCGGTCGACCACCCGGGGCGTGCTGCAGGCTCCGACGGTGATTGGGACCGGCTGGAACGGCATGAACCTCATCCTGACCGCGGGCGACGTGGACTGGGACGGGAACGGCGATGTGGTCGCGCGTCGGGCCTCCGATGGCGCACTCCTCCTGTACCGCGGGACCCTGACCGGACGACTGGAGGCGGGCCGGGTCATCGGCACGGGTTTCCGGCGCGCCCTGACCCTCGTCGCCAACGATGACCGAAACGGTGACGGCCGGGTCGACCTGCTGGCCACCTGGCCGGACGGCACCATGACCTCGTATGCCGCTCGTGTGGGTGGCAGCTTGGCCACTGGAGTCCGCGTCGGGTCCGGCTGGGCCTCCATGGCCCGACTCCTCGACGGAGGCGACGCGAACCGCGACGGCATTGCCGACATCTATGCCCTCGACCGCTCGGGCAACCTGTGGATCTACCCGGGCAACGGCCGGGGAGGGTTCAAGCCGCGCATGCTGGCCAACGCTGGCTATCCGCTCACGCCGCGCATCTACTGACACGGCAAGTCCCGGATCCGCTTCTCCTCGGCGGCATTTCGCCCTGTGCGGGCCGCATAACCTCGGACTAACCAGGGCGTCAGCGGAGCGGACCGCCGTCGACGCGACGGGCCATCGACACGTCGTCGCGGTAGTCGGTCTCGCTGAGCTTGAGGCCGCGCGGGACCCGACCGACCTCGGTCCAGCCCGCCGCGCCGTAGAAATCACCGAGGCCGAGCCCGTCGCGGTACTCCAGACAGAGCAGCTCCACCCAGGGCAGCTCACGCCGGGCGATGCCGACCATGCCGCCGAGCAGGATGCGCCCGAGGTTGCGACCCTGCTGCTGCGGGTCGACCATAAGCCGCTTGAGGCCGGCGAGATGGGCATAGGGGAAGCCCCGCGAGTGCTCCCAGAACCCGAGACCGTGCAGCGACCCGTCCGGGTCGCGCAAGATACACAGCATGGCTGTCCCCGCGCGAAGGTCGCGCACATGCACCTCGAGCGCCGAGCGGACGGCCTCCCGCGACGCCCCTGGAAGGAAGCCGACGGAGCCGCCGGAGTCGTTGACCCGGACCCACAGGTCGACTACCTCGTCGGCCAGCGCCTCGTTCACCTGGTCGGCAGCAACGACGCTCACGGTCGGTGCCTCGAACAGGATCATGGGCTTGGCGTCCGATGGGTCGTCGCGGCTCACCCGCGTGCCGACCCCGACCAGCCCAGCGGACCGGGCCGTGGCCAACGATGCAGCGTTGACGTCGTCGACCATCGCGGTGACCGCGACGTCGGGCCGGTGCTCGACCGCCCACGCGACCAGAGCCCGTGAGATCTCCCGACCGAGGCCGGTGCCGAGCTGGTCGTGAGTCAGCCGGTAGTACAGGTTGAAGAACTCGTCGTCGGAGTCCTTGTGGCGCAAGCCAGCCCACCCGACAATGGCACCGGACTCGCGGTCGACCACGGCGGCATACCCGACCCCGACGGTCTCCCAGTCGTCGAGATCGGCGGCAAGCCGCTCACGGCACCGGCCGGGTGACGGCATCGTGTGCGGCGCGTGCGCGTAGGTGCGCGGGTCGCTGTGGATGCGGACGTACTCGTCGAGATCGTCGGCGCGCGGCCGGCGCAGCACCAGGCGTCGAGTCGTGATCCAGGCCGCGCCGGGGACTGACGGGACCTCTGTCAATGGGCCTGGCGCTCGGGAGCGCGGGTCTCACACGCCGCCTGCGGGGCGCCGTCACAGCAGGGCTCGATGTAGCGACACTGCGGGCAGCGGTTGTGCGCCTGCTCGGCATACATCTGCGTGCCGCAGTAGGGACACGGGATCTCGAGGGCCATACGAGCCATCCTCGCCGACGCCACCGACAGCGGTGCACCAACCCGCCGCGACGGCCTCACTGGATCGGTCGCGAGCGAGTTTCGTCCGAATCTCCCCAGATGTCGGTGCCACCGGATACATTCTCCGCGCCGACCCGTCCATGGAGCCGACCGTGGACCGGCATCGACAACAGGGGATCTCGTGACCTCTCGAGCCATGCCTCGACGACGCCTGCCTCGACTACTCCCGCACCGACCACGCGTGCGCCGGCTCGCAGCCGGCGTCCTCGCGCTCGGGATGTCCGTTCCCGCCGTGGCCGCGACGGGCGCCCAGGCCGTTGACGCCGACCTGATCGCGTCGGTCTCGATCGGGAACCCGGTGATCTCCCAGCTGCTCCGTGGCACGGTCGTCCCGACCGCCGGGGCGACCACGGGCGTCACGTACAACTATGAGTGGTCCACGAACGGCATCGCGGTCCAGACGTTCACGACGCCGTCGACCGAGACCGGGCTCACCATGCAATGGGAGGACTTCGGCGCCCGTTTGGACCTCAAGGTGACTGCAACCAGAGCGGACGGTGCCACCGAGACGGTCATCGCCCCGACGAGCCAACCCGCGGTCAACTTCCCCGTCAGCGCTGTGGCCTTCGACGCGGAGACGAACCGGTTCACCCTGGCCGAGCCCCGGCTGAGCCCGATAGTCCCAGCCACCATGGGTGGTGTCTCTGCGACGTACACCTGGCTGCGTGACGGGGTCCCGCTCGCCGGCGATCCCGACCTCCCGTGGGTGCACACCCGGGTCGAGGCGGACACCGGCCACACCCTGGCGGTCCGCCTCGACCTGGCGCAGCCAGGGACCGCGACGCAGCGCTCGGTCACGTCAGACAGCACCCAGAAGGTCGGCGTGGCACAGATCACGCTGGTGCTGAACGGGACAGCCACCTCAGGACAGACCCTCACCGTCGACCCACAGTTCGTCGACGCATTCCCGCCGGTCGACATGTTCGATGCCAGGCTGGACTGCGACTTCCAGTGGTACCGAAACGGCGTGGCGCTGACGGGCGAGACCGACTGGCAGCACGGCGTCCACACCATGGAGCGCGGAACGGTCCTGCAGGCCAGATCGGTCTGCCGGATCCCGGGCTACCTCCCGGTGACGTCCTGGTCGCGGAAGCTGACGATTGCAGGCGTTCCGGCACTGGTGTCGTTCCTCGGCAACGACGCCTTACGCGATGTGGCCATCCTCGAGCCGCCCAGGCTCCAGCAGCTCTGGCTGGTCAGGGCGTCGAGCACGGGCCGCTACCCGGCCGGGTCGCTGCAGGGCTTCAACAACTTTGACATGTCCGGTCTCACGTCGCTGGGACTCGGTGGCGACCTGGACGACGACGGCCGCGAGGACCTTGTCGGCAGGGACCAGGCCGGAGTCCTCTGGGCGTACACCGCGGGCGACCGCAGGTTCAAGCTCGGATCGGGCTGGAACGGCATGGACCTCATCGTGACGGGAAGCGATGTGACCACGGACCGGGTGGCCGACGTGTACGCCCGACGTCACTCCGACGGCGCCCTCCTGTTCTACCCGGGCCGCGCCCGGCTGGGGCTGGCGTCGGGACGCGTCGTCACCACCGGCCTTCGCACCGCGGTGCGCATCGTCTCCGTTGGTGACGCGAACGGGGACGGCATCTCTGACCTGCACGCCACCTTCCCCAACGGCGACCTGTACTTCTACCCCGGCCGCATCGACGGCGGCCTGGGAGCCCGGGTGCGGGTGGGCACGGGCTGGTCGGGGATGACCACCTTGCTGGCCGCGCGCGACCTCAACCGCGACGGCAAGGCCGACCTGCTCGCCCGTGACGCGAAGGGAAACCTGTGGCTCTACCCGGGCAACGGCCGCGGGGGCTTCACGTCGCGGGTGCTGACCAACTCCGGCAACCCGCTCCCCGCGAAGGTGTACTGATGAGCGCCTCTACCCGCCTGCTGACCGGCGCGCTCGCCGTCGTCGGCCTCGCCACGACGGTCGCACTCGCCCCCGTCGCGCACTCTGCCGAGCCCGACCCGCTCATGGCTTCGGTCGTGCTCCCGGAGAGCCCGAGCCTCGACATGACGCTCGGGGTGCTCGTGACCCCGTCCGACGGCGCTCCGACCGGGGTCCGGTATGCGACGACCTGGAGCGCCAACGGGGTCCAGGTCGCCACGACCACTGGACTTGCTCTGGGCGTCAGGTACTTCGGCTCCTCCGTCACCGCGACGGTCACGGCCACGGCACCGGACGGACGCACCCAGAGCCTGACCACCGCACCCACCGAGCCACTCACGCGCTTCGGCGCCGACACAGTCCTTCGTTCGACGAACACCGCGGTCAGCATCGAGTCAGGGTGGAGCGGCCGGGCGGGGACCTACACGGCACTCGCCGGACAGGTCACGATCACCCAGTCGTGGCTGTCTGACGGCACGACGCTCGCTGCGGGCGAGGGCGCAGCCCCCCGCACCCACGAGTTCTCCGACGCCGATCGCGGCCACCGGCTGACGCACCGTTTCGAGGCGGTCCAGCCCGCCACAGGCCTCACCTATCGCCGAGACACTGGCCCGACCCCCGTCGTCGGCAGCATCAGCGGAAGCGTGGCGCTGCACGCGGTACCGCAGGTGCTGGTGGGCGCGCGCCTCGACTGGATGGTCGGCCCGCTCAGCTACTACCCGCCCCGGACGGACTACAGCTATCCGGACATGACGGCGTCGTGGACTCGCGACGGGCGTGTCGTCCCGTGGCCGTCGAACTACGGAAAGGCGATCACGTCCAACGAGGCCGGCAGCGTGGTGGGCGTGCGTGTGACCGTGACGAGGCCCGGGTACACAGGGACTTTCGACGCGCAGCTGCCGCGCGTACCGGGCACGCCGTACACCGACACGCAAAGTGGCTACGGCCTGCGCGAGCTCTACCGCCGCCTCGCCAACGGACAGCTCGAGGAGCTTCGCTGGAATCAGTCGGCCACCGGCAAGTACCTGTCGGGTTCCATCGTCGGGTCGGGCTGGGGTGGGATGACGGCGCTTGCCACTGGTGGCGACCTGACCAATGACGGCCAGATGGACATCCTCGCTCGCGACTCGACGGGCACCCTGTGGACGTACTCACGCGGCTGGATGACCGAGCGCCCGCGCGTCAAGCTAGGCGTCGGCTGGAACAGCATGAACCTCTTCGTCCTCGGCGGCGACTACGACGGCGACCGCTTCGGCGACCTCCTCGCCCGCCGCTCCAGCGACGGCGCCCTCCTGCTCTATCGCGGCACGGGGGCCGGCACCGTCAGGTCCGGCACCCTTGTCACCACCGGGCTCAAGGACGCGAAGGCGCTGGTCAGCGTCGGTGACGCCAACGGCGACGGCCGCTCGGACTTGCACGCGACCTTCGCCAACGGCGACCTGTACTTCTACGCAGGCCGCGGCGACGGCACCTTCAAGCCGGGCGTGCGAGTCGGCACCTCGTGGCAGGGCATGAGACGCATCCTCAGCGGCGGCGACTGGAACGGCGACGGACGAGAGGACCTCTTCGCCCTCGACGGGAGCAACCGTCTGTGGGTGTATCGCGGACTCGGCAACGGGGCGTTCGGCTCCCGGACGGAGATCAGCTATCACACGCCCTTCGGCCCGTCGATCTTCTGAGCCGCATCGCGACGAAACCCCTTGAGCCGAAAGGCGTCCCGCCAGCAGGCGGGACGCCTTTCTTTGTTCTGTACGCCGAGCAGGCCCGGCGGCGGGCGTTCAGCTCGCGACGACCGCGTATGCCGCGAGGTCGGCCTCTATCCCGGGTGTGACCTTGGCGCGGACGCGAGTGCCCTCCGCCACGTGCTCGCTCTCGAGGAGCTCGCCCTCCTCGTGGATGCGGGAGATGAGGTCGCCACGGTGGTACGGCACAAGCGCCTCGACCTCGATGTCGGGCTTCGGCAGCTCGCGCGCGATCACCTCGAGCAGCTGGTCGATGCCTTCTCCGGTGCGGGCGGAGACGGTCACGCAGTGCTTCTCATGACGGCGCAGCCGGTCGATGACATCGGGGTCGGCGATGTCGGCCTTGTTGACGACGATCAGCTCCTTGATGCGGTCGCCGCCCACCTCGGCCAGCACCTCGCGGACCGCACTGATCTGGCCCTCGGGGTCGGGATGTGACCCGTCGACAACATGCAGCAGCAGGTCTGCGTCGGCCACCTCCTCCAGGGTCGAGCGGAACGCCTCGACGAGCTGGTGCGGCAGGCTTCGCACGAAGCCGACCGTGTCGGCCAGCGTGTAGACCCGGCCGTCCTCGGTCTCGGTCCGCCGCACGGTCGGGTCCAGCGTGGCGAAGAGCTGGTTCTGGACCAGGACCCCGGCACCGGTCAGCCGGTTGAGCAGCGAGCTCTTGCCAGCGTTGGTGTAGCCGGCGATCGCGACCGACGGGACGCCGCCCTCTCGCCGCGAGTTGCGGCGGGTGTCCCGGCTCGTCTTCATGTGCTTGATGTCGCGGCGCAGCTTGGCGATGCGGGTGTTGATCCGTCGCCGGTCGAGCTCGATCTTGGTCTCACCGGGGCCACGCGAGCCGATGCCCTCACCGCCGGCCACCCGGCCACCGGCCTGTCGGGACATCGAGTCACCCCAGCCACGAAGTCGCGGCAGGAGGTACTGCAGCTGCGCGAGCTCCACCTGGGCTCGGCCTTCCCGGCTCTTCGCGTGCTGGGCGAAGATGTCGAGGATCAGCGCGGTGCGGTCGATGACCTTGACCTTGACGACGTCCTCGAGGGCGCGACGCTGGCTCGGGGCGAGCTCGCCGTCGCAGATGACGGTATCGGCGCCCTCGGCGACGACGATGTCGCGCAGCTCGAGCGCCTTGCCCTTGCCGAGGTAGGTGGCAGGGTCGGGCCGCTGCCGTCGCTGGATGACGCCCTCGAGGACCGTCGAGCCCGCCGTCTCGGCGAGCGCGGCGAGCTCACGGATGGAGTTCTCGGCGTCCTCTGCAGTGCCCTCGGTCCAGACAGCGGCCAGCACCACGCGCTCGAGGCGCAGCTGCCGGTACTCGACCTCGGTGATGTCCTCGAGCTCGGTCGACAGTCCGCCGACGCGCCGGAGCGCTGCGCGCTCCTCGCGGTCCAGCTGTTCGCCGTCGTAGAGGGGGTATGCCGTCTCATCGAGCTCGCTGAGCTCGTCGGCCAGGGCGTCGGCCCGGGTCGCGAACAGATCGTTCGCGCGGCTGTGGTTGTTCGTGTGGTTCGAAGTCATGTTCTCCCTATGGTCCCATCTCAGCAACGCCGCGAGCCACCCGTTTGTGCCCAGCCCGCCGGCATACCTGCCGTCGAGTGAGCGCCCCACCCCACGCGTGACAGGTGTGACAGGGCGCTCACTCGACTCAGCAACACACCCGGATGGAGCCGGCGCTCTGCGCCGGATCGACAGCTCGCCACGGTTGCAACTACGGGGAGCTAGCGATTTCCGGGTGTGTTGCGGGGTCCAGGCGTCAGGGGTGGCGGCGGGTCGTCGATACGGTTGCGGGTGATGAGCGAGCACCCCGACCACTACTTCAGCGCGGAGCCGGCGACTCCGCAGGAGCGCCGCACGATCACCGTGTCTCTCGACGGCGTCCCGCTCAGCCTGACGACGGCTCGGGGCGTCTACTCGCCCGACCGGCTCGACCCGGGCACGGCGATCCTGCTCGCGGGCGTCCCAGACCCCAGCCCGACCGGCCAGCTGCTCGACATCGGCTGTGGTTGGGGACCGATCTCGATCGTCCTCGCGCGACGCTCGCCCCTCGCCCACGTGTGGGGCGTCGACGTGAACCGCCGGTCCCTGGACCTGGCACGAGTCAATGCCGCGGCGGCAGGCGTGGCCAACGCGACGTTCAGCGAGCCGGACGAGGTCCCGGACGATGTCCGGTTCGACACGATCTGGTCGAACCCACCCATCCACGTGGGCAAGCCAGCACTGCATGCGATTCTCGAGCGGTGGCTCCCCAGACTCACCGACGAGGGCGTGGCCTATCTCGTCGTGCAGAAGCACCTCGGGTCGGACTCGCTGCAGAAGTGGCTCAACGCCCAGGACTGGGGGCTCGCGTGCACTCGGCTGTCGTCCGCCAAGGCCTTCCGGATCCTCGAGGTGCGCCGCGCCTGACCCATCGCGGCGCAGCGACTCCCAGGACCCAGATGGACACCTAGAGCGGGAAGTCGCCGTCTGCCACGAGGGCCGCAGGCCCGGCCAGCTCGACCCGCTGTCCCGGCAACGGGGTCACGGTGAGACGGCCACCCGGGACGTCGACCGTCCACGGCGAGTCGTCCTCGAGTCCGGACCAGAAGCGCGTGGCGAGGGCCGCGGCGGCGGCACCGGTGCCGCACGACCGGGTCTCCCCCACGCCGCGCTCGTACACCCGCATCATGATGTGACCCGGTCCCACGGCGCGGACGAACTCGACATTGGCCCCCGCGGGCGGGCTCGGGTGGAGCTCGGGCGCCTCGGTCAGGTCGAGCGCGTCGAGGCCGATGCCCTCGGGGAGCATGACCACAGCGTGCGGGTTGCCCAGATCGAGCGAGAGCGCCGGCACTGGCTTGCCGTGCCGCGGGCGCACCATGACGTCGAACCCGTCGCGCTTGGCCCCCGCCTCGTCGACGAGGCGCCACGGGCCGAGGTCCACGGCATACCCGTGCTCCGTGACCCGAACGGTCTTGACCCCACCTCGGGTGGCGATCGTGAACTGCCTGCCGAAGGCGAGCCCTTCCCGCCGGAGATACTCGGCGAAGACGCGACTGCCGTTGCCGCACATCTCCGCCAGCGACCCGTCAGCGTTGCGGTAGTCCATGAACCACTCAGCCTCCGGGGCAAGCGACCGCACCGCCTCGTCAGCGGCCAGCCGCGTGCGGACGACCCGGATCACCCCATCGGCGCCAAGGCCCGCGTGGCGGTCCGTGATGCGCTGCACCTGGGCCGGCGTGAGCTCGAGTGTGCCCTCGAGGTCGGGGACGAGGACGAAGTCGTTCTCCGTGCCGTGTCCCTTGGTGAAGCGCGTCATGTCACCCATTCTCCGGTATGCCGTCTGGTTGGTTCGTGGTGCCCGCCTGCCGGACGACAGCCAGGGCCTCGTCGACCAGGTCTGCCGAATCCGCTTGCAGCCACACGACTCTCGGGTCTGCGCGGAACCACGACTCCTGCCGGCGAGCGTATCGGCGGGTTGCCTGTGCGGTGTCCATGCGCGCCTGGTCCTCCGTCAGTGCACCGTCGATGACCGCGATCGCCTGGCTATAGCCGATCGCGCGGCTCGCGGTGAACCCGTCGCGCAGCCCTCGTTGTAGCAGCAGCTGCGTCTCGTCACGCAATCCGGCCTCCCACATGTGATCGACCCGCCGCGCGATCCGCTCGTCCAGCGTGGTGCGGTCGAGCCGCAAGCCGAGCAGGACGGCCGCCGAGACCAGCTCCCGGCTGGGCATCGAGGCGCTGAAAGGCCGGCCGGTCAGCTCCACGACCTCGAGCGCTCGAACTACCCGTCGCACATTGCTCGCCGGGATCTGTTCTGCCGCAACGGGATCGAGCCGGCTCAGGCTCGCATGAAGCGCATCGGCGCCGGACGTCGCCGCGCGTGCCTCTAGCCGGCGCCTGACCTCTGGGTCGGTCGGCGGGATCTGCAGCCGGTCCAGCGCGGCCCGCACATAGAGCCCTGAGCCACCGACGAGGACCGGCCGTCTGCCCCGGGCCCGGATCGCGTCGAAATCGGCTCGCGAGGCGGACTGGTACGCCGCGACGCTCGCCTCGTCCGCGACGTCGAGGACGTCGAGCTGATGGTGCGGGATGCCACGCCGTGCCGCGAGGGGAAGCTTCGCGGTGCCGATGTCCATTCCGCGGTAGAGCTGCATGGCGTCCGCGTTGACGATCTCACCGTCGAGATGCCTCGCCAGCTCCAGGGCGAGGTCCGACTTGCCCGTCGCCGTCGCACCGACGACAGCGACGATCGGAGCCGGATCGGTCACCCGACGAGCTCGTGCTCGTCGGTGTCCTCGTCGTGCCCGAACGGGTCCTGGTCGACGCCCGGGTGCCAGGCGTTGCCGGCCTTGCCCCATCCGTTGCGCCGGATCGCCTTGCGCGCCTTCTTGCCCTGACGCTCGTCCAGGCGGTCGACGTAGAGGGTGCCGTTGAGATGGTCGTACTCGTGCTGCATGCACCGGGCGAACCAGCCGGTCGCGTCGAACTCGACCCGGTTGCCGTCCACATCGACGCCCACGACGTGCGCGCGCTCGGCGCGCTTGAGCGGGTACGACTCCCCCGGCACCGACAGGCACCCCTCGGTGTCCTCGTGGGGATCGGGCCGATCCTGTGGGACCTTCGAGGTCGAGACGGTCGGGTTGATGATGTGCCCGGACTCGGGCACACCGTCCTCGTTGGGCATCTTCCAGACGAAGACACGAAGGCCGACCCCGATCTGCGGGGCGGCGAGGCCCACGCCGTTGGCGGCGATGTTGGTCTCGTGCATGTCGTTAACGAGAGTCCGCAGGTCGTCGTCGAAGGTCGCCACGAGCGCCGCGGAACGGTGCAGGACCGGCTCACCGGTGATCACGATAGGGCGGACAGTCATGCGCCAAGTCAAGCACGCCGGTCGAGTGGCCGCTCCGTCCCACCCGTGCCGAGGTACGGCTCCTTACGCTGTGGCCCATGGGACGGAGCGGCCACTCGACGGAGCTGGGGCGCAGGCGGCCGCTGGGGCCGCCGCGCGCACCGGCGCGCCGATCGTCGGCATCCCGAGGCTCACGGCCGGCTTGCCGGTGCCGTTCGGAACGGCCTGCAGCGCAGCCCAGGCATCGCCACCGGGAGTGCGCCGGACGGCATACGTGCCCCCGCTCAGCGCGGCGTCGGCGACAAGGTGGTGCGGCGCTCCATAGGTGACGCCGACCGTGACCATGTCCCCGGGGCGCGGCGTGTCGGCGCCTTCTGGGACCGCGAAGTGCACGAGCCGGTTGTCGCGGGCACGGCCCGACATCCGGCGGGTCTCGGCGTCCTTGCGACCCTCGGACGGCGCGACGAGGACCTCGACCTCGCGGCCCTCGATCCGTCGGTTCTCGGCCCAGCTGACCTCCTCCTGTACGGCGATCAGGCGGTCGAAACGCTCCTGGACGACCTCCTTGGGCACCTGGCCATCCATGGTGGCCGCTGGTGTGCCGGGGCGAACGGAGTACTGGAAGGTGAAGGCGCTGGAGAAGCGGGCCTGGCGCACCACGTCGAGCGTGCCCTGGAAGTCGGCCTCGGTCTCACCGGGGAACCCGACGATGACGTCGGTCGTGATGGCCGCGTCGGGGATGTGCTCTCGGACGGTGTCGAGGATGCGCAGGAACTTGGCGCTGCGGTAGGAGCGACGCATGTCGCGCAGCACCTTGTCCGAGCCGGACTGAAGCGGCATGTGCAGGCTCGGCATGACGTTGGGCGTCTCGGCCATGGCCAGGATGACGTCGTCGGTGAAGGCCGCCGGATGTGGGCTGGTGAACCGGACCCGCTCCAGGCCGTCGATCTCGCCGCAGGCGCGCAGCAGCTTTCCGAAGGCGAGACGGTCGCCGAACTCGACGCCGTACGTGTTGACGTTCTGGCCCAGCAGCGTGACCTCGACGACCCCCTGCGCGACGAGTGCCTCGATCTCGGCGAGGATCTCGCCGGGACGTCGGTCCTGCTCCTTGCCGCGCAGGCTCGGGACGATGCAGAAGGTGCACGTGTTGTTGCACCCGACCGAGATCGACACCCAGCCGCTATAGGCCGAGTCGCGCCGGGTCGGCAGCGTCGACGGGAAGACCTCGAGGCTCTCCTTGATCTCGACCTCGGCGCGCTTGTTGTGGCGGGCCCGGTCGAGCAGTGCCGGAAGCGAGCCGATGTTGTGCGTGCCGAAGACGACATCGACCCAGGGCGCGCGCTCGACGATGGCCCCGCGGTCCTTCTGCGCCATGCACCCGCCGACCGCGATCTGCAGGTCGGGGTTGCGCAGCTTGGCCGGACGGAGCTGGCCGAGGTTGCCGTAGAGCTTGTTGTCGGCGTTCTCACGGACCGCGCAGGTGTTGAACACGACGACGTCGGCGACCTCGGGCCGCTGGCCCGCGGGCAGGCTCGCGAGGTCGACGTAGCCTGCGGTCTCGAGCAGGCCAGCGAGGCGCTCGCTGTCGTGGACGTTCATCTGGCACCCGTGGGTGCGCACGTCATAGGTCTTCGGCATCGTCCTTCTCCGTCGTGTGGCCCGTCCAGGGTACGGCGTCCCGCCCACCGACCCTCGCCGCGCGCGATGGCGCGCGCCGTTGCAGAGTGGGTACGACACCCGGAGCGGTCTGGGCCAGCGCTGACCCGCGACGTTGCCGACCGTCTGCCGGTGCCCGGACTGAGGGCCGGATCGGCCCGGGAATAAGCGGACCGCGGTCCGGGTTTGCATCGTTGCTTGACAGTTCAACGAGTCTAGTGCAGAATATCGTTGAAGTTTCAATCATCTACTCCTAAGGAAACTCATCATCATGGGACTGTTCAACCGCACCGCTGAGGCCGTCGAGGCCACCTCCGTCGCCGTCGACGACATCTCCGGCGACTACACGATCGACCAGAGCCACTCGCGCATCGGCTTCTCGGCTCGCCACGCGATGGTCACGAAGGTCCGCGGCCACTTCGACGAGTTCGAGGGCACTGCCCACGTCGACACGGCCAACCCGGCCAACTCCTCGGTCTCGGTCAGCATCAACGCCGCGAGCGTCACGACCGGCAACGAGCAGCGCGACGGGCACCTCAAGACCCCCGACTTCTTCGACATCGCGAACTACTCGACGATCACCTTCGTCTCGACGAACGTCGAGCGTGACGGCTCCGAGTGGGCGATCACGGGCGATCTCACCATCAACGGCGTGACCAAGTCCGTCACGGTGCCGTTCGAGGAGACTGGCTCGGCCAAGGACCCGTTCGGCAACACGCGCGTGGGCTTCGAGGGTGGCATCACGATCGACCGCACCGAGTGGAACCTCAAGTTCAACGCTTCGCTGGAGACCGGCGGCGTGCTGGTCAGCGAGAAGGTCAAGCTGGAGCTCGACGTCTCGGCGATCGCCGTGGTTCCGTCCCAGGCCTGAGCGAGAGCCGCAGGCACACCAGCTGAACCCCGAGGGGGCGAGGACCGAATGGTCCCCGCCCCCTCGTCGTCGCATCGTCTCGAGACGCTCCACCGGCTCCCTCCCGACCCGTGCGTGCACGGCGCGATCGCGGCTACCTCGCCGGTCGCCGCAACCACTTCGGGCGCAGCCGGTCAGTCCCGCTGGTGCTCGGGCAGCCCGTCGATGGCGTCACGGATGACCGGCCAGGCGGTCTCCCCCGAATACCCTTTGCGCGCAAGCATTCCCGCCAGGCGTCTCGCCTGCACGTCGGGAGCGACACCGGACATCGTGCGCAGTCGCTTGGCAACGAGCTCCTCGGCTCGCGCACGCTCGTCCTGCGGACCGACGGCGGCCAGCGCATCGTCGGCGATGTCGCCGTCGATCCCCTGCTTACGCAGCTCGTGGGCCAGCGCCGTTCGGGCCAGGCCCTTGCCGGCCTGCTTCGAGCGGACGAGCAGCTCCGCGTAGGCCTCGTCGTCGACGAGCCCCACCTCGGTCATCCGGTCGAGGACGCGATGGGCGACCTCGTCATCGCAGCCGCGCTGTCGCAGCTTCCTCTCGAGCTGCGCCCGGCTGCGCGGAGCCAGGCTCAGCTGGCGCAGCACGATCGCCCGGGCGACGGACTCGGGGTCCGCCTTGGGCGCCTCGGACTCCAGGTCGTCCGGAGGCGGGGTCCACGCCGGCCTAGGGGGCGTCGGCCTAGGGGGCGCCGGCCGGGCCGTGTCGTTGGTGGGCGATGCTTGGCCACCGCCGGCCCGCACCCCGACGACGCCCTCCGCTTTCGCGAGGGCACGCGCGGCGCGGGCCAGCCGGTCGCTCTGCTCCGAGCCGGCCATCGTCAGAAGTCGACGGGCACGTCCGCGACCTCAGCGGGCTGGTCGACGCGCGGCCCGACGCCGAGCTTCTCCTTCACCTTCTTCTCGATCTCGTCGGCGAGGTCAGGGTTGTCCTTGAGGAAGTTGCGGGCGTTCTCCTTGCCCTGGCCCAGCTGGTCGCCGTCGTAGGTGTACCAGGCGCCGGCCTTGCGCACGAAGCCGTGCTCGACGCCCATGTCGATGAGGCCGCCTTCGCGCGAGATGCCCTGGCCGTAGAGGATGTCGAACTCCGCCTGCTTGAACGGCGGGGACACCTTGTTCTTGACGACCTTGACCCGCGTGCGGTTGCCGACGGGCTCGGTGCCGTCCTTGAGCGTCTCGATGCGCCGCACGTCGAGGCGGACCGAGGCGTAGAACTTCAGCGCCTTGCCACCTGTCGTCGTCTCCGGCGACCCGAACATGACGCCGATCTTCTCGCGGAGCTGGTTGATGAAGATCGCGGTCGTGCCGGTGTTGTTGAGTGCACCGGTGAGCTTGCGCAGGGCCTGGCTCATGAGGCGGGCCTGGAGTCCCACATGGCTGTCGCCCATCTCGCCCTCGATCTCGGCGCGGGGCACCAGCGCCGCCACGGAGTCGATGACGATGATGTCGAGCGCGCCCGAGCGGATCAGCATGTCGGCGATCTCGAGGGCCTGCTCACCGGTGTCCGGCTGGGACACCAGCAGCGCGTCGGTGTCCACGCCGAGCTTCTTCGCATACTCCGGGTCGAGCGCGTGCTCGGCGTCGATGAACGCCGCGATACCGCCACCCTTCTGTGCGTTCGCCACGGCGTGCAGCGCGACCGTCGTCTTACCGGATGACTCCGGCCCGTAGATCTCGACGATGCGTCCTCGGGGAAGCCCGCCGATGCCGAGCGCCACATCGAGTGCGATCGACCCCGTCGGGATCACCTCGATCGGCGGCCTGATGTCGTCACCGAGACGCATCACAGCACCTTTGCCGTAGCTCTTCTCGATCTGCCCCATCACCGAGGAGAGAGCCTTGTCCTTGTCCTTGTCCTGCACCGATGCCATGAGTGGCCACCTATCTGCCGTCTGCTCTGCGGTCGTCTACCTGCGACCCGGACGACTCGTCGATATCGCGATCCGTTGTCGGGTCAGACGTTAGGTGCCGGCGCCGACATCGGGTTGGAGCCACGAGACGGCCTGTGGATGATGCGTTCTCGGCGCAGCACCTGTGGAGAACACTACCGAACACGTGTTCGAAGTCGACCGCGACACGCCGTCGCTCAGACCGGTCCCTGCTGTCCGCCTGGTGCCCCGGGCGCGACGCGGTCGTCGCGGCCGAGCCGGCGCTCCGGCGGGACGTCCATGTCGTCGCAGAGGGCCTCCCACACCTGACGCGGTGGCACCCCGTCCGCCAGCGCCTGCACCACGGTCCGGTTGTCGAGCGCGCCGATCACATGATCGCGCGCGAGCGACCCGGCATACGCCGGCCCGAACTCGTCGTCCATCAGCGTCCAGAAGTGGCTCATCCGCACTATGAATGCTCCTGACCTGCGCAGACACAAGGACTCGTCAGTCTCGGTCCGTCTCGCCCAGCGAGCGTCCCATCGACCCGATCACCTTACGCGCCATCGCTCGCGGCAACGACGCGAGCCGGCCCGTCGGCCGCAGAGGTGAGAGTCGCCGGCCTCCCGAGCCACTCGCGTCAGCCGGCGCATCACCCGATCCCCGGCCGGAGGTTCGCCTCTCCCAGCCTTTCCTCCACGAAGGCATGAGGAGAGACGAACCCCCAAGCGGGAAGGACAGACCTGACGTACCTTCCAGTGACAAAGACGGCCCAACCCGCCGTTCGTGACGCAGGTGTGCCGGTCGGCCGCGACTTCCAGGTGGCGCACGTCCGCTCTGCCACGCGGGCACCGATCTGGGCCTCGGCGACCCCCCGCCCCGAAACTGCGTCACGACCACCCGCGCCGGCGCCGGCTGGAGCCGACGAGAGCGCCGACAAGCGCACCCGTCCCGTTGGCGAGCACGTCGCCGACCGAAGCGACGCGCAGCCCCGGGAGGGCGAGCGCCTGGACGGCCTCGGCTCCGCTGCTGATGAGCAGGCCGACGAGTGTGATGGTCCACCACGGGCGCCGGATGAGCAGTGCAGCCAGGCAGGCCGGCACGAAGAATGCTGCGACGTTGACGAGGACGCTCCACAGGTCGGGGGTGAACCACGGCTGGCGACCGGTGTGCGCCCAAAGCCAGACCCACGTCTCGATCTGGAGTCTCCTCAGGTCGGTTCCGCGCGGCCAGAGCAGGACCCCGAGAAGGAGGACTACGACGGCCCCGAGCAGGACGACGATCCCGCGACCGCGGGAACGACGGGATCCCGGTGCCGAACGCCCGCTGGACAAAGCGCACCCCTCCGATCACGGGCCCGCCCTCGGAGGCCCCATGAAACTGGGACGCGTCAATGGCTCGACCGTGACGCGGGCCCCTGCAGCGTCGTCGCGGGCAACTGGTACTCGTGCGGGATGTGCAGCTGTCCCAGGGTTCGGGGACCCGGACGGGCCCGTTCTGGCGCTGAGCGTGCAGCGCACGGGCCGTCCGGATCCCCTCGACGGCCGGCGGGTGATGGTTGGGGGTCTCCGACCGTCTGTCTCATGAGACGAACCAGACCGACATCCGTGACCCAGGCCCCGATCAGCGTGCCGCCGCGGCCCGTCGCCCGGCGATGCTCAGCCCGATCGCCGAGCGGTGTGACACGACGACCTCGATGGTGCGTCTCGTGGACGAGGGCACAACGAGCCCCACGGCCTGCACGGAAGGAACCTGCGCGTGACGATCGGAAGAATTGCCGCGACTGCGACGACTGTGGTCTTCGCCGCCGTCACCCTGGTCCTCGGGTATGGCGCGATGCGCGCTCACGGCGAGCGGGTCGCGGTGATGTCCAAGGCCGACCGCGCCCTGAGCATCGGTGACGCGCACGGGCACAAAGGGGCGACCACCCACGCCCTGCTGCTGCGCCGGCAGGTCCGCGTCGCCTGGCTCGCCACAGCCGCGTCGATGGTCGTCATGATCACCGCAGCGGTCATGGCCACACAGGGCTAGCCTCGCCCTCGCCCGAAACCTGGCGTCGCGTCTCGCGCCGTCGGGCGAGGCACTCGCTCTGCAGATCAGACCGGATCGGAAAATAGCTCATCCGGTCGGCATGAGTCTGTCACCGTGGGGGGAACCGCCCCTCGCGCCTTTGTCGTCGGATTGTCACCGTGCCGGTCGCCGTTCGCGCCGGCCCAATCGGTACAGTCCTGCAGGCCTCGCCATGGCCGAACCAGGGCGCAACGGGACGCATCCGGCACCACAGCATGCCGGTGCGCCCACTCCATAGAGCCACCTACAGCGCGGCCACACGCCAGCGAACAGCCATCGCACGACCCACGAAAGCAGGGGAGCAGCTCATGACCGAACCCACCGACGGGCAACCAGCGGGCACCTCGCCCGACCGCAGCCCCGACAGCAGCCCCGACAGCAGCCCGGACACCAGCCCGGACAGCACTTCGGGCAACACCGCCGACAACACGGCCGACAACACCGCCGACAACACCGCTCTGGAGAACGCTGCGTCGACGCCGCTCGCGAGCGACGCGACCCAGGCGATCCCGAGCGCCGAGACCACGGCGATGCCGCAGTACTCCTACCCGCAGAGCGTCACCGGGCCGAGTGCGGAGCTCGCGGGCACCGCAGCTGAGGGCTCGGCGGCCGGGGGTCCCACCCCGTATGCCGCTGGCGCCTCCTCGGCCTACGCGTCGGGCGTCGAGCTGGCTGACGAGCCTCAGGAAGGCGGAGGCGGTGGGCGCAAGCGGACCGGCCTGCTCGTGGGCGGTCTCGCTGCGGCGCTCCTGCTCGGCGGGGCGGGCGTCTTCGCGGCGCAGCAGCTCAGCGGCGGCGGCTCGCAGCCGGCGGACGTCCTGCCGGGCGACGCATTCGGCTACGTCCGCCTGGACATCGACCCGTCCGCGGGCCAGAAGATCGCCGCGGTCCGCTTCCTCAGCAAGCTCCCCCAGGTCAAGGACACGCTCGGCGCCGACGACCCGCGCAAGAAGCTGTGGGAGCTCGCGGCCAAGGACTCGGGCGACGACTGCATCTCGAAGCTCAGCTATGACTCCGACATCGCCCCATGGCTCGGCGACCGCGTCGGCGCTGCCATCCGCCCGGGCGGCTCTGAGGACAAGCCGAACGTCGCGGTGGCCATCCAGGTCAAGGACGAGGACCGCGCCAAGGACGCGCTGACCCGGATCTTGGCCTGCGACAAGAACGGCGACTCCGAGCTCCGGATGAAGGACGGCTACGCGATCGTCACCCCTGCAGGTGTCGGCGACGCCACACTGGCGGCCGTCGCCAAGGGCACGCTCGCACAGAACACCACGTTCAAGAACGACATGGCCGCCCTTGGCGAGCAGGGCGTCCTGTCGGCGTGGTTCGACCTGGGCTCAGGGCTGAAAGAGATCAAGAACCTGTCCGCTCTCGGTACGCCCGTGGCCGCGGACGCCAAGGGACGTCTCGCCGCCGCGCTGAGGTTCGACCCCGACTATGTCGAGCTCGCAGGCATCGTCCGGGGCGCGACGGGTGCGACGTCCGTGCCCGGCAACGGCGCCGAGCTGGCCAACCTGCCCGACGACACCGCGGCTGCGCTGCACGTGTCCGGAGCCGACAAGACCATCGACACCGTGTGGCCGCAGATCGAGCAGCAGCTGCAGACCCTGGGCCGGGCCGAGGGGGAGGATGACATCCTGGGCCAGATCGAGCAGGGGCTCGGCGTCACGCTTCCGGACGACCTCAAGGTCCTGCTCGGCAGCTCGTTCACGCTTGCCGTCCCGCAGCAGGACTTCAGCAAGGACGCTCCGGTCGTCGGCGGCAAGATCGTCACGAGCAACCCGAAGCGGGCCGAGGACCTCCTCGACAAGCTCGATCAGCTCGCGGGCGGCGGCCTGGTGACCCACTCGGCCGACGGCAACAAGATCTATGTCGCGACCCAGCCCGACTACGCCGCAAAGCTGAAGGCGGGCGGCAAGCTGGGCGACTCCGACGCGTTCAAGGCGGCACTCGGCGATGTCAGCACCTCCAACGTCGCCATGTTCGTCGACCTCGACAAGCTCGAGAAGCTCTACCTCGGCGACGTCGACGCCGACCAGAAAGCCTTCGTCGAGTCCCTGCGTGCCGTCGGTCTCAACGCCACGACGACCGGCAGCGGCGACGCGTCCTTCTCGCTGCGAGTCGTCGGCAACTGACCGCAGCACCGCTTCAACAGCAACACACCGAGCAGTCGGCAACCCTGACGGTAATTTCCATCAGGGTTTGCCGCTGCTCGGTGTGTTGCCGGATCGGGAGGCCGGAGGCTCAGGCGTGCGAGACCCAGCCGTCGACGCCCAGTCCTGCCCCCTGCGGCATACGGATCTCGTTGGCGGAGTAAGCGATTCCGCCGTCCACCGGGGATGACACCGACCACCACGCGGCGTCGAGGTCGCTGATCTGTGTCGTCGGCTCGGCCGCGACGAGGGCGGCAGCCGCGCCCAGCCCGACGTGCGTCTCCATCATCGAGCCCACGATCGTCCCCAGCCCGGCGTCGTGGGCTCGGCGCAGCAGGTCCCGGCCGGTAGTCAAGGACCCGCACTTTGCCAGCTTGACGTTGACGAGGTCGGCCGCACCGAGGCGGATGATCCGCTCCAGGTCGAACCGGCCGTAGCACGACTCGTCGGCCATGATCGGCAGCCCCACCCGCTCGCGCACCCACGCCAGTCCCTCGACGTCATCGGCGACGACGGGCTGCTCGACGAGCTCGACGCCGAGGTCGGCCACCTCGAGCGCCCGGATGACCCGGACCGCCTCCTCGCGCGTCCACCCCTGGTTCGCGTCCAGGCGGATCCCGACGTCCGGCCCGACCGCGTCCCGCACGGATGCCACGCGCTGCACGTCGGTCGCGGCGTCCGTGCCGACCTTCATCTTGAGGGTCTGGAAACCATCGGCAACCCGGTCGCGGGCCGTGTCGGCAAGTGCCGACGCCTCCCCCGCCGACAGCGTCACGTCCGTCGTCAGCACCCCGGGTATGCCGTCCGGAGAGCCGCGCAGCAGGGCGGCCACCGAGATGCCCTCGGCCTGGGCGACGAGGTCGTGCAGGGCAGCGTCGACGGCGGCCTTGGCGCCGAAGTTGCGGGCGACCGCCTTCTGGACGGCCCCGGCGACGCGGGCGAGGTCCTCGCGGTCGTCGAGTGGGTGGCCCACGACGAGCGGGGCCAGCATCGTCTCGATGCACGCCGTCGCCCCCGCGAGCGACTCCCCCGTCACCTGCCACACCTGTGGGGCCTCGCCCCAGCCGGTCCGCCCATCACTGTCCGTCACCGTGACGACGACGGTGTCGGTGGTCTCGGTGCGCCGCAGGGCCGTGACGAACGGCGTGTGCAGCCGCACCGACGACGCGGTCGCGACGACCCGCTCGACGTGCGTCATGCCCGGGTCGCCGAGGACGAGGCGTCCGCGGCGTGGTCGGCCGCCCAGACGTCACGGGCGATCGAGGCCACGAACGCCGCGCCCTCGGTCTCGGAAAGGTCCACGGTCGTGCAGACAGCCAGGACGAACGGCGCCTCACCCACAGGGCGCACGAGAGCGACGTCGTGCGACACCCCGGGGATCCAGCCGGACTTGCTCGCCGTCGGCGTGCCCTCGGGAAGCCCGGCCGGGATCTGGTCCACATGCAGCTGGCGCGAGAGGATCTGCTCGACCGGATCGAGGACCGCGGAGCCCCCGAGGGCCTGGTCCCGCCGCCCCACGGCGGCCATCACCAGGCCGAGGTCAGCTGCCGTCACGGTGTTCGTGATGCCGGCCTCGCGCGCCGTGGCATCCTCGATCCCCCGCGCGACGACCATGGTCGGCGAGCACCCGACGATCCGCAGCACCTCGGCCACCTCGTCGAGGCCGACGATCTCGATGAGCAGGTTGGTGGCGAGGTTGCTGGAGTGGGTGATGGCGTGCTCGGCGAGCTCGAGCAGCGTGCGGCTCGACCCGATCGCCGCCCACGTCTCCGGATCCTGGTCGTCAGAGTCGTCGATGCGGAACCTCGACCCGTCCAGGACCGAGGTGAAGTCGTTGTGGACGGGATATGCGGTGTCGAGGTCCAGCTCCCCACGCACCACTCTCCGGTAGACGGCGATGACGAGCGGCAGCTTCATGGTCGACGCCGCGTAGTGCGGAGCCTGCCCGGCGTGGACGAACCGAGCCGCCCCGTCGAGGTCACCGAGCCAGACCGAGACCGAGGCGCCGGGCGGCGTGAGCGAGCGGAGCCGGGCGTCGAGCGACGCGAAGGCAGGGGGAACGGACGCGGCGAGGGGCGATGACACCCTCGAACGGTAGACGATCAGGCAGCGGAGGCCGACACCACGTCGCCCGAAGGCACGGGCAGCGCAACGGTCTTCGCCAGGCCCTCGCTCTCGGCCATCCGGCTCGAGACGTCGATGAGCACCTGTGACAGCGGGAGCTCGAGCGCCCCGCAGATCGAGGCGAGCAGCTCGGAGGACGCCTCCTTCTCGCCCCGCTCGACCTCACTGAGATAGCCGAGGGAGACGGAGGCAGTGGCCGAGACCTCGCGAAGGGTGCGGCCCTGCGCGCGCCGACGCTCGCGGAGGACGTCACCGAGCTCGCGTCGCAACAGTGTCGTCATGCCGCCCCTCCTTCAGTCGCTGGTCTCTCGTCTGGCGTCAGGCCCGCCGCGCTGGGGACCCGATAGGCCTACCGTACCCCGAGGGTCCGCCAGCGGCGCAGCGGTTCCACCCAGGGTGTCGGTCTGCTCGAGTGCGAGACCCAGCACGGCAGCCACGGTGGCCGCGCGGATCTGGGCTCTGGTTCCGTTCAACTCCAGGGCACGCGTCACTGTTCCCGAAGGCCCCGCGACGGCGATGTGGACGGTGCCTGCGGGCTTGCCCTCGGAGGGACCTGGACCCGCGACGCCCGTGGTGGAGATGCCCCACGTGGCCCCCAGCCGGGTCCGGCATCCCTCGGCCATGGCGACGGCGACGGCGGGGTCGACGGTCCCGACCTGCGCGAGGATCTCGGCAGGCACGCCGAGCAGGTCGGCCTTGACCTCGGCGGCATAGGCCACCACGCCCCCTCGCAGGACCAGCGACGCCCCGGGCGTGTCGGCGATGGTCGCCGCGACGAGCCCGGCGGTCAGGGACTCGGCGCAGGCGATGGTCTGGCCGGCGGCGGTGAGCCGAGAGACCAGGCGGTCACCGTCGGTGCCTCGCGCCGACAAGGTCAGTCCCGCCGGGCGCTGGGCTCGGTGCCCTGAGAGTCCGTGTTCTGCGACTCGTCCTGGGCCGCCTCTGCCACACCGACGGAGTGCTCGGACGCCGCGGCGGAGTGCTCGGACAGCTCGACGGGGTGCTCGGTGGTGGCGGTGCGGGCTTCTCGGCGCGCCTCGCGGTGCGCGGCCCGCTCTGCCGCCCGCGCCGCGCGACGCTCGCGGGTGCGATCGCTCGTCTCGCGGAGGCGCGCGGCCTTGAAGACGTAGTCGACGCCGCTGACCACCGTCATGACGAGCGCCGCGCCGAGGATGACGTATGCCGCATACGTCCACGCCTGCCCGAAGGGCAGCACCCAGAGCGGGAACGTCAGCGCGCCGAGCGAGAGCGTCTGGAGCATCGTCTTGAGCTTGCCGCCGCGTCCCGCAGGCATCACGCCGTGCCGGATGATGACGAACCGCAGCACCGTGATCCCCACCTCGCGCACGAGGATGACGACGGTGACCCACCACCAGACCACGCCCAGCACGGACAGACCGATGAAGGCCGTGCCGGTGAGCGCCTTGTCCGCGATCGGGTCGGCGACCTTGCCGAAGTTCGTGATCTCACCACGTCGGCGCGCCAGCTTGCCGTCGACCCCGTCCGTGACCGCAGCGAGGGCGAAGACCACCCAGGCCCAGAACCGCCACCACGGATCCGTGCCGCCGTCGAGGAAGAGCAGGACGCCGTAGACGGGGACGAGCAGGAAGCGCAGCACCGTCAGGGCGTTGGGCAGGTTCCAGTCGGTGGGTCGAGGTGCCGGTCCCTCCCCACGGTGGAACGTGGTCGGAGGGGTCATCGCGCCTCCGCCACCAGGTCGATCCCCTCGGTGGCGACCACGACAGCCGCCACCAGGTCCCCGATCCGGAGCGCACCGCCGCCGTCGCCCGCCAGCACGGTCGTCACGCCGTCCACGTCCGGCCCCTGGAAGGCGGCACGCCCCACGGCTTGGCCGTCCTCGTCGATCTCCTCGACAAGCACCTCGACGAGCTCGCCGATACGGTCCTCCGCGCGCTGGGCGGTGAGCTCCTCGACGAGCCGGGTGAACCGGTCGACACGGTCGGCGATGACCTCGGGTGCGAGCTTGCCGGCATACCTCTCGGCCTCGGTGCCGTCCTCGTCGGAGTACCCGAACACGCCCACGACGTCGAGCCGCGCCTCGGACAGGAACGCCTCGAGCTCGTCGAGGTCGGCCTGGGTCTCGCCCGGGAAGCCGACGATGACGTTGCACCGGATGCCCGCCTCCGGCGCGTCCGTGCGGACGCGGTCGAGCAGGTCGAGGAAGGCCTCACGCGAGCCGAACCGGCGCATCGACCGGAGCAGTGGCTCCGAGGCGTGCTGGAAGGAGATGTCGTAGTAGGGCACGACCCCGGGCGTGTCGGCCATGGCGCGCAGCAGCCCGGGCCGGATCTCGGCCGGCTGGAGGTACGACACGCGGACCCGCTCGATGCCCTCGACAGCGGTGAGCTCGGGAAGGAGCTTCTCGAGAAGGCCGAGGTCACCGAGGTCCTTGCCGTAGGAGGTGGAGTTCTCGGAGACGAGGAAGAGCTCTTTGACACCGTCGGCGGCAAGCCACCTCGCCTCCGCGACGATGTCGGCCGGGCGCCGCGAGACGAAGGCGCCGCGGAACATCGGGATGGCGCAGAACGCGCACCGACGGTCACAGCCCGAGGCGATCTTCAGCGGCGCCCATGGACGGCCGTCGAGCCTGGCCCGCACGACCCGCGGCCCGCTCGCGGGCACGGGCACCTCGGCATCGTCGACCTCGACGGCGACGCCGGCCCCGTGGCCTGGCAGCGCCACGGAGGCCGCCCCCGCCTGCCGGTCCACCGGGGACAGCGGCAGCAGAGTCCTGCGGTCGGACGGCGTGTGGCTTGCGACGTGCCCACCGGCCAGGAGGGTCTGGAGGTGCCGGCTCAGGTCGCGGTACGAGTCGAACCCGAGCACCGCGTCGGCCTCCGGGAGCTGCTCGGCGAGCTGCTCGCCGTAGCGCTCCGCGAGGCACCCCACGGCCACGACCTTCTGGGTCCGTCCGTCGGCCTTGAGGTCCGAAGCCTCCAGCAGCGCGTCGATGGAGTCCTTCTTGGCCTGCTCGACGAACCCGCAGGTGTTGACGACCGCGACATCTGCATCCCCGGCGTCGTCGACGAGGCGCCAGCCTTCGGCGAGCAGCCGCCCGGCGAGCTCCTCCGAGTCGACCTCGTTGCGCGTGCACCCGAGGGTGACGAGGGCAACGCTCCTCTCGGTGGTCGCGGGGGGCGGGGTCATGCGTCCACTCTAGATGGCGGGGTGTTCAATGGCCGACATGCTCGGAACCGACCCCCGCAGCCACCCCGACCCGCTGGCCGAGGCGCGCGAGCTGCTCTCCGCGAGCCCGCTCATCGACGGACACAACGACCTCCCTTGGGCCGCCCGTGAGCAGGTTCGCTACGACTTCGAGGCTCTGGACCTGACGCGGAAGGTCGCCACGACGCAGACCGACCTGCCACGCCTGGCCGAGGGCGGCGTCGGCGGACAGTTCTGGTCGGTCTTCGTGCCGAGCACCCTGCAGGGTGACTCCGCCGTCATCGCCACGCTCGAGCAGATCGACGGCGTGCACCGGATGATCGGGACGTATGCCGACCGGCTCGCGCTCGCACGCACGGCCGACGAGGTCGAGCGCGCCAACGCGTCCGGCCGGATCGCCTCGCTGCTCGGTGCAGAGGGCGGCCACTCCATCGGCAGCTCGCTCGCGACACTGCGCCTGCTGCATGTGCTCGGCGTGCGGTACATGACCCTGACCCACAACGACAACACCCCGTGGGCCGACTCGGCGACCGACGTTCCGGCGGTCGGCGGGCTGACGGAGTTCGGCCGCGAGGTCGTCCGCGAGATGAACCGCCTCGGCATGATGGTCGACCTCAGCCACGTGGCCGCGACGACGATGCGGCATGCCCTCGAGGCCACGGATGCGCCGGTCGTGTTCAGCCACTCGTCCGCGCTGGCTCTGTGTGACACCCCGCGGAACGTGCCTGACGACGTGCTCGAAGCGCTGCCCGCCAACGGCGGGATCTGCATGGTCACCTTCGTGCCGGAGTTCGTCTCCCCGGCCACGGCCGGGTGGCGGGTGGAGGCGGCGGCCGCCGCGGCCCAGGTCGGCGTCGACGCCAAGGACTGGGAGGCGTTCGGGGTCTTCACCGCCTCGTGGAGCGCCGACCACCCGAAGCCGGACGCGTCGATCGACCAGGTCGTCGCTCACCTCGAGCATGTCCGCGACACGGCGGGCATCGACCATGTCGGCATCGGCGGCGACTACGACGGCACCGACACCTTCCCGGTCGGGCTCGACGACGTCAGCGGCTACCCGCGCCTCGTCGCAGCGCTGCTCGACCGAGGCTGGTCGAGCGGCGACGTGCACAAGCTCGTCCGCGGGAACACCCTTCGAGTGATGCGCGACGTCGAGTCGGTCGCCCGCGAGCTGCAGACCACCCGCGCGCCGAGCCTCAAGACCTTGAGCGAGCTCGACGGCTGACGCCAGCGGCCGGCCGGGCAGCGGCATACGGCGACGTCTCGGGACGACGGCGCGGAGCTGACCTCTCGCCCTCCCCGCCCTACTGGCGGAAGCGGGCGATGGTGAGCCCGACCAGGCGGGCCACCACGAGCGCGACGTAGAGCATGCCGGAGATCATCTCGAGCATGACGAACGACCGCGCATGCGGCGTGACGGCGCTGATGTCGGACAGGCCGGTCGAGGTCATCGTCGTGATCGACAGGTAGAGCAGCTCGTACCAGCTCCGAAAGCCCGGCAGGGCCTCGCCGTAGATCGTGAACGAGTTCGGCCAGATGAACTGGATGGCGAAGTAGAGGTACGCGAACGCCCATGCCACGACGGTGAACGTGGCACCGGTCGCGAAGAGCTCGTCCTTGGTCACCCAGTTGTCCGCGAACATGTACCGGAGCAGCGCGTAGCCCGTGTAGAAGTAGAAGACGCCGTGCAGCATGGACGACCAGAACGCCACCGCGTCGCTGTCGGGCCAGACCGCCTCCGCCACCGTCAGCAGGACGACCGGGATGCCGATGCCCGCGGCGATCCAGGTCAGCGCCGGAGTCGCTCGCACGGCGCGGACAGCGAGGAAGAGCACGACGAGACCGACCAGGCCGAAGAGGCTCTTGCCGAAGTACCGCCACTCCCCCAGCGTCGCGTTCTCCATCGACGGGTAGACCACGATCGCCGCGAGCTGGACGACGAGCAGCACGGCACAGGGCAGCTCCTTGAAGCTGCGGCGGAGGCGGTACCACCGCGTCGGCGGGCCGCCTCGGCGGGACGTTGACGGCCACAGCTCCAGCGACGCGCTCACCTGGTCGAGCCTAGTGGCCACTCCGTCAAGAACGCGTCAACGACGGCGCCTCTCGGGCGAGACCGCTGGCTGACCTGCGAGGATCGACCCATGGGTCGTGGTTCGCTGCGCATCTACCTGGGTGCCGCGCCCGGGGTCGGCAAGACCGTCGCGATGCTGGATGAGGCCCATCGGCGTCGCGAGCGGGGCACGGATGTGGTCGTGGGCATCGTCGAGACGCACGGGCGGGTCCACACGGCGCAGCTGCTGCAGGGTCTGGAGGTCCTGCCGCGCCTGGAGCTGGAGTACCGCGGGTCGCGGCTGAGCGAGCTGGACACCGCCGCGGTGATCGCCCGGGGGCCGCAGGTGGTGCTGATCGACGAGCTCGCGCACACCAATGTGCCCGGCTCGGTCCACGAGAAGCGGTGGCAGGACGTCCAGGACATCCTGGAGGCCGGGATCGAGGTGCTCTCGACCGTGAACATCCAGCACCTGGAGTCGCTGAACGACGTGGTGGAGGCGATCACCGGGATCCGGCAGCAGGAGACCGTGCCGGATGAGGTGGTGCGCCGGGCGGAGCAGGTCGAGCTGGTCGACATGACACCGGAGGCTTTGCGGCGCCGGCTGGCGCACGGCAACGTGTACGGGCCCGAGAAGGTCAGTGCCGCGCTGGCCAACTACTTCCGGGTGGGGAACCTGGCGGCCCTGCGCGAGATCGCGCTGCTGTGGCTGGCGGACCGGGTCGATGAGGCCCTGGAGCGGTACCGGGCGGCGCAGGGCATCCACGAGCCGTGGCCGGCCCGCGAGCGGGTCGTGGTCGCGGTGACCGGCGGGCCGGAGAGCGAGACGCTGCTGCGGCGCGGGGCCCGGATCGCGAGCCGGGCCGCGGGCGGTGACCTGATCGCCTGCCATGTGCGGTCGGCCGAGGGTCTGGTCAGCGCCGATCCGGCTACCCTGGCCCGGCTGCGTCGGGTCGCCCGCGATGTCGGTGCGGAGTTCCACGACGTGTCCGGGCACGACACGGCTGCCGCGATCCTGGACTATGCCCGTGGCGTGAACGCGACGCAGATCGTGGTGGGCGTGAGCCGGCGCAGCCGCTGGCAGCAGCTGCTGCGGCCCAGCATCGCCTCCGAGGTCGCCGACGGCTCCGGAGACATCGACGTGCACCTCGTGTCCCACGAGGACTCCAAGGTCGGCCGCCGGGCCCGTCGGGCGCGCGGGCTGCCCTGGCAGCGGGTGCTGGCCGGGTTCCTGCTCGCTGTGGTCGCGATGGTGCCCCTGACCGCTGTGCTCGTCAGCACCCAGGATGGACACACCCTGTCCCTCGACCTGCTCCTCTACCTCGCGCTGACGGTCGCCTGTGCGCTCGTCGGAGGCATCTGGCCGGCGCTGTTCTGCGCGGTCGCAGGGTCACTCGTCGTCAACTGGTTCTTCACCGAGCCGACCGGCACCCTGACCATCAGCCAGGCGCCGAACGCCGTGGCCCTTGCCGTGTTCGTCCTCGTGGCCATGGCGGTGTCCTGGATCGTCAACCTCGCAGCTCGCCGGACCGAGCAGGCCGTGGCCGCGCAGCGAGAGTCCCAGGCGCTGGCAGCCCTGAGCCGCGACCTCCTGGCCGAGCCACGCCCCCTGCCGGCGCTGCTCGACCGAGCGCGCGACGCGCTGGGCATGCGTCGGGCGGTGCTCACCGAGACCACCGATGGCGGAGGCTCGGTCGTGGTCGCCTCCACCGACCCGGAGCTCGTGATCGGCGCGCCGCTGCCGACCGGGCAGGCGTGGACGCTCGACTCGACGGTGGACGAGGGCGTGCACCTGCTGCTCGACGGCCCACCGGTCTCTGCCGGTGACCAGCGAGTGGTCAATGCGTATGCCGCCCACGCCGCCATCCTGCACGGGCGCGAGCAGCTGGTCCGCGCCGCCCAGCAGGCCGCGGGCCTCGCTCGCGACAACGCAGCCCGGACCACGCTGCTGGCCGCCGTGTCGCACGACCTGCGCACCCCGCTCGCGGCCATCAAGGCCGGAGTCTCGACCCTGCGGCAGGATGCCGTCGAGCTCGCGCCCGACGACGAGGCCGAGCTGCTGGAGTCGATCGAGGAGTCGGCGGACCGGCTCGACGCCCTGATCGGCAACCTGCTCGACCTGTCCCGCCTCGAGACCGGGATGGTCCGCGCCCACGCTCACTCGATCGACCTGCTCGACGCCGTGGTGGGCACGATCCGCACCACCTCGGACCCGGCCCGCGTCGACGTCGACATCGACGCCGACCTGCCGCTGGTGACTGCGGACCTGGGCCTGCTCGACCGTGTCCTCGCGAACGTCGTCGAGAACGCGCTGCACCACAGCGGCGACGAGATCCGGGTCACGGCCGGCCCGATCGGGCACACGGTCCAGCTGCGGGTCATCGACCGGGGGCCGGGCGTCGGCGACGAGGACAAGGACCGCATCTTCGCAGCGTTCCAGCGCGTCGGTGACGCGCCGCGCGGAGACGGCCTGGGCCTGGGTCTCGCGGTCGCACGTGGCCTGACCACGGTGATGGGGGGCACGCTCGTCGCCGAGGACACGCCGGGCGGCGGGCTGACCATGGTCATCGAGCTCCCGACCGCGGACGAGCCGCCTGCCGAGGGCCCGGAGCCGCCGCGGCCCACGAATGCTCCGTCCAGGCAGGCGCGGTCGGCCGATGTCTCCTCGACCGGTGATGCCGGCCCCACTGAACCAGCAGCCGAGGCTGCCCGTCTCCAGGAGGACGCATGACGCGAGTGCTCGTCGTCGACGACGACGCCCGGCTCCAGCGGACGCTGACCATCGCCCTGCGCGCCCACGGCAACGAGGTGGTGACCGCGAGCGACGGTCGCACCGCGGTGCAGTCGGTCAACGAGGACGCCCCGGACGTGGTCATCCTCGACCTCGGGCTCCCGGACCTCGACGGCACGGACGTGCTGCGCCGTGTGCGCGCGGTGTCGGCCGTGCCGGTCATCGTCCTTTCCGCGCGTCACGAGTCCGACGACAAGATCGAGGCTCTCGACCTGGGCGCCGACGACTATGTCACCAAGCCGTTCGGCGTCGAGGAGCTGCTCGCTCGCGTGCGGGCCGCGGTGCGCCGCGGCGGTGACGTCGGCCGTCAGCTCGGCTCGGTGTCGACGGACCGGTTCACCCTCGACTTCGCCGAGCGCCGGGCGACCGTGGAGGGAGTGGAGGTACGGCTCACCCCGACCGAGTGGAGGATGCTCGAGACGCTCTGCCGCGAGCCGGGACACCTCGTGTCGCAGCAGGAGCTGCTCCGGTCCGTGTGGGGGCCGTCGTACGGTCGGGAGTCCAACTACCTTCGCGTCTACGCCAACCAGCTGCGCCGCAAGCTCGAGCCGGACCCCGCGCACCCGCAGCACCTTGTCACCGAGCCCGGCCTCGGCTACCGGTTCAACCTCTGAGACTCGTGGGTGGCCGTGGATGACACCGGAGCCGATCCGTGTTGTCGCCTCCATGAGTGAAGACACGACCCAGAACTCCACGAACCCGACGACCAGCCCTACGGGCACCGAGCTCGCCCTCCCCGAGAGCCACCTCGACCTGCTGGAGCGTCCGCTCTTCGCGCATCTGGCCACCGTGCGTCCCGACGGCGCCCCGCAGAGCAGCGTCATGTGGTTCGTGTGGGACGGCGCGCGCCTGCGCATCACCCACACGAAGAGCCGGCAGAAGTTCGCCAACCTCGCCCAGGACCCGCGCCTGTCGCTCTCGATCGCCGACCCCGACGACGGCTACCGGACGATCGAGGTGCGCGGAGTCGTGGAGAGCGTCGAGGACGACGACGAGACCGCGTCGTTCTACAAGACCCTCCAGCACCGCTACGGCATGGACTACGAGATCCACGACGCACCCGTGCGGGTCGTCATGACCATCCGGCCCACCAAGGTGATCGCCACCGAGGGCGGCGGGATCGTCGCCACGGCCGGCAGGTAGGCCCTACCAGCGCTCGCGGCCGCCCCGGTCGGTGAGGTTCCAGGCGTCCTCCGACTCCTCGTCGTCCTCATCGACCCGGGGGGTCAGGTCCCCCGGGGTCCAGGTCGAGGTGCCCGGAGACGTGGCCGAGGTGGGCACCGCCTCGGTCGCGTCATGGTCCCGGCGCTCGCCGCGTTCGGCCACCAGCGACGCCGTGCGCCGCTGAGCGGTGCCCTCGCCTGGATCGTCGCGGGGGTCCGGCTCGTCCGCTTCGTCCGGGCTGCCGTATGCCGCCGGGCCCCCCGGTGCCACGGCATCGCCCACGTCGTGTGCGGCATACCCGGTGGCTCCGTCGTCCGAGGCGTCTGCCAGGTCGTTGGTGCCGTCCAATCCGCTGTCGCCGGTGTCGTCGGCTGTGTCGTTGGGATGCGGCACGTCCTCGCCGCGCAGCAGCGCCAGCGTCTGCGACAGGTCGTCCGGGCGAACGAGCACGTCGCGGGCCTTGCTCCCCTCGCTCGGGCCGACGATGCCCCGCGACTCGAGCAGGTCCATGAGTCGCCCGGCCTTGGCGAAGCCGACGCGCAGCTTGCGCTGCAGCATCGACGTCGAGCCGAACTGCGTCGTGACGACGAGCTCGGTCGCCTGCAGGAGCACGTCGAGGTCGTCGCCGATGTCGTCGTCGATCTGCTTCTTGGGCGTAGCGACCGTGACGTTCTCGACATAGCTGGGCTTGAGCTGGGTCGTGACGAACTTGACGACCTCGTGGATCTCGGACTCGTTGACCCACGCTCCCTGCACACGCATCGGCTTGCTCGCCCCCATCGGGAGGAAGAGCGCGTCACCCTGGCCGATGAGCTTCTCCGCGCCGGGCTGGTCGAGCACCACGCGCGAGTCGGCGAGCGACGACGTGGCGAACGCCATGCGCGACGGGACGTTGGCCTTGATGAGACCCGTCACGACGTCGACCGACGGACGCTGCGTCGCGAGGACGAGGTGGATGCCCGCTGCCCGGGCGAGCTGGGTGATCCGGACGACCGACTCCTCGACATCGCGCGGGGCGACCATCATGAGGTCGGCGAGCTCGTCGACCACGACGAGCAGGTAGGGGTACGTCGTGATCTGTCGCTCGGACCCCGGCAGCGGCTTGACCTTGCCCGCCCGCACCGCCTTGTTGAAGTCGTCGACGTGCTTGAAGCCGAAAGCCGCCAGGTCGTCGTAGCGCTGGTCCATCTCTCGCACGACCCACTGAAGAGCCTCGGCGGCCTTCTTCGGGCTGGTGATGATCGGGGTGATCAGGTGCGGGATGCCTTCGTATGCCGTCAGCTCCACGCGCTTCGGGTCGACGAGGACCAGCCTCACCTCCTCCGGCGTCGAGCGCATGAGGACCGAGGTGATCATCGAGTTGACGAAGCTCGACTTGCCCGAACCGGTCGCGCCGGCGACGAGCAGATGCGGCATCTTCGCGAGGTTCGCGATGACGTAGGCACCCTCGACGTCCTTGCCGACACCCATGACCATCGGATGCGAGTTCGACCTCGCGGTGTGGCTCCGCAGCACGTCGCCGAGGGCGACGTTCTCGCGGTCGGCGTTCGGGATCTCGATGCCGATGGCCGACTTGCCCGGGATCGGGCTGAGGATGCGAACGTCGGCCGACGCGACGGCATACGCGATGTTCTTGGACAGCGCGGTGACGCGCTCGACCTTCGTGCCCGCGCCGAGCTCGACCTCGTAGCGGGTGACCGTCGGCCCGCGGGTGAACCCCGTGACGGCCGCGTCGATGTCGAACTGCTCGAAGACGTCGGTCAGGGACTCGAGCACGCGGTCGTTGGCCTCGCTGCGGGTCTTGTGCGGCGAGCCGTGGCTGAGCATCTCGCTGTCCGGAAGGCGGTAGGTGATGTCGCCGCCGAGGGAGAGCTGCTCGGCGCGGGCCGGCAGCTCCGAGGTCGGAGGTGGCACCAGCTCGGCCTTCGGGCCGACCTTCCCGGTCTCTGGCGCGCCGTGTGTGTGCGGGTCGCTCGCGTCGACGCCCACCCCGCTGGGGCGCGGGGCCAGGACGCCGGGGGCGGTCGGCCGCTTCTCGCCCGGGCGCAGGCGCGTGGTGGCCTCGGCGTCGGCGTCGAGCTGGGCCGCCTGGCGGAACGCCTCGTCACCCTCGCGCTGCGCGAGGTCGGTCCCCTTGCGCCGGGCGCGTTTGAGCGACTCGGCGGGCGCGTCGGTGGCCTCCGACCCACTCTCCGCGTCGCCGCGGTGGATGACCACGTCCCGGAGCTGTCGAAGCCGGGTCGGGATCAGGTTGACCGGAGTCGCGGTGATGACGAGGAGCCCAAAGAGGCCGAGCAGGCACAGCAGGGTGACCGCGCCGTACACGGACACAGCCGCAGCAAGCGGGCTCGAGGCCAGGAAGCCGATGATGCCGCCCGCGGCGCGCATCCCGTTGGCACCGTCGGGCGGGTTGGGGATGCCGTCGGCGATGTGCGACAGGCCGCACGCGGCGAACGTCAGAGCGATGGTCCCGACGACGATGCGGTTGGTCGTCGCCTCGTCCTGCGGCGCGCGCAGCATGCGCAGCCCGAGTGCGAGCAGGACCAGGGGCACGGCATACGCCACCCGGCCGAAAGTGCCGGCGAAGACTGCATGCACGGCCTGACCGACGACGCCCGAGACGTTCCACCACTCGCGCGCGGCGACGAGGATGGCGAGCGCGATGAACGCGAAGCCGAGGCCGTCGCGACGGTGCTCCGGCTCGAGCTCGGCTGCACTGTGTCCCACCCGACGCACGGCCCCACCAGCGAGGTGCGAGACACCCATCCACGTGTTGCGGACCGCGTTGAACGGGAACGGCAGTCCGCCGTCCTTCGCCTTGCCAGCGGGCTTGCGGGCGGCCGGCTTGCGCTGGGCGGGGCGCGACGACCGAGCAGCGGGCGGGCGCGAGGACGCGCCGCTGCCCGACCCCTTCGCGCGGGTCGCGGCGCCCGAGCTCTGTCGCTGGCTGCTGGACGGACGTGTCGCCATGGTTGCACGGTACGCCAGCGCCCCTCTGAACTCACGCGTCACACGCGCAACACGGGCGGAACGGACCATGTGGCCCGAGCAGACGGTCAGGAATCGAGAAGCCATGCTCCGGGCGTGCGGCTAGCGTGATCCAGTCAGGACATCCGCCCGCGCGCCGGCACCGACGTAGCGTTGGGTCCGCAGCAGCACGGCCCTGCGCCGAGCGCGTCTGGGCCGGTGGACGGATGACTGTTCGCGCCCGACCGGGGCCCGCCGACGAGAGGGAGACACGATGAGCACCGCCACGAGGACCGGCACCTCGGCGACACGGAAGAAGGCGAGCGCGGCCGCGGACGGCGCGAAGGCGGCCGACGGCTCGCCGGCTGAGGGCGCAGCGCGGTCGGGGACGGCGCACGTCGCCGACAGCCATGACCTGATCCGCGTCCACGGCGCACGCGAGAACAACCTCAAGGACATCAGCATCGAGATCCCCAAGCGGCGCTTGACGGCGTTCACGGGCGTATCCGGGTCCGGGAAGAGCTCGCTCGTGTTCGACACGATCGCCGCTGAGTCCCAGCGGATGATCAACGAGACCTACAGCGCTTTCGTCCAGGGGTTCATGCCGACCCTGTCCCGGCCCGACGTCGACGTGCTCGACGGGCTGACGACGGCGATCATCGTGGACCAGGAACGGATGGGGTCCAACCCTCGCTCCACCGTCGGAACCGTCACCGACGCGAACGCCATGCTCCGGATCCTGTTCAGCCGTCTCGGAAAGCCCCACATCGGGTCGCCGCAGGCCTACTCGTTCAACGTCGCCTCGATCTCCGGGGCCGGAGCGGTCACCATCGAGCGGGGCGGCTCGACGACGAAGGAGCGGCGCAGCTTCAGCATCACCGGCGGCATGTGTCCCCGCTGCGAGGGCATGGGCAACGTGACGGACTTCGACCTGACCGCGCTCTACGACGAGTCCAGGTCGCTCAACGAGGGCGCCCTGACGATCCCGGGCTACAGCATGGACGGCTGGTACGGCCGCATCTTCCGCGGCAGCGGCTTCTTCGACCCGGACAAGCCGATCCGCAAGTACACCAAGAGGGAGCTGCACGACCTGCTCTACAAGGAGCCGACCAAGATCAAGGTCGAGGGGATCAACCTCACCTACGAGGGGCTCGTCCCGAAGATCCAGAAGTCGATGCTGTCCAAGGACGTCGACTCGCTCCAGCCGCACATCCGCGCCTTCGTCGAGCGGGCGGTGACCTTCACGACCTGTCCCGAGTGCGAGGGAACCCGCCTGAGCAAGGCGGCCCGGTCCTCGAAGATCGCGGGCATCAGCATCGCCGACGCGTGCGCCATGCAGATCAGCGACCTCGCCGACTGGGTGCGCGCACTGCAGGAGCCGTCAGTGGCCCCGCTGCTGACCGCGCTTCGTGACGCCCTCGAGTCGTTCGTCGAGATGGGTCTGGGCTACCTCAGCCTCGATCGTTCGTCGGGCACGCTGTCCGGCGGAGAAGCCCAGCGCACCAAGATGATCCGGCACCTGGGGTCCTCGCTCACCGACGTCACGTATGTCTTCGACGAGCCGACGATCGGCCTGCACCCCCATGACATCCAGCGCATGAACGGCCTGCTGCTGCAGCTGCGCGACAAGGGCAACACGGTGCTCGTGGTGGAGCACAAGCCCGAGGCCATCGCCATCGCCGACCACGTCGTCGACCTCGGGCCCGGCGCGGGCACGGCCGGCGGCGAGGTGGTCTTCGAGGGGACCGTCGACGGGCTTCGCGGGAGCGACACGATCACCGGGCGACACCTCGACGACCGCGCCAGGCTCAAGCCGTCCGTCCGGACCTCGTCCGGAGCCCTCGAGGTGCGCGGCGCGAGCACGCACAACCTGCGGGACGTCGACGTCGACCTTCCGCTCGGCGTGCTTGTCGTCATCACCGGCGTGGCGGGCTCCGGCAAGAGCTCGCTGGTGCGCGGCTCGGTTGCGGGCCGCGACGGCGTGGTGGTCGTCGACCAGGGAGCGATCCGCGGATCTCGCCGCAGCAATCCCGCCACGTACACCGGGCTGCTCGAGCCGATCCGGAAGGCCTTCGCCAAGGCCAACGGGGTCAAGCCGGCGCTGTTCAGCGCCAACTCCGAGGGCGCGTGCCCGACGTGCAACGGCGCCGGGGTGATCTACACCGACCTGGCGATGATGGCCGGAGTCGCCGTCGTGTGCGAGGAGTGCGGAGGCAAGCGGTTCCAGGCCCAGGTGCTCGAGTACACCTTCGGCGGCAAGGACATCAGCGAGGTCCTGGCCATGCCCGTCGCCGAGGCCGTCGAGTTCTTCGCCGACAGCGAGGCCAAGATCCCTCCGGCGCACCAGATCCTGCGCCGGTTGGACGACGTCGGGCTGGGTTACCTCAGCCTCGGCCAGCCCCTCACCACGCTGTCCGGCGGCGAGCGTCAGCGGCTCAAGCTGGCGACGCAGATGGCCGAGAAGGGCGACGTCTACGTGCTCGACGAGCCGACGAGCGGTCTGCACCTGGCCGACGTCGAGCAGCTGCTCGGGCTCCTCGACCGGCTGGTCGACTCCGGCAAGTCCGTCATCGTCATCGAGCACCACCAGGCCGTCATGGCGCATGCCGACTGGGTCATCGACCTCGGCCCGGGCGCTGGCCACGACGGCGGCCGGGTCGTCTTCGAGGGTTCTCCCGCCGAGCTCGTGGCGTCGCAGGGCACGCTCACGGGCGAGCACCTCGCGGCATACGTCGGGGGGTGACCTCACCCCGGCGGGAGGCCACGCGACCGTGGAGCGCGACGTCCTTCCCACCCCCGCCTCTCGTCGAGTGAGCGCCCAGTCCCACCAGCCACACGACCACACACACGCCCCGACCTCAACGCAGGTCGAGTGAGCGCTCAGTCCCAGCAGCCCCGTCGAACCGAGTGGCCAGAGTGGCCAGAGGGACGAGCTGCTCACTGGACGTGAGGGTGGAGTCCGCCGGCCAGACGCGCGACGGACAGGGCGACAGGAGGGCGGGACAGGAGGGCGCGACAGGAGCGCTCGACAGGAGAGCACGACGCGGGGCGGCACGGTGTCTCAGATGGCGACACCTCCGGACCGACGGGTGGACAGGCCTCCGGCGGGCCCCCTATCGTCGTGCCAGGTCAAGAGTGTCAGCGACAAGCCCCGGCTCGCTGGCCAGCAACCCTCCTCCGCGGTGGGGTGCTCCGGGTGACGACCTGGCCGTTCCTCGTGGTGTTCGTGACATGCGAGGGCCGGCAAGCGCGGGCCTGCATCCGGTGGGTCCCTCAGACCCAGGAGCAGTCTCATGTCCGTTCTCCCTACCACCGCACTCTGTGGCGGCGCGCCGGCGCCGGTCGTGCGCACGCGGGCCCTGCACGTCGTGCCGGAGGCGAACACGCTGCCGAGCGTCGTCGGCGCCGGCCTGCGCGTCCCCACCCTGAGGGGCGAGGTCACCTACGCCAACCTCGACCACGCCGCCTCGACCCCGGCCCTGACCGAGGTCAAGGCTGCGGTCGACCGGGCGCTGGAGACGTACTCCTCCGTCCACCGCGGCGCCGGGTTCGCCTCCCGCCTGACGAGCGCGTGGTACGAGCAGGCCCGCTCCGAGGTGGCCGAGTTCGTCGGGGCCCGAGCGGACGACATCGTCGTCTTCACCCGCACGACCACGGACTCCTGGTCGGTGCTGTCCAGGGCCCTGCCGGGCCGCACGACCGTGTTCGTCTTCGGGACCGAGCACCACTCGACGCTGCTTCCGTGGGGCCGCTTCCGCACGGTCCGGCTTCCGGTCCCGGAGTCGGTCGAGGACGCCCACGCGCTGCTCGACGAGGCACTCTCGGAGCACCCATCGCGTCACCGGCTCGTGGTCATCGCGGCCGCGTCCAACGTGACCGGCGAGGTCTGGCCCGTCGAGCGGTTCGCGCGGCTCGCCCACGACCACGGGGCACGCATCGCCGTCGATGCCGCGCAGCTGTCCGCGCACCGCACCATCGACCTCGCCGCCTGGGATGCCGACTACGTCGCGTTCTCCGGCCACAAGACGTACGCCCCCTACGGCGCCGGCGTCCTCGCGGGCCGGTCCGACTGGCTCGACGCCGGCACGCCGTACCTGTTCGGCGGGGGCGCCACCCGTGCCGTCACCGAGGAGGGCACGACGTGGGCGGTCGGCCCGGCCCGCCATGAGGGCGGCAGCCCGAACGTCATCGGTGCCATCGCCCTCGCCGCGGCGTGCGCGACGATCCGCCAACACCGAGCCGCGATCGAGGCTCACGAGGAGCAGCTCCTGTCACGCCTGCGGGACGGCCTGGAGGACGTGCCCGGCGTCGAGGTGCTCCACATCTTCGATGATGAGCACGACCGGGTCGGCGTCGTGGCCTTCACCGTCGACGGCTTCGACTCCTCCCTCGTGTCGCAGGTGCTCTCCGTCGAGCACGGGATCGGTGTGCGTGACGGCAAGTTCTGCGCGCACCTGCTCGTCGATGAGCTCCTCGACGACCCCTGGGGCGAGCAGCCGGCTACCGCCGTCCGCGCCAGCATCGGGCTGGGCAGCACGGCGGAGGGCGTCGAGCGCCTCGTCACGGCGGTCCGCCGGCTGGTCGAGCAGGGCCCGGTCTCGTCCTGGTCGCACACCGAGGCGGGCTGGGTGCTCGACGGCGACGACCCGCGCGACATCGAGGTCGACCGGCCCTGGTGAGGCGCGGACCAGCGCGTCCTCGGCAACGTGGGAGGCGTGGGACGACGCGCTCACTCGACCAGTTCGGGACGGCGCGGCCCCCCGGCGGCGGTCAGCCGGCTTTCCGGAGGGCGTAGCTCGCCCACACGGCCGCGTGGTCGGCCCGGTTGTACGCAATCTCACCGGCGTCGACGAGGGTGAGCCCCCGGCTCAGCACGTGGTCGATCTGGACGTAGGGCGGCATACGGCTGTCGGAGTAGGGCCAGGTGCGCACCCAGCCCTGACCAGCCTCCCGCTGGGCGTCCATCAGCCCGGTCGCGAGGTCACGGAAGACCGGATGGCCGAAGGCCGCGTTGAAGTCACCGGCGATGAGCACCGGCTCGCTGCCCTGCTGCGCGTCCTTCCAGGCGTCGAGGCGCTGCAGGCCGGCGTGCCACTGGTCCGTCGCGCCGCGCAGCGGAGCCATCGGGTGCGCCACCTTGAGGCGCACCCGGCCTTCGGCGACAGTCACGTCGACCTCGGGCTGCGCGCTCGGCGTCGCCTCGACGGCAGGGTCGGTCCCGGCGCTGCGCAGGCTCAGCGGGTAGCGCGAGAGGATCATCGTGCCGGTGTAGGTGTCCGCCCGAGGCGTTCCGACCCGCTGCGTGAAGTAAGCGGTCGCGCCGTCGTCGTCGAGACCCTGGATGGCGTCCGGCGTGGCCTCCGTGAGCACGAGCACGTCGACGCTGTGGTAGCGCACGGCGTCCATCAGCTGCAGCGGGTTCGCCTGCCCGAAGCGCAGGTTCGCTGCCATGACCGTGAGGTCGCGGTCCGCCTTGGGCGACGCATGGGACCGGTACGTCGGCACGGCCATCGCCATCGCGACCGTGAGCGCCGCGACGACCGGCACCACCATCCACCACCGCCGCAGCAGCAGGGTCGCGGCTGTCAGCAGGATGAGCCCGACGACCACGAACGGGGCGCCGGACTGGATGACCACCACGAGGTATGCCGTCGAGTCCAGCCAGCGCAGCGCGCCCATCGCGACAAGGAGGACGAGCGCGACAGCGATGGCCACGTCCAGCCACCAGCGTGGGAGCCGAGCGCGCTCGTCGGACGCGTCGGGCTCCCCCTCGTCGACGGGTGCCGCAGCGGCGTACGTGGCGGTCATCTCAGGCCTGGAGCACGACCGGGATGATCATGGGCCGCCGGCGGATCTTGCCGCCGACCCAGGACCCGACGGCTCGCCGGATGACCTGCTGGAGCTGGTGGTCGTCGCGGACGCCGTTGGCGACCGCCTCCTCCACGGCGCGCTCCACCTTGGGGATGACCTGCTGGAAGATCTCCTCGTCCTCGACGAAGCCGCGCGCCGTGATCTCCGGGCCGGATGCGATCTTCCCGGTTGCGGCATCGAGCACGACGATGCAGGTGATGAAGCCCTCGTCGCGCAGGATCCGGCGGTCCTTGAGCAGGGCCTCGTCGGTGCCTCCGATGTTGGTGCCGTCGACGTAGATGTAGCCGCAGTCGACGACGCCGACGACCGCGGCGTGCCCGTCGACGAGGTCGACGACGACGCCGTCCTCGGCGAGCACGACGTGGTCGTCCGCGACACCGGTGCTCTTGGCCAGCTGCGCGTTGGCGAACATGTGGCGCCACTCGCCGTGGACGGGCATCACGTTGCGGGGCTTGACGATGTTGTAGGCGTAGAGGAGCTCACCGGCGCTCGCGTGGCCGGAGACGTGCACCTTGGCGTTGCCCTTGTGCACGACGTGGGCTCCAAGGCGCATCAGGCCGTTGATGACGCGGTAGACGGCGTTCTCGTTGCCGGGGATCAGGCTGCTTGCGAGCAGCACGGTGTCTCCGGGGCCGACGTTGATGCGGTGGTCGCGGTTGGCCATCCGGGACAGCGCGGCCATCGGCTCGCCCTGGGAGCCGGTGCAGATGAGCACCACCTGGTCGTCGTCGAGCGCGTCGATCCGCTTGAGGTCCACGAGGATGTCCTCGGGCACGTGGAGGTATCCGAGGTCTGCTGCGATGCCCATGTTGCGGACCATCGAGCGACCGACCATGGCGACCTTTCGCCCGGCCTTCTCCGCCGCGTCGAGAACCTGCTGGACGCGGTGGACGTGGCTGCTGAAGCAGGCGACGATGATGCGCCGCTCCGCGTGCCGGAACACCTTGTCGATGGCTGGTGCGATCTCGAGCTCAGGGGTGGTGAAGCCCGGCACGTCGGCGTTGGTGGAGTCCGTGAGGAACAGGTCGACGCCCTCCTCGCCGAGCCGCGCGAAGGCGCGCAGGTCGGTGAGCCGCCCGTCGAGGGGCAGCTGGTCCATCTTGAAGTCACCGGTGTGCAACAGCGAGCCGGCGTCGGTGCGGACGAAGACGGCGAGAGCGTCGGGGATCGAGTGGTTCACCGCGACGAACTCGAGGTCGAAGACCCCGAGCCGCTCCCGCTGCCCTTCTCGCACGGCCATGCTGAAGGGCCGGATCCGGTGCTCCTTGAGCTTGGCCTCGACGAGGGCCAGGGTCAGCGTCGACCCGATGAGCGGGATGTCCTGCTTGAGCCGGAGCAGGTACGGCACCGCGCCGATGTGGTCCTCGTGGCCGTGCGTGAGCACGATCGCCTCGATGTCGTCGAGGCGGTCCTGGATGTAGGAGAAGTCCGGGAGGATCAGGTCGACGCCGGGGTGGTGGTCCTCCGGGAAGAGGACGCCGCAGTCGATGATCAGCAGGCGGCCCTTGGTCTCGAGGACGGCCATGTTGCGGCCGACCTCGCCGAGCCCCCCGAGGGCCACGACCCGCAGGCCGTTCTCCGGAAGGGCGGGGGGCGGGGTCAGCTCGGGGTGAGGATGGCTCACAGGTGTCCTGTCGTTCGGTGGTGTCGTCGGCGGGAGCCGACCGAGGTCATTCGGCGACCGTCCCGAGGGCGTCGCGCAGGAGAGCGGTCTGCTCGTCGTCGGCCGGCACGAGTGGGAGGCGCACGGCGGGCGAGGCGATGACACCCTGCAGGGCCAGCCCCGCCTTGGCCATGATGGCCCCCTGAGTGACGTTCATGACGGCGTGGACGAGCGGGGCGAGGTGCCGGTGGACTGCGCGAGCGTCGTCCCAGCGCCCGTCGAGGACCGCGTCGGCCATCCGGCGGTATGCCGCTGGGGCCACCTGGGAGGTCACGCCGACGAAGCCGACCGCTCCGTTGCCGAAGTGCGCGAGGTTCATCGCGTCGTCGCCGGAGTACCAGTCCAGCCCGGTGACCTGCATCAGCTCGCTCGCCAGCCACAGGTCCCCACGGGCGTCCTTGACCGCACGGATGCGGTCGTGCTTGGCGATCCGCAGGTACGTCTCGCGGGCGATCGCGATGCCGGCCCGGCCGGGGATGTCGTAGATCATGACCGGGAGATCGCTCGCGTCGGCGAGGGCCAGGAAGTGCGCGACGAGTCCCGCTTGCGGAGGCTTGTTGTAGTACGGCGTCACGGCGAGGACGGCGTCGGCCCCGGCCTTCTCGGCGGCCCGGACCGACTCGACGCTCTTGGCGGTGTCGTTGCTCCCGGCGCCGGCGATGACGACGGCCCGGTCCCCGACGGCGTCGATGACCACCCGCAGCAGCTCGTCCTTCTCAGCAGCGGTGGTCGTCGGCGACTCGCCGGTCGTGCCTGAGATGACGAGCCCGTCGTGGCCGGCGTCGACCAGGTGGGTGGCCACGTGCGCCGCGGCGTCGAGGTCGACCGTGCCGTCGGGGCGCATCGGCGTGACCATCGCGGAGAGAACACGTCCGAGCGCGGGTGCGGCAGCCATGGGGCCAAGGTTAGCGCCCACGGCCGAGGGCACCGTGTGCACCCGCCGAGTGACGAGATGTCCGGTTCGGCCGGGATGCGACCGCACAGACGAAGCAAGGCACGACTCGCTCGGGGGTCCGAGTAGTGCCCTGCCGTCGGGTACATCGGCCCGCCTCCGGTGCCGTGGCCGGCCGCCCTCAACGCCGCTGGTAGGTCACCCACGCGAAGCCGTCGCGCTCCTGCCTCGACGTCTCTGCCCAGTCGTCGGCGTCGATCGCCGGGAAGGTGACCGAACCCTCCGGTGACTGTGCGACCTCGGTGATGAGCAGCCGAGCGGCATACGGCATCGCCTCCCGGTAGATCTCACCCCCGCCGACGACGTACACCTCGTCCGCGGGGCCGGCCAGTGCGAGCGCCTCGGCGAGCGAGTGCGCCGTCTCGACGTCCGGGTGCTGCCACTCGGGCTGGCGGGTGATGACGATGCTTCTGCGGCCGGGGAGGACTCCCATCGCATCGAACGTGCGCCGGCCCATCACCATCGGATGGCCCATGGTGGTGCGCTTGAAGTACTTGAGGTCCTCGGAGATGTGCCACGGCATGGTGAGCCCGTCTCCGATGACGCCGTTGCTGGCGACCGCGGCGATCATCGTCACATTGGTCATGTCCACAGGCTGGCACAGCCAGGGCCGGGGTGGCACGACCTGCAGGGCGCGGCGCCGGGTCAGACCGCGATCGGTGCCCTGATGCCCGGCTCGGCGACGTAGCCGACGAGCTCGAAGTCATCGACGTCGAACTCGTCAATGCTGCGGCGGTCCGGGTTGATGCGCATGGTCGGCAGCGAGTGCGGGGTGCGCGTGAGCTGGAGCCGCGCCTGGTCGAGGTGGTTGAGGTAGAGGTGCGCGTCGCCGAGGGTGTGCACGAACTCGCCCGGCTCGAGGTCGGTCAGGTGGGCGACCATCTGGGTGAGCAGGGCGTACGACGCGATGTTGAAGGGCACGCCGAGGAAGATGTCGGCGCTGCGCTGGTAGAGCTGGCAGGACAGACGTCGCCGGCCGTCGCTGCCGGCCGGAGAGACGTAGAACTGGAACAGCGTGTGGCACGGCGGCAGGGCCATGTCGTCGACATCCGCGACGTTCCAGGCCGAGACGACGAGCCGCCGGCTGTCGGGGTTGGTGCGGATCTGCTCGATGACCTTGGCGATCTGGTCGACCCGGCGCCCGTCGGGCGTCGGCCAGGAGCGCCACTGGTAGCCGTAGATCGGGCCGAGCTCACCGTCCTTGTCGGCCCACTCGTCCCAGATGGTGATGCCTCGCTCCTGCAGCCACCGCACGTTGGTGTCGCCGCGCAGGAACCACAGCAGCTCGCCGATGATCGACCGCAGGTGCAGCTTCTTCGTGGTCAGTGCCGGGAAGCCGTCGGCGAGGTCGAAGCGCATCTGGTGGCCGAAGACGCTGAGCGTGCCGGTGCCGGTCCGGTCGGACTTCTCCTGGCCGTGGGTCAGGACGGTGTCGAGGAGGTCGAGGTACTGCCGCACGCAGGCAGCGTAACCCGGCGCGACGACACCTCATCGGAGCCCCGCCGTGTGCACCATTCGTGGTGCCCGCCCCGATCAGCGCACACGAGCGGCCTGCGGTCTGGCGCTAGGGTCATACTGCCGGCCGAGCCTCGCAGCCAGCCCGGCGGCATGGCCGGACGGCCCCCTGCCAGCCTCTGGCGCGAAGGACCTGGCCCATCTCCACCGCGAGCCGGCATGGAGTTCCGGCGACGTCGATCCAGAACACTCTGACGGTCAGCCAGCCGTCCGCCGCGGCACCGCGGTCGCGACGACCATCGCGCTGCCGACCGCGCCATCCGTCGTGACCGCGCCGCCCGTCCACCTCGACGACGACCATCGGCTCCTCGTAGACCGAGTCCCTCACGGTTGACGACCTGCCGGGTCCCTGTCGGAGCCCGACTGGTAGCCCGTGAGCACGTTCCACATCACGCACATAGCGAAGCTCCGCGACGCTCTCCACGCCCTCCCCGATGTCCGCAAGGCACTCCGCGAGCAGGGCGTGATGGGTCTGGTTCGGGCGTGCGCGGAGCGCCGTCGCCATCCTCCGTTCGTCCGTGAGACCGAGCTGACTCGCCTTGGCGATCAGCGCGACAACCCCATCGAGACCCTTGCCGACCGACAGGTCGAGGATGGTGTGCTCGACCGTGGTGCGATGGGGCCAGACGTGAGGATCGGTCCGCTGGACCATGGCCCGGCTGCGAGTCGTCCGCACCCCTGGAAGGGCCGATCGACGGCGACCGGCCGGAACCACGAGCTCGATCAGTGACCCAGGGTCCGGTAGCAGCCCCCATGCAAAGGCGGCGCTGCGCCCACACAGAGCCGCGGGCGTCCCGACTGCGAGAAGGGCAGCCACGGCATGCATCTCCCAGTCGTCGCGCCCCGGCGTGGTCAGATAGACACCGGGGTGCAGTGTGACCCAGCGACTCGAGGCGACCTTCCATCGGATTTGCTCGTCGGTGAAGCCGCCCGACAGAGCCTGTCGCCGAGTGACGAGACCCGACTGCCCCGCGATGCGGGCGCGCAGGAGCCGGTCTACCGAACCGCTCCGCCGCCCCTGCGTCATCGCACCATGGTGGGCACCCGCCGTGATGGGCCTGCCCGACGATCCACAGGGCCGTGCTTCGGCCGGGGCCCTGTGTGCGTGCTTGTGGGCGATAGCCCCGATCAGCGCACACGGGCGCCCCGCCGCGTGACGCCTCAGGCGGCGGTGGTGTTGGCGTCGAGCTGCTGGGCCACCGCTCGGGCCGCGACGCGCCCGGCCCGGTTCGCGCCGATGGTCGAGGCCGACGGACCGTAGCCCACGAAGTGGACGCGACGGTCCCGGACGGCGCTCGTGAAGGTGTGCTGGTCGAACGGAGCGCGCAGCTGTATGCCGCCCATCCGGTTACGCAGGCGCAGCGGAGCCAGGTGCCCCAGCGTCGCCCGGAACCCCGTCGCCCAGAGGATGGCGTCAGCGGCCTCGAAGGTGCCATCGGCCCAGCGCACGCCGTCGGGCTCGATGCGCGAGAACATCGGGCGGCGGTCGTAGGCGCCCAGCCTCGCCGCGCGCTGCTCCTGGGGTCGCAGCATCAGTCCGGTGACGCTGACGACGCTCCGCGGCGGAAGGCCACGGGCGACACGGTCCTCGACCAGCGCAACCGCCTCCCTGCCGGCGTTCTCGTTGAACTGCCCTGTGCGCCAGACTGGTTCGCGTCGAGTGACCCAGGTCGTGTGCGCCACCGGTGCCAGCTCGCCGAGGATCTGCACGGCGGACGCGCCTCCGCCGACGACGATGACGCGTTGGCCCGCAAGGCTCTCCGGCCCTGCGTATTCGACCGTGTGCAGCTGCCTCCCGCGGAACGTCTCCGCCCCCGGGTAGTACGGCACGAACGGGGTCTCCCAGGTGCCCGATGCGTTGACGAGCGACTGGGTGATCCAGGTGCCGTCGGTCGTCTCGACACGCAGCGGTCCGTCCGGGTCGTCGTCGACCGCCCTGACGGACGTCACACGCACGGGGCGGACGACGGGCAGGTCGAAACGCTCCTCGTAGGCGGCGAAGTAGGCGGGCACCGCGACGCTGGCCCGCGCTGCGGGGTCGACATTGGTGAACGGCATACCCGGGAGGTCGGCGACGCCGTGCACGTCGTGCATCGTCAGGCTGTCCCAGCGATGCTGCCAGGCACCGCCCGGCCGCTCGTTCGCGTCGAGGACGACGAACGGCCCGATCCCGAGCCGTGCGAGGTGATGCGCCACCGAGAGTCCGGCCTGGCCCGCTCCGACCACCACCACATCGACGTTGTCCACGACCGTTGAACGCGCAACGACCTTGCGATCTTCCTCGCCGATGCGCGGCGGTCAGGCGTCGTAGTCGAGGCTTACTTCGTCGGTCACCGGGTGGCTCTGGCAGGCGAGGACCACTCCGGCGGCGACCTCGTCGGGCTCCAAGGCGTAGTTGCGGTCCATCCGGACCTCCCCGACGACGAGGCGCGCCCGGCAGGTGCCGCACACGCCGTTGGTGCACGAGAACGGCGCGTCGGGCCGCATCCGCAGGGTGGCGTCGAGGATCGACTCGTCCTTCGACGGCATCGGGATCACCGTCGTGCGCCCGTCGAGGTTGACAGTCACGGTCGCCGCCGGCGGCGCGCCCGCGTCGACGACGACCTTGCGCTTGGGCTCTGTCCCGTCGTCGACGTGGAAGATCTCGTGGTGAATGTGGTGCGGGTCGACGCCGTTGTCCTGGAGCAGGCTCTCGGCTCCCGTGACCATGCCGAACGGACCGCACAGATACCACTCGTCGACCGACTCGACCGGCACGAGCCTGCCGAAGATCTCGGTGAGCCGCTCCGCGTCGAGGCGTCCGTGGAAGAGCTCGACGTCCTGGGCCTCGCGGGACAGGACGTTGATGAGGTGGAAGCGGCCCGGGAAGCGGTTCTTGAGGTCCTCGAGCTCCTCCAGGAACATGATCGTGCTCGTGCGGCGGTTGCCGAAGAGGAGCGTTGCGCGTGAGCCGGGCTCCTCCTCCAGGACGGTCGTCAGAAGGGACAGGACGGGCGTGATCCCCGAGCCGGCGGCGACGGCCACGTGATGACGTATGCCGTCCGGTTGCGTCGGGCACGTGAACGACCCGAGCGGGGTCATCACCTCGACGACGTCGCCGGCCGCGACGATGTCGTTCATCCACGTCGACATGCGGCCCTCGGGCACACGAGCCACCGCGACACGTCGCAGCCCGTCCATGCCGACGGCGTTGCGGGACTGGCAGATCGAGTACGACTGGCGGACGTCCTCGCCCGCGATGGGTGCTCGCACCGTCAGGTGCTGGCCCGGCAGGAAGACGTACTCGTCGCGCAGGTCCTCGGGCACTTCGAAGGTCACCGCCACCGCGTCGTCGGTGAGCCTCTCGACCGAGGCCACCCTGAGCGGGTGGAAGCGAGCCCGATGGCGTGCGGGGGCGGGTGAAGTGGTCACGTCGGTCATTCAGATGGCCTTGAACTCGTCGAACGGCTCGAGACAGGCGTTACAGCGCCGCAGCGCCTTGCAGGCCGTCGAGCCGAAATGGGCGATCTCGGTGGTGTCGTCCGAGCCGCAGTGCGGGCAGGTCACGACGTGTGTGGTGAGGGTGACCGGCACCGGGCCGCGCGGCCTCCCGGCCTCGACGGCGCCGGGCGGCGCGATGCCGAACCGGTGCAGCGCCTGCTTGCCCTCCTCGGTCATCCAGTCGGTCGTCCACGCGGGGGCGAGCTGCGTGACGACGCGGACGGCATACCCCTGCTGTTCCCCCTCGAAGACGACACGCGACGCGATCGCCTCCATGGCGGGGCACCCGCTGTAGGTCGGGGTGATCGTCGCTACGACGGTGCGCGTGTCGTCGTCCACCTCGACCGACCGCAGGATGCCCAGGTCGGCGATCGAGACGACCGGGACCTCTGGGTCCGGGATGCGCGAGATCGCTTCTGCCACAGCCGTGCTCGACCGCGCACTGGACGCTGGGCTGGTGGCCACCGGGCTCACCAGGTGGCCCCGGGATGGGAGCGCGCGATGTGCTGCATCTCGGCAAGGAGGGACCCCATCGGCCGTGAGTGGACGCCGTCCCGACCGCCGCGTGAGCGCCATTTCGACTCGGTGGGCAGCGTCAGCGTCGCCTGCTCGACGACCTGGGCGACCCGTGCGACGGCAGCATCGTGCAGAGCCGAGGGCAGGACGCCAACGCCGGCCTCGGCGGCCGCGACCGAGGCCGGGTCATCCTCGAACAGCTCGGCGAGGTAGGGCAGCACCCACTCGAGCGCCGCCTGCATGCGACGGTGCGACTCGTCCGTGCCGTCGCCGAGGCGAACCACCCACAGCGAGGCGTGGTCGAGGTGGTAGCGCACCTCCTTGAGGGCCTTGCCCGCCACCCCGACGACCATCTCGTCCGCAGAGCCGGCCAGCGCCGAGTGCAGCTCGACCTGCCATGCGGAGAACCACAGCAGCCGAGCCATTTCCTGCGCGAAGTCACCTCGCTCCTGCTCGACGAGGTGGACGTTGCGCCACTGGCGCTCGTCGCGCTGCATCGCGTAGTCGTCCTCGTGGCGGCCGGTGCCGTCGATCGTCCCGATGTACGGGTAGAGCGCGCGCGCCTGCCCCAGCAGGTCGAGGGAGATGTTGCCGAGGGCCATGTCCTCCTCGATCTGGGGGGCGTTGGTCAGCCACTCGGCGAGCCGCTGGGCGTAGACGACGGCGTCATCGGCGAGCCCGAGCAGGTATTCCGCCGAGCCCCTTTGTGTCGCAAGCTCGCTCATAGGTACTCGACGTCCTCGGGCACGTCGTAGAAGGTCGGGTGGCGGTAGACCTTGTCCGCGGCCGGGTCGAAGAAGGAGTCCTTCTCGGTCGGGCTGCTCGCCGTAATGTCGTCGGCCTTGACGACCCAGATCGACACGCCCTCCTGCCGGCGGGTGTAGACATCCCGCGCGTTGCGCAGTGCCAGCGGGGCGTCCGGGGCGTGCAGCGACCCCACGTGAACGTGGGACAGGCCCCGCTTGCCTCGCACGAAGACCTCCCAGAGAGGCCAGCTGCGCTCGGTGCTCGACGGCGAGGTGGCCGCTCCGTTGACGTCTCCGCTCACGCGGCACTCTCCTTGACCTTGACAGCATGCTTGGCGGCATAGGCGTTGGCGGCCTCGCGGACCCAGGCGCCGTCGTCGTGAGCCTTGCGGCGATGGGCGATCCGCTCGGCGTTGCACGGCCCGTCGCCTCGCAGCACCCGCCAGAACTCGTCCCAGTCGATCTCGCCGAAGTCGTAGTGGCCGCGCTCCTCGTTCCACCGGATGTCGGGGTCGGGCAGGGTCACGCCGAGCTTCTCCGCCTGGGGCACGGTCATATCGACGAACTTCTGGCGCAGGTCGTCGTTGCTGAACCGCTTGATGCCCCAGGCCATCGACTGCTCGGTGTGGCCGCCCTTGGCCGCCTCACCGGTGTCGGGCGGGCCGAACATCGCCAGCGCCGGCCACCACCAGCGGTTCGCGGCGTCCTGGGCCATGGCCTGCTGCTCCGGCGTGCCACGCATGAGTGTCCAGAGGATCTCGAATCCCTGACGCTGATGGAACGACTCCTCCTTGCAGACCCGGATCATCGCGCGGGCGTACGGGCCGTAGGAGCACCGGCAGAGCGGGACCTGGTTCATGATCGCCGCGCCGTCGACGAGCCAGCCGATGGCGCCGCAGTCGGCCCAGGTCAGCGTCGGGTAGTTGAAGATCGAGGAGTACTTCTGCTTGCCGCTGTGCAACCGGTCGAGCAGCTCCTGCCGGTCGATGCCGAGGGTCTCAGCCGCCGAGTAGAGGTAGAGCCCGTGGCCGGCCTCGTCCTGCACCTTCGCGATGAGAATGGCCTTGCGGCGCAGTGAGGGGGCACGGCTGATCCAGTTGCCCTCGGGCTGCATGCCGATGATCTCGGAGTGTGCGTGCTGGGCGATCTGGCGGATCAGGGTCTCGCGGTACGTGTCCGGCATGACGTCGCGCGGCTCGATCCGCTGGTCAGCTGCGAGGAGAGCCTCGAAGTCTCCCTCGGCCTCGGCGCGCCGTTGGTCGTGCGTCAGGGCCTCGTCGTAGGCGTCCGTCTCGGCAGCGTTGAGCGGCTCGTTGGGGTCGATGACGTCGTTGCCATACATGTGTCCAGTATGCGAGAAGGACGCCACCACCCACAAAGTGGCCCCTCCGTGCCCCGAGAGGCGGCTGAGAGGATGCCTGGGTGACCGGACCAGACGCCACGGGACAGCCGCCCACCGACCCGCACGACCACGGGCACGACCACGGGCACGACCACGGGCACGACCACGGGCACGACCACGGGTCGGGCGAGCCGGGTCCGGTGGCGGACGCGAGCGTCCGGGTCGCCCGCGTCTCGGACGCTCCCGCGGTGGGCCTTGTGCAGGCGGTCGTCTGGCGCGAGGCGTATGCCGGGCTGCTCCCCGAGGACGTCGTGGCGCAGTTCGAGCCGCGCGCCTTCGCCACCGCCTGGCGCGACTCGCTGGCGAGCCCGCCCTCCCCCGACCACGTGCTGCTCGTGGCGTGCGCGGGCGAGCAGGTCGTGGGACTTGCGGCTGTCGGCCCGTCCTCCGACCCCGACGGGCAGGCGGTCGCCGAGCTGCTCGTCCTCGCGGTGCATCCCGAGGCCCGCAGGCAGGGACACGGCTCGCGCCTGCTCAACGCGGTGGTCGACACAGCGCGGGCGCGCGGACACGAGACGCTGACGGTGTGGGTCGTCGCAGACTCGCCCGACACCAGGCGGTTCCTCACCGCGGCCGGGCTGCAGGCCGACGGAGCCCATCGCGAACGGGTCGTGTCCGAAGGCGGCGCAACCGCCCTGGAGGTGCGGCTCAGCGCCGCCGTCGGGCCCGCGGAGGCGCGATGACCGCCGAGACCATCGATCCCCCGCTCAACCCGGACGTTCGTCGCTCGGTTGTGCGGCAGAGCCTCTCGGTCGGCGTTGCAACCGGTGCGTACGGCATCAGCTTCGGGGCACTGGCCGTCACCGCGGGCCTGTCCGTGTGGCAGGCGATGGCCTTGTCCCTGCTGATGTTCACGGGCGGGTCGCAGTTCGCTTTCGTCGGCATCGTCGCGAACGGCCTGCACGCCGCACCCGCCGCCATCGCCGCCTCCTCGATGCTCGGGATCCGCAACGGCCTCTACGCCCTCGAGCTCACGCAGCTGCTGCGGGCGCGTGGCCCCGGCAAGGTCGCTGCGGCGCACCTGACCATCGACGAGTCGACCGCTGTCGCCGTGTCCCAGGACGACACGCGCGCCTCGCGTCTGGGCTTCTGGCTCACCGGTCTGACGGTCTTCCTGCTGTGGAACCTCGCCACCCTCGCGGGCGCCCTGATCGGCAACGCGATCGGCGACCCGCGCACCTACGGCCTCGACGCCGCCGCGTGTGCGGCATTCACCGCACTGCTCTGGCCGCGGCTGAAGGACCGCGACGCGGTCGCGATCGCGGCGGTGGGCGCCGTCGTCGCGGTGCTGCTGGCGCCCTCGGTGCCGCCCGGCATACCCGTGGTGGCTGCGGCCGGGGCCGCGCTGCTCGCCCTGCGCACGCCTCGCGAGCCGCGCCCGGCGGCGGGTGGTGCGTCATGACCTTGTGGGTCGCGATCCTCGTCGCGGCCGCGATCGCCTTCGGCATCAAGCTGGCCGGCCACCTCGTGCCGGCGCACATTCTTGCCGAGCCACGCATCAAGCGGGTGACAGCGGCGCTGCCGGTTGCCCTGCTCGCCGCCCTCGTCGCGACCCAGGCCTTCACGTCGCCCGACGGGTCGTTCGTCCTCGACGCTCGCGCTGCGGCGGTGCTCGTGGCCGTCGTCGCGCTGCTGCTCCGTGCGCCCTTCATCGTGGTCGTCGTGCTCGGCGCGGTGACTGCGGCGGGGTTGCGGGCCCTCGGCTGGGCCTGACCTCACGTCGTCACCAGCGCGGGTCGATGTACCTCCGCGTCGGATGCGCCGCGCAGACACATCGAACGCAGGGTCCTCAGGCGATGCCGAGGTAGTGCTCGAGCCCGACCGTGAGGCCGGGGTGGTCAGCCACGGCTCGGACCGCCGCAACGACTCCGGGCATGAAGGACGCACGGTCGAACGAGTCGTGCCGGATCGTCAGCTGCTCCCCCGGGTTGCCGAGCAGCACCTCCTGGTGAGCGGTGAGCCCCCGCAGCCGCACCGAGTGCACGGGTATGCCGTCCACCTTCGCTCCCCGCGCCCCTGCCGGGTCGTGAGTGGTGGCGTCCGGGAGCGGCGCCGACCCGGCGGTGGACCGGGCGGCCGCCACCATCGCAGCTGTGCGTGCCGCCGTGCCGGACGGCGCGTCGACCTTGGCGGGGTGGTGGAGCTCGATGACCTCGACCGACTCGAAGAACGGGGCGGCCTTGGCCGCGAACGACATCATGAGCAGAGCGCCGATCGCGAAGTTCGGGGCGATGAGGACGCCGACTCCGCTGCCCGTACTGGCGGGCGGCGCAGCGGCGAGCTGACCGCGCAGCGCCTCGAGCCTGGTCTCGTCCCATCCGGTCGTCCCGACCACGACATGCACCCCCCGCTCGACGCAGTGGGCGACGTTGCCCGGCGAGGCGGCGGGGACGGTGAGCTCGACAGCGACGTCGGCACCACCGAGGTCGCCGAGGTCATCGCTCGACCCGAACGCCGCGACGAGCCGGAGCCCGTCCGCCGCCTCGACGGCCTTGACCGCCTCCGACCCCATCCGGCCGTTCGCGCCGATGACGGCCACCTTCGTCTCTCGCGTCGCGGCACCGCTGGTCTCAGTCACCCGCCACAGCGTAGCCAGCGCGTCTCGCCGGCGGCTGTCGTCAACGGCATACGGACGCGGGGCGTCAATGTGACGGGAGGAACTGCGCCTCGGGCCCGCCGGACGCACACTGGAACCAAGGGGTGATCCACATGTCCGCACTCGTTCGCGGTGTCGCCGACCGGAGCCGAGTCCGGCTGGTCGTGCTCGCAGTCGTGTCCGCGTTCCTGCTCTCGCTCGGGGTGGTGACGGCGCCCACGGCGCGCGCGGCGGTGATGTTCGGTCACGACATCTCGTGGCCCCAGTGCGACGCGCTCGCCGGGCGTGCAGGCCCGCCGATGCCACCTGCGGACACGCAGTTCGTGGTCATCGGCCTGACCAACGGCCTCCCCTTCACCGAGAACCCGTGCGTCGCCGGTCAGGTGACGTGGGTCCGCGACCGGTCCAAGCCGGCGCAGGCCTACACGATGGCCGGCTTCCCGACGAGCGCCCAGCTCAACACCTACGGGAGCCAGGGGCCGTGGTCGTCGACGACGCGCGCGGGCCGCCTGTCGAACGTCGGCTACGCCGAGGCCAGGTATGCAGCCTCGACCCTGAGCCGGATCGGCTGGAAGCCTCCGGTCGTGTGGGTCGACGTCGAGCCCCGTCCCGCGCAGCCGTGGCCGTCGTCCACGTGGGCGCAGCGCGTCGAGAACCGCTATGTGATCGAGGGGCTCATGCGCGGTCTGCGCGACTCGGGATACTCCTACGGCCTCTACTCGAATGCGTCCGGATGGCAGGCGATCACGGGGAGCTGGCGGCTGCCCGGCGTGCCCGTGTGGGCAACGGCGGGGACGCTCGACTACCCGAACGAGGCGCTGGACAAGTGCACCCAGGCAAGCTTCTCCGGCGGCCGCGTCTACCTCTCGCAGTGGTGGGACAGCAACCGCGACTACGACCGTACGTGTGGGACGTACGCCTTCACCTCGCTGGCGATGCCGCCATCGTCGCTGTCCGGGTCGACCGGCGACTTCAACGGGGACTGGAAGAACGACGTCCTCGCGCGGTGGACGTCCTCCGGTGTGCTCAAGCTGTATGCCGGAAACGGCGCAGGCAGTCTCTCGCTCGGCACCCAGGTCAGCACCGGCTGGGGTGGCTTCAGCGCGATCGACACGGTCGGCGACTTCAGCGGCGACGGGGCCCTCGACCTGCTGGCCCGACAGACCTCGACCGGGGACCTGTGGCTGTACCGCGGCAACGGCAAGGGCGGCTGGATCCTGCCGCGGGTGCGGGCCGGCACCGGCTGGCAGGTCATGAACGCCATCGTCGGCGTGGGCGACTTCGACGGCGACGGCCGGGCGGACATCGTCGCGCGCGTCGCCTCGAACGGCGACCTCTACCTCTACCCGGGCAACGGCACCGGAGGCTTCCTGCCGCGGGTGCGGATCGCGACCGGCTGGAACCGCTACGACATCGTGCTCGGCGCCGGCGACGTCAACGGTGACGGGCGGGCGGACCTGATCGCCCGGGAGCGGTCGACCGGACGGCTTTGGCTGCACACCGGCAACGGCGCGGGCCGGATCGCGACGTCGACGGCGATCGGATCGGGCTGGAACGGGATGACGGCGATCATGGCCCCCGGCGACTTCACCGGTGACCGCGTGCCCGACGTCCTGGCGCGTGATGGAGCCGGCAACCTCTGGCTCTACCCGCGGACGGGGACCGGCGGATGGTCCGCCCGCTCGCGCGTCAGCACCGGCTGGAACATCGTCAACGCGATCTTCTGACGCGGCCTCGCGCTCCGATCTCGCGTGAGGTCTCGCGTGAGGTCTCCCATGAGGCCTCCGTGAGGTCTCCCGTGCACTCTCCCGCGAGATCACCAGCCTTCACGTAGCGCACTCCCAGTGCGACCGGGCAGGATCCGACTGTGAGGACCTTGGTCCGGCTCGGGGTAGTGGCTGCCGTGCTCGTGACCAGCACGGCCCTCGCGGCCTGCACGCCGAGCGCTCCGGTCGCCGGGCCGGCGGCCGGGCCGACCGCGACGCCCTCCGCCGCCACGGGCACGCCGACCACGACAGGCCCCGGGACGGCATACAGCCCCACACCGGGCACGCTGCCCTACGCGCACGACGGCGCGAACGACCTCACCGGTGCGGCCCGGCACGCCCGCCACCTCGTCTACGTGCCGAACCAGCTGTCCGGCACGGTGCAGGTCATCGACCCCCGGACCTACCGGGTCGTGGCGACCTATCGCGTCCCGGCCTCTCCCGAACACGTCGTGCCTTCGTGGGACTTCACCCGGCTGTGGGTCAACTCCGACAAGGGCAACGCCCTGACGCCCATCGACCCGCGCACCGGCCGGGTCGGGCGCCCGGTGGCCGTCGCCGACCCCTACAACCTCTACTTCACCCCCGACGGCAGGTACGCCCTCGCGATGGCCTCGCGCGACCGGGCCATCAACGCCCTCGACCCGCGCACGATGAAGCGCGTCCGCTCGCTGAAGGTGCCGATGTGCGCCGGCGTCAACCATGCGGACTTCACCGCCGACCTGACCACGTTCGTCGCCAGCTGCGAGTTCAGCGGGCGCCTCCTCGTCGCCGACGCCCAGGCGACGCACGTCCGGAAGGTCATCGACCTCAACGCCGTGAAGACGCCGGGCGCGACCCCGCCGGGGATGGGCTCGATGAGCGGCCCCCGAGCCGGACTCGTCCGCGGCGCGTCCTCCATGCCGCAGGATGTCCGGCTGACACCCGACGGTCGCTGGTTCATGGTGGCGGACATGCTGCGCAACGGCGTGTGGTTCATCGACGCGTCGACGTTCACCGTCGACCACTTCGTGCACACCGGCCTCGGGGCGCACGGGATCTACCCGAGCCGCGACGCCAGACGGGTCTTCGTCAGCAACCGCGACGCCGGGACGATCACCGTCTTCGACGCGAGGTCCAACCGGCCCGTCGCCCTCTGGCGCCTCCCCGGCCACGCCACGCCCGACATGGGCGGCGTCACGGCCGACGGGTCGCAGCTGTGGCTGAGCGGGCGGTACAGCTCCGAGGTCTACGTCATCGACACGAGGACCGGCCGCCTCCTGCACCGCATCCACACCGCGGCCGGACCGCACGGCCTGCTCGTGTGGCCCCAGCCGGGGCGGTTCTCGCTCGGACACACGGGCAACACCCGCTGAGCCGCATCCGGCTGGGTCCGACAGCCGGGCCGACGCGTTCGGCGCACTCTCATCGGACACCCAGGCACCGGCGGCACGATCGGCCCCATGCCGTTCGAGCCGACTGACCTCGTCACGTCGTGGACGGCCGACCCGCTGGGCCTGGCACTCGTCGGCCTGGCCGCCGGCTGGTACCTGTGGCAAGTCTGGCGCGCGCACCGCAGCGGCCTGCACTGGCCCGCCTGGCGGGTCGCGCTGTACCTCGGCTTCGGGGTCGGCACGCTGGCGTATGCCGTCTGCGGCCCCCTGGCCGTGTACCGCGGCGACCTCTTCTGGGTCGGCGCCCTTCAGGTGGCCACGCTCGCAGCCCTGACGCCCGTTGGCCTCGCGCTCGGCGACCCGGTCACGCTGCTGCGCCGCCTGCACCCGGACCATCCGCACTGGCTCGTACGCGCCCTCGAGGGAGGCGTCGCTCGCGTGCTGATGTTCCCGGTCGTCAGCACGGTCCTGGCCGTCGGGACCCTGCTCGCCGTCTTCTACACCCCGGTGTTCGTCGACTCGACCCGGTCCCGGCTCGTCGAGGCGGGTCTCGACGTGGCCCTGCTCGTCACCGGGCTGCTCTTCGTGCTGCCGCTCATGACCGACGAGCTGCTACCTGCCTGGGCCGGCCCCGGGGTCCGGACGTTCCTGGCCTTCGCCGACGGGCTGTTCGACGCCATCCCAGGCATCCTCATCATGACCTCGGGTGTCGTGGTGGCCAAGGGGTATGCCGGGTTCGCCGGCGCGTCCGACCCGCTTCAGGACACCCATCTGGGCGGGGGCGCGCTCCTTGCCGTCGCCGAGTCGGTCGGGCTGCCGGTCATCGCCGTGACGTTCGTGCAGTGGACCCGCAGCGACGACCGAGAGGCGCGTGAGGTCGACGCCCTGCTCGACATCGAGGCGGCCCGAAGAACGGCCGCGCAGAGCGCCCGCACGACCACGACCCCAGCGCCCGAGTCCGATGCCGGGGCCGAGGCCGCTGCCGGGGCCGCTGCCGATGCCGGGGCCGAGGCCGCTGCCGGGGCCGGGGCCGAGGCGAGCGGCCTGTGGTGGGAGACCGACCCGCGCTTCGCAGGTAGGTACGGACCACGCCACGACTGAGTCGACAAAAAGGTCGAGTGGTCACTTCGTTGCGAAGTGACCACTCGACCTGAGTGCGTCGGTCAGGCCTCGACCGGCGCCTCGGACTTCTCACCGGACGCGCCGTCGGTGCCGGCCGCGTCGCCCTCCGGGAGGACGGCCGCGAGGCTGAGCTTGCCGCGCGGGTCGATCTCCTTGAGCTCGACCTGAACCTTCTGGCCGACCTTGACGACGTCGTCGACGCTGTCGATCCGCTTGCCGCCCACGAGCTTGCGCACCTCGGAGATGTGCAGCAGGCCGTCCTTGCCCGGCAGGAGCGAGACGAACGCACCGAAGGTCGTCGTCTTGACGACCGTGCCGAGGAAGCGCTCGCCGACCTCGGGCATCTGCGGGTTCGCGATGGCGTTGATCGCTGCGCGGGCCGCCTCGGCCGACGGACCGTCGGTCGCGCCGATGAACACGGTGCCGTCGTCCTCGATCGAGATGTCGGCGCCCGTGTCGTCCTGGATCTGGTTGATCATCTTGCCCTTCGGGCCGATGACCTCACCGATCTTGTCGACGGGGACCTTGACCGTGATGATGCGCGGGGCGTACGGGCTCATCTCGTCCGGGACGTCGATGGCCTCGGCCATGACGTCGAGGATGTGCAGACGAGCGTCGCGGGCCTGGGTCAGCGCACCGGCCAGGACCGACGCCGGGATGCCGTCGAGCTTGGTGTCCAGCTGGATCGCCGTGACGAACTCGCGGGTGCCGGCGACCTTGAAGTCCATGTCACCGAAGGCATCCTCCGCACCGAGGATGTCGGTGAGGGCGGCGTACTGGGTCTGGCCGTCGACCTCGTCGGAGACCAGACCCATGGCGATGCCGGCGACCGGGGCGCGCAGCGGCACACCGGCGTTGAGCAGCGACAGGGTCGAGGCGCAGACCGAGCCCATCGACGTCGAGCCGTTGGAGCCGAGAGCCTCGGACACCTGGCGGATCGCGTAGGGGAACTCCTCGCGCGTCGGCAGCACCGGCATCAGGGCACGCTCAGCGAGCGCACCGTGGCCGATCTCGCGACGCTTCGGCGACCCCACGCGGCCGGTCTCACCGGTGCTGTAGGGCGGGAAGTTGTAGTTGTGCATGTAGCGCTTGCGCGTCACCGGGGACAGCGTGTCGAGCTGCTGCTCCATCTTGAGCATGTTCAGCGTCGTCACACCCATGATCTGGGTCTCGCCGCGCTCGAAGATCGCCGAGCCGTGCACCCGCGGCAGCACCTCGACCTCGGCGCCCAGGGCGCGGATGTCGGCGAGGCCACGGCCGTCGATGCGGACCTTGTCGCGCAGGATGCGCTGGCGCACCAGCTTCTTCTGAACCGACCGGAACGCCGCCGACAGCTCCTTCTCGCGTCCCTCGAACTGCTCGGCGAGCTGAGCCTTCATGGACTCCTTGATGGCGTCGAGGCGGTCCTCGCGCTCCTGCTTGCCCGCGATCGTCAGGGCCGCGGCGGTCTCCTGCGAGACGGCGCCCTCGACGGCGGCATACGCGTCGTCCTCGTAGTCGAGGAAGATCGGGAACTCCTCGACGGGCTTGGCCGCACTGGCGGCGAGCTCAGCCTGCGCGTCGCACAGGACGCGGATGAACTTCTTGCTCGCCTCGAGGCCCTCGGCCACGACCTCCTCGGTCGGCGCCTGCTTGCCCTGGCTCTTCACGAGGTCCCACGTCGACTCGGTCGACTCCGCCTCGACCATCATGATCGCGACGTCGTCACCGACCACGCGGCCGGCCACCACCATGTCGAAGACGGACTTCTCGATGTCGGAGAAGTTCGGGAAGGCGACCCACTGGCCGTCGATGAGCGAGACGCGCACACCGCCGATGGGGCCGGAGAACGGCAGGCCCGAGATCTGCGTCGAGGCGCTCGCGGCGTTGATGGCCAGCACGTCGTACTGGTGGTCGGGGTTCAGGGAGAACACCGAGATGATGACCTGAACCTCGTTGCGCAGGCCCTTCTTGAAGGTGGGGCGCAGCGGGCGGTCGATGAGGCGGCAGGTGAGGATCGCCTCGGTCGACGGGCGCCCCTCGCGGCGGAAGAACGAGCCGGGGATCTTGCCGATGGCGTACATCCGCTCCTCGACGTCGACCGTGAGGGGGAAGAAGTCGAACTGGTCCTTCGGCGTCTTGCCGGCCGACGTGGTCGACAGCAGCATCGTGTCGTCGTCGAGGTAGGCCGTGACGGCGCCGCCGGCCTGCCTGGCCAGGCGTCCGGTCTCGAAGCGGACCGTTCGGGTGCCGTAGCTGCCATTGTCGATGACGGCCTCGGCGAAGGTGATGTCTGGACCCTCCATGTGGGCCCTCGCTTTCTTTTCTCTCTTGTGCCCACACACATCGTCGTTGTGTGCGTGGTTTCTCTTCTGGGCCAGATGGCCCCGGTGCGCCAGCGGCTCGGCCGTGGTGCCGCACCTATGACGAAAGGCGGTCGCCGCGTCTCGCGGGGACCGCCTTTCGTCACGTGTTCATCGACGCAGGCCGAGTCGCTTGATCAGCGAGCGGTAGCGCTCGATGTCCGTCGCCTCGAGGTAGCGCAGCATGCGCTTGCGGCGACCGACCAGCAGCAGCAGGCCGCGCCGGCTGTGGTGGTCGTGCTTGTGGGCCCGAGCGTGCTCGGTGAGGTCACGGATGCGCTGCGTGAGCAGGGCGATCTGGACCTCCGGGGAGCCGGTGTCGCCCTCGGTCGTGGCGTACTCGGCGATGATCTGCTTCTTCACGTCAGTTTCCAACGGCATGGATGACCGACTCCTTCTTGAATCGTTGCGCGGTGCTCCAGGGCATGTCCACCTGGGCGCTGTATGGTCCGCGGCCGATCGACGGCACCCCCAAGACTAACAGCGGCGTGTCTGCCGCCCTAATCGACGAGCACGGGGGTCCGTGCCTCGCCAGCTCCCCGTCGCGCCGGCCTGCGGTCGCGTCGCGGCCCGCGCGTACGCCCGGAATGTCCCACACGCCCACGCGTATGCCGGTGCACTCGGTCCCGGTCGCTCGTTAACTCATGGGTTCGGCGGGGTATGCCCCCATTGCTCAGGGAAATTCCATCGAAGGAGCCAAACAACACCATGATCATTCTCGGCATCATCCTGCTGCTGATCGGATGGCTGGCCAACATCGGCATCCTCACCACCATCGGCATCATCCTCGTGGTGATCGGCGCGGTCCTGTTCCTCCTCGGCGCCACCGGGCGTGCCGTCGGGGGCCGGAAGCACTGGTACTGATGCGCTCCGGTCAGGGCTCGATCCTCGCCTGACGAGCAAGCCCCTCGCGCGACGCGCGAGGGGCTTCCTCGTGTCCGGGGCCGCCCGGCGACCGGCGTAGCGACCGGCGTGGCGACCGGCGTGGCGACCGGCGTAGCGACCGGCGTGGCGACCGGCGTGGCGACCTGACCGGCGACCGGTACCGGTCCGGTTTCCTACCGGTCAGAGGTTGATCATGTGACCTGCGATGCCCTCGATGGCTTCCTTCATCGCCTCGCTGAGCGTGGGGTGCGCGAAGATGTTGCGCGCAACCTCGTCGGCGGTGAGGTCCCACTGCTGGGCGAGCGTCAGCGCGGGCAGCAGCTCGGTCACCTCGGGGCCGATCATGTGCGCGCCGAGGAGCTCGTTGTGCGTCGCGTCGGCGACGATCTTGACGAAGCCGACGCCCTCGGCCATGCCGCGCGCCTTTCCGTTGGCGGAGAAGGGGAAGCTCGCGGTCTTGACGTCGTAGCCCAGCTCCTTGGCCTGCTCCTCGGAGTACCCGAACGACGCGATCTGGGGCTGGCAGAAGGTCGCCCGCGGGATCATGTCAAAGTTGATCTCCATCGTCTCGGCGTCCGCGATGGTCTCGGCAGCGACCACGCCCATCGCCTCGGCCGTGTGCGCGAGCATGAGCTTGCCGGTGACGTCTCCGATGGCGTAGATGCCCGGCACGTTGGTGCGTCCACGGGCGTCGACCGCGATCGCGCCGCGCTCGGTGAGGCCGACGCCGCTGTTCTCCAGCCCGAAGCCGTCGACGCGCGGGGCGAAGCCGATGGCGGACAGCAGCCGGTCGGCCTCGAGCACCTGTTGGTCGCCACCGGCGGCGGGGCTGACGGTCACGCGCACGCCGGAGCCGGTGTCCTCCACACCCTCGACCTTGGTGCTGAGCAGGACGTTGACGCCGAGCTTGCGGTACTGCCGGAAGAGCTCCTTGGACACATCGGCGTCCTCGGTCGGAACCATGCGGTCGAGGAACTCGACGATGGTCACGTCGACCCCGAAGTTCTTCATGACATAGGCGAACTCGACGCCGATCGCACCCGACCCGGCGATGATGACCGAGCCCGGGAGGTTCGGGTCGAGGATCTGCTCCTCGTAGGTGACGACGTTGGTGCTCACCTTCACGCCGGGCAGCATCCGCGTCACAGAGCCGGTCGCGATGATGAGGTTGTCGAACGAGACGTCACGCGTCGAGCCGTCGTTGAGAGCCACGCTCAGGGAGGTCGGCGAGGTGATGGTGCCCCATCCGTCGATCTCCTCGATCTTGTTCTTCTTCATGAGGTAGTGGACGCCCTTGGCGCTGGCGTCGGCGACGCTGCGGCTGCGCGAGTGGGTCGTGGCGTACGACATCGTCGCGTCGCCCTCGATGCCGAAGGTCTTCTTCTCCTGCGTGATGATGTGGGCGATCTCGGCGTTGCGCAGCAGCGCCTTGCTCGGGATGCATCCGATGTTCAGGCACACGCCGCCCCAGTACTGCTTCTCGACCACGGCGACCTTCTTGCCGAGCTGCGCCGCGCGGATCGCCGCGACGTAGCCACCGGGACCGGCACCGAGCACAACGACATCGAAATCAGCCATGGGCGACAGCCTATCTGGGCGCGAGCGGCCGCCGAGACCACGCCCACGCACGCGTGACACGCGTGCAGATCGGGTATGTCCAGACGGTGCGAACCGGCGTCGAACTCGCTGGGCCGCTCGCCCCATTTTCCCGCTTTGTGAGAGTAAGTTTCCGCGACGCACGGCTGGATCAGTCCAGCTCGACCAATGGAGGTCATTGCGTGAGTACAGCTCCGCATCGCCACGACGCGCCACCAGCGAACAAGGGCCTCCTGGCCATCGCCGGCGTGCTCCTGGCCATCCCGATCATCGCGCTCCTGCTCGTCAGCACCTACGCCAAGGACGAGCCGCGCCTCGGGGGGTTCCCCTTCTTCATCTGGTACCAGTTCCTCTGGGTCTTCATCACCGCGGCGTTCACCTACAGCGCCTACCGCCTGGTGCTCAAGGCGCGGCCACACCGGCCGATGAACCCCGAGGGCGACACGTACCTCGACGACGACCCGACCGGGCTCGGAGGTGAGGACCGATGAACACCGGCATCGACTGGGTGGCCCTCACCGTCCTCGTCTTCTTCTTCGTCGTCGTCGCGTGTGCCGGCTTCTGGGCGGCCCGATGGCGACGCCCGGCCAGCATGGAGAGTCTCGAGGAATGGGGTCTCGGCGGCCGCTCGTTCGGCACCTGGATCACGTGGTTCCTGCTCGGAGGCGACCTCTACACGGCATACACGTTCATCGCGGTGCCCGCCGCGATGTTCTCCGCCGGCGCAGTGAGCGGCTTCTTCGCCGTGCCCTACACGATCATCCTCTACCCGATCATCTTCATCTTCATGTCGCGGCTGTGGTCAGTCTCGCACCGCCACGGTTACGTCACGCCCGCCGACTTCGTGCACGGCCGTTCGGGGTCGCGTGGCCTGTCGCTCGCCGTTGCGATCACGGGGTTCATCGCGACGATGCCCTACATCGCGCTCCAGCTCGTCGGCATCCAGGCGGTCCTCGAGGTGGTCGGTGTGGGCAGCGGCGGCAACTGGTTCGCCAGGGACCTTCCGCTCTTCGTCGCGTTCCTCGTGCTCGCGCTCTACACCTACACCTCGGGCCTGCGTGCGCCGGCGATCATCGCGTTCGTCAAGGACATCCTCATCTACATCGTCATCCTCGTGGCGATCATCTACCTGCCCAGCAAGGTCGGGGGGTGGACGCACGTCTTCGACGCCGCCCAGGAGAAGATGGCCAAGCCGACCGCCGCCACCGGCAAGCCCGGCGTCTTCATCCCGGCCAGCGGGCAGTACTGGGCCTACGCGACGCTGGCCCTCGGCTCCGCGATGGCGCTGTTCATGTACCCGCACTCGGTGACGGCGAGCCTGTCCGCCAAGAGCCGCAACACGATCCGCAAGAACGCTTCGATCCTGCCGGCATACTCCTTCCTGCTCGGCCTGCTGGCCCTGCTCGGGTGGGTCGCCATCGCCGCAGGGACCAAGCCGATCGGGCTCGACGGCAAGCCGAACCCGCAGCTGGTCGTGCCGCAGCTGTTCGAGGACTTCTTCCCGTCGTGGTTCGCGGGAGTCGCCTACGCAGCGATCGCGATCGGCGCCCTCGTGCCCGCCGCGATCATGTCGATCGCCGCGGCGAACACCTTCACGCGCAACATCTACAAGGCCTGGCTGAAACCGCAGGCGACCGTCGCGCAGGAGGCCAAGGTCAGCAAGGTGACCTCGCTCGTGGTCAAGGCGTTCGCGCTGCTGTTCGTCCTCGTCCTCGACAAGCAGAACGCGATCAACTTCCAGCTCCTCGGTGGCATCTGGATCCTCCAGACGTTCCCGTCGGTGGTCTTCTACCTCTACACCAAGTGGTTCCACCGCTGGGCCCTGCTCGCCGGCTGGGCCGTCGGCATGATCTACGGCACGGTCGCGGCCTACAACGTGTCGAACCTGACGACCGCCCACTTCGCAGGATCGACGGCCAACATCCCGGGCATCGACCAGATGGGCTACATCGCGGTCACCGCCTTCGTCATCAACATCGTCGTCGCGGCCGTGCTCACGCTCATCCTCCGTGCGGTCAAGGCGCCCGCCGGCAAGGACGAGACGATCCCGGCCGACTACTTCGCCGACGCGGGCGACCCCCGAGTGCAGAAGATGCCGGTGATGGTGCACGAGACGACGCCCTCCGCCTGACGGGCTGTCGAGCACCACATCGGGTATGCCGGAGGGCCGGGTCAGCGTGGACCCGGCCCTCCGGTCACGCCAGGACGCCCCCGAGAAGTGCGTCGGCGAGGCGGGCTCGCCAGGGCGTCCTCAGCTGCGTGGTCGCTCGGGTGGCAGCGCAGCGACCGCGGCGTCGACGTCCATGCCGGCCACCTGGAGCAGGTCGACGACCGCCGACCGGATCTGGGCCAGGACGGTCTCCGTGGCCAGGCTGTCGGTCCGCGGCACCTCCCCCGTCGCGGTCGCCACCCGCAGCAGCGCGGGCCGGCCGACCTCCGGTGAGGCATTCTCGGCGAGCGCCCGACCCATGACGTCCGTCGCATCCGCGAGCTCGAGGATGAGCCGGTCGTACCCCTCGGGCAGCTCCTCCCCACGCCCGACCGCCACGGTGACCCGGCGCACCAGCACCCGAACGCTGCGCATCGCCCGGTCGAGCGGCTCCACGAGGTCGACCATCCTTCGCACGCCAGCGGCGTGCTGCCGCGAGAACGGCGACGACGCGATGACCGAGAGCCCCTCGTCCGCGGCCGAACGAAGCTCGCGCAGAAGGGACTCCGTGCCGCGGGCTGACGCGAGCACCTCCGCGGCCGCCTCGACGTCGCCGTCCTGTGCGCTCGCTGCGGCTCGGCGCAGCAGCTCGCTGATCTTGCGTGTCACCTCCGAGGCCACGACGCGCGGGCGACGCAGCGGCGCCTGCGGCACGACGGTCGCCGCGACCAGCGCCACAGCGCCGCCCAGCAGCGCGTCGGTCCACCGCGTGAATGCCTGGCCCGGGCTGGGTGCCAGTGCCGCGATGACGATGCTCTGCACGGCCGCCTGCGTGACGAGCACCGGACCGCCGTCGAGGAGAGTCGCCAGGCTCATGGAGACGAGAACGACGAGCGCGATCTGCCAGGGGCCGGTCCCGGCGACGTGGACGAAGAGGTCGGCGGTGAACACACCGACCGCCACGCCGACGGCCACCTCGAAGACTCTTCGCAGCCGTTGGCCGTACGACATCCCGAGGCAGACGACAGCCACGATCGGGGCGAAGAACGGCGTCTTGTGGCCGATGACGTCGGCGGCCAGCCACCAGGCCACACCGGCTGCCACGGCACACTGGACGAGCTGGAAGTTGCGCGACCAGAGCCGCTGGAACCGGGTCCGGACGCTGAGCCTGCTTCGGTCCCAGGCGCGGTCGAGCGCGTCCACAACCGGGGCGTCACTCCTCAGGTAGTCGTCCACGCCTCGTGCCCTCTCCCAGTCGGCCGTTCTGAGCCTCGAAGCCTCGAAGCCTCGAAGCCTCGAAGCCTCAGAGCCCCAGCGCCATCAATGCCTCAGGTCGTTCAGAGGCCCAGAGTCAGGATGGCATCGAAGATCCGTCGGACTGCAGGCGCGGCCCCCTTCGATCCGCTGCCGCCCTGGCTCACGACGACGACCACGGCACACTTCGGCCGCGTGATTGTGCCCCCGCTAGCCCTCCAGATCGGGGAACCAGATGGCGATCTCGCGTGCCGCGGACCCCGGCGAGTCGGAGCCGTGCACGATGTTCTGCTGCACCGCGAGGCCCCAGTCGCGGCCGAAGTCGCCGCGGATCGTGCCGGGGAGCGCCTCGGTGGGGTTCGTCGCTCCCGCGAGCGCCCGGAAGCCCTTGACGCAGTCGTGGCCCTCGATGACCACGGCGGCGACCGGACCCGAGCTCATGAAGTCGACGAGCGGGCCGTAGAAGGGCTTGCCCTCGTGCTCGGCATAGTGCGCCGCGAGCATGTCGCGGTCCGGCGTGAGCACGGAGAGGCTCACGAGGACATACCCCTTGGCCTCGATGCGGCGCAGGACCTCTCCGGTGAGGCCGCGCTGGAATCCGTCGGGCTTGACGAGGACGAGTGAGCGTTCGGTGGTCACGCGGTCACCTTATCGGCCCGCCGGCGGCCGGCTGACCCGCCTGGCGCGCTCCGGCCGATCAGGCTTCCGGGGCGCTCTGCGCGGCCTCACGCCGGGCGACCTCGGCGTCGATCTTGCCGCCCTGGAGCAGGCAGGTCACCCACAGGGCGAGGAAGAACAGGCCGACCACGAGCATCATCGGCACGATGAAGGCGCTGAGGAGCACGAGCGCCTGGACGACCCAGCCCAGGGTGAGCCCCCAGGGCCGCCGCATCGTTCCGGCGGCGATGATCGCGAGGACCGCGAGGCCGAGGCCCACGACGAGGTATGCCGTGCTCCGACCCGCGTCGTCGGCCGCCGCCGAGATGCCCCGGGCGACGAGCGCCCCGAGCAGGACGCAGATCGACTCGCCGGCAAGCACCGTGGCGAGCATCCGCCACGTGAACTTGCCGGTCTGGCCGTAGAACCTGATGCGGCGCATGAGTCTGTCGTGTCCTTGCTGCTCAGTAGTGCTGGGAGGTGTCCCAGGTGCGGATGATGGCCTGCGCCTCGGAGCTGCTGGCGCCAGTGGCCTCGGCATAGAGCGACATGGCGTCCTCACGGCGACCCGCGAGGATCAGCTCGGAGATCCTTGCCCGGCCCTCGTCGGTGAGGCGCCCGTCGGAGAAGGAGGCCGCCGCGTCGCGCACACCCGGCCCGCGCCCGGGCACGAACCACGCGTCGACGGCCTTCTTCGCGTCGGCGAGCGGCGCGCCCGTCGCCTCACGGTAGATCTTGATCGCGTTGATCTTGTGGCCCGCACTGATCTCGCGGCTGACCTTGGCGCGGACCTCGTCGGTCAACCCGACGAGGGTCCGCTCGGGGTCGCGACGTCCGACGACGCGACCCCAGATCACCACGATGACGAGGATGACCGCGAGGATGAGGACGAGTTTCACCAGCGGGTGCATGGGTCCCAGCCTAGAGGCGAGCCGGACAGGCTCAGACGTCGGTGACGCCGAGCAGCATGCGCACCTCGCCCGCGGTGATGACCGAGCCCGTGGCGATGACGCCACCGCCCATGCCCTCCGACTCGGCCAGCGTCACGGCCTGCTCGAGCGCGTCAGGCAGGTTGGGCACGACGGTCACCCGCGACTCCCCGAAGATGTCGACCGCGAGACGGCCGAGCTCCTCAGGGCTCATAGCCCGCGGCGACGAGCTGCGGGAGACGACGACGTGGTCGAGAGCAGGCTCGAGCACCTCCAGCATCCCGGCGGCGTCCTTGTCGGCGACGATCCCGACCAGGCCGACGAGCCTGGTGAAGGCGAAGGCCTCCTCGAGCGCGGCCACGAGCGAGCGGGCCCCGTGCGGGTTGTGCGCCGCGTCGACGAGAACCGTCGGCGACCGCCGGACGATCTCGAGCCGGCCCGGTGAGGTCATCGAGGCGCAGGCGGCGGCGAGCACCTCGGCGTCGATGGCCTGCTCTCCTCCCCCGACGAACGACTCGACCGCGGCAACCGCCGTCGCGAGGTTGCTGGCCTGGTGGGCACCGTGCAGCGGGAGGAAGAGGTCGGCATACTCCCCAGCGAGCCCACGAAGGGCGACCTGCTGGCCGCCGATGGCGACCTCCCGGGCGAGCACGCCGAAGTCGTTGCCCTCGAAGACGATTCGCCCGCCGACCTCTTCAACGCGCTCGATGAGGACGCGGGCGACATCCTCGTCCTGGACTCCGGAGACGGTCACGGAGCCTGGCTTGATGATGCCGCTCTTCTCCTCCGCGATCGACACGACGTCGTCGCCGAGCAGGTGGGTGTGGTCGAGGTCGACCGGGGTGACGACCGCGACCTGGGCGTCGACGACGTTCGTCGCGTCCCACGAGCCGCCCAGCCCCACCTCGACGATGGCCACGTCGACCGGCGCGTCCGCGAAGGCGGCATAGGCGACCGCGACGAGGACCTCGAAGAAGTTCATCCGACGTCCACCGGTCTCGAGCGACCGCGCGTCGACGAGCTCTACGAGTGGTGCTACGTCGTCGTAGGCTGCGATGAACTTCGCCCGCGGGATCGGCTTGCCGGACAACGTGATCCGCTCGCGGAGGTCGTGCAGATGCGGCGAGGTGAATCGCCCGGTGGAAAGACCCATCTCGCGCAGGATCGCGTCGATCATCCGGCTCGTCGAGGTCTTGCCGTTCGTGCCGGTGAGGTGGATGACGGGGTAGGCGCGCTGGGGGTCTCCGGCGAGGTCCATAACGGACTGGATGCGTTCGAGCGAAGGGCCGATGTCGTTCTCAGGGGCGCGGGCGAGGATCTCCTCCTCGATCTCGCGCATCCGCTTGAGCTCCTCGAGGTTGCGAGCCGCCTCCTGCTGGGCGGCGTCGGGACGGCCGCTCACGCCGGGTCCTCGACCGGCTCCGCGCCGGCCAGCTCGCGGGCGCCTGGGGCGTCTGCCTCGCCGCCGAGATCACGGCTCATCCACACACTGACCGGCAGTCCCGATCCACCTGACTCCCGGTGAGTCTCCACGAACCCGTGGCGGGCGTAGAACCCGGCGGCCTGCAGGTTGCCCTCGATGTGGGACAGGACGATCCGTGAGTGCCCAGCCTCGCGGGCGCGCTCGACGACTGCCTCCATCAGCCGGGACCCGATGCCATGGCCATGGTGGTCGGGAAGGACGTACAGCTTCCAGAGGACGAAGTCGCCGCCCTGGGGGCCGAACGTCGCGACGCCGATGACCTCGTCGTCGGCCACGGCGACAAGGGTGCGTCCCTTGCGGATCGAGTCCGTGACGACGTCGCTGGTCCACCACTTGGCCAGGCCCATCGCGACGTACTCCGGACCGGTGATCGGCTCGTAGGTGGCCAGCCAGGTGCGATGCCCCACCGACAGCACCCCGGCGAGGTCGTTGCCCGTGGCGAGGCGGACGACGAGAGCGTCACTCATCGCTTCACCACCACGATGCGCGCCGCGTGGTTGTCGCCGACGACCACATCGGTGCCCGAGCCGTCCGGCAGCGGGTGGTCCGGGCCGGCCGACGCGAACTGGCTGGCGAGGGTCTCGGCGACGATCAGCTCGCGGTGCGTGACGGTCGCCTCGAAGACCTGCGGGTCGCCCGAGATGGTGAGGCTGATCCGGTCGCTCACGTGCAGCCCGGTGTCGCGCCGGGCCTGCTGGACGGCGCGGACCAGGTCGCGTGCGACGCCCTCGGTCGAGAGCTCCGGGGTCACGTGCGTGTCGAGCACGACGAAGCCGCCCGAGGGCAGCATCGCCGTCGCGACCGACCCGTCGGCGTCACCAGCGACGACCGTCTCGACGACGTACTCGCCCTCGACGAGCTCGAGCCCACCGGCGGTGACGACGCCGTCCGGACCGACCGACCAGTCGCCCGACTTGCTCCCCTTGATCGCCTGCTGGACGTCCTTGCCGAGGCGCGGACCGGCGGCCCGGGCATTGACGGTGAGGCGCTGGGCCACACCGAAGTCAGCCTCGCTCGCGGTGGCGAGGTCGACGAGCGTCAGGGTCTTGACGTTCAGCTCGTCCTGGATGATCGACCGGAACTGCTCGAGCGCCGCCGCGTCACGGACGACGACGGTGAGCTCGGCGAGAGGCAGTCGGGCGCGCAGGGCACGGGCCTTGCGCAGGCTGGATGCGACCGAGCACACCTCGCGGGCGCGGTCCATGGCCGCGACCAGCTCGTGGTCGGCCGGTAGGTCCTCGGCCCGGGGGTAGTCGGTCAGGTGCACCGAGCGCTCGCCGGTGAGCCCCCGCCAGATCTCCTCCGTGACGAGCGGGAGCAGCGGCGCGATCGCGCGGGTCACGGTCTCCAGGGCGGTCCACAGCGTGTCGTAGGCCGCGAGCGACTCCTCACTCTCGCCGCCCCAGAAGCGGTCGCGAGAGCGCCGGATGTACCAGTTGGTCAGCACGTCGAGGAAGCCGCGCATCGTGTCGCAGGCGGCGGCGATCTCGTAGCTGTCCAGCTGCTCCTGCATGTCCGCGACGAACTCGCCGAGCTTGGCGAGCAGGTAGCGGTCGAGGACGTCGGTCGACGAGGTCGAGTGCTTGGCGTCGTAGCCCTGGCCCCCGCGCGCGGTGTTGGCGTAGAGCGCGAAGAAGGACCAGGCGTTCCACAGCGGGATCATCACCTGGCGCACGCCGTCCCGGATGCCCTGCTCGGTGACGATGAGGTTGCCACCGCGCAGGATCGGGCTGCTCATGAGGAACCAGCGCATCGCGTCGGCGCCATCACGGTCGAAGACCTCGGTGACGTCGGGATAGTTGCGCAGCGACTTGCTCATCTTCTGGCCGTCGGACCCGAGGACGATGCCGTGGCTGACGCAGCTCTTGAACGCCGGCCGGTCGAACAGAGCGGTCGCGAGGATGTGCATGGTGTAGAACCAGCCGCGGGTCTGCCCGATGTACTCGACGATGAAGTCGCCCGGGAAGTGATGCTCGAACCAGGCAGCGTTCTCGAACGGGTAGTGCACCTGGGCGAAGCTCATCGAGCCGGAGTCGAACCACACGTCGAGCACGTCCTCGACGCGGCGCATGGTCGAGCGGCCGCTCGGGTCGTCAGGGTTCGGACGCGTCAGCGAGTCGATGAACGGCCGGTGCAGGTCGGTCACGGGGACGCCGAAGTCGCGCTCGAGCTCCTCGAAGGAGCCGTACACGTCGATCCGCGGGAACTCGGGGTTGTCCGACCTCCACACCGGGATCGGGCTGCCCCAGAAGCGGTTTCGCGAGATCGACCAGTCACGCGCGTTGGCCAGCCACTTGCCGAACTGTCCGTCCTTGATGTGCGCCGGCGTCCACTCGATCTCCTGGTTGAGCTCGAGCATCCGCTCCTTGATCTTGGTGACCTCCACGAACCAGCTCGACACCGCCATGTAGATCAGCGGCTGCCGGCAGCGCCAGCAGTGCGGGTAGCTGTGGTCGTAGGTCTCCCGGCGCAGCAGCACGGTGCCGGTCGTGACCGAGCCTTGGTCGCCTTCGCCCCGGGTGGCGGCCTTGAGGTGGTCGATGATGTGGAGGTTGGCGTCGAAGACGTGCATGCCTTCGTAGTCGACGACCGGGAAGGTGAAGCGGCCCTCGGCGTTGACCGGCACGACGGGCGCGATGCCCTCGCGGTCGGTGACGAGCTTGTCCTCCTCACCGAAGGCGCCGGCGCTGTGCACGAGGCCCGTGCCGTCGGTCGTCGTGACGAAGTCGGCCTCGACCACGCGGTGGGCGTGCTCGTGACCTTCGTAGTACGAGAAGGGTGGCGTGTAGGAGCGCCCTATGAGCTCGGATCCCTTGAGCCGCTGGACGATCCGGTCGCCTGCGTCCTGGCCGAACTCTCGCTGGTAGGCCGCGAGGCGGGCGTCGGCCACGATGTACCGCTCGAGCGTGCCGGTGTGGTCCGACTCGACGACGACGTAGTCGATGTCGGGGTGGACCATGATCGCGAGGTTGGCGGGCAGGGTCCACGGGGTGGTCGTCCAGACGAGCGCCAGCTCACCGGTCTCGAGTCGCAGGCCGACCGTGACGGCGGGGTCCTGCCGCATCTTGTAGACGTCGTCGTCCATGCGCAGCTCGTGGTTGGACAGCGGCGTCTGGTCGTTCCAGCAGTAGGGCAGCACGCGGAAGCCTTCGTAGACCAGGCCCTTGTCGTACAGGGTCTTGAAGGCCCAGATGACCGACTCCATGTACCCCGGCTCGAGGGTCTTGTAGTCGTTGTCGAAGTCGACCCAGCGGGCCTGCCGCGTGACGTACTCGCGCCACTCCCCGGTGTACTTCAGCACTGAGCTGCGGCAGGCCTCGTTGAAGGTGTCGATGCCGAGGTCGATGATGTCCTGCTTGGTCTTGAGGCCGAGCTGGCGCTGCGCCTCGAGCTCGGCGGGCAGGCCGTGGGTGTCCCAGCCGAACCGGCGCTCGACGCGGCGGCCGCGCATCGTCTGGTAGCGGGGGACGATGTCCTTGACATAGCCGGTGAGCAGGTGGCCGTAGTGCGGCAGGCCGTTGGCGAAGGGCGGCCCGTCGTAGAAGACGAACTCGTTGTCGCCGTCGACGCCGGGGTCGCGGCCCTCGACGGACGCCATGAAGGTGCCGTCCTGGTCCCAGTACGCCAGGACCCGCTCCTCGATCTCGGGGAAGCGAGGGTTCGACGGGACACCGGCACCTGCACCGGTGGCGGACGGGTCGGTGGTGACCTTCGGGTAGGCCATGGGTCGTGGTCTCCTGGCAGCTGGCGGGACGTGGACGTGTTCCGTTGTCACAGGGACGACGTCGCCCCTGAGCTCCGCCGCGGTGCCACCCCGCTTGCCGCACCCTGTCGACGGAAGCCCGCCGGCCGGCATACGACCACTCTTGCCGAAGGCTGTGACGGGCCCACCCGTCCGGTTCTAGTGAGCACCCACCCAGCCGAGGCGTGGGTGCCGTTCTTCCGGAGGCTCGCCGCTGATGACGGCTCGAACGCCTGTGCGCCCCAGTCTAGCCTGACGGTGTGCCCCTCCTGCCCGAGCGCGCCGCGCGACGCGAGGTGGTCGATGCCGACGTCAAGCGGACCTATGCCGTCGACGCGACCGCGGCGGTGACGCCTCCCCCGACGGACTTCGCCGTCGTGCGGGCGCGCGACCTGGGCGACGTCGTCGACGTCCTCGAGCACGCGCAGCGCACGCGCACCCCTGTCGTTCCCCAGGGGGCCCGCACCTCCCGCGCCGGCGGGGCGGCCGCCTCAGAGGGCTGCATCGTGCTCAACGTCGAGGCCCTCGACACCATCCACGACATCGACCCACTCGAGGGGTATGCCGTTGTCGGCCCCGGCGTCGTCAACGCCGACCTCAAGCGGGCGGCCGCCGACCTGGGCCTCTTCTACGGCCCCGATCCGGCCTCGACCGAGACGTGCACGATCGGTGGCAACGTCGCGACCAACGCAGGCGGCCTGTGCTGCGTGAAGTACGGCGTGACCTCCGACTGGGTCAAGGCGCTGCAGGTCGTGCTGCCCGGCGGGGAGGTGATGCGCACCGGCCATCGCACCGTCAAGGGTGTGGCCGGCTATGACCTGACGGGGCTGTTCGTCGGGTCGGAGGGCACGCTCGGGGTGGTCACCTCGGTGGTGGTCCGGCTCGAGCCGGCACCCGACCCCGCGCTGACGGCACTCGCCGTGTTCGACTCGCTCGACGCGGCGGTGGCCGGCATCGTGGCACTGCGTAGCGACCGCCATCGGCCGTGTCTCCTCGAGATCATCGACCGCACGAGCGTGCACGCGATCCAGTCCTTCGGCGACTTCGGCTTTCCCGCTGACTGCGAGGCTGTGCTGCTCGTCCAGTCGGACCGCCCTGAACATGTGGCCGAGGACGTCGCCCGGTATGCGGCTCTCCTCGGGGCTGCGGGGGCCATCGAGATCGCGGTCGCGGACGACGCGCAGGAGTCGGACGCGCTGCTCGCCGGGCGGCGCGTCATGAGCACCGCCTTCGAGGCGATGGGCGCCCGGCTGGCCGAGGACGTGTGCGTGCCGATCGCAAGGCTGGCTGAGTTCGTCCGCGGCGTTCAGTCTGTGGCTGAGCGTCGCTCAGTGCTCATTCCGGTGAGCGGTCATGGCGGTGACGGCAACCTGCACCCGTCGATCGTCTACCCACGAGACGACCCTGGCGCATCGGCCCGCGCTTGGGCGGCGTTCGACGACGTCATCCGGCTCGGCCTCTCGCTCGGCGGGACGATCACCGGTGAGCACGGCATCGGCACCGTCAAGGTGCCCTGGCTCGAGCTCGAGCTCGGAACCGCCGAGGTGGCCCGCCAGCGCCGCCTCAAGGCGGTCTTCGACCCGCTCGGTGTCATGAACCCCGGCAAGGTCTTCGCCGCACCCCAACCCCCAGTCGAGTGAGCGCCCATCCCCACTGGCTTCACCAGCCCCACCCGGCCGGTCGAGTGAGCGCCCCGTCCCACCAGCCCCACCACCGCCCCCGCACGAACCCCAGTGGTCGAGCGAGCATCCAGCCCCACTGGCCTTACCAGCCCCACCCGGCCCACTAGCCCCGCACGACCCTTCTGGTCGAGTGAGCGCCAGGTCCCACCGGTCTCACCCGCCCCACTGCTCCCAGTGACGGGTGTGACGGGAAGCTCACTCGACTGTTCGGTGGGACGGCCGGGTTAGCGTGGGTGATGGCTCGGAGGGCTCGGACGGGTCGCTTGGTGACCGCGGTGTCTGCCGCGCTGGCCATGGTCGTCGCTGTCGTGGGCTGCACGCAGTCGCTCGACCCAGCGCCCCCGCAGAGCTCGGCCCAGGCCGCGTCACCGTCGCGGGCGACGAGCAACGCCGGCCCGTCCTCCTTGCCACTCCCGAGATCGACCGCGCCGCCTTCACCGCCCGGCGGTCCGTCACATCCGACGCCGTCGCGCACGGCGCAGGTCGCGGCACCCTTCGACGCGGACCACGTCGTCGCCGGCATCCGGGACCTGGCGAGCCTCGGGCCTCGCGACGCGGCGAGCCGTGCCCACGACGAGGCAGCGGCATACGTGGCGGCGCGGCTGCGGGCTGCCGGGTACCACGTGACGCTCCAGCAGTTCCGGGTGCCTGCCGGCGTGTCATGGGGTGTGCGCGTGCCCGCCGGTACTGCGGTCAACCTCCTCGCCGACCCGCCGGGGTTCGACTCCAGACGACCGCACGTGGTGGTGGGTGCCCACCTCGACACGGTGCCCCAGTCGCCCGGCGCCGAGGACAACGCGTCGGGGCTCATGGTCATGGCCGAGGTGGCACGCATGGCTCGAGAGCAGCCAGCTGCCCTTCCGGTGCGGTTCGTCGCCTTCGGCGCCGAGGAGGCCCGGGGCGGAAATGGCACGCTCTATGCCTTCGGCTCCCGCCACTACGTCTCGACCCTCGACCCGGAGGAGCGCCGCGCGACTCGCGGCATGGTGGCGCTCGACCGGGTCGGGGTGCGGACCGCTCGGGTGCCGGTGTGCTCCGGCGGGCGGGGCACTCCCGCTCTGGCACAGGCCATCCGGGGCGCAGCGGGTCCCGTCGCGACCCGCTCGTGCACCAATCGAGCCAGCGACCACGTGTCCTTCGAGGCCGTCGGCATCCCGGCGGCCCGGCTCGGGAGCGTGCCGTATGCCGCTTACCACTCCTCGCGGGACGTGCCCTCGGTCGTCGACCGCGGACAGCTGGAACGCACCGGCGCGGTGCTCTGGTCGTGGCTGCGGTCGGCGCGGCCCTGACCCTTCGGTCCACACCTTGCCCCGCCCTGACCTGGACGGTGCCCCAGAGCGCCGGCGGATGTCGCCGGGTTTGGCAGGATGAGGGCCATGAGCGAAACGGAGACGTCGAGTGCATGGCTGAGCCGCGACGACCTCGAGAGCGCACGCGACCGGCTGCCCATCCTCTACGTGCACGCGATCCCGGTCCGGGTCGACGACAAGGGCGTCGTGACGCACATCGGGCTGCTCCTGCGGGCCGACAGCGACGGCGGCATCGGCCAGGAGGTCGTCGGCGGCCGCGTCCTCTACACCGAGAAGATCCGCGACGCCCTGGCCCGGCACATCGAGAACGACCTCGGACCCGTCGCACTACCGCGAATCCCCTTGTCACCACAGCCGTTCACTGTCGCAGAGTTCTTCCCGACGCCAGGTGTGACGCCGTTCCATGACCCGCGGCAGCACGCAGTCTCGCTCGCCTTCGTCGTCGCGGTGATGGGCGACTGCCGCCCGCAGCAGGACGCCCTCGACCTCTCCTGGGTGACGCCCGAGGAAGCTGCCGTCATCTCCCGCACGGGCGAGATGTCCGGATCGCATGGCGTCCTGGTGCGCCAGGCGCTGGCCCACGTGGGCTATCCGGTTTGACGCACGACGCAAACGAGGGCCCCGGTCGGTGACCGGGGCCCTCGCTGTCAGTGCATCAGTTCGTCACGCGACGCGGGTCACGGGAAGAGCGTGCCCGGACCGCTGTCGTTGTTGAACGCGAACACGGTGTTCTCCGTGCAGTTGCTCTGCCGGCCGGTGTGGGCCTGGTCGCCAGGTGCGTAGGTGACCTTCCAGAACACCGTCGTGTTGGTGTTGACCGCCACGTTGGTGTTGGACGTGCTGACCGTCACCGAGTTCTGACCGCCGACATTGTTCTGGGTCTCCGTGTAGAGCCGGCCCGTGGTACCACCGGCCTGGCAGTTGGCCAGGCTGTTGTACAGGCTGAACACCACAGTGCCCGTGCCCGGCAGGTTGTTACCCGCGATGGTCGACGAGATGGTCGCCGAGTCGTTCGGGTACGCCCGCTGCGCAGTGGAGATCGCGGTCGGGATCTGGCGGACAACCACGTCCTCATTGGTGTCGTTGCAGGTGAGGTTGTGGTCCGACTTCAGGGTGTTGGGGCTGTCGCCGCTGTACACCGCGACCCAGTGGTACGTCCCCGGTGCGTCCGGAGTGAAGCTGACCGGACCGTAGGTGCCGTCACCGCTGATAGCCGTGAAGTCCTGCGGGTTGGTTCCCGTCCCCGTTGCCAGCGTCGAGCAGTCCGCCTTGAACAGGGTGAACGTGATCTTGCCGCCGGCGGGGCCGCCTGGGGTCGTCGGGTTGATGGAGCCATCGGAGCCGATTCCCCCGGACCCCGGACGGTTGGCCGTGTTGCCGAGCGTCGCCGTGTCAGTCACCGGCTGACCGAAGTCGACCGGGCTGGCCCCCGCCTGTGTGGAGAGGGTCGTCTGACGCGGGTTCACCACGAAGCACTCAGACGTGCTGGTGCTCGGCAGGCCGGTGGCGGGGTCGATGCCCGGATCGGCTGAGCCCGGCACGCCCGCATTCACGTCGCCGGAGAATTCGGCACGCCAGCAGTAGCGCCCTGCCGAGGTGACCTGGATCGGCGGCGAGACGTACGTGCCTTGTGCCGTGACTGTAGTAGGCGATCCGACCTGGCTGCCGCCACTGAAGCAGTTCGACGTGGTGGCGAGACCAAGTGGACCACAGATGCTCCACGTGATCGTCCCATTGAACGTAGAGATCCCATCGACCTTGAGCAGCGCACTGTCAGTGACTCCCGAGATCGTGCCCGAAGCCGGGATGGTGACCGGCGCGCTGATGCTCGGAGTCGTGACGATGCTCGACGTGCACTCACCCAGGGTGCCGAGCGAGAAGTCGAACAGCGTCGCCGTCAGCGACTGCGACGACCGGGTGTCAGCCATGAACGTGTTGAAGCACTTGCCGCCGAGACCCGTCTTGGTGAGGTTCAGGCCGCCCTCGAAGAACTCGGTAGAGCGCAGCGAGTGCCCGACGCCGTCCTGCTTGTTCGAGGTGCTCCACGGCGTGGTGATCGTCCCGGTGTTGACGGTCGCGCACGCGTTGTCACCGGCACCGGTGGTCTTGCAGTCGGCGCCGTGGGCCGAAGCCACCGGAGTCGGGTTCAGCGATCCGTTGGCCCCGCCGTTCCACCGGTAGGCGTCGATGTTGCTCACGACACCACCGTTGGTGAAGGCGGAGACGATGAGCAGGTCACCGTCGACGTGCTGGCCCGTGAACGCGGCGGTCCCGCCGTTGTCGTTACAGCCGACGTTCTTGTCCTGGAGGAACCAGAACGCGACGTTGGCGTCACCGGTGTTGGCATTGCGCTCGAGGGCGAAGTAGAGGATCTGGTCGCCGTTCGGCGCGGTGTAGGCCGTCGTGTAGGAGTTCATCACGTCGATCTTGCTGTTGACGTTCGAGGAGAACGTGCACGACCAGCCGCTGATCGGCAGGGTGTCCTTGCTGCCCTGCGTGAACGTCGTCGCGTCGCTGGTGTTGAACGACCCGTTGGCGTTCGTGGTGAAGTCGTTGTCGAAGACCGCCGCCGTGAAGCCCGTCGGAAGTGGGTTCTTGTTGGCGCCCGCCGCGGTGAAGATGCTGTCCCAGTCGACCGTCTGCGTGGTGCCCCCGACGGTGGTCGTCGTGGAGGCGAGGACGTCGCCGTCGAGCTGGAACGTGTTGTCGTGGACTGCGAAAGCCGGCGGCACGTTGCCCGCGAGGAACATGGCCGCACCGACCGCGATCGCGGCTGTGATGGATTTGAGCGTCCGCCTTCGCGGACTCTTCTTGGGAGTACCCATATCTGCTTGCCCCTTTGGGGAACCGAGCCAGATGTTTCGCGATCGCGCCACCCCCCAACGCCGCGCATCATCGCCAGTCAGTCCCCGAGACCTGATGCAGTGTGGTGGCACGCCTCGCCTGCCCCACGTCACCCCACGGCGTCGCCGCCGCCACAAGGCGTGCGCCCAGCCGGACCCTGACAGGCCACCCGCTGACACGGTCTTGAAAAGACCTACCCGGGACCGGCGGACGACACCCTTCCTCGATATTAGGCAAGGGGCTTGCATCCCTCAGGAGAATCCGAAATACTCACACACTTTCCGGCTGTTCAATCGGACCGTCTTGCCTCATTTCTCCAATGACCGACAGATATGTTTCTATCGCCATTGATAGGCATATATACATCTTTGGCTTGAGATGTCCTGATCCGTTGCGCCCCAGGGCGTTTGACGCGATCTGCGGGGTCTGCGCCGACCCGGCCGGTCACATCGTCACGATGCGAGCGAAACGCCTCATAACCCCGCCAGAGCCGCTTATCGTGCGGAGCGCGACGTGGGCGGCACATGCAGCGCCCGACGGGTGCTCGGAGAGCACTATTCCGGCCTTACCGCAGGATTGCGATGCATTTCGGTAATTGTCCCGGGACTTGTCGCTCATAACGGGCGCCTTCGCGCGTTTCGCCGCGTATCCGCGCGACCCTGCATACCGTCTTAGGCGGGTAATCATGAAAACGGGCAGCCGTGGGTGCGGCGCCTGTGGTGAGTGGGGATCTCGGGGGTCATGGGGATGCACCATGCGACCGCGCGGTCGTGAGCGCTCACCCGCGCCGAAAGGGAGCGGGTTCCTCCGCCACACCTTGGAGAACTCATGAACCGACCACTCAGCGCGCCACCAGGGCGGCCAGAACCGCGAAAGGTCCTGACGACGCGTCGCCGGAAGCGCGCACGAGTGCTTGCCGTCATCGGAGCACTTGCGCTGCCGGCCGCCATCCTGGCGGCACCGGTCGCCGTGGCAAGCACCACCCCACCGACGAACATGAACATCGACGGGAACGTGCCCGACAACTCGCTCAACCAGATCAACCTTCCTGACCTCTTCGGCAACGTCAAGGAGCTCGGGCCGAAGAACTCGAACACGACGAAGATCGGCGTCATCCACAACGCCGCGCTGCCGATGCTCGACACGACGAACCCGAATTCTCAGGTGGACCTCCGCCAGGCCTGGCTCAACAGCGGCAAGGACACCACCCAGGACGACTGGATCTACTTCGCGTGGGAACGGGACGCGAACAACGGCAGCGGGTTCATCTCGTTCGAGTTCATGAAGAACGCTGCGCCCACAGCCTGCAAGTTCGACGGAAGCGTGTCAGACGCGACCCTCATCTCCACGTGTAACCCGTGGAAGAACCGTGCGTCCGGCGACTTCCTGATCCTGTGGGACCAGTCAGGCAGCAGCAAGGACCTGTTCCTTCGGGTCTGGAGTGGCTCCGGGTCGAACCTGACCCTCGGTCCGGCGGTGCAGATCCCGACAACGTATGGCAAGGCGGCATACAGCGCGGATGGTTTCCGTGGCGAGGCCGCGATCAACATCACGCAGACGATCAACGGCGGCGTCCACTCGTGCCTGTCGTTCGCGAACATCATCCCGAGCACCGTGACCGGCAACTCGGACACGGCTGACTACAAGGACACCATCCTGACGAGTGGCGTCACCCTCGGCAGCTGCACCTCAACCACAGTCACGACCCCGAAGCTCGCTGACGGGACGACGACCGTGCCTGCAGGTGGCGTGTCCATCACGACAGCTGGTGTCGTCCAGGTCAAGGACTCGGCCGTCGTCGACATCACCGGCGGCACGGCCACTCCGGGCGGCTCTGTCGCGTTCTCCCTGTGCAAGGTGGACTCGCCGGGGCTCTGCGGCTCGGGCGGAACGAGCATCGGTAGCACCCCTCTGAGCGGGGCTGCCTATCCCGTCACCGTCGTGTCACCGAGCGCCTGGGTGACCGCGGCCGGACGGTACTGCTGGAGGGCGACCTTCAGCGGCGATCCCGCCACCGGCATCGGTGGGTCGAGTGACTCGCGCGCGTCGGAGTGCTTCACCGTGAACCCGGTCACGCCGGTCCTCACGACGACCGCCGGCGCGAACGTCGTTCTCGGCAGCCCGATCACCGACACCGCCTCGCTGACCGGCACGGCCCCGCAGCCGACTCCCGCCATCATCGAGATCACGGCCCCCGCCCCGGCCAGCCGGACGGCGGCAGCCGGAACGATCACGTTCACGCTGTTCGGCCCGTCCGCCAGCGGCTGTGGAAGCCAGATCACTGCGGCAACCCAGTCGGTCACCGTGAGCGGCGACAAGTCGAACTACGGCCCAGCGTCGTACACGCCGACGACTGCTGGGACCTACCACTGGAAGGCGTCGTACACCGGTGACTCGCCGAACACCACGGGCGCCTCGCACAACGCGAACTGCACCGTGGGCGCTGAGGACGTCACGATCGGGCCGGCGTCGACCACGACGGTCACGACTCCACGGGCAGGCGGCACCCCGATCACCGCTCCGGTGCCGGTCGGCACCAGCGTCACGGACCACGCGGTCGTGACCGGAACGGCATTCGGTGGCTCGCCCACGGGGACGGTCGACTTCTTCGTCTGCAACCCCACGCAGGTCGCCAACAACGGCGGCGACTGCAGCAGCGGAGGCACCCCAGCCGGCAGCAACAAGACGCTGACGCCTGGGGTAAGCCCCACGTCCACCGCTGACTCGGATGCCGTCGTCGCCAACATCGTCGGCACGTGGTGCTTCCGGGCCGTCTACACGCCTGACACGCCCAACTACTCGGGCTCCGGAGACTCCAGCACCGGCGAGTGCTTCGGCGTGAAGAAGTTCTCGCCGAGCATCGTCACGCACGCGACCGACTCGGTCACGGTCGGCCAGGCGATCAGTGACACCGCGACCCTCTCGGGCGCGACCACCGACGCGTCGGGCACGATCACGTTCAAGCTGTACCCGACTGACGCGTGCACCGCCGGCTCCGAGATCTTCACCGACTCGAGGCCGGTCTCCGGCAACGGGGACTACGGGCCAGTCACCTACACGCCCGCCAACACCGGCACGTACTACTGGATCGCTTCCTACGGAGGCGACGCCAAGAACGAGCCGGCAACCGGTCACTGTGGCGACCTGAACGAGGTCAGCACCGTGATCCAGGCCGGCCCGGCGATCGTGACGCACGCGTCCGGTCCGGTGACCGTCGGTGCCGCGATCAGCGACTCGGCGACGCTGTCCGGCGGAGTCGGCCCGACCGGGACGATCACCTTCCGGCTCTACAGCGACGACCAGTGCACGAACCAGGTGTTCACCAACACCGTGTCCGTGAACGGCAACGGGACGTACCCGACAAGCGCCAGCTACACGACGACTGCGGCCGGCACGTACTACTGGGTCGCGAGCTACAGCGGTGACGGGAACAATGCCGCGGCTTCCGGCAGCTGCCGAGACGCCAACGAGGCGAGCGTCGTGAACAAGGCCAGCCCGGCCATCGTCACGGTCGCAACCGACTCGGTGATCATCGACTCGAACATCCACGACACCGCGACCCTGTCGGGCGGCTTCAACCCGACCGGGACGATCACGTTCAAGCTGTTCGACAACGCCACGTGCACCCTGCCCGCGGTCTTCACGGACACCGTGACGGTGAGCGGCAACGGCGCCTACACGTCGAAGGACTACAAGCCGACGGCTGTGGGGACGTACTACTGGATCGCGAGCTACAGCGGCGACGCCAACAACGACCCGATCTCGGGCCACTGCGGTGACAACAACGAGTCCAGCACGGTCAACAAGGCCCCGGCCTCGGCGACCACGGCGCAGTCGCTGCGTCCGCAGGACTCGATCCACGTGACCGCATCGGCGGGCGGCGACCCGACGGGCACCGTCACGTTCAAGCTCTTCGGCCCGAACAACGCGACGTGCGACCCGGGCGGCGCTGCAGCCGTGTACACCGAGTCCGGCGTCCCACTCAACGCCGCAAGCTCTGCGGTGACCAACAACAACTCGTTCTCGATCCTCAGCGCGAACGCATCGAAGTACAGGTGGCTCGTCAGCTACAGCGGTGACGCCACGCATCTCGGCATCACCGGAGTGTGTGGCGACGAGAACTTCACGCTCTCGATCGACAACGGAGGCACGATCACCAGTCCGTGACCTGACCTCCCTCAACGCCGCGAGGTGGTGGTCCGCCCCAGCACGGCTGGACCGGACCACCACCTCGGGCACGAAACCAACGGAACCACCTAGGGCGAATGGTCGATCCGAGGCAGTCCGCCGCGATTGCCCCGGGTTGGCCGCTCACCTTTCCGGCATTTGCCGCCACTTCTGCGCGGCGCGTATCGAGGGGGACGCGTCACGCCTCTGAGCCGTCGACGCGGTCGATCCGACCACGCACGGCGGACCCGAGTCGGGGGTCGGGACAGCACCATCCAGGAAAGTAGGAAGCACATGAAGGGCACCAGGTCCCTCCTCATCGCGATCGTCGCGTGTATCGCCGCGATCGTGCTCGGCGCCAACTCGGCATCGGCGGCCGTCAACGTCAAGTCGCAGCCCACTGCCGCCTTCAACGGCCCGTCCGTGACCGTCTCGGGCGGCAACTTCAGCGGACTCGGCAACATCCCGGCCTTCGGGCAGGTCACCGCGACCGGCCAGGCCAACTACAACTGCCAGAACCCCTCGGGCAAGGTCGTCCCCGGCCAGAACCCGGTCCAGGCTCAGGCCGGCGTCTCGCCGCTCGTCCAGCTCGCGACGGACAAGAACGGCCGCGCGACGGTGCCGCCGATCACCGCGACCATCACCGCTCCTCCGACCCCGACCGCCCAGCAGGTCGGGTGCGGCGGCGTCGGCAACACCCAGTGGACCGTCGTGCTCACCAGCCTCGAGGCGACCGGCGCACAGCTGGTCGTCACGCAGAACGGCCAGCTGGTCCTCTGCCGCAGCTACAGCAGCACCGGCCCCGCCGCAGGCAGTGCCTGCTGAGCGACGCCCATACCCGTATGCCGCTCGGCCTTCCTACCCGGCCGGGCGGCATACGTATGTCCTTACGACGGATGGACGAGCCGACAGCTCAGTGGGCGTGCTCGAGCAGCTCCTGGCGCCCTGAGCCCAGCACCGTGAGCGGGAGCAGCTTCTTGCCCGTCGGGCCGATCTCGATCTCAGTGCTCATCTGGGGACACACGCCACAGTCGAAGCACGGCGTCCACCGGCAGTCGTCGACCTCGGTCTCGTCGATGGCGTCCTGCCAGTCCTCCCACAGCCAGTCCTTGTCCAGGCCCGAGTCGAGGTGGTCCCAGGGCAGCACCTCGGACTGGGCCCGCTCCCGCGTGGTGTACCACGCCACGTCGACCGGCTCGTCGGCAAGGGCGGTCTCAGCGGCCCGCATCCAGCGGTCGTAGGAGAAGTGCTCCGACCAGCCGTCGAAGCGGCCGCCGTCGCGCCAGACCTGCTCGATGACGCGGCCCACCCGGCGGTCGCCGCGAGAGAGCAGCCCCTCGACGATGCCGGGCTGGCCGTCGTGGTAACGGAAGCCGATCGACGAGCCGTAGCGCCGGTCGGCGCGGATCGCCTCGCGCAGCTTGAGGAGCCGCGCGTCGGTGTCCTCGGCGCCGAGCTGAGCCGCCCACTGGAAGGGCGTGTGCGGCTTGGGCACGAACCCGCCGATCGACACGGTGCAGCGGATGTCGCGGCGGCCGGACACCTGGCGTCCCGTCTCGATGACCTTCTTGGCGAGCTCGGCGATCTGCAGCACGTCATCGTCGGTCTCGGTGGGCAGGCCGCACATGAAGTAGAGCTTGACCTGCCGCCAGCCGGCACCGTACGCCGCGGCGACAGTCTTGATGAGGTCGTCCTCGCTGACCATCTTGTTGATGACCTTGCGGATGCGCTCGGAGCCGCCCTCCGGGGCGAACGTGAGCCCGGACCGCCGGCCGTTGCGGGTCAGCTCGTTGGCGAGGTCGATGTTGAAGGCGTCGACCCGGGTGGACGGCAGTGACAGCCCGGTCTGGGTGCCCTCGTAGCGGTCCGCGAGGCCCTTGGTGATGTCCGCGATCTCGCTGTGGTCGGCCGAGCTGAGGGAGAGCAGGCCGACCTCCTCGAACCCGGTCGCGGCGAGGCCACGCTCGACCATCTCGCCGATGCCGGTGATCGACCGCTCACGCACCGGACGGGTGATCATGCCCGCCTGGCAGAACCGGCACCCCCGGGTGCAGCCACGGAAGATCTCGACCGACATCCGCTCGTGCACCGACTCCGCCAGAGGCACGAGCGGCTGCTTCGGGTAGGGCCAGGCGTCGAGGTCCATGACCGTGTGCTTCGACACGCGCCAGGGCACCCCGTGAGCGTTCGTCGCCGGAGCGACGCGCTTGATGCGGCCGTCGGGCAGGTAGGACACGTCGTAGAACGCGGGGACGTACACGCCACCGGTGCGAGCCAGGCGCAGCAGCAGCTCGCGCCGCCCACCGGGACGGCCCGCCGCCTTCCACTCCCCCACGATGTCCGTCACGGCGAGCACCGCCTGCTCGCCGTCGCCGACCACGGCGCAGTCGATGAACTGCGCGATCGGCTCTGGGTTGAACGCCGCGTGGCCGCCCGCCATGACGAGCGGGTCATCTTCGGCGCGGTCGGCGGCGTGCAGGGGGATGCCCGCCAGGTCGAGCGCGGTCAGCAGGTTGGTGTAGCCCAGCTCGGTCGAGAACGACACGCCGAAGACGTCGAAGTCGCGCACCGAGCGATGACCGTCCACGGTGAACTGTGGAAGGGCCGCCGACCTCAGCTGCGCCTCCATGTCGGGCCACACGGCATACGTCCGCTCGGCGAGGGCGTCTGCCCGCTCGTTGATGACCTCATAGAGGATCATGACGCCCTGGTTGGGCACGCCGACCTCGTAGGCGTCGGGGTACATCAGCGCCCAGCGGGTGGTCAGCTCCTCCCCGCCGGGGCCGAAGCCGCCGACGTGCCAGTCCTTGACCGTGGAGTTGAGCTCACCACCGACGTACTGGATGGGCTTGTTGACCCGCTCCAGCAGGGGCTCGAGGGCGTTGAACAGGGACTCTCCGGGCATCGGACCATGATAAGGGTCCCCGAGTTCGGCGCGCGTCACGCCTGGACTGACGAGCGAAGCGAGCGCCAGCGTGCACCAGCGAGCGGAGCGAGCCAAAGAACTCAGTCGGAGTACATCGCCTCGAGCTCGACCTGGTGCTTCTCGGTGACCGCCTTGCGCCGCAGCTTCATGCTCGGCGTCAGGTCCCCCTCCTCGATGGTCAGGTCCTTGTCGAGGATGGTGAACTTCTTGATCGTCTCCCAGCGGTTGAGCCCGTCGTTGAGCTGGTCGACGTAGCCCTGCACGAGAGCCCGGGCCTGGTCGGAGGTCACGATCTCGGCGTACGACGTGCCCGCCAGACCCGCCTTCGCGGCCCATGCGGTCATCGCGTCGGGGTCGAGCGTGACCAGGGCTGTGGCGTAGTTGTGGCCGGCGCCGTGCACGAGGAACTGGCTCACGAAGGGGCACAGGCCCTTGAACTTCGCCTCGATCTCGGCCGGCGCGATGAACTTGCCGCCCGAGGTCTTGAAGACGTCCTTCTTGCGGTCCGTGACGTAGAGGAAGCCCCGCTCGTCGACGCGGCCGATGTCGCCGGTGTGGAACCATCCGTCGTCGGTGAGCACCTGCGCCGTGGCTTCGGCGTTGTTGTGGTAGCCGCGCATCACGCCCGGACCCTTGATGAGGATCTCGCCGTCCTCCTGCGCGATCTTCACCTCCGTGCCGGGCAGCGGCCAGCCGACGGAGCCGTAGAGGTACGCCCCCGACTCGGGCTTGTTCACCGTCGTGCCCGACGAGCTCTCGGTGAGGCCGTAGCCCTCGAGGACGAGCAGGCCCACGGCGCCGAACCAGCGCGCGACGTCGGCGTTGAGCGGTGCCGAGCCGCTGATCATGAACCGAACCCTCCCGCCGAACCGCTCCTGCACCTTGGACAGCACGAGCCTCGTCGCGAGCTGGTGCTGCACCGACAGCACTGTCGACGGCTGCTCGCCACGGGTCCGGACGTCGCGCATCTGACCGCCGACGCCGAGCGCCCAGTCGATGAGCTTCTTCTTCACGCCCTGCTCGCCTGCGAACATCAGCATGATCCGGCCGTGAGCCTTCTCGAAGATGCGCGGAGGTCCGGCCATGAAGGTCGGCCGGATGACCGCCATGTTCTCGACGATCTTGTCGACCCGGCCGTCCACGGCGGTGGGGAAGCCGATCTGAAGGCCGGTCGCGACGAGCATCTTGCCGAAGACATGGGACAGCGGCAGCCAGAGGAACTGCAGGTCGTCCTTGGTCAGCGTCCCGATCGCGTCGATGACGGCGCCCTCGTAGACGACGCTGTCCTGGACGAGGCGCACGCCCTTGGGCCGGCCGGTGGTGCCGGAGGTGTAGATGACCACCGCGAGGTGCTCGGGCCCGAGCTGGTCGATGCGGCTGTCGACGGCGTCCGGGGTCTGAGCCAGCAGCTCGCGACCCTTGGCCGCGAGCTCGTCGGTCGTGATGACCCAGCCGTCCTCGCTGCCCGACCCGGTCATCGTGATGACCTGGCGCACCCCCGGGATCTCCGAGCGGACGTGCTCGAGCTTGGCGACCTGCTCGTCGTCCTCGGCGAAGACGATCCCGCTGCCGGAGTCGGACAGGATGTACGCCACGTCCTCGGCGATCGTCGTCGGGTACACCGTCGTGGTCGCGCCGCCCGCGCAGATGATGGCGAGGTCGGCCAGGATCCACTCGACCCTGGTCGTCGACGCGATCGCGACGCGGTCCTCCAGCTCGACGCCGAGGCTGACCAGCCCGGCAGCCCACTCCGTGACGATGTCGTGCGTCTGCCGCCACGTCAGTGTCGTCAGCTCACTGCCGCCGTCCTTGAAGTAGAGGTATGCCGGCTTGTCGGGGGTCGCCTCGACCCGGGACCGGAAGAGCGCACCCACGCTCGAGGCCCGGTGGTCGAGGACGTCCTGCCTGACATCCTGGTCGGCAAGGGACTGCAGGGGCATGGGGACTCCTTCGTCGCTGCGGAGCCCGTCATCGGCGTCTGCGGGCACCCGCCATGGCGGGATGATGTCAAGTTAGCGCGGTCCAGTCACGCGTTGGGAGGCGTTCGACACCGCACCGTGACGTGCGTGCCGGCGTGGACGTCCGCGCAACACACCCGGGTGGAGCCGGCGCTCTGCGCCGGAGCGTCAATCAGACCGTGTTGCAACCATGGCGCGCTGCCGGTTTCCGGGTGTGTTGCGGTGCCACTGCCAGCCGCGGGGCCGGCTCGCGGCTACGACGGGACGATCGCGGACAGGATCGCCCGGCACCGGTCCACGTCCTGCGTCATCTGGCCGATGAGCGCGTCGACCGAGTCGAACCTCAGGGTCGGACGCAGGTGCGAGACGAACTCGACGGCGACGCGCTCGCCGTAGAGCTCGAGGTCGGTGCGGTCGAGGACGTAGGCCTCCACGCGCCGCTGGTGCCCGTCGAAGGTCGGGTTCGTGCCGACGGAGACCGCAGCGGGCAGCGTCCGGTCGTGGGCACCCGGGTCGAGGTCGAGACGGACGAGCCAGCCGGCATACACGCCGTCAGCGGGCACGAGGCCCTCGTGGTCCTGGGAGAGGTTCGCGGTCGGGAAGCCGAGCTCGCGCCCGCGGTGGTCGCCGTGCACGACGGTGCCGGTGACACGGTGTGGGCGCCCGAGGATCTGCGAGGCGTGGGTGACATTGCCCGCGAGCAGCTCGGCTCGCAGCTGGGTCGAGCTCCAGCGGGCGCCGTGCGCCTCGCCCTCCCCGATGTCGTCGAGGGCGACGACATCGAAGCCGTGGCGGGTGCCGAGGTCGCGAAGGGTCTCGACGTCACCGGAGTTGCGCACGCCGAACCGCGTGTCCTTGCCGACGACGACGGCCGCGGCGCCGAGGGCGTCGACGAAGGTGGCCTTGACGAACTCCTCGGGCGTCTGCTGGGCGAACTCGTGCGTGAACTCGAGCACGAGGACCGCCCCGAGGCCGACGACCTCGAGCGCGTCGAGCCGCTGCTGGAGCGACATGACGGCGGCCGGCGCGCGGTCCGGGTAGAGCACGGCGATGGGATGCGGCTCGAACGTCACCGCCACAGGCGTCGCGCCCCGGTCCGCGGCCTCGCGGACGACGCGCGTGAGCACCTCGCGATGGCCTCGGTGGACCCCGTCGAAGTTTCCGAGGGTGACGACGGTGGGCCCGAGGTCGCCCGGGATGTCGTCGAGTCCGTACCAGCGGTGCACGGCGACCACTGTAGTGGCCGCTCCGGAACCGCCGCGCACGCCCGTCAGCGCGAGCCGTCGGAGGTGGCGAAGACCACCTTGGAACGGGCCATCGGGGTGGTCTCGTCGAGCACCGCGACGAGGCGACCGCCCGGGTCGATCGCGGCGACCGCGGCGGCCCCGCCGATGGTGCTCGCGATGCGCTGTCCGTGCCCGAGCCGCACGGCCTCCTCGACGGAGACTTCGTGGACGGGCAGCTGAGCGCGAGCAGCCTGCGCGATGGGGATGAGCGGTATGCCGTCTCGACCGTCCCGCTCGACCGTGGCCGCGAGCGCGTCGAGGGTCACCGCCGAGTCGAGGCCGAACGTCCCGACGCGGGTGCGCCGCAGAGCCGTGAGATGGCCTCCGACGCCGAGCGCCGCACCGAGGTCGCGGGCGAGTGCCCGGACGTAGGTGCCGGACGAGACGTCCACCTCGACATCGACGTCGACGACATCGAGCTCCGGACCGACCTCGACGGTGGCCTGGCGCGGACGCACCGACAGGACGGCGAAGCGGCTGACGGTCACCGGCCGCGCGGCCAGCTCGACGGCGTCACCCTGGCGCACCCGGGCGTAGCTGCGCACACCGTCGATCTTGATGGCACTCACCGCGCTCGGCACCTGCTGGATCTCGCCGGTGAGGCGGGCCACGGCCGCCGGCAGCGCCGCCTCGAGTGCGGGGATGTCGTCGACGCCGAGCGCCTCGACGGTCTCGCCCTCGGCGTCGTCGGTGAGGGTCGCCATGCCGAGTCGGATGGTCGCGGCATACGACTTGTCACAGCCGACGAGGAAGGTGAGCAGCTTGGTGCCGCGGTCGACGCCGAGGACGAGCACCCCAGTCGCCATCGGGTCGAGCGTGCCGGCGTGGCCGACGCGGCGCGTGCCGCACAGCCGGCGTGCGCGTGCGACGACGTCGTGGCTGGTCCACCCTGCTGGCTTGTCGACGACGAGCAGGCCCCCGAGCTCGTCGCTCATCGCACGTCGAGGTCGTCGGGGTCCCCGTCGAGCAGGTCGGACTCGTCGTGGTCGGCCGGCTTGCGGTACGGGTCGGCATCGCCGGCATGGGTCGCGCCTGCGGAGGCTCGGGCGAGCTCCGCGTCGCGGGCCCGAGCCTTGGCCATGACGTCCTCGAGGTGCGCCGCGCCCTCGGGGATCGCGTCGGCGATGAACTCCAGCGACGGCGTGAGCCGGATGCCGATGCCCTTGCCGACCGCGGAGCGGATCCGGCCCTTGTTGAGCTCCAGCACGTCGGCGGTGGCCTGCCGCTCCTCGTCGGAGCCGAACACGGTGTAGAACACGGTGGCGTGCTGGAGGTCCCCGGTGACGCGGCAGTCGGTGATGGTGACGAAACCGAGACGCTCGTCCTTCAGCCGGAACTCGAGGTACTCGGCGACGATGACCTTGATCCGGTCGGCGATCTTGCGGGCGCGGGCGGGGTCAGCCATGGCTACCTCTTCCTGATGGTGACGGGCGCCCGGGCATGCCACGGCGGGCAGCTCGAGCTCTTCAACCCTAACGGGCGGACGGCGCCGGCTCCCTGACCGGGAGCCGGCGCCGTCGGTTGAGACGCGCTGTGCGTCGGGGCCTCAGGCCCGCGGCTTCTCACGCATCTCGTAGGTGGCGATGAGGTCACCGAGCTGCAGGTCGTTGAACGACCCGAGGTTGATACCACACTCGTAGCCCTCGCGGACCTCGGTGACGTCGTCCTTGAACCGGCGCAGGCCGGCGATCTCGACGTTCTCGGAGACGACCACGCCGTTGCGGGTGATCCGAGCTTTCGAGCCACGCTTGATCTCGCCGCTGCGGACGATCGACCCTGCGATGTTGCCGAACTTGCTCGAGCGGAAGATCTCGCGGATCTCGGCCGTGCCGAGCTCGACCTCTTCGTACTCGGGCTTGAGCATGCCCTTGAGAGCCGCCTCGACCTCCTCGATGGCCTGGTAGATCACCGAGTAGTAGCGGATCTCGACACCCTCGCGCTCGGCGTAGTCGGCGTTCTGACCCTCGGCTCGCACGTTGTAGCCGATGATGATCGCGTTGGAGGCCATCGCGAGGTTGATGTTGTTCATCGTGATGGCGCCGACACCGCGGTCGATGATGCGCAGGTCGACCTCGTCGCCGACGTCGATCTTGAGCAGTGCATCCTCGAGGGCTTCGACCGAACCCGACACGTCACCCTTGAGGATGAGGTTGAGGGTCTCGACCTTGCCGGCCGCGAGCGCCTCGTTGAGGTCCTCCAGGGAGATCCGCTTGCGGGCCTTGGCCAGCGAGGCCTGACGGTCGGCCGCCTCACGCTTCTCGGCGATCTGGCGAGCCGTGCGGTCATCGGGCGCGACCACGAACGTGTCGCCGGCGCGAGGCACGGACGACAGGCCGAGCACCTGGACGGGACGGGACGGGCCCGCCTCGTCGACATGCTGGCCGTGCTCGTCGAGCATCGCCCGGACACGGCCGTAGGCCGAGCCGGTGACGATCGCGTCGCCCACCTGGAGCGTGCCCGTCTGCACGAGCACGGTCGCGGTGGCACCGCGGCCACGGTCGAGGTTGGCCTCGATCGCGACACCCTTGGCGTCACGGTCGGGGTTGGCGCGCAGGTCGAGCGCCGCGTCGGCCGTCAGCAGGACCGCCTCGAGCAGGCCGTCGATGTTGATGCCCTGTTTGGCCGAGACGTCGACGAACATCGTGTCGCCGCCGTACTCCTCGGCCACGAGGTTGTACTCGGTGAGCTGCTGGCGGATCTTCGCGGGGTTGGCGCCCTCGACGTCGATCTTGTTGACGGCGACGACGATCGGCACGTCCGCAGCCTGGGCGTGGTTGAGCGCCTCGATGGTCTGCGGCATGACACCGTCGTCGGCGGCGATGACGAGGATCGCGATGTCGGTCACCTTGGCACCACGGGCACGCATGGCGGTGAACGCCTCGTGACCCGGGGTGTCGATGAAGGTGATCGCCCGCTCGATGCCCTCGTGCTCCTTGCGGACCTGGTAGGCACCGATGTGCTGGGTGATGCCACCCGCCTCGCCTGCAGCCACGTCGGCGTTGCGGATCGCGTCGAGCAGTCGCGTCTTGCCGTGGTCGACGTGGCCCATGACGGTCACGACCGGCGGACGCGCCTCGAGGTCCTCTTCGTCCTCGGACTCGATGCTCGCGTCGAGGTCGATGTTGAACGACTCGAAGAGCTCGCGCTCCTCCTCCTCGGGCGAGACGACCTGGACGTCGTAGCCGAGCTCGGCGCCGAGAAGCTTGAAGGTGTCCTCGTCGAGCGACTGCGTCGCCGTGGCCATCTCACCGAGGTGGAACAGCACGGTGACCAGCGATGCCGGGTTGGCGTTGATCTTGTCCGCGAAGTCGGTCAGCGACGACCCGCGACGCACGCGAATGACGGTCGAGCCGTCGCCGCGCGGGACGGTGACGCCACCGATCGACGGCGCCTGCATCTGCTCGAACTCCTGGCGCTTCGCGCGCTTGGACTTGCGTCCACGCACGGGACGGCCGCCACCGCGGCCGAAGGCACCCTGCGTGCCGCCACGGCCACCGGGACCGCCACCACGCGGGCCGCCACCGAAACCGCCACGGCCACCGCCGCCGCCGCGACCGCCACCAGGGCCGCCACCGAAGCCGCCGCGGCCGCCACCGGCGCCGCCGGGACCACCACGGCCCGGAGCAGGACGCTGGCCGGGACGGCCGACCGTGCTGCGCTCCGGCATCATGCCGGGGCTCGGACGGGGACCGCCGGGACGCGGCGCGCCACCGGGCGCACCGGGTCGGCCGGCACCGGGGCCACCGGGTCGCGGAGCGCCGCCGGGACCCGCGGGGCGCGGGCCGCCCGGGCGCTGCTGCGGACGCGGCATACCCTGGCTCGAGCTGAACGGGTTGTTGCCCGGGCGCGGGCCGGCGTCGCTGGGACGCGGGCCACGGCTCTGGCCCATGCCCTGGCTCGAGGCGAACGGGTTGTTGCCGGGTCGCGGCTGCCCCGGACGGGGAGCCGGACGCGGCCCCGACGAGCCGGGGCCGCCCTGGCCACCGTCACGGCGCGGCTGCGCCGGGGCGGGGGTGGGCGTCGCCGCGCGAGCAGCGGGCGCGGACGGCGCAGCAGCCGCCGGTGCCTTCGGCGCCGGAGCGGGGGGTGCTGCGGGTGCCGGTGCGGCCTTGGCGGCCGGAGCCGGTGCGGCCTTGGCGGC